>NZ_JADOUF010000001.1:7200000-7800000 GCF_015751905.1 Longispora fulva
GGCCACGGACCGGCCGGTCCACCTGAGCGGGACCGTGACCAGTCCGACCCGCCGGGCGCAGGCTGCGGAGATCACGGAGATCGACGGCCTGAATGTGGTGTTGACGCTGACCAGCGGCATGGGGCGCGGGGCGGTCCCGGCGGCCGGTAGCGTGCCGGAGGTGGGCGAGGAGCTGGTGTACACGTCGCTGAGCGAGGCGTTCCAGCGTTCAGCGGCGTTCCCCGACGAGACGCCGTGGACGCACGGTGGTTGAGGCGATTCTGGCTGATCTGGACTCGACGGCGCACCGGGGCGTCGTGGTCGACTCCCCGCCGGGGGCCGGCAAGTCCACCCTCGTGGTGCGCGCCGCCCTGCACCTGCGGGGCGACCTGATGATCGTGGCGCAGACCAACGAGCAGGTCGACGACCTGATCGACCGGCTCGCGACGAAGGATCCGCTGGTGTCGATCGGCAGGCTGTCCTCGTCGGCGTACCGGCCGTCGGCCCGGGTGACCAGGGACAACGTCACCATCGGCCAGAAGGTCGCCCAGCTCGACGGCTCGCGGATCACGATCGCGACGGCCGCGAAGTGGGGCACGTTGACCGAGGGTTCGTGGCCGTGGGCGATCGTGGACGAGGCGTACCAGATGAGGTCTGACGCCCTGTTGCGGATCGCGCCCCGGTTCGAGCGGGCGCTGTTCGTGGGCGACCCGGGGCAGCTCGACCCGTTCTCCACCGTGGAGGCGGAGCGCTGGGCGGGGCTGTCGTGGGATCCGTTGCAGAGCGCGGTGTCGGTGCTGCTGCGGCACAACCCCGAGCTGCCGGTGCACCGGTTGCCCGTATCCTGGCGGCTGCCGACCTCGGCGGCCCCGGTCGTCGCGGAGGCGTTCTACCCGTTCACGGGGTTCACCTCCGGCACCGGCCCCGACGACCGGCGCCTGGACCTCGGCCCCGGCTCAGGCTCCGCCCTCGACCGCGCGCTCGACCTGGCCGCCGACACCGGCTGGGCGCTGTACGAACTCCCGGCCCGGCACACCGTCCGCACCGACACCGAGGCGGTGGACGCCGTCGCCGACCTCGCGGCCCGTCTGCTGGCCCGCGGCGCCGTCGGGCACTCCGAGCAGGGTGCGTATCCCCTCACACCGGAGCGGCTCGCGATCGGGGCCGCGCACCGCGACCAGGTGGCGGCGATCCGCGCGGCCCTCGCCGACCGGGGAGTGGCCGTCACGGTGGACACGGCCAACCGGCTCCAGGGTCGCGAGTACGACGTGACGATCGTCCTGCACCCGCTGTCGGGGCGGCGGGACGCGACGGCGTTTCACCTGGAGTCCGGCCGGCTGTGCGTGCTGACGTCCCGGCACCGGCACGCGTGCCTGGTCGTGGCGCGGGCCGGGATCGCGGAGCTGCTCGACGCGCATCCGGCGGCGGGGCCGGTGGCGCTGAACGTGCCGGTGAAGTTCCCGGACGGCTGGGCGGCGAACCAGACGATGATGGCGCACCTGGAATCCCACCGCGTCCCGGCGACCTGACCTGGTCCTTCGCCGGGCCGGCCGGGCCGGCGCGGCCGTGGACCGGTCAGGCCCGGAAGCTGACCTCGGTGCCGTCCGCCCGCCGCAGCTCCCCGCGCCGCACATAGTCCCCGAGGGCCCGCTCCAGCTGCGGGTCCTCCCAGTCGGCCAGCAGCCACAGCCTCCCGGTCCGCGCCGCCTCCGTGACCAGGGTCAACAGCCCTGCCGCCGTGTGCGGCTGGCCGGTGAGCTCGGCCCGGCGCATCAGCCGCTCGAAGAGCTGTTCGCACCGGCGCAGCTGGGCGAGGCTGAGCTGTCGGCGTTGGATCGGGTCCGGGTACTCCACGAACTGGTACAGCGACAGGCTCGCCCGGGTGTGGTGGAACAGGTCCTCGCCCCGGCCCCGGGTGGCCTCGATCTCCTGGAACAGCCGGTTCTCCCGGACGGCGAACCGGATGTCGTCGCCGGGCTGGGCGGCCTGCCGGGCGGCGGCGACGGCCAGGACGCCGATCCCGGCGAGCGGGGCGAGGAGGCACAGCAGGGTGTCGTCGCCGGTGGAGCTCGCGTAGAACACGGTGACGAAGGCGAGCAGGCAGGCGGTCACCGCGGTGGTCCGCGCCGCCGTCCGCATCAGGCCTCCCGGTCATCGAGTCCTGTCCACATTAGGAGGCGCGGACGATTCGGGCCACCCGGTTGACGCGGCCGTGCCCATCCCGCAACCGACCAGGCCCGCATCCTGGGACGGTGCGCGTCTTCCGGGACGCGCTACCGGCCGGCGTTGTGCCTGCTCACCTGTCGCCCCGAGATCCGCGTCGCGAGCCCCGGCGCCAGGCGGGCTCCCCACCACGCCACCCGCCCCGACCACGGTGCCACGATCAGCGCCTTGTTGCGGGCCACACCTCGGAGGATGTCGCGGGCGAGTTTCTCCGCGGAGTACAACGGAACGGGGATCTTGGCTCTGACCTCGCGGCCGATGCTGGTGCCGGGCATGCCGGGGTTGACGTTGTCGAGCAGCGGGGTGTCGACGAAGCTGGGGCACACGGCGCTGACCCTGATCCCCCGGGGTGCGGCTTCGGCCCGCAGCGCCAGGCTGAGGCCGACTACGGCGTGTTTGGTGGTCGTGTAGGGGGCCATCAGGGGCGCGGGGGTGAGCCCGGCCAGGGAGGCGGTGTTGACGATGTGCCCGTGCCCCTGCGCGAGCATCAGCGGGTACGCCGCGTGCACCCCGTGGATCACGCCGCGCAGGTTGACGTCGATGGTGCGGTTCCAGTGTTCGAGGGTGAGTTCCTCGGCGACGCCGCCGGTGGCGATGCCGGCGTTGTTGAAGACGACGTCGATCCGGCCGTGCCGGTCCCAGGCGTCGGCGTAGGCGGTCTGGACGGCTGCGGCGTCGGTGACGTCGAGTTCGACGGAGTCGCAGCCCAACGCGGAGGCGACGACGTGGGTGGCGGGGGAGATGTCGGCGATGACGACCCGGGCGCCACGCGCGACGAGTTCGGTCGCGAGGGCCAGGCCGATGCCGGACGCGCCGCCGGTGATCAGGCAGATCATGGTTTCACCTCGTAGTGGGCGCGGTTGAGTCGGCGGGTGGCGGTGCGGTAGCTCCAGGCGAAGCCGGGCCAGATGCTGCGGTTGACCCCGTGTTCGTCGAGGTACCAGCTCCGACAGCCGCCGGAACTCCACACGGCGGACCGCAGCTTGGTCTGGATCTCGTCGTTGAAGGCGCGCTGGGCCGGCAGTCGGACCTCGACGGTGGCGGCGTTGTCGAGGAGCGCGAGGGCCTGCATCACGTACCGGACCTGTTGTTCGATCATGAATACGACGGAGTTGTGCCCGAGGCCGGTGTTCGGCCCGAGGAGCACGAACGCGTTGGGGAAGCCGTGGATGGCGATCCCGAGGTACGTCTCGATGCCGTCCCGCCACGCGTCGACCAGGTCGAGCCCGTCCCTGCCGGTGATCCGCTGGCCGTTGAGGGCGTCGGTGACGTGGAAGCCGGTGCCGTAGACGATGACGTCGACCTCGCGGTGTTCGCCGTCCTCGGTGACGATGCCGGTCGGGGTGACGTGCGAGATGCCGTCGGTGATCAGGTCGACGTGCGGCCGGTTGAGGGCCGGGTAGTAGTCGTTGGAGATCAGGATCCGCTTGCAGCCGATGGTGTAGTCGGGGGTCAACCGGGCCCGCAGGTCGGCGGACGGCACCTGTCGGCGCAGGTGGGCCCGTGCGACCATCGCGGCGACGCCCATCAGTCTGGGGTGCACGAAGCCGAGCGCCCTGCTCTCCAGCCGCCAGAAGATGGTGCCGCGGTAGAGCTTCTGGACGGCGGGCAGCGCCCGGTAGAGCGCCTGTTCCCAGCGGCCGATCCTGCGGTCGGCCTTGGGGATGATCCACGGGGGTGTGCGCTGGTAGACGTCGACCTTCGCCGCCGTGGCCGCGAGCCGGGGCACGAACTGGACGGCGCTGGCCCCGGTGCCGATCACGGCGACCCGTTTGCCCTTCAGGTCCACCCCGTGGTCCCACTCGGCCGAGTGGAAGGCGCGGCCGTCGAAGGTCTCCAGACCCTTGATCTTCGGGTACGACGGCAGGTGCAGCGCCCCGATCCCCAGCACCACGGCCCGGGCCTTCACGGTCTTCCCGTCGGCGAGGGTGACCGTCCAGTGGTCGTCGGCGAACGTCGCCCCGGTGACCTCGGCCCCGTACCGGATGTGCCGGGTCACGCCGTACTTGTCGGAGGTGGCGCGCAGGTAGTCCCAGATCTCCTCCTGCCGGGGGAAGGCCCTGGTCCAGGCGGGGTTCTGCTCGAAGGAGAAGGAGTACATGTGTGACTGCACGTCGCAGGCGCAGCCGGGGTAGGTGTTGTCCCGCCAGGTCCCGCCCAGGTCGGTGGCCTTCTCGAGGATCACGAAGTTGTCCCGGCCGGCCTTCTTCAGGGCGATGGCCATGCCGAGCCCGGAGAAGCCGGTCCCGACGATGATCACGTCATACATCCATCCTCCTCTACTTGTCGGTAACATACCCTCCTTACCTACTCATGGGTAGGGTGTGACTTGGAGTAGCCGCACGATCTCTCGGCGCGTTTTTGCCACCCGTTGGGGTGGGAGTCGCCCTGAAGGACTATTCTGCGTCCGGGATACGGCCAGGCTATTTCTGGCCTGCCAGTACATCAGCAGCGATGGAGGACAGATCGTGACTGCTGTCGAGCCGAAGCCGATAGTGACCCGCCCCTGGCCAGTGCACCAGGGCGTGAAGGGTTCGGCGTTCGCCCGGCTGCTCCGGACCACGGACGCGAAGCAGATCGGGATCATGTACATGGTCACGGCCTTCGCGTTCTTCATCATCGGCGGCTTCCTGGCCCTGTTGATGCGCGCGGAGCTTGCCCAACCCGGTGGCCAGTTCCTGTCGGCGGAGCAGTACAACCAGGCGTTCACGATGCACGGCACGATCATGCTGTTGCTGTTCGCGACGCCGATCGTGTTCGCCTTCGGCAACTACATCGTGCCGTTGCAGATCGGCGCGCCCGACGTGTCGTTCCCCCGGCTGAACGCGTTCGCCTACTGGCTCTACCTGTTCGGCGGCACGATCGTCGTCGCGGGTTTCGCCACCCCGAACGGCGCGGCCGACTTCGGGTGGTTCGCCTACTCCCCGCTGACCGACGTCGCGCACTCCCCGGGTGCCGGCGCGGACATGTGGATCGTCGGCCTGATCATCTCCGGTCTGGGCACGATCCTCGGCGCGGTCAACATGGTCACGACCATCCTGACCCTGCGCGCCCCGGGCATGACGATGTTCCGGATGCCGATCTTCACGTGGAACCTGCTGGTCACCAGCCTCCTCGTGCTGATGGTCTTCCCGATCCTGGCCGCGGCCCTGTCGGGGCTTGCCGCCGACCGCATCCTCGGCGCGCACGTGTTCGACTCCGAGACCGGTGGGGCCATGCTCTGGCAGCACCTGTTCTGGTTCTTCGGGCACCCCGAGGTGTACATCGTGGCGCTGCCGTTCTTCGGCATCGTCTCCGAGATCTTCCCGGTCTTCTCCCGCAAGCCGATCTTCGGCTACAAGGGCCTGGTCGGCGCGACGCTGGGCATCGCGGCCTTGTCGATGACGGTGTGGGCGCACCACATGTTCGTCACCGGCCAGGTGCTGCTGCCGTTCTTCAGCCTGCTGAGCTTCCTGATCGCGGTCCCGACCGGTATCAAGTTCTTCAACTGGATCGGCACCATGTGGCGCGGCCAGCTGACCTTCGAGACGCCGATGCTGTTCTCGCTGGGCTTCCTGGTCACGTTCCTCTTCGGTGGTCTGTCCGGCGTGCTGCTCGCGGCCCCGCCGATCGACTTCCACGTGTCCGACACGTACTTCGTGGTGGCCCACTTCCACTACGTGCTCTTCGGCACGATCGTGTACGCGGTGTACGCCGGCATCTACTTCTGGTTCCCGAAGATGTTCGGCCGGATGCTCGACGAGCGCCTCGGCAAGGTGCACTTCTGGCTGACGACGATCGGCTTCCACACCACGTTCCTCGTGCAGCACTGGCTGGGCACGGAGGGCATGCCGCGTCGGTACTTCGACTACCAGGAGCGCGACGGCTTCACCACGCTGAACCAGATCTCCACGATCGGCGCGTTCATCACCGGCATCTCGACCCTGCCGTTCCTGTGGAACGTGTGGAAGTCCTACAAGGCCGGCCGGACCGTCACCGAGAACGACCCGTGGGGCTACGGCGCCTCGCTGGAGTGGTCGACGACCTGCCCGCCGCCGCTGCGTAACTTCGACTCGATGCCCCGGATCCGCTCCGAGCGCCCCGCGTTCGACGAGAAGTTCCCGGAGCTGGTGCCCGGTTACAAGCCGCCGGCTGTGGCCGGTTCCAGTACGGAGTAGGTAACGATCGTGATGCGGGCCCTTCCCCAGTCGGGGGAGGGCCCGCATTCTGTTCCAGTGTTGATCAACAAGAACTACACCCGCCTATGGATCGGGCAGGTCGTGTCGCTGGTCGGGGACATGGTCTTCGACACCACTCTGCTGCTGTGGGTGGCCACCGTGCTGCTGGCCGGCAAGTCCTACGCCCCGGCCGTGTCCACCGCCGTGCTGGTGGTCGCCTCGGCGGTCACGTTCATGGTCGGCCCGCTCGCCGGGGTGTTCGTCGACCGGTGGGACAAGAAGCGCACGATGCTCGCCGCCGACCTGACCCGCGCGGGGCTGGTGGCGGTGCTGGCCGGGGTGGCGTTCCTGCCGAAGGGCACGGTGCCGGTACCCGTCATCCTGGTTCTGACCGGGGTGATCGTCGCGCTGACCACCGCGGTGTCGATGTTCTTCGGCCCGGCCCGGTTCGTCATGATCAACGATGTGGTGCCGGCGGACCGGCGGGGCAAGGCGTCCAGCTACGGCCAGACCACCGAGGCCCTGGCCACCATCATCGGCCCGCCGCTGGCCGCCCCGCTGCTGATCGGCTTCGGCCCGCAGTGGGCGCTGGCCCTCAACGCCGTGTCGTTCCTCGTGTCGTTCGTGGCGATCCGCGCGATCCAGGCCCCGCCGGCCCCGCCCGTCGCGAAGACCGAGAAGCAGGGGGTACGCGGTGAGCTGTTCGCCGGCCTGCGCCTCTTCGGCACGAACACGTTCCTCCGCGCGCTCCTGATCATGATCCTGCTGCTCCAGCTCGGGGCGGGCGCGCTCAGTGCCCTGGCCGTCTACTACGTACCGGAGAACCTGCACGCCGATCCGAAGTGGTACGGCTTCCTCGGCGGCACGTTCGGGGCCGGCATCCTGGTCGGCGCGTTCCTCGGTGGCATGGTGGGCGACAAGGTCGGCCACGCGCGGATGATCCGCGGCGGGATGCTGGTGTTCGCCGGGGCGTTCGCGCTGTACTCGCAGGCCACCAGCCTGTGGCTCGCCCTCGTCGCGTACGTGCTCCTCGGGCTCGGGATCGGCTCCACCAACTCCAATATCGGCCCGCTGCTGATGGCGATCGTGCCGCGGGAGTTCATGGGCCGGGTGTCGGCCGTGATGGGCCCGGCGAACCGGGTGGTCGCGATCGTGTCCATGGTCGCCGCCGGGCTGGTCGCGAGCTGGCTGGGCGCGGGGTTCCACCTGACGGTCGCGGGGGTCGCGTTCGGTCGGCTGGACGCCGTCTTCACCGTGGCTTCGGCGTTCGTGCTGGCCGGCGCGGTGTACGCGTTCTTCGCCCTACGTGGTGCGGATCACCCCGCGGCGGCCGAGCCGGTGGCGGCCGACGCCTAAGCTGATCAACGTGACGGCCTCTTTCTTCACCGACCAGTACGAGCTCACGATGGTGTCCGCCGCCCTCCGCGACGGCACCGCCGACCGGCCTTGCGTGTTCGAGGCGTTCGGTCGGCGGCTGCCCAACGGCCGGCGGTACGGCGTCGTGGCCGGCACCGGCCGGTTCGTCGAGCAGCTGCGGGACTTCCGGTTCGACCACGCGGAGCTGGAGTTCCTCGCCGCCCGGCGGATCGTCGACGACCGGATGGCCGAGTGGCTGGCCGACTACCGGTTCACGGGCGACATCGACGGCTACGTCGAGGGCGAGCTGTGGTTCCCGGGTTCGCCGCTGCTGACCGTCACGGGCACGTTCGCCGAGTGCGTCGTGCTGGAGACCCTGCTGCTGTCGATCCTCAACCACGACTGCGCGATCGCGGCGGCGGCGGCCCGGATGGTCACCGCCGCGCGGGGCCGGCCGATCATCGAGATGGGCTCGCGGCGCACCCACGAGGCGGCGGCGGTGGCCTGCGCGCGGGCGGCGTACATCGCCGGGTTCGCGTCCACGTCCAACCTCGCGGCCGGCCAGCGCTACGGCGTGCCGACCGCCGGCACCGCCGCGCACGCCTTCACCCTGCTGCACGACGACGAGAAGGCAGCCTTCACCTCGCAGGTCGCGACGCTCGGCGAGGGCACCACCCTGCTCGTGGACACCTACGACATCCGGCAGGGCATCCGCAACGCCGTCGAGGTGGCCGGCCCCCGGCTGGGCGCGATCCGGATCGACTCGGGCGACCTGTCGGTGATGGCCCAGCAGTCCCGCGACCTGCTCGACGAGCTGGGCGCCCCGGACACGAAGATCGTCGTGTCCGGCGACCTGGACGAGTACGCGATCGCGGCGCTGGCCGCCGAGCCCGTCGACGCGTACGGCGCGGGCACCGCCGTGGTGGTCGGCTCCGGCGCGCCCACGGCCGGCCTGGTCTACAAGCTGGTCGAGGTGGACGGCCGCCCGGTCGTGAAGCGCAGCGAGAACAAGCCGAGCATCGGGGGCCGCAAGACGGCGGTCCGCCGGCACAAGCCGACCGGTACGGCCACGGAGGAGGTCATCGTCTCCCAGGGCGCGCCGGACCCGATGGCGGGCGACCGGGTGCTCCAGCGCCCGTACGTCCGGGGTGGCGTCGTCGTGGGCGCGCTGCCTACGCTGCAGGAGAGCCGGGCGCACCTGCGCGACTGCCTGATCTCCATCCCCTGGGAGGGGCTCAAGCTGTCGCCGGGCGATCCGGCCATCCCCGTCACCGTGACCGGAGGCCACTAGCGATGCGCGCACTGATCATCGTCGACGTGCAGAACGACTTCTGCGAGGGCGGTTCCCTGGCCGTGGCCGGCGGCGCCGCCGTCGCCGCCGGGGTCACCGACGCTCTGCGGTCCGGTGGGGCCGACCCGATCGAGCTGCGGCCCGGGCGCTGGGACCACGTCGTCGCCACCCAGGACCACCACATCGACCCGGGGTCCCACTTCAGCGACACCCCCGACTACGTCGACTCCTGGCCGGTGCACTGCGTCGTCGGTACCCAGGGCCAGGAGTTCCACCCCGCGCTGGACACCGACCGGATCGAGGCGGTGTTCCACAAGGGCGAGTACGCGGCGGCGTACTCCGGCTTCGAGGGCTCCGCCGAGGGCGTCACCCTGACGCGGTGGCTCCGTGAACGCGGTGTCACGGAGGTCGACGTCGTGGGCATCGCCACCGACTACTGCGTGCGCGCGACCGCCCTGGACGCGGCCAGGGAGGGCTTCGCGACGACCGTCCTGACGGCCCTGACGGCAGGCGTGGCCCCGGAGTCGACGGACCGGGCCCTGGCCGACCTGCGCGCCGCGGGCGTGACGATCGCCTGAGAGCATGAGCGCTGTCATCGGGTACCCGGATTGGCAGCGCTCTTTGGCTCGCCCCGGACGATCCCCAGGACGGTGACGACAGGTGGGGTAGCGTGGTGGGGTGAATCCAGAGCGTGCCGGCTGGCTGGAGCCGGCTGAGTGGTACGCGAGCCTGCCGAGTTTCCTGGCGTCGGCCACGGCGGTGATCACCGATCCGCAGAGCCGGGTGCTGCTGGTCAAGCCGAACTACCGTGAGCACTGGAATCTGCCGGGCGGAGTGTTGCAGGGCGATGAGCCGCCGAATCTGGCGTGTGCCCGGGAGGTCCGTGAGGAACTGGGTGTCGAGCCGGTGCTGGGTGCGTTGCTGGTCGTGGACTGGGTGGCGCCCACCGATATCCGCCGGGCCTGGTTCGGATTCGTCTTCGACGCCGGCACAGTCGTCTCGCCGGACGACATCGCGTTGCAGAACGACGAGCTGGACGGGTTCGAGTTCGTCGAACCCGCTGAGGCGTACTCCAGACTGACGAGAAACACCGCGGACCGGCTGCGCAGCGCGCTCGGCGCGAAGGCCACCGGGCGGACGGTCAACCTGGTGAACGGGACAGTGGTGTCCGCGTCGGCCTGATCAGCGCCAGCCAGTCGATGACCGCCGCGACCTTTGCGTACGGGGTCAGGGCCTTGGTGTATTCGGTGAACCGCTCGCCGAGCCGCCGCGACCGCAACTGCGCGGACATTCCGTGTGCTCGTGTGGCGGTGGCGCAGGACTCCTCGACCCGGCCGAGGCCAAGCAGTACCCGGGCATGCAGGATCAGGTGCAGTGCGCGGGCTCGGGAGCTGTCGGCGGGCAGGTCCAGGGCCTGCTCGGCATAGCTGTTCGCGGCGGTGTGGTCGCCGAGGTCGTGCAGGCTGTGCATGATCGCTCCGTGCCGGTGCGCCGGGCTGGCGGCACCCAGCCAGGCCGGGTTTACCTCGGGTCTGGCGCGCTCCAAGGCACGCTCCGCCATATGGAGCGCGGCCCGGCAGGCGTGTGGCTCGCGTGCAAGGGCGTGTCCTCGCGCTTCGGTGGTGTGCAGTTGAGCGATCAATGCGGCAGGTGCCCGGCCGTGGGCAGCGGTTGCTCCGGCACGGGCGAGTTGGGCTGCGGTCGCGCCGTCGCCGAGGTAGACGTGCTGGTTGGCCAGGTTGGACATGATATATGCGCCGAGTGCCAAGTTTCCGGCGTGATGCGCTAGACCGAGGGCTTGGATGGTGTAGCGCTGGCCGAGGCCGTGGTCTGCCGAGTCGAACACCATATAGCCGAGAATGTGGGTCAGGTCGGCCGCGGCGGCGAACAGCGCGCGGCCGGTTGCATCGTCGTAGCGGCCGTGCAGCATGGGTGCTACCTGCTGGTCGAGGTAGTCGGCCAGCCAGCTGCGGGCGTGACCACCGCCGAAGCGGCGGTCGAGTTCGGCGAATGTCTCCCTGTCAGCGGCCAGCCGTTCCAGGTCCGCCTGACCGATCCGAGAGCGTCGTGCCCCGCCCGTGATGGTGCCGGGCGGGGAGAAGACCCACCACCAACCGGCTTGTGCGCTCGCGGCCGTTGAGAAGGAGTAGGCGAGAAAGTCACGGCGCTGCACCGTTCGCCTCCACAGGGCGGTAGCGGTCTCTACCGTCTGGCTGGGGCTGGACGGCACGGTGAGGAAGTCCCCGTCAGCGAACAACGATCCGGCAGGCACCTGTCGATGCAGTCGGGTGGTGAGCACCCCAGCGATGATCTCCGGGATCGGCGGTGCCGGTACCGCACCGCGCAGCCATCGGTTCACAGAGCTGGAGTCGTACCGCAGTTCCAGCCCGTAGGTGCTGCGGCCGGTGAGGTTGATGTGCCGGGCGAGCGCGGCGTTGCTCAACCCGCTTTCGATGATGAGCCTTTCCAATTCGGTGTTGCTGATCTGTTTGGACTCGACGGCCACACCGCACCCCCTCGGAACCGACCCGATCCGTAGCGGCTCCGGGACACCAGGCAGTGCAAACGGTACCGACCTTGTTGGCACCCGTCGAGAGGTGCACAACCCCGCACAAGGCCACGCATGTTGGCACCCTGCGGCGCTATGGCGTACACCTCCCGGAACCGTCAGCCCCCAGCTCAGACTGGCCCTGGCCGCGGAGCATTCGGTCCGCACAGGACTCCGGGAAGGAGTGAGCAATGAGCGTCTACTTCGACGGCGAGAAGCCGGATGACAACGAGGACCAGGAGCAGGGCGAGGAGTAGTCAGCAGGCAGGGAAGCCGGGACAGCTTCGTAGGGCTGTGCCCGGCTTCCCCCAACCCCGAAGGGCTAGGACCCATGTTCAAGGCAACCCCTGAGCAGCTCAAGGCGCTGGGCGAGAAGATCACCGGCTTTCTGTACAGCTACGGCCCGAACGAGGTTGACGCCGTGCTGTTCATGGACGCTGACGGGAAGTTCGGCCATTGCGAGGGGCCGGAGGCTGCGGCGGGCTGTGAGTGGCTGGTCAACCGGGCCGGTGTGGACCGGCTGATGGTCCTGCACAGCTATACCCTGTTGGACCTCAGTCGGGCTGACGGACTGGACGCGTTCGCGGAGCTGGTGGCCGAAAGCGTGTGGTTGCCGTGAGTGGCCCGACGCGAGAGCTTCCGATCATCGACCGGCACCCGACGCGCCGTGTCTACCAGGCGTCCGTGAGTCGGCGCGATCGGATGGTCGCCGTGACGGAGGGCGCTTGCCTACCGGTCGTGGTGGTCTTCGGGTGCCTCTTGCTCGCGTACGGGATCGCTGCGGCGTTCCGCTTGCTGCCGTAGCCATGGCCGACCACAGAGAACCCCGACACCCCGCACTGCTCGCCCTGGCGCTCCTCGGTGTGGTGCTGGCCGTCTGCACCCTCGTCGGCATCGCACGGGCCCTGTACGGGTGACCCCCGAAACCGTCTCACCCACCTACAGCGATCCGGATCGAACCCCGCACACCCCACGGAGGAAACATGGCCGAATTCGGTGACGTGTACCAGAAGATCGAGAACACGAAGGGAGAGGTCGAGCTGGTCGTCGACAGCGTGGGCACGATCGCGGAACTCCTCGAGGAGCTGGCCTTCTCCGTCGCCTCGCTGGGTTTTGACACCCGTGCTGCGGCGTGCCGTGCCGCCGCTGAGTTGGCCCGTGAGGGCATGTCGATGGCGGAGAACGTCACCGCGAAGCTGGAGGAGGTGCACTCCGGAACGGTCGTCGCGCAAGAGTCGGCTTGAGGAGCGGCGCCGGCCGCTGACGCGTCATCGGCGCGAGCGGGGCCGGTAGAGAGCAAGCCACCTCGGCGGGGACCCGAACCTGATCCACGACCAAGACCCGCGCCGACCGGACCCCAACCAAAGCCACCGCCTGAAGCTCCACCATCGTCGCCGAAGCGGGTTCCTCCCCCCGACGAGGAGAGACCCCGGCCTGTGTTGCGGGTCGGCCCTGAGATCAAGCAGGACATGCTGAGGGTGGCAGATCAGGATGTCGCAGCCGGAAGGCTGTTCGGACCCGACGGAAGAGACCTGACGGGGATGTTCGGGCCCGGCGACTACGGGCCGGCCCAGGGAGGCCACGGGCTCAAGGAGCCCTGGAAGGGCTTGGATTCCATGACCCGGCACGTGGAAGGTCATGCTGCGGCGTTGATGCGTCGTGATGGGATCTGAGATGCGACGTTGTACCAGAACATGAAGCCTTGCCAGAAACCGAACGGCTGTGAGCATAGGCTTCGGGATGTCCTCCCCAAGGGGGTGCGATTGACGATCTTCAAGATCTACAAGAACGGCGGCATCTGGCGTCAGGTGTACGAGGGCAACGGCAGTGGTCTGGAGGGCAGCGAGTGAAAGACGAGTACGGCTATCCCGTCCAGGGCGACCCGGAGAAGGTGCGGCTTCTTCAGGAGTACCTGGAGGAGGGAAAGGCGGGGGCGGAGGACTACGCGGCCAGTCTCGGCCTGGTCCCGCCGGAAGGGGCTGTGAACGTGCTCGGACTCGTCTTTGATCCAGACGACAACGAGCTGGGCCCGTACTGGAGTGACGATCAGGACGAGTCCCCCGAGCGGGTGGGCTGACCCAGCCTGATCCCTTCCGAACCACAAACTGCCAGGTCAAGAGCGCCATCATCCGGTACCCGGTGATGGCGCTCTTGATCCGGCTCTTGATCTAAACGTCTTGGTCCGCTGAGGGCGGGGAGGCGAAGGCGCAGAGGTTCCGGCATACCGGTGTTGTATGCCGGGTTCTCTGCAACGCGCGCATCGTCGTCCTCAGCGGGCCCCCACCATCAGGAGTGCTCCGTCGTCGATGCGGGTCACCCGGTCGACCAGGTCCAGGGACCGCTCGTCGTGGGTGGCGATCAGCACCGCAGCGCCCTCCTCGTGCGCCTGCCGGCGGAGTAACTCCATCACGGCCCGGCCCCGGTCCCGGTCCAGCGCCGAGGTGGGCTCGTCGGCGAGCAGCACCGGGGCTCCGGTGAACAATGCCTGTGCGACGCAGGTGCGCTGTTTCTCCCCGCCGGACAGCTGCGCCGGGTGCCGGTTGGCGAGTTTGCCCAGGTCGACGGCCTCCAGGATCTCCGCGGCGCGGGCCTTGTCCGCAGCGGTGATCCGGGCGCCGGCCACCACCCGCCGGACGAGCAGGTTCTCGACGACGGTCAGGTAGGGGATCAGGGCCCCGCCCTGGAGCACGAACGCGGGCCGGCCGGTGGTCGACACCTCCCCGGAGGTGGGGGACAGTAGGCCGCCGGCGATCGCGAGCAGGGTCGTCTTGCCGGAGCCGGACGGCCCGAGGAGGGCCACCAGTTCCCCGCCGGAGACGGTCAGGTCGACGCCGTGCAGGACCTCGACGTCGCCGTAGGCGTGCGTGATCGCGGTCAGGGTGAGCATCAGGCGCTCCTTCCGAGGCTGAGCAGCGGGTCGACGGTGAGCAGCCGGCGCATCGACACCAGCGAGCCGGCGAGGGCGAGGACGGTGAGCAGTCCGGCGGCGGTCAGCGTGTCGCCGACCGTGAGCAGGAACACCCCGGCGGGAAGCAGGGCCGCGCTGCCGAACGCGAGCGCCCCGCTGACCGCGACGCCGGCGCCGAGGGTGGCGAGCACCTCCATCAGGTACGAGCCGAGCAACAGGCCCCTGCGCGCGCCCGTGGCCCGCAGCACCGCGAGGGACCCCTCCTTCTGCAGGGTGAGGATCCAGAAGACGGTGCCGATCAGGAGCGCGGCGCCCGCGTACAGGAAGGACCGGATCAGGCCGACGGTGCCGGTCTCGGCGACGTAGCTGGGTACCGACGTGATCGCCGTCTCCTTGTCGACGGCCTCGGTGCCGGGGACGGCCCCGACGTGGCCCTCGACGAGGTACGCGCTGACCCGGTCGGGGGTGCGGCGGATCTGCTGCCAGGTGCTCAGCGGCACGTACGCCATCGGGGTGTGGGAGTAGGTGCCCAGGTCGGCGAACCCGGTGACGGTCAGCTCGACGCCGCCGGGCTGGACCCGGACGGTCTGGCCGAGTTTCAGGCCCTTGTCGGCCGCCGATCGGTCGAGGAGGAGGCCGGTGCCGTCCCAGCCGGGGGCGGCCTTCGAGGCCTGGTGGCCGCCGCCGCCGGGCGTCGACCCGGTCATCGGCCCGGTCGTCGGCCAGCCGAGGAGGCCGACGGAGACGACGTCGTCGCCTGCCGCGAGGTTGGCCATCGAGAACCCGACCGGGGTCGCCGACCGGGCCCCGGCCGCCGTGAGCCGGCCCCCGAGGTCGGCGGGCAGGTCGCTGCGGTCGAGGGAGCGCTGGACGTTGTTGGCGAAGACGAGCTGGTCGGCGGGGAGGTGCCGGAGTCCGGACACCGAGGCCTCCCCGAGGCCGACGGCGAGGCCGGTCATGACGAACACGAGGTACGCGACGAGGGCGACCAGGGTGGCCAGCAGGCCGAACCGGACGCGGCTGTGTCGGATCTCGCGCCAGGCGAGGAACCACATGGGGACAACCTTTCCTACAAGTTGTCGGCAAACATACCTACGCAGTGTCGGAAACGCAAGGCCCGTTATGATCCCCCTATGCCCCGGATCACCGCACCCACCGTCGCCGAGCACCGATCCCGGCGGCTGGCGACGCTGCTGGAGACCGGCCGGGACCTGGTCACGGAGGGTGGCCCCGAGGCGCTGACCCTGGCGAACCTCGCCAAGCGGGTCGGCCTGAGCCGCCCGAGCCTGTACGAGTACTTCAAGTCCCGCGAGGACCTGGCCGCCGCGATCATCGAGGACGAGCTGCCGCGCTGGACGGAGCTGGTCGCCGACTCGCTCGCCGGGGACGCCCCGCTCGGCGACAAGATCGAGTCGTACGTCCGGATGCAGCTGGAGCTGATGCGCGACGGTCGGCACGCCGCGGCTGTGGCGCTGTCCGCGCACGCGCTGCCCGACGACGCGCGGCAGCGGATCCGCGACGGACACCTGCGCCTGCTGGAGCCGCTGGTCGAGGTGCTCACCGGGGCCGGCGTGGCGGAGCCCCGGCTGCGGGCGATGCTCGTCCAGGCGATTGTGGAATCCGCCAACCGACTGCCGGTCGCCGATTCCGAGGCGCTCATCACGGTGACCGTCAGCCAGATTCTGCACGGAGTTTCCGGGAACTAGCCCTCATAGATGGGCATATCGGTACCGTCACCCTTGGTAGCGTGAACGGGGTGACGATGGCCAATCCGCTGAACTGGTCCCTGGTCCGAGGCCCACTGCCGATCGTGGTCACCGTTCTCGGTCTGTGCTGCCTAGCCCTGCTGCTCGCCCGCCGGGGCCGGACGTGGTGGACCTGGGTCGTGCCCATCGCCGCCGTGGCGGCCGGCGGCCTGGCCTACGGGGTCAAGTACGCGTCCGACAACTGGGTGAAGCCCTTCCCCGACGCGCTCCCCGACAGCCTGATCGCGTGGGGCGGCGCGACCCTGCTCGCCGCCGGGCTCGCCGGGGCGGCGTTCCCCCGGCTGCGCTGGCGGGGCCGGGTCGCCGTGTTGCTCGCCGTCCTGCCGGTGCTCGCGATGTCCGCGCTGCAGATCAACAAGGTGTACGCGTTCTACCCGACTCTGCGCGCCGCCCTCGGGATGGCCGTGAAGACCACGGAGTTCCGCCCCGGCGACCGCACCCTGATCACCGCCCCGGCAGGCAAGGCGCTCAGCGACGTGTGGAGGCCCCCGGCCGGGATGCCCACCCAGGGCACGGTGTCCGAGGTCGAGATCCCGGGCACGGTCTCCGGCTGGAAACCCAGGACCGCGCGCGTGTACCTGCCACCGGCGTACCAGAGCACCCCGCGCGCCCAGCTCCCAGTGCTCGTCCTGCTCGCAGGCCAGCCCGGGAGCACCGCCGACTGGTTCACGTTCGGGCTGAAGGAGCGGCTCGACCGGTACGCCAACACCCACGACGGGCTCGCCCCGGTGGTGGTGTTCCCCGACGATCTGGGCACCGTCCCGCAGAATCCACTGTGCATGGACTCGAAACTGGGCAATGTCGAGACGTACCTGAAGACGGACGTGCCCGCCTGGGTCCGGGCGAACCTGCAGGTCAACCCCAACGCCCGGTCCTGGGTGATCGGCGGCTACTCGCACGGCGGCACCTGCGCCCTGCAACTCGGCGTGCGGGCCCCGGAGGTCTACCCGTCGTTCATCGACATCTCCGGGCAGCGCGAGCCGACGGTCGGCAACCACCGGGACACTGTGGACGCCGTGTTCGACGGGGACGCCGCGAAGTTCGCGGAGTACAACCCATTGGACATTCTGCGCACCCGGCGGTTCCCGGACAGCGCGGCGGTGATCGCGGTCGGCCTGAAGGACAGGGTGTATCTTCCCGAACAACGCGAGGTGGCCGCCGCGTGCCAGAAAGCCGGCATCGCGGTGAAGTTCATCGAGCGGCCCGGTGGGCACGACGCGATCGTCTGGCTGGACAGCCTCGACCAGTCGCTGCCCTGGCTGGCCCAACGAACGGGGATGACGCACTGATGGCCGAGACCGTCGAGATCCCGAGCAGCCCGGTCGCGCCGTCGAAACTGCGCAGCGTCGCGACGGCGGTGTGGGCGGCGATCACGCACGCCCCGGTCACCCTGGGCCTGGTGGCCGCGCTGTGGATCGTCGGCGTCGTGCAGGGCACCATCGCGCACGGCCCCACCGAGGGCGCGGTCGAGAAGTGGGGCGTGGGCCTGCAGGCGTTCCGCGACGGACACTGGTGGAGTCCGGTCACCTCGGCGATGTACTGCGGCGGCGTCGCCAACTACGTCAACACCACCCTCCTGGTCCTCGTGGTCGGGGTCTCCGTCGAGCGCCGGATCGGCGTGTGGCGGATGCTCGGCCTGATGCTGGTCAGTCAGGTCGGCGGCGCCCTGCTGGCCGTCGCGACCATCTGGATCGGCGCGCGGGCGGAGGAGGGCTGGCTCTTCTCGATCAGCAACTACAACGAGATGGGCGCGTCCCCGGCCGCCGCCGGCCTCGCGCTGGCCGCGACGTTCGGGCTGTCGGCCCTGTGGCGCCGCCGGGTGCGCCTGCTCCTGATCGCCGGCCTGCTCACCTGGGCGCTGTACGTCGGACACATCATCGACCTGCAGCGCTTCTGCGGCGGGGCGGTCGGCCTGCTCGCCGGGGTGCTCGTGTTCGGCCGGGCCGTGAAGGGCCGGATCGGCGCACCCTCGCACGCCGAGACCCGGGTGCTCGTCGCCCTGGTGGTGGCGGTCGGCGCGCTCGGCGCGATGCTCACCGTGGTGGTGGACTACGCGATCGGGCCGCTGTCGACGTACCGCGACCTGCTCGTCTTCCCGGCTTGGACCGAGGAGGAGGTCCGCAACACGTGCGCGGACCCGGAGTTCGCGCTGGACTGCCGGCGGGCCCTGGCCGGCGACGCGCTGCGCGGGCTCCCCGGCCTGCTGCTCGGCCTCGCCCCGGCGCTGCTGCTGCTGGTGATCGCCGAGGGGCTGCGCCGGGGCCGCCGGTTGGCCTGGTGGCTCGGCCTGGTGATGAACCTGTTCATGATCGGGCTGGTGGCGTGGGCGGCGTACCAGTACTTCCGGCACCCGGTGCCCAACGACTACCCCGGCAGCAAGCCCGACGCCGGCTGGATCCTGTTCAGCTACCTCGAACCGGTGCTGCTGTGCGTGGTGACCGTCGTGATCCTGCTCGCCACCCGGCGGCACTTCGAGGTCCGGGTGCCCCGCACCAACCTGGTCGGCTTCGGGCTCTACGTGCTGGGCACCCTGGCCGTGGTCGGCTTCGGCTACCTGTGGATCGGGCAACTGGTGTCCGACCAGTTCGACCCGCAGCCGTCGGCCGCCGACCTGCTGCTGGACCTGCCGGTGCGGCTGCTGCCCACCGGGTACGCGGACTTCTTCGGGGTGCGGCTGCTGCCGACCGGGCACATCGCGAAGCTGCTGTTCGGGTACACCGGACTGGTCTTCTGGGTCGTGATCCTCGTCGGCCTGCTCGCGCTGTTCCTGCGCAGCCGGACGACGAGCGAGCCGGGTGCCGCCGACCGGGCCCGCGCGCTCCTCGCCAGGGGCGGCTCGAACCTGTCCTACATGACGACCTGGGGCGGCAACGACTACTGGTTCGCCGCCACCGACGACGCGGCCGTCGCCTACCGGGTGATCGGCGGCGTTGCGGTCACGACCGGGGACCCGTTCGGCGAGCCGGCCGCCCGGCGGTCGGCCGTGGCGGGGTTCGCCGACTTCTGCCAGGACAACGGCTGGACCCCCTGCTTCTACAGCGTCACCGAGGACGTCCGGGTCGCCGCCGAGAAGCTCGGCTGGAGCGCAGTGCAGGTCGCCGAGGACACCGTGCTGCCGCTGCCGGAGCTGAAGTTCTCCGGCAAGAAGTGGCAGGACGTGCGCACCGCGCTGAACAACGCCGGCAAGGCCGGCATCACGGCCCAGTGGTGGCGGTTCCCGGAGGCTCCGCTGTCGATCAGCGAGCAGATCCGGGAGATCTCCGAGGACTGGGTCGCCGACAAGGGCCTGCCGGAGATGGGCTTCACCCTCGGCAGCCTGACCGAACTGAACGATCCCCAGGTCAGGTGCCTGGTCGCGGTCGACGCGGACGGCAGGGTGCACGGCGTCACGAGCTGGCTTCCGGTGTACCGGGACGGCGGGCCGGTCGGCTGGACCCTGGACTTCATGCGCCGGGGTTCGACCGACTTCCGGGGCGTGATGGAGTTCCTGATCGCGTCGGCGGCGCTCGGCTTCAAGGAGGAGGGCGCGGAGTTCCTCTCCCTGTCCGGGGCCCCGCTGGCCCGCCTCGACCGGGGCGACGAGCCGGGCGTGCTGCAGAAGCTGCTCGACTTCACCGGCCGCACCCTGGAACCGGTGTACGGATTCCGGTCACTCTTCGCGTTCAAGGCGAAGTTCCAGCCGGTGTACCAGCCGATGTTCATGGCGTACCCCGACCCGGCGGCGCTGCCGACCATAGCCAGCGCGATCGGCCGGGCGTACCTGCCGCACCTCACCCCGGCTCAGGGGCTACGACTGGTCCGCAAAGTGGTCGGCTAGCCCCCAAATAGGGGCATGACAAGGTACGGTTTGTTCATGTTCGCCCGCCTTGTTCTAGCGGCGGCGGTGGCGTTCGCCGCCCCCGTGCCGGCCTGGAGCGCGCCACCGCCGGCCACCGCGCACTGCCCGGACGCGCCCTCGTCGACCCCGGACCCCCAGGTCGTGGAGGTCACGTTCTGCGTGCTCGACGTGTGGGACACCGGCTTCGACGGCCGGCTGACGTTCGTCAACCACGGCACGGCCCCGGTGGCGAACTGGGAGCTGACGATGACCGTCCAGCCGGCGATCGCGGTCAGCGAGGCATGGGGGATGGAGTTCCGTCAGGCCGACACCAAGGTCGATTTCTGGCAGTCACCGGGCGGGGATCCGGTGCCGGTGGGCGGACAGGTCACCTACCGGTTCCTGGCGCGCCGGCCGGCGGGGGAGTCGATCGGGAGTCCGGTGACGGCGTGTTCGCTGGCCGGTCGGCCCTGTCATGTTCTGACGCACGCGGACGTGCCGCCGGCTCCGGGGCCGGCGTCGGCCGGTAGTCCCCGGCCGGCGCTGGGGATGATCCGGGGCTAGGAGAGCTTCTCCCAGAAGGCGCGCTCGTCCTCGGCCAGCGGGCGCGACGCCTTGTCGGCGTGCGAATACGCGACCAGGACGCACT
The DNA here is from genome assembly GCF_015751905.1 of Longispora fulva. Lineage (NCBI taxonomy): Bacteria > Bacillati > Actinomycetota > Actinomycetes > Micromonosporales > Micromonosporaceae > Longispora > Longispora fulva. The sequence continues at coordinate 7,220,695 of NZ_JADOUF010000001.1, forward strand.
CGCTGCGCACCACCGGGGTGTCGCCGTCGAACAGCTCCTGGCTGAGCGTCCACGAGGACGTGCCCAGTCGGCTCACCCACGTCTCGACCCGCAGGGTCAGCCCCGGCCGGTACACCACCGGGAACAGGTAGTCGACCGCCACCCGCGCCGCGACGTACCCCCGGTCGTCCGGGCCGCCGGCCGTCCCCGAGGGGGAGGTGCCGATCAGTTCCATCCGGGCGTCCTCGAAGTAGGACAGGTAGCGGGCGTGGTTGATGTGTCCCAACTGGTCGGGATCGGACCAGCGGACCTGGGCGTGGTGGATCGCGCGCGACATCCCGCGACCCTACCCGGACGGGGCGGTCGACCGGGGGCCCGGGCCGGTCAGGTGTCGAACAGGTGTACCGGCGGGGCCGGCTCCAGATCGATCGGGTTGTCGGGCGGGGGCGCGGCCGTGCCGGACCGCCAACCCCGGCGTCGACCGCGCGGGATCACCACCGCCGCACCCGCCGTGACCAGCACCCCGACCAGCGCCACCCCGGCGAGGATCATCGCGATCCGGGTACTGCGCGCCCACGCCGCCTCGTGCGCAGCCTGGCCGGCCGGCACGGGTGGCACGGTGAGCGCGGGCATCGCGACCGGGGCGGGCACCGGGGTGCTCAGTTGCTCGGTGACGGCCGCATACGGGTTCACCACGCCGTAGCCGTACTCCAGGCTGGGCGCCGTGCCCGGGGCCGGACTGGCGGTGGCCTCCAATCGGCGGATGACCTCAGGGCCGGTCAGGTGGGGCCACCGGGCGATCACCAGCGCCGCGGCACCGCTGACGAAGGCCGCGGCGATGCTGGTCCCGTCGACGGTCACGAGTCCGCTGCCGCGCTGGGTGGCGGGCACCGCGCCGCCGGGGGCGACGAGCCCGACGTACGTGCCGTGCTGCGAGTTCGCCCAACGGTTGCCGGCCTGGTCGATCGCGCCGACGCCGAGCACGCCGGGATAGGCGGCGGGATAGGGCGTCGGGTTCGGGTCGTTCGGGCCGCCGTGGTTGCCGGCGGCGGCCACCACCACGATGTTCTGGGCGACGGCGGCGCTGATCGCGGCGCGCACGGCCGCGTCGTCCGTGTACAGCACGCCGGAGATGTCGATCACCCGGGCGTGGGCGCTCACCGCCGTGGTGATCGCGCTGGCGAACTGCGCCGGGGTCGCCGAACGGTTGCTCGCGCCGATCGTGTCCGGGTCCTCGCTGACCCGGATGGGCAGGATCGACACGTCGGGGGCCACGCCGTGGAAGGCGAGGTCAGGGGTCGGCTGCCCGGCGATGATGCCCGCGACCTGGGTGCCGTGCCCGACACAGTCGACGCTGCCCTTGGGATCCTTGCCGGCGAGCACGTTGCCACCCGCCTGGACCCGGCCGTTCAGCAGCGGCTGGGTGGCGTCGACGCCGGAGTCCAGCACGGCGACCGTCACCCCCGTGCCCCGGCTGAACTGCCACGCGCGCTCCGGTGCGAGGAGCTGCTGCGACCACGGCACCTGGCGGATCTGCTCACCCGGGCCCGCGCAGTCGTCCGCCGCCGCAGGCCCCGCGAGCGGCAACGGACCGAGCGCGACGGCCGTGACCACCGACGTCAGGAACCAGGCCAGCCGGCGCTGTAACTGCATGGCCTGCTCTCACCTCCGGGTCGATGCGGGCTGCGTCAGTGTAGTGCGCGCGCCCGTATGCTGGAGCCCGCGGTGCACCGGAGGTGACTCATGGATCGAAGCGGGGCGTTCCCGGGTGAAAGATACGCGATGCAGATCATTCACCCTGGCTCACCGGTGCTCCGGATCCGGTACCGGCAGGGCGTGTTCGTGGCCCCCACCGGCCTCCCGGACTGGCTGCTCTACGCGCGGGTGATCGTCGAGCTGCCGGCCACCCCGGACGACCTGACCCGCGACGAGCTACGGGTGCTCCGGGTGCTCGCGGCCAACGAGGCGATGGTCGCCGCCGGTGACCCGCTGTGGGAGTTCACCCGGGCCGACTACGCCGCGCGGACCCCGCCGGGCTGGACCTGGGCGCACCTGCGGGGCGGGCAGCTCGCGCTCGTGCCCGCCGACCTGCACGGTTCCTACCGGCACATCGGCGGGATGAACCTGACCCGGGGCACGGCACCCGGCCGTGGCCTGCTGGGCGAGGCGGTCGAACAGCGCGTGCCGACCCGCGTCGCGGAGCGCGTCTCGGAGGCCGCGATGACCAGCGTCGAGGATCATCTGGGGTACCAGCTGCCGCCGCGCTACCGCGCCTTCCTGCTCGACACCAACGGCGCGGGCCCGACCGAGCCCGCGGTGCACGCCGAGCACGGCTTCGTCCTCGACCAGCCGCTGTTCGGGCTGGCCCGGCCGGACCGGCAGCAGGACCTGGTATACGCGAACGCCTGGCTGGCCGACCGGTTCACCCCGGACTTCCTGGCCATCGGGTACGTCCAGGGCGGCATGCTGGCGGTGCGGGCGCGCGGCGAGGACGCCGACTCGATCTGGTACTTCGACGACGACGATCCGCGCGACGACCAGGCGTTCACGGCCGCCGAGGTCAGCGCCTCGCTGCTCTCCCGGATCGCCGACAGCGTCGACGACCTGTGGACCGAGCTGACCCTGCCTCCGACGGACCTCGTGGACGCGGTCGACGAGTGGACCCGCGCCGGCCTGGTACGCGAGGTCCGCCAGCCCGCGCAGGGCGGCTGGTTGCCGGCGAGCATGCGTGCCCCGTGGCAGACCGACGGCACGGTCGGGGAGGGCGCGGACCTGCTCGCCCTGTTCGACGCGGGAGTGGTGTAGCCGGTCAGCGGCCGGTCACGTGCTCGTAGGTGAGGTCGCCGTCCTCGTCCCACCGCTCGACCTTGGCGACGTAGCCGGCCGGCTCGTAGGTGATCTGCTCGCGGAGCTGGCCGTTCTCGTAGAACGTCCGGCTGGCGCCGCTCTCCTGCCCCTCGTCGTAGGTGCTCTCGGAGTACAGGGAGCCGTCCGGGTAGTACCCCCTGCTCGGGCCGTGCCTGAGCCCGTCCTGATAGGAGGCGGTCTCCATGAGCACGCCGGCCCGGGACCGGGTCACGGACTCCCCGGTGAACAGGTAGTCGTGGTGGAACGTCAGGTAGGTCCCGGGGTCGAAGTCCAGCTCGCGGAAGTCGACCGGCTCGGGCTCTGGCGTCAGCCGCTCGCGGAGCTGGCCGTTCTCGTGGAACATCCGCTCGGCGCCCACCTGTTCGCCGTGCTCGTAGGCGGACTCGGAGTGCACGGACCCGTCCGGGAAGTAGCCCCGGCTCGTGCCGTGCTTGCGTCCTTCCAGGTAGGCGGTGATCTCCATGAGCACCCCGGCCCGGGACCTCGCGACCGACTCCCCGGTGAACAGCACTCCCTTGTGGTAGGTGAGGTAGGTTCCCGGATCGAAGTCCAGATGGAAGAAATCGACCTCCTCGGGCACGGGCGTCAGCCGCCGGTCACGTGCTCGTAGGTGAGGTCGCCGTCCTCGTCCCACCGCTCGACCTTGGCGACCCGGCCGGGCGGCGAGTAGGTGACCTGCTCGCGGAGCTGGCCGTTGTCGTACCAGGTCCGGTCGACGCCCACCTCCAGGCCCCGCTCGTACGTGCCCTCGGAGTGCACGGAACCGTCGGGGAAGTAGGTCCGACTCACGCCGTGCTTGCGGCCGCCCTCGTAGGGGGTGACCTCCATCAGCACGCCGGCGCCCGACCGGGTCTCGGACACCCCGGTGAACAACACGCCATTGTGGAAGGTGTGGTAGCTGCCGGAATCGAAGTACAGATCATCGAAGTCGACCGGCTCGGGCGCGGGCGTCTGCTGCCCGGGGGTGTGCTCGTAGCTGAGCTCACCGTCCTCGCTCCAGCGTCGGACCCTGACGGTCTCGCCCGGCGGGGAATAGGTGATCTCCTCGCTGAGCTGGCCGTTCTCGTACCAGGTACGGTCGGCCCCACTCTTGAGCCCCCGGTCGTAGGTGACCTCGGAGTGCACCGTGCCGTCGGGGTAGAAGGTCCTGGTCACCCCGTGCTGCCGGCCCTCCTCGAACGCGGCGAGCGCCAGCAGCGAGCCGTCAGCGGTGCGCTCGGCCGCCACCCCGGTGAACAACGCGCCATCACGGAACGTGAAGTAGGTGTCAGGGTCGAAGTACAGATCGTCCTCGTCGACCGGCTCGGGGGTGGTCATCGGGTCGCCACCAGCAGGTCGTCGAGCACCAGGGTCCGCAGGTCGTCCCGGGTGGGCATCGAGCCGAGGCCCCGCAGCCGGCCCGACTGCGCCTTGCGCATGCTCTCCAGCAGCTTGCGCGCCTCGCGGGCGTTGCCGAAGTTCTGACCGCGCTGGATCTGGCCGAACCACTCCCGCAGCGCGTCGTCCAGCCCGCTGGCCAGCAGGTAGTCGTCGTTGCGCGCGATCCGGTTCACGATCAGGACGAGCTCGTTCGGCGAGTAGTTCTCGAACTCGAGGGTCTTGGCGAACCGGGAGGCCAGACCGGAGTTGGCGTCCAGGAACGTCTGCATCTCCACGGTGTAGCCGGCAACGATGACCGCGACCTGGTCGCGGTGGTCCTCCATCAACTTGACCAGGGTGTCGATGGCCTCCTGGCCGAAGTCGGCGCTGCTGCCGCCCGAGCGGGACAGCGTGTAGGCCTCGTCGATGAACAGCACGCCGCCGAGCGCCTCCTGGAAGACCGAGGTGGCCTTCTCCGCGGTGTGCCCGATGTACTGTCCGACCAGGTCCCGCCGCGCGACCTCCTTGAACTGCCCGTTGGGCAGCACGCCGAGCGCCTGCAGCAGCTGGCCGTAGATCCGGGCCACCGTCGTCTTACCGGTACCCGGGGCGCCGGTGAAGATCAGGTGGTGGCTCGCCCCGCCCACGGCCAGACCGGCCTGGCGTCGCCACTCGTTGACCTGGATCTCGTCGATCAGGGCCCGGACCTCGTCCTTCACGCCGGCCAGGCCGATCATGGAGTCCAGCTCGGCGAGCAGCTTGTCGACCTTGGCGGTGTCCTGGACCGCCGCGCTCTCGACGGCCGCGGCCCCGACCTTGGGCTGGTGGTCCTCCGAGGCCTCCCGGATGACCGGCTGCGCGCCCTCGTCGACGTGGATGCCGGGCTGGGCGGTGTTCTCGATCCGGCACTCCTCGACCAGCCCGCCGGTGCCGCGACCGAACATGACTCCCACGCCCTGGGTGTCGTGCACCCAGCAGCCGGTGATGGTCGCGCTACTCTGCGACGCGACGGAGATGCCGACGTCGCCGGCCCCCGAGATGTCGCAGCGCTCGATGGTCGGCCGGCCGCCCTGGTAGACGTACACCCCGCGGAAGCCGCACCCGGCGATCGTCGAGTTCCGGATGACCGGGTCGGCGCCGAGCCGGACGATCACCGCGTCGTCGGTGATGTTGGAGACCTCGCACTTGTCGATCGTGCCGGTGGCGTCCTCGATGACGAACCCGAACTGCCCGCCGGTCACCTTCACCTCGAAGGCGGTCAGCTCCGTGCCCCCGGTGACCGCGACGGCGGCGCCGTATCCGGAGTCCGCCGTGCACTGCCGCACGCTGAGTCGGCTGCCGTGCGCGCTGAGCGCCGCGGTGTCGCCCGCGCGCAGCGTCAGTCCCTCGAGCCCGACCTGTCCGCCGCTGACCGACACAGCCGGCTGGCCGAAGCCCCGGGCGTCGATGGTGACCGAGCCGGGGTCTCCCGCGGCGACCAGCTTGAGCCGGCGTCCGCCTACGTGCAGGGCCTCCAGGTACTCACCCGGTGCGATCGAGATCACGGAGTCGTCCGCGGCGACCTCGAGTGCGTCGCGAATTGTCGGGTAGGCCCCAGGCTGGGTGGGAGAAACGGTGTATGTGCGTGCCATGGCTCCGCCCGGGTCGAAGGGTGGCTTTGTTCAGGCCGACCCTAGCGCACGCGCACCACATGTCCCTTGCTGGCGGCCGGTATGGTCGTGCCGATGGACGCGGCGAGCTGGGAACCAGCCAACGACGTCGAACACGCCCTGCGCCGGGTGCTGCTCGACGGTGATCAGCGTGCCTATCTGGACATCCTGGGCACCGCGCCGCTGTACGTGCCGACCGAGGCCAGCGCGTATCAGGAGGGCAGGGCGGCCCTCTTCGTCTGGGACATCGACGGCATGCGGTTCGCCCCGGTCTTCACCTCGCCCGACGCGCTGGAGCTGGCCGTGGCCGAGCACGGGCAGTCCGCGGACGCGTACCACGTGGTCACGTACCCGCAGCTGGTCGAGATCTGGCCGGATCCGACGCTGCGCCTGGCGATCGACCCGAACCTGCCGATCGGCGCGTTCCTGAACATCGACGACATCGCCACCGGCGCCGACCTGCTGACCGCCGCGGAGCTCGGCGTGGCGTTCACGCCGTCCAACCCGGTGGAGGAGTTGTTGGCCGAGGCCGCGGCGGCGGGGGACTCCTCCGGCTTCCTCGACGCCCTGGTCGCCTCCGTCGTGCTGCTGCCGATCTCGCGGCCGCTGTCCGGGGTCGAGGACATCGAGAGCCCCGGGTTCCCCTGGCGGGACCTGCCCGGCGCGGCGGAGCCGACCATCGCGGTGTTCACCTCGCCGGAGCGGCTCGCGGAGGCATGGCCGGACGTGCCGCCATCGGCACCCGTCCCGGTGGTGCGGCTCGCGGACGCGTGGCCCGACGCGCGTTACCGCCTGGTCGTGAACCCGGGCTCGGTCCTCGAGGCGACCTTCGCGGGGGACGAGCTGCGGGGCCTCGTCGACTGGGGCCAGGACATGCTGAGCCGGTACGACGAGTCCCGGGCCTCCGTCCCACGGGCCGTGGAGCGGGCCGCCCCGCCCCTGGTCATGCTGCAGAAGGTGCTGGCACACGGCGAGGCGGACCACTACGTGCGCGGCGGAAGACACACGGTCACGGGTTTCGTGTATCCGTACGACCCGGTCGGGCGCGCGACCCCCGCGGGGCTGTACGCGGCGCTCGACCTCGGGCCGGACGACGGCTTCGACCCGGCCGATCCCGAGGTGCACCTGTTGCGCTGGCCGGCGCACCGCCCGGAGCTGTACCGGCTCGCCGTCGGCGGACCCGACGAGGCGACCCGGGCCGCGAACGACGGCTGGATGATCGAGCCGGCCCCGTTCCGTGGTGGCGGCGCGACCTCCGCCGGGGTCCCGCAGCTCAAGGCGGACAGCGTCGCGGTGCCGCACGACGCCGTGCTGGTCCGGCTCGGCGCCGACGGGGAGGAGCGTCTGGTGGCCAGCTACGACGCCGACCACGGCGCCTGGGTGCCGGTCGCGACCGTGGACCTGCGTTCCGCGCTGGTGGGGCCATGATCATCAATGGGTACCTGGCGAGGCTGGGTACGGCCGAGTACGAGGCCAGCCCCGACGGTGAGCGACTCGTGCGGCTGTACGCGGACGGGCCGGCTCCGGGATTCGAGCGGATCGCCCCGGACCGGTACCGCAGGCTGGTGCTGGTCGGCGACCTGGACTGGTTCGGTTACGCCCGGACCGTGGCGACGTGGCGGGAGCTGCCGGTGCTGGTTCTGGCGGAGGACAACGAGGACATGACCGTCGAGTATCTCGGCGGGATCGGGCCACTGGCGGTCGCGGCGGGGTTCACCCGGGTCGAGCCTGGGGTGTACCAGGGGGTCGTTCCCCGCTCCGAGGTCACGGATCAGCGGCAGGTCCGTACCTCCTGATCGGGCGGTGGTCCGGACTTGCGGGCCTTGGGTATCGTCAAAAAGCGTACGCCAACCGGCGTGGCCGGTCATCGGCGTCCAGGTGGGCGGTGGACGAGAGGAGAGCGCGGCATGGACAGGGAACGGCCGAACTTCTCCGGCCTCTACGACATGATGAGCGACCTGCGCAAGTCCCTCGGCGCCATCAACGACACCCATCGGCGGATGGCCGAGGTGTCCGCGGTCGCCTGGTCTGACGACCGCATGATCAAGGCCGTGGTCGGCCCCCGGGGGCACCTGATCAGCCTCGAGATCGACCCGCGGATCTACCGCAAACCGAACTCCACCGCGCTGGCGGCGACCATCGTGGCCACGGTGCGTCAGGCGGTGGAGGAAGCACTGGCCAAGACCCAGGAGATCGTCGACGCCGCGGTGCCGGTCGAGTTCCGGGCGAAGAAGGCCGGCGACATGCCGATGATGGACTTCATTCGCGCGCACGACGCGGATCTACCGAAGATCGTGGAGGGGGACCATGGGGACGTACGTTGAGATCACCGGTGACCCGGACGAGGTGCGGGGTCGCGGCCTGAACATGAAGGCGGCCGGCGAGACCTTCCACGCCACCGCCCAGGGGCTGATCGGTGACATCGAGGCGGCCGAGGGCTCGGCGCCGTGGGGCAACGACAAGTTCGGCCAGGAGTTCCTGAAGACCTACCACAAGGACTACGACGGCAAGACCTTCAACGACATCGTGAAGTCCACGCTGACGGAGACCGGGCCGAAGATCTCCTCGACGGGCCAGGCCATCGCCACCGCGATGAGTGACTACCAGTTCACCGACGCGTTGGGGCAGAGCGACATCAGCAAGTCCGTCAAGGAATAGCCTCATCGACCGCCGGCCGGGTCAGACCCGGCCGGCGTAGCCGTCGGCACCACAGGGGAGGAGGGTCGCGCGTTGGGTCTCAAGGACTGGCTGTTCGACTTCCTCGAATTCTTCAGGGAGCTGGAGGAGTGGCTGCCGGGGATCATGGGGGACGTCCTCGAGTTCCTGGTCGAGATCCCCGAGGGCGACGAGGAGAAGCTCTACACCCTGGCCGACCACTACGCCAAGGTCGCCGAGCACTACTACCAGCACATCGACGAGCTCGCCCCGCTCCTCAACGACATCTCCATGTGGGGCGGCGACGGCGCCGCCATGGCCGCGTACGAGCAGCTGAACGCCCACATCGAGGAGCTCGGCACCAACGGCGAGACCGCGGGCAACATGTCCGAAGCCGTGCAGACCAACGCGCTGAGCATCGAGACGACGAAGTGGATGGCGCTGGCCAGCATCGCGATGCTCGCCATGGGGCTGTACACGCTCATCGCGGCGGCGTTCGTGTCCTTCGGCGGCTCGCTGTCGGGCGCCCCTGCCCTCGTCTTCGCGGCGCGGCAGGCGATCAAGACCGCGGCGGAGGAGCTGCTCAACACGCTTCGCCAGCAGGGTCTCAAGGCGCTGCTGAAGAAGATCGCCGAGAAGATCGCCGAGACGGTCGGCACGAAGCTGGTCAACCCGCTGACCAACGCGGCCCGCAATGCCGCCGCCAACACCGTGCGGAAGCTGACCACCAAGGAAGGGCTGAAGCTCCTCGGCAAGGATCTGGGGCTCACGGCCCTCCGCCAAGGCAAGGGTTTCGTCAGTTTCACCCTCAAGCAGGAACTGGCCATCAAGGCGATCGAGACCCTCGAGGGCCACGATCCGAAGTGGTCCATGGAGGAGCTGGGCAAGCTGGCGTTCAGCAGCTTCCTGACCGGGGCGCTCGGCGCGCCGTTCGCTCTGGGTGGCAAGCGTGGTCTGTTTCGCGAGGCCGGCGCGATGGGGCTCGGCCAGGCGGGCTCCAACCTCGTCACGATGGGCATCGACGCCGGTCTGACGAAGTGGAAGGGCGAGAAGTGGGCCGCGGAGCACGGCTTCGGCACCAAGAGCATGTGGGACGGAGTCGGCCAGGCCGCCCTGTTCGGCGGGGTCATGGGCGGAATGGGCTCGATGGAGGGGAAGCTTGGCGGGGGCCATGCGGTCGATCCCGCAGCCAGCCACCTGAATGAACCCGCAGCCGGTCACCTGAGTGACCCCGCTGCCCGTCATCTGAACGACCCGGCGGGGCATGGCCTGGACAGCGCGGGGCGAGACACCGCCGGGCGTGAGGCCGGGGCCCACCGCGGCGTCGAGGCCCCGGGGCTCGTCCAGGACGGGGCGCGGCCGGGTGAGCAGGGCGGTTCGCGCGGCTCGGAGCGCGGCGGCGCCCAGCAGGAGCGCGGAACCAGCGACCGGCAGACCTCGTCCCGTACCGACCGCAAGGGCAACGAGAGCAAGGAGACCACCCCGGTCGCCGAGCACCCGACGGGCGAGCGGCCCGTCGAGCACGCGACGCACGAGACCGGGGAGCCCGCGCACACCGGCACCGAACGCGAGCAGACCGGCCACGAGCCGGCGACCTCGCAGCACGAGCCCGCCGCCAGGCACGAGCCCACGACCAGCCACGAGCAGCAGGGTCCCGGCGACGGCCCGCCGAACCGCCGGGTCGAGCAGGCCCCCCCGGTCGAGCACACTGCGCCGGCCGAGCGGCCCCCGGTGGAGCACTCCCCGACGACGGAGCACAACCCGCCCGCCGAGCGGACCCCCGTGGCAGAGCACGGCCCCGCCGCTGAGCACACCACGCCGGGCGAGCGGGCCACGGGCCCCGAACACACCACGCCCGGCGAGCGCGCGCCCGGCTCCGAGCACACGCCGCCGGCGGAGCACAGCCCCGTCGAGCACCCGACGGGTCGGGAGGGCGGGCCCGAGCACCACGCGTCCGAGCCGGGCGGCAGCCGTACCGAGCGCTCCGAGACCCCGGCCGAGCACCGCGAGCCCGTCATTCCCGAGCAGGTCGCGCCGGTCGGCGAGCGGCCGAGCGCCGAGCGCCCCGCCGAGCCACAGTCCCGGGCCGCCGAGCGGCAGCAGCGGCTCGGGGAGAAGCGCAACGAGGAGACCGAACCGGTCGAGCACCCGGTGATCGAGCCGGACAGCCTCAGCCACTCCCCGACCCGCGTCGAGCCCGAGACCGGTCACCGGGAGGTCGCGCCGGACAACGTCCGCAAGGGCCTCGAGGCGGCACCGGAGAAGCCCTCGCCGTCGGCGGAGCGCGTCAGGTCCACCCTGGACGAGCACTTCGGCGAGCCCCCCGGCCCCGAAGGGCCCCGGGGGATGCGCCCCGAGGAGATCGGGGGGAAGCTTGACGGGCTGCGCGAGGGCGTCCGCGAGGAGCGGGTCACAGCCTCGGAGCTGGAGGGCTTCCAGGGCCACGACGCCGAGGCTCCCCGGGTGCGCGAGATCAAGAGCTCGCTCAACGACGTCGTCGACTCGCTCAAGGAACACCAGCGTCACGAGAGCTGGTCATTCGAGTCGTTCAAGAACGGCAACCTCACGGTCAGCATCCATGGCAAAGGCCCCGAGGGCGAGCATTTCACCAAGAAGGTGGTCTTCGAGATCAGGGTCGGCGAGGTGGCGGAGGGGGCCGTCGCCGAGACCGGGCAGCCGCGGGACAACGCCAAGACCGGACGTACCCACTTCGACGTCAAGGTCTCCGATCGGATCGGTGTGACCGGTGACGCCCTCCAGCGGGTGGTCGGGCGTGCCGTCAGCCATGAGATCTCGGAGAACCTGCACAAGGAATTCGGCGTCAACCACCCCTTCGGCGAAGGCGGCGGCGACGGGCTCAGCTCCCATCAGCACGGTCGGCTCGCAGAGGAGCGGTATCTGCTGTCGGAGCGTGCGCACGCGGACCCGGCGGTCGAATCCGGTCGAGTCTCCGACATCAACCGCGAGCTCGACCAGCTGCACAGCCACATGCTCGACGAGCAGGGGCGCGCGCCACACGATCCGGTGCACACGGATCCGGTGCCCGGGCATCACGACGTGTCGGGATTGCCGCCGGAGCACCAGGCCAGCGCCCACCACGCGCTCAACGAGACCAACACCCCGCTGGAGCAGCACGGCGAGCGAGCGTCCCGGCTCGACGTCACCGACCCGGAGCACGTCCGCGTCGGGCACGACGGGCTGGTCAGTCACGTCAAGGTCGGCGACACCTGGAAGCCGGTCGGCGAGCATGTCTCCGACGTGGCCAAGGACCACAGCTCGCAGTACCGCGAGCTCAAGAACGCCGGGCACCCGGACTTCCTGGAGAAGCCGGTCGGCCCCTGTGTCTCGGTTGCTGTGGACACCCGGACAGGGCATGTGATCGAGGGCACGAACAAGCTGGGCGTGCCGGAGTCGGAGCTGCACCCGAAGCTCCAGGAGCGCATCAACGAGCTGAACGCCGAGAAGAACAAGCCCGAGAACGCCGAGAAGTGGAAGGACCAGAACCTCTTCCTCAACGAGCCGGGTAGCCATGCAGAGATCCAGGCGGTCAACAAGCTCCTGTGGCTGCGGGAGCTCGAAGGCATTCCGATCACGGAGCACACCTTCAAGGAACTCGTTGTCGACAACCGCAGTCCCTGGCAGAAGGCCTCGGAGTTCCCCGAAGGCGTGGCCAAGGACGGCGAGGTGCCGATGGCATGCTGCGCGCACTGCAGTCACATCATCAGTGACGTTCCCTCGCGGACCGGCCAGTTCACCCAGCCGGTGAAGCCCGGGGAGTTCGGCGTCCGCGAGGTGCGGCTGCCCAACGGCGAAGTCGTGCACATCGACTACCGGTCCGAATACGGCAACCACCCGTTCGAGCCCGGCGACACCGGTGGAGGGCACGAGCCCACTCACCGCTCCGAGCCGACGCACGACATCAACGCCACCGAGGTGGAGCACACCACCTTCCGTGCCGAGGGCCGCGAGCCGGGCAGGGCGGACCTGTCCCATCAGGAGATCGCCGACGCCGTCCGTTCCCTGCACACGGAAGACCTCGGGCACCGGGTCGCGGACCTGGAAGTCACCGTCGACGCGCACGGCGAGGTGCGGGTCGAGATGCGGCTGTCCGACGGCCGGGCGGTCGACGTGTCCGTCCGGATCGTCGACGAGCTGCCCCGGGCCGACCAGGTGGCGCACACCGAGATCCGTGGGGACCACGCCACGGTCGAGCTGAACCGCAGGATCGCACCCGAGCACGTCGCGCGGGCGTTGGGCCACGAGCTGGCCGAGGTGTCCCACACCGAACAGCCCAGTCGGCTGAGCCGCCGACTGGATCCTGAGGGTCAGCACGCGCCGTCGGACGCGCTGCGGCGCGGGCCGGCCAACGAGGCGGTCCGGGACGGGCGACTCAGCCCGCATGACCACGGCCGGCTGGCTGAGTTGCGGATCCTCGCCCGGGAGCATGCGGAGCTGCCGCCGGGGGAACGCGCGCGGGTCGAGCGGGAGATCTCCGGTCTCGTCGATCACCTGGGGCTGTCGGACGCGCCCAGCGAGCACTGGCGCGGCCTGGCCGACGGGGTCGAGGCCAGGCGGGAGCTGCTGCCCGAGGACGTCCGGCGGGTGCTCGACGACCTGCCCGGGGTGCACGACCGCGCGGCCACCCACCCGAACGGCGAGCCGCGGCTCGCGTTCGACACGCACGGCACGCCGCGCGCCGAGGCGATGCCCGAGCATCCCAACGAGGAGTTCGTCCGGTTGCGGGAGCGCTGCGACGAGATCGCCGCCGAGCAGCGCGCGATGGCCGAGTCGCTGATCGACCGGGAGCCGCCGGGGCCGCCGAGGGTCGACGGGAAGTACTGGTTCGCGCGGGTGTACGAGCACGTCACCACCCACGAGTCGCGCATGATCGACGAGGGTCGCTACGAGTACCCGATCATGAAGATGCAGGAGGTCGAGGCCTTCCACCAGACGTACAAGATGAATCTCGAGGCGTGGCGCGACGGCCGGTTCGGCGAGGTGGAGCCCAACTGGCACCGGGCGTTCGGGATCGCCGAGCGCGCCGAGACCATCCCGCACGGTCTGCAGTCCTTCGAGGTCCTGCACGAGCTGCTGCCGGCGATGCACGCCCACATCCGGTTCGACCTGGCCCGGGCCATCGCGGCGGTCTACCACGAGAACTACGCCGGCAAGGTCCCGCTGGAGACCTTCCGCGAGGACTTCGACCGGATGCAGCCCGTCTTCGACCAGGCGAGCCTCGACCTGCTGCCGGAGATCCGGTCCCGGACGATGGTGATCGACCCGGGTCGGTACGAGATCATGCAGCAGATCGGCATGAAGGGCATCTTCAACGTGCCGGCCGAGCGCGCCCGGACGTGGGAGAAGGCCGAGGAGATCGCCGTCGCGTACGGCGAGGGCGTCACCGACCCGGTCGCGATCCAGCGCCGGCTGGAGAACTACCGCGACGCGAACCACCTGTTCACCGGCCGCAACGACTTCAAGCTGTTCGGCAAGGAGGTCACCGACTACGACTGGGGCCACCAGCCCCGGGCGGGTTCCGAGCTGGCCGGACACGACCGGCCGCCGACCGGTGGCGACTACATCACCTCCAACGAGATGCCGGGGTACTCGGGGCACGGCGGCCCCTACCACCCGGCGGAGGTGCGCGGCGCCATCGAGCACGTCGCCGGGCGGCTCGGCGGCGAGCACGGGGCGCACGGGTTCCGGTCGGTGGAGTTCCACCCGGACGCGTACCAACCGCACCGCGGCACCCTGATCGTCGAGCCACACAAGGGGGCCCCGCGGGTCTTCGAGGTGACGATCGACCGGGTGCCGGACGGCACGATGGCCACCACCCACCCGCCGTTGGAGCGCGGCGGCCCGCACCGGATCACGGTGTCCGCCGAGATTCCGGCGACCGGTCGCGAGCTCGAGCACATCGTCGGCCGGGCTGTCAGCCACGAGATCGCCGAGACGATGCGCGAGTCGAGGGGACCGGTCTCGCGACTGCTGGACGTGGTGCGCCGCGGGAGCGTCGGCGACGCGCTGTCGCCCGACGCCGACCCGGCGGCGAGGCGGTTGAGCGCGCACGACCACGGCCACCTGGCCGAGCTGCGGTTCCTGTCCGAGGAGCGGATGCGGGCCCCGCTCGGCGAGCACGGCCCGATCGATGCCCGGCTGCGGCACCTGATGAACGACATGGGCCTGTCGGGTCACGGCCGCGAGGTCGAGCACCGGCTCGCCATCGTCGACCGGCACCTGACCCCGGAGGCCCGGGCGACCCTCGACCGGCTCCGGACCGACGCGGGCTGGCAGCACCAGCCGCCGTGGCACCAGCAGAACAGCTGGGGCGGCGCGCACACCCCGCCGGCGCACGAGCCCAACGGTTGGCACGGCCAGGAACGGTTCGGCCCCGACGGGTTCGGTCCCGAGCGCGGGGCGGAGCGGTTCGGCCCCGACCGGTTCGGGCCTGACCGTGGTCCCGGCCGGTTCGGGTCCGAGGGCTTCGGACACGAGCGCGGCCCTGGCCGGTTCGGCGCTGAGCACGGTTCCGGCCGGTTCGGCGCCGAGCACAAGTCGGGTCGGTTCGGGTCGGAGATGTCCGAGCACCTCGGCCGGGAGCACGGCGATCCGCACTCCGACCGGGTCGCCCTCGACCACGAGCCGTCCGGCCACCAGGCGCCCGTGCACGAGCCGGTGCGCGAGCCGTCGTGGGCCACCGAGGAGCACCGTCCCCGGCTGAGCGACATGGTCCCGCGCACCGAGCGCGAGGCCGGGGCCTGGAAGCCGGCAGTGGAGCGGGCCATCGCCAAGGAGCTGGAGGATCGCGACTTCGCCGGCCTGCGGGTGAAGTTCCGCGAGGCCGACGTCCACTCGTCGCGGGTCACCGTGTACATGGACGTGTTCCACCCGGACCGGGCGGAACCGGTCGGATCCATCACGCGCGAGCTGATCCGCGACGGGAACGTCGTCGAGGCCCAGCACGTGACCCTGAAGCTGGATGCGAACGTGCGGGGGGCCGGGTTCGCCCGCGCCTTCAACGACCACCTGGAGAACTGGTACGTCGAGTCGGGTGTCGAGCGGATCAGCCTGCGCGCCGCCATGAACGTCGGCGGGTACGCGTGGGCCCGCGAAGGTTACACCTGGGATCCGCGGTTCGGCGATCAGAACGCGCGCACCTGCCTGAGCCGCCTCGGCAAGGAACGCAACGCGGTGCAGGCGGACCTGGAGGGGCTGGTCTCCGGGCTCGGTGCCGGCGACACCGCCGGGGTCGAGCGGATCGTCGCACGGCACGGCGGGGAGGACCCGGCAGCCGTGGTCGCGAAGCTGCGCTCGCAGGTCAGGGCCGCCGACGAGCTGATCGCCCGGTCCAGGGCGACGTCGTTCGGATCGAAGGACTTCCCCACGCCGTACGAGATCAGCCAGTGCGGTCGCGCGGGGGAGCACGGCGTCGACGCGACCTGGGTCGGCAAGAAGGCCATGCTCGGCGCGGACTGGCGCGGGGTGAAGACCCCGGAGCCCCGGCCCGAGGCGCCGCGGATCACCGAGGTCGAGGCCGCGCCGCACGACGTCGAGTCGCGGCGCGCCGACGACGTCCGGCCGACGGTGCCCGAGCAGCGGGGCCCGCCGGCGGATCACCGCCTGCCCACGGACCCGGTGCGGGACGGGCACACCTCCGCCCCGCGCGACGAGACGCACGCGGCGTCGTCCGGGCGCGACGAGACGCACGCGTCCGTCGGGCGCGACGAGGCCCGTCCGACCGGCACCGACACGCCCGCCCCTGAGCACCCCGATCCTGAGCACCCCGATCCTGAGCACCCCGGCCCTGAGCGCCCCGGTCCCGAGCATCCCGGCTCGGACCACGATGCCGGCGGGCCGCACGGCGAACCGCGCCCGACCGACGGTGGCCCCGACCTGCGGCACTCGGCGCTCGGCCACGAGCTCGGCGGCGCGTATCTGCATGACGCCGACCCGGCGCGCACAGCCTCGGCCATCGAGAGCATTCTCGGCGACCGGGAGCTGCTGCCGCCGGACATGGCCGTGAGCCCCTCGGGGCATGAGGCCTGGGTCGCGCGGCCGGACGGTGGGGCGTATCCGGTCCGGTTCGAGACCGTGCCGGTGCACCCGGGCCACGCGGTGATGGTGGACGCGCACTCGTACCATCCGACGACCGCGGTGCGGTACCACGCCGATCACGCGGTGCTCTACGTCTCCGAGAACGCGTCTCCCGACCACATCCGGCAGGGCGTGTCCGGCACGCTCACCGAGATCGACGTGCAGGTCAAGCGCCAGTTGTCCGGAGAACGGCTGGACACGACCTCGAAGCTGGTCGAGAACTCGCGGCTGGACCCGGCCGTCGAGCACCGGCTGGCCGAGGAGCGCGCCGGCACGTCGTCGTCGACGCACACCCCGGACCGGGTCGAGCTGACCCCGAAGGACGCCGGGCGGGTGGCCACGATGCGGACCCTGGCGCACGATCTGGCCCGGGCCGAGAGTTCCGGCGACGTGGCCCGGGCGCAGCAGCTGCGGGCGGACGCGGTGGGCAGGGCCATCGCCTACGGTCTGGGCGAGCGCAACGGGGAGCCGGTGCACCGCCTCGGGGACAACCAGCCGGCCTCGCCGAAAGAGGCGGCCGACTGGCGTAGGGAGACTCTGAAGAGCGAGCTCGGAGCCGAGCACGCCCGTGTGGCCGACATCCTCGACACCGATGCGGGGCACCGGTGGGCCGACTCGATCCAGGAACTCCGGACGGAGGACCGGCAAGCCCTGCGGACCGGGGTCGAGCGGATGATCGAGGACCGGAACGCCGCCGACGCGGTGATCACCCGGCAGGTCGCGGAGGCGCTGGACGCCGGTACCCCTCATGTGTTTGATCGGTTGATCCTGGGGAACGGCTGGGCCGCGACCCTCGACTTCGTCCACCACGGGCCGACCGGCGGCGGTGAGCTGCCGCGGGTGATGAGCATCGGCGACCATGCCGAGCCGTGGCTGCCGCGGGGCGACCTGAAGTTGGGGCAGGTTCCCGGCGAGTTGGAGCTCCCCGGCATGCCGTTCCAACCGGGTCACTTCGCCGAACCGGGAACCGACTTCCTCCGCGCCGACCACTTCGGGCTGGCGGTCGGCGCCGCCCGGGCCATGTCCGACATGCCGACGTACCACGGCAACGCGCAGAGCGTCGTGGCCAGGCCGGAGGGACACGCGCCCGGTTGGCCCGACGGTGCCCAGTACAGAGTGACGGTCGACGGTCGAACGATGTACACGGCGGCCGTGGACGTGACCACCGGCCCGGGCCAGCCCCGGGTGGTGTCCTACGCCGAGAACCACGTCCCCCCGCGGATCATCGACCCGGGCAGCGGGTTCAGCGTGGAGGAATACACCTCGAAGCCGAAATTCTTCGACCGCGATCAGCAATCCGTGCCGTTCGAGCAGGTGCCGAAGGAGGCGCTGACCCAGTTCGATCTCAACGACAACGGCGCGGCCGGGAGGACCGGGCCGTTGGTGGCGGACCGGCAGGGCAGGCTGACCGACCCGCGGATCATCGACGTCCCCAGTGGCGTGACCGTCGACGGCAACACCCATCAGGTGTACGACCGCGACGGCCACCTCATCGACCGCGGCAGCGTCGACCCTGACGTGTTGGACCGGCTGGGCTTCCGGCCGGACGGCACCTTCGTCGACCCCAGACTCGTGGTGCACCCCTCGGGAACGGCGATGCACCCCGTCACCGGCGAGGTGCTGCGGGTCGAGGTGGACCCGGCCACCGGCAGGGTGCTGCGGATCACCGAGACGGGCGTCGACCAGGCGCGGGTGCACCCCGACGTGCTCCGTGAGCTGACGAACGAGGCCAGCACCCGGCAGGTGCAGTTCGGCGGGCAGAACCTCGCGAGCGACTACCGGCCGGGGGAGCGGGTCGTCGTCTACGGTGCCGGGGCTTCCGGGGCCTGGGACGTCGAGCAGGCCGCGCGTGCGTCGGCCATGCACGGTGATGCTGTTCCCGACCCGGGGAAGAGCAGTTGGATCGCCCGCCCCAACGAGAATGCGGGTGACCTGCACGATGTCCGTCAGCAGTTCGAGAACTCCGGTGGCTACAACCGGCGCAACACGCTGCCCGGGCTCGGAGCGTTCTCCGAGCACGCGTCACAGTACGTCGAGCGGCAACTGGGTACCCTGACGTCGGTGATGGCCACCACCGACGGGAAGTTCCGCATCACGTTCGAAGAGGGCCTGCCCGAGGTGTACGACCGCGTGGTGTTCTCCATCGGTCAGGAACCCACCTACCCGGGTGGCCCGGCAGACCTGGTCAGAGGGCACGATCTGCACCCGCTGTACGGCCCGGGCGGCGAGGTCAACGGGCTGCACGACGCGTCCGGTGGGCTCCGGGTGCTCGGTGCGGCCAGCACGCCCAATCCGGTGACGGGGAACGTGGTGCCCGCATTGCGGGACGTGGTGCGGGGCCTGGTCGGCGACCAGGCGGGTGCGCTGCCGCACGACTCGCAGAACATCCCGCCGAGTATCCGGCACACGGCGGGCCGGATCGTGCAGGCGAACATGCCGTTCGACGGCTTCGTCCCGAAGTCCGTCGCGGACCCGTTCGGACGCCTGGCCCCGGAGCAGTTACATGCCGCCGAGGGTCTGGCTGCGGCGGAGGGGGCGACCGTGCGCGGGCTGCCCGAGCTGCGCGACGCCAGCGGGTTGGGCCTGGTCAGACTCGGGCCGTCCGACCCCGGAACGGTGACGATGCTGCGTGAGTTGCCCAAGGGTGACCTTGCGGGCCAGGTCAGCGCAGTCGGACGTGCCTATACCAAGGCGGTCGAGGCCGAAGTGGGCGCAATCGTGTTCGATGGACGTCAGGCCGGGTTGACCGCAGCTCAGGCGTGGGCCGTGATGCACCAGCTACCGGGCGGTGCACACTCGGATGCGACGGTGAAGTTCATCCTGCGCGACGGTACGGTCGTGGCCGGCTCGGACCTCATGCCGGACGGCAGATAAGTGGTGGGTCCGTCATACGCACGGGAAGGCGGCACGTGAAGAACCAGGCAGACATCATCCTGCGGTCGGGGACGCCGGCCTACAGCGTCGCCACCAGGCTGAGAGACGAGCTCGGGTTCGCGTGGCGCCGCGACGCCGGCAGGCATCTGTTCCTGGAGCGGCGGGCGTTCACCGATCCCTCGATCACGGTCGGAATCGGCATGGCGGACTACCGGTGGGAGATGGACGGCCTGGATCTGGGATACGACATCCTCATCTGGGTCAATGTGCGCGGTGTGCGTGGCGAGCGGGAGGATGCCGAGGCCGAGGCCTTGTTCGCGGAGATGTGTCATTGCCTCGGCTACCCGGCCGTGCTGAGCGACGAGGGAACGCCGCTCCTCGCCTGGTCGCCCGAGCAGGGTGCGCGCCGGTTCCCACCCGGCACCAGCGGCACGGAACGCGACCGCGATCTGTGGGCGGACTACGCCTACCCGCAGGTGCCGGCCGAGGTGCGGATCGCCGACGGCGACGTGCTCGGCCAGTTGTACGCCCGGATCCTGGCCGACCCGGACTCCGACGACCTGCGGCTGGCCTACGCCGACGCGGTCGCCGACGAGCTCCCCGACTACGCGGAGCTGATCCGCCTACAGGTGGAGTACACCGTGCTGCGCCGGGCGGGTGACCCGATCGATCAGGACCGGTGGCAGCGGATGCGCCAACTGGAGCGGGCGGTGCAGGGCGATATCGCGCCCAGGAACGGCACCCCGTTGCCGAGACCGGGTCAGATGGGCGAGAACCGGCAGGTCAAGCGGGGCTTCATCGAGCTCGTCGCCGTGGATGCCGACTTCTTCTTCCGGAACGCGGATCGGATGATCGCCGGCATCCCGCTGCGAGGGGTGTACCTGTCGGGCATCACCGAGGAGAACGTCGGCAGGCTGGCCGCGATACCCCAACTATCCCGGTTGCGCGGATTGGCGCTGTGGGGCTGCCCGATCGGCGACGCGGGCCTGCGGACGTTCCTGTCCTCGCCGTACCTGACCCGGCTGCGGTGGCTGAACCTGGAGAAGACCGGCATCACGGTCGCCGGGGTCGAGGCGTTGGCCGCGAGCGAGGCGCTGCCGGAGCTGGGCTACGTGACACTGGACCGGGATCTGAACGTGAACCCGGAGCTGCACTTCGACTGGGCCGACACCTTCGCGGACCTCTCGGAGTCGCACCTGGGCCAGCAGTTGGCCCGGCGCTACGACCGGGCATGGCTGCGGTGGCGACCCAAGTACTACGACTCGCTCGGCTGGGATCCCCGGTTCGACGAGGTGTGAGCAGGTTCGGGGTGCGGATTGAGGCACATGAACCTCTTGCGGCATTGGGCTAGGGTGGCCCCGTGACAGTTTCGTACGCCCGCAGCAGCGAAGAGGCCCATATCTACATGGACCTGCACCCGTGCGCCTGCGGCGAGGTCCGCTTCGCGCGGGACTCGGCTCTGCTGGCCGGCGACGCCGGAACGCTGCGCCGGTACACGGGGGCGTGCTCGGGTTGCGGGCGTAACCGCGACTTCATGTTCCGCTGGCCGACGGGTCCGCAGCCCCGGATCGAGGGCGGCCGGATCTGGATCGGCGGCGACCAGCCCTCGGAGCTGGTCGACGCCGGCCAGTGGCTGCTGATCGCCGACTCGGCGGCCGAGCGGAGCGCCCCGCGCGGTGAGCCCGGTGACCGGGCCCGGGCCGTCGAGTTGCTGGACTACGCGCAGGCGGCCGTCGGCGAGGCGGCGAAGTTCGTCCCGCAGGGCGCTGACGCCGTGCCGGGCTCGGCCTGCTGGACCGAGATGGGCCGGCGGCTCTTCGACGCCCGGCCCGACCGGTTCCTGCTGTCGGGGCTCGGGGTGCTCCAGGAGCGCTACCGGCAGGAGTGGGCGCAGGCGGTGGGCGGCGACACGCCCCGCCCGGCGGAGCAGCCCGCGTCGCAGCCGGCGCATGAGGTCACCTTCTTCGCCTGGCTGCCGCCCGGCGGCAACGTGACGGAGCCGCGGGCGGTGCTGCGTCGGCTGTCCGATCCCAGCGGTCCGGTGGACGAGGCGCTGGGTCCCGACGGCGAATGGCAGTCCAGCGACATCCACGCCCGGGTCGAAAGGGGCGACCTGCCCGGCACCGTGACCGTGATCGCCGAGGTCTGGGCGAAGACCCTGGTCGACGAGGCCCGGGCGGACCATCGCCTGCTGCAGGACGCGCTGCGTCGCCAGGCCGAGGGCGGTGTCGCGCTCCGCCTGGCCGGGGTCGGGGCCCACCCGGGTCGGATCGATGATCCGTGGGACGCCGACGAGCGGAGGTCGATCGTGGCCTATCTCCGGGAGGCCCCGTCGTTTCGCACCGCGGCCGGCGAGCTGATGCGTACCGATGGAATGTGGGTGTGGTCCGAACCCGTCGCCGACGCCGCCGAGTTTGACGACGTGGCCCCCGAACCGGAATTCCTGTACCACATCCGGCAGCGCCGGTGCCAGTTCCCGGCCCAGCTGGAACCCGGGGTGTTCGACCGTGCGGCGCGCCTCGCGAAGGCTGGTCCGGATGGGACGGACGATCGGGTCCGCGAGACGGCCGCGCCCGGACAGGCGACGCCGCCGACCCAGGAGGAGCGGCTCCGGGCGCTGTCAGCATGGCACGCCGAGTGGTCCCGCCGGCATGGCGGCAGCACGCCTTTCCGGCCCGAGAACCACCCGGACGACGCCGACTACGCGCTGCACCACGTGGACATAGAGGCCAGCGGGGAAGCCGAGTGGGAGTTCACGAGGCGGGCCCGGGAGATCATGGGCCTGGATCCCGACACCGGTCGCCGGGTCGCGGACTGACGTATCATCGGCCGATGACGACCTTGGAAACGCTGCGCAGTGCGGTCGCCGCCGCCCGGGCGGGTGACCTCGCGACCGTGTCCGCCCTGGTGGACTGGGGTGTCTCCGGGGCCGGGCTGATCGCCGCCGCAGTGTCCGAGCTGCGCCCCGAGATCCGGCAGCGGTCGGCCTCCAGCGGGCTTGGCGAGATCGACAGGGCCGTGCTCGGCGATCCCGAGATCACGGAAGTGATGGTCCGTCCGTTCGCGGCGCGGCTGGCGATGACCAGGGATATCCGGCCGGCGTCCCCGGAGGTCCGCGAGACGCTGATCGCGGCGCTCCGGGTCCGCGAGGACCTGCCGCCGGAGCTGAGCCCGGAGCAGGTGGTCCGGCTGGCGGAGTTCCGGGCGCAGGTCGAGGCGATCGAGGACGTGTTCGTGCTCGTCATTGACGCCGAGGAGCTGCCGATCGCGGTCACGCCCCGCAACACCATCGCGTTCCCGGCCGGCGACGAGCGGATGACCGGCGAATGGTGACCGGATCGGACGAGTGTGACCCCTGCGAGAACTGGAGCTGAATCCGCGATGAGCCTGCTGCTGGCGCGTACGAACGCCGAGGCCCACCTGTACATGGAACTGCAGCCGTGCGGGACGTGCGGGGCGACGGAGTTCCATCCCCGCAGCTCGGTGGTCATGGCGGAGGGTGACCTCGCGAGCCGGTACCACGGGGCCTGCCCGAACTGCGGGACCGAGCGGGAGTAC
This sequence comes from Longispora fulva, assembly GCF_015751905.1. Lineage (NCBI taxonomy): Bacteria > Bacillati > Actinomycetota > Actinomycetes > Micromonosporales > Micromonosporaceae > Longispora > Longispora fulva. The sequence continues at coordinate 7,243,731 of NZ_JADOUF010000001.1, forward strand.
ACGTTCCGCATCCCTGAGGACATCATCTTCCCCGAGGCCGACCGGGTGCGTTTCGGCGCCGACGAGCCGTCCGAGCTGCTCGACCCGGGCGACTGGCTGTGGGTGGCCGACCTCTACACCCGACACACGCCGGCCGACCCCGGTGGCCTGCCGGACGCCGACCGGGCACGCTTCGGCCGGGATCTGGCCACCGCCGTCGCCGCGATCGAGGAGGTGCTGAAGTTCGTGCCCGCCGGGGCGGACCAGGTGCCGCCGGAGGCGTTCTTCAGTGAGCGGGGCCGCGAGGTGTACGCGACCGAGCCCGGCCGGTTTCGCGCCGCCCGACTGAAGGCGGTCGAGTACGCGTACCGGGAGCTGGCCGAGGGCTTCCTCGGCTGAGCCGGGAGAGTGGCGGACCCGAGCACTGGCCGCCAACGACAGCCGGGCCACGCGACGAACGAAGCCAGGGCCGTGGAAACGAACAAGGGGCCGGGACCGTCAACCGGTCCCGGCCCCTCGCGAGCGTCGAGGCTAGTGCCCGAAACGCCCGGCGGCGGCCTGGTCAGCCGCCTGCATGTTCACTGCCGCGTTACCAACCGAACTCGACAGTCGCCGCAGCGTCGCGGCCATCGCGTCGGCCTGCTGGTGCCAGCGCTGACTGGCGCCGGTGAAGGCCTCCGCACCCTTACCGGACCAGCCGTTGGCCAGCAGGTTGCGGAACACCTTGTCGGTGTCCTCCAGCGTCTGGTTCATATCGCGGACGAACGTCTCGATCTGCCCGGAGACAGAGTCGATGGTGCCGAAATCGTAGACAAGCGCGCCGTCAGTCATAGGTGACTACTCCTTGGATGGTGCTAATCGGATCGCGGCTCAGTGACCGCGGAGCTGGTTTCCGATACCGGCGTAGCCGGCACCGTGCTCCTGCGCCACCTTCTGGATCTCGTTGGCGGCGTCCTCGTCGGTGGTGCCGAAGTGCCGGTTCGCACCGTGCACGTTCTCGGCCATCTCGTTCAGGGCCTTGAGCAGCTGCGTCAGCTCCTGGCCGAGCTCCCCGGTGACGTTCTGGAACGTCGAGCCGGCGCCTCCCTGGAAGCCCTTGGCCTGCGTCTCGATCTCGTACAGCAGGCGCGTGAGGTTCAGGGAGATGGTCTCGCCCGCGTTCGTTGCCGCGTTGCCGGCGTCCGTGAGCATCTGCGGTGTTACCTGAGTCAAGGTCGAATCCACCCCGCTTCTTTCATCCTGGCCCCCGCTGTAGCGAGGACAATCCTGTCGGCACGGCTCCGGTGGTGGATGACCGCGTCCAAAACCGAATGTAACCCCCTCGCGCAAGTGCTTCCACACGCGAGTTTTCTCAGCTGCCGCCCGGCTGGTTCCTGGCGACCGGGGTGAGCGCGTCGACGGGGTCGAGTGCCGGGCCTGCCGGGATCCGGTTCACCAGGCTCGCGGGCATCGGCACCGCGTCACCGGGCGCGTAGCCGAGCATGCCGAGCACGGCGTCGCTCACCGGGTACCGCACGCCGAAGTCGGTGACGACGCTGTAGGCGCCCGTGGTGGCCGACGGTGAACCGAGGGCCCGGACGAGGGCACCGCGACCGGCGGGCACGACGACCCGGTCGGCGAGGCTGGCACCCTGGGGCGAGGCCGAGCCGGTCGGGGTGCCCGGTCCGAGGTCCGCGAAGGCACCACCCACGGTGATCGCGGGTGCGGCCTTCGGATCGCCCGACTGCGCGCACACCCGCTCGGTGGCCGCAGGGGTGATCAACGGCTTGGGCGTCTGCGGGGGCAGCGCCGCGTCGCCGGCCGCCGGCCGGGCCAGCTTGCCGCTCTGCTTGGCCGCCGTCGCGTCGGCGACCGTGATGGTCTCCCCGTCGGGCGAGCCGGAGATCGCCCCGGTGCCGACGGCCAGGTCCTTCTGCAGCTCGCTGATCACGGCCAGTCCGTCGTCGAGCACCAGGTAGTACTGGGTGCCGGTGCCGGTGCGGGCCACGAGGAGGTTGCCGTTCTTCCGGGACGGCACGGCGGCCGAGCGTTCGCCCTTGCGGTCGACCGTGATCGGGCCGATGTCGGGGCCGGCCGCGAGGCCGTTGATCCAGGCTGCGCCGACGTCGACCGGGGTGACCTCGCCGAACAGCGCGAGGACGGCCTCCTTGGTGAGGATCTGGTACCGGAAGCTGTGCCACACCAGGTACGTCGTCTTGGCCTTGGCGTCGCGGACCAGCATGGCGCCGTTCTCGCCGACCGGACGCCCGCCGGTCACCGCGCGCCCCAGGACCAGGCTGGTCGTGGTGATGGCCTGGTTCGCGTCATCCTGGCCGGGCGCCGAGCACAGGGTCCACGGGGCCCCGATCAGGCCCCTGCGCTCCGGCAGGGAGGTGGGGGCGCCGACGATGCCCCGCATGATCCCGCGCGGCACGTCCCGCAGTGACGCCGCCGGCACCCGGAAGACGGTCGGTGGCTGTTTCGCGGAGGCCAGCAACGCCGACGTGTAGTTGAGCATCGGGTGCAGCGCGCCCATCCGGTAGAGGTAGGGGGCACCGGTCTCCTTCTCGACCACGACCGCCCCGTCGGTCTGCCAGCTGCCGCTGCCGACCTTGGCGAGCAGCCCGACCACGCCGAACCCGACGGCCAGCAGCACAGCGATCATCACACCGGCGAAGACCGCGCCGGTGCCGCGCCGGAGCGGGGCCTGCGCCGGGTCGGTCTCGCGCATCACGAGCGCGGAGATCACCCGCTGGAGCAGGAACTGGTACGACTGCAGCTGGTCGCGCCTGGATGCCATCGGGGCCGCCTAGCCGAACGAGGCGAAGAGGCCCTGGACGGCGGTGTACACGCCGAGCACCCCGCACGCCAGAGGGACGAGCGCCATGATCGCCAACACGTCGAAGGTGTCGGCGAGCCGCCCGATGTAGGGGGAGGGGGCGCGCTTGCTGTACACGAGGCCCCCGGTGAGCACCACGCCCGCGATCACGGCCAGCGTCAACGGCCCGAACAGCATGAGCAGGGCGTTGTCGACCGCGAACGCGAAGGCGAGGGTCAGCATCGCGACCCCGACCAGTCCCGAGACGATCAGCGGCACGCGGTGCCGGGCGGTCGGGAACAGCCGGGCCCGGAGCAGGAGGGCGGCCACCGCTGTCGCCACCAGGCACACCCCGGTCACGCCGCCGCTGGTGGCCAGGAAGGCCATCGCGATCGCGGACACCACCGCGGTACCCGTCAGAAGTCCGGTCAGGGTCTCGTCGGCGCGCACGACCGAGGCGTATACCTGCGAACGGGGCGGCACCGGCTTGTCGACGAGCATCTCCTCGGGCCGGCTTGGCAGCTCGGGCACCGGCAGCCGGCCCATCCGGATCGACAGCAGCGGGTACGCCGGCAGCAGCCCGATCGCGAGCGTGGCCGCCACGGCTGCACCACCGGCAGCGGACTGTCCGGTGTAGCCCGCGAGGCCGGCGACGGCCCCCGACAAGCCGGTCATCGCGCCGGCCACGAACACCCGGGTGCCGCCGCCGACGCCGAAGTAGCCGATCAGGGCCACGGCGAACAACGTGATCGAGGCGACCAGGAGATGCGGGACCCCCAGGCCGGTCAGCTTCACGTCGTCGGGCGCGGCGACGAAGAGGCCGCCCGCGAACGCGTATACCAGGGCCACCCCGCCGAGCAGGGTGCCGGCCGCCACGTCCGCCATCGCGCGGGCGGTGACGATGCCGGCCACCAGGAGGACGGTCGCCATGGACAACGCGATCACGCCGGGCACGGTCCAACTCGGACCCGTCACGACGAGTAGGGCCAGGCCGGCCAGCAGCAGGGTCGCCGTGGCGGCCAGGGCGCACGCCCGGGTCGCCGCGCCGCTCCACGACCGGCCGAACCGCCGGGCGCCGCTGGCGACGACCTCGACCACGTCGTCGTACTCGGGCTCGGGCCAGTCCGCGCGGCGCGGGGCGAGGTGCAGCACCTCGCCGTCCCGCACGCCCTGCGCGGACAGGTTGCGCTCGGTCTCCAGCACGGCACCGGTGGTCCGGCGGAGCATCCAGCCGCCGTGCAGCTCGCCCTCGTCGGCCGCGCCCTCGCCGGCGTGCCGGAGCACGGACGGCAGAAGCTCACCGACCGGGACATTTTCGGGCAGGGCAATGTCAATTCGACGTTTTGGTGATGCGACCGTCACCCGGGCAAGACCCAGGGAACCCGGAGTCGTCACGGGTGGCCACCTCCGCTGAGTCCACGAAACACGGCTCAACCTAACATAGGCGTGCTTCACGGCCGGTCCGCCGGCCAATGGGCCTCCCTGGTTAGGATGGCCCTCATTCGAGGCGTAGTGGACATGGGGGTGGGCGAGTGGGCCTGGTGATCGTCCGACGGCCTCCCCGACGCCCAGCGCCGGAATTGCCCAGCGGTGAGGTGGTTCTCGACCCGCCGCCGGAGGCACCTCCCGTCGCCAGCAAGGGCTGGCAGAAGATGCTCACCATCCTGCCGATGGCAGCGGGTACCGCCGCGATGGGGCTCATGATGGGCTCGTCCGGCCGAGCCGGCCCGATGATGTACGTCGCGGGTGGAATGTACGGCGTGTCCATGTTCGGCATGATCGCAGCCCAGTTCATGGGCCAGGGCGGACAGAGCAAGAGCGACATGGTCGAGGCTCGCCGGCAGTACATGCGGCGGCTGAGCGCGCTACGGGCCCAGATCCGCGGCACGCTGCGTCAGCAGCACGAGGCGTTGTTCTACCGGCACCCGGACCCCGGCTCGCTGTGGTCGACGGTCAGCAGCCACCGGCTGTGGGAGCGCCGGCGCGGCGACGGCGACTTCGGGGTCCTCCGGATCGGTAAGGGCCCCCAGGAGATCGCCACTCCGCTGATCCCCCCGCAGACCCGCCCCGTCGACGAGCTCGAGCCACTGTGCGCCGCGGCGCTGCGCAAGTTCGTCACCTCGTACTCCGTGGTCCAGGATCTCCCGGTCGCGATGGCCCTGCGCGATTTCTCCCATGTGTACGTCCGGGGCGAGGGCGACGCGCCCCGTGCCCTGGTCCGCGCGCTGCTGGCCCAGTTGGCCACGTTCCACGCCCCCGACGACGCGCTCGTCGGGCTGTGCGTGACCGACGTGGACCGCCCGCACTGGGAGTGGGCCAAGTGGCTGCCGCACGCCCTGCATCCGACGAAGCTCGACGACGTCGGGCCGGTCCGGATGGTGGCCTCCGGCATCACCGCCCTGGAGGCGATGCTCGACGACCAGCTGACCAGCAGGACCCGGTTCGGCACCAGCAGCTCCGCCGCGCTCGGGCCGCACCTCGTGATCGTGATCGACGGCGGCAGTACGGCCGGTTCCGACCACCTGATGACGGAGGGCGGGGTCGACGGCGTCACCATCATCGACCTGTCCAATCCCCCGCCCCGGCTGCTGGACGAGACGACAGTGGTGCTCGACATCGACGCCGCGGGCCGGATCTTCGGCTCCACGATGGACGGTCAGTCGGACATCGGTACCGCCGACGGTCTGAGCCTGTCCGACTCCGAGGTCCTGATTCGCGAGCTCGCCCCGCTGCGGCTGTCGGCGGCGTCGCACAACGACGCGCCGCTGGCCGCCGACAACAGTCTTGCCGAGCTGCTCGGCCTCGGTGACCCGCACGAGTTCGACCTCGACGACGCCTGGGCGAGCCGCCCGAACCGCGACCGGCTCCGGGTGCCGATCGGCCTGAGCCCCGACGGCCGCCCGATCGAGCTGGACCTCAAGGAGTCCGCCCAGGACGGCATGGGCCCGCACGGTCTGCTGGTCGGCGCGACCGGTTCCGGCAAGTCCGAGCTGCTGCGGACGCTGGTGCTGGCCCTCGCCGTCACGCACAGCTCCGAGATCCTCAACTTCGTGCTCGTCGACTTCAAGGGTGGCGCGACGTTCACCACCCTGGACCGGCTGCCGCACACCAGCGCGGTGATCACCAACCTGGAGGACGAGCTCCCGCTCGTCGACCGGATGCGCGACGCGATCGGCGGCGAGCTCATGCGCCGACAGGAGCTGTTGCGCGCCGCCGGTAACTACGCCTCGCAGCGCGACTACGAGCGGGCCCGGGCCGCCGGCGTACCCCTCGCGCCGTTGCCGTCCCTGATGATCATCTGTGACGAGTTCAGCGAGCTGCTGACGGCCCGACCCGACTTCATCGACCTGTTCGTGCAGATCGGTCGGATCGGACGGTCGATCGGCGTCCACCTGCTGCTGGCCTCCCAGCGGCTGGAGGAGGGCCGGCTCCGCGGCCTGGAGACCCACCTGTCCTACCGGGTCGGTCTGCGGACCTTCTCGTCCATGGAGAGCCGGGCCGTCCTCGGCGTGGCCGACGCCTACGAGCTGCCCCGCGCGCCAGGACACGGCTACCTCAAGGCCGGCACCGAGGACCTGACCCGCTTCCGCGCCGCGTACGTGTCCGGCGTGTACCGCCGGGGCGAGTCCGGCGGGGCGAAGCGTGCCGGCGGGTACCTGGACGCGGTCCGTCCGTACAGCACCTACTACCTCACCCCCCGGGTCACCGAGCAGCCGGACGAGCCGGTGGTTGAGGTCGACGAGGAGGCGATCGGCGACACCCTGCTGGACGTCGTGGTCGGCCGGCTGGAGAACCACGGGCCGCCCGCGCACCAGGTCTGGCTGCCGCCGCTGCGCGAGGCGCCGACCCTCGACCAGCTGCTGCCGAGGCTCGTCGTGGACCCCGCGCGGGGCCTGACCACCAGCCACTCGCAGCTGCTGGGCGCGCTGCGGGGCGTCGTCGGCGTGATCGACCGGCCGGCGGAGCAGCGCCGGGACCTGATGTGGATGGATCTGTCGGCCTCGGCCGGCAACCTCGTCGTGGTCGGTGGGCCGCAGAGCGGCAAGAGCACCCTGCTGCGCACCCTGATCGGCAGCCTCGCCCTGAGCCACACCCCGCGCGAGGCCCAGTTCTACTGCCTGGACTTCGGCGGCGGCTCCCTGGTCAGCCTGCGCGACCTGCCGCACGTCGGCGCGGTCGCCACCCGGCGCGACCTCGACCTGGTCCGCCGCACGATCGCGGAGATCCAGGCGCTGCTGGCCGAGCGGGAGCAGCGGTTCGCGGCGCTCGGGGTGGACAGCATCACCACGTACCGGCGGCGGCGGGCCAACGGCGAGTTCGCCGACGACCCGTTCGGCGACGTCTTCCTCGTGGTGGACGGCTGGGGCTCGGTCCGCTCGGACTTCGAGGACCTCGAGCCGCAGCTCGCCGAGATCGTCAGCCGGGGCCTCGGCTTCGGCGTGCACGTGCTGGCCAGCGCCGCCCGGTGGATGGAGATCAGGCCGGCGGTCCGGGACATGTTCGGGTCGCGGCTGGAGCTGCGCCTGGGCGACCCGAGCGACTCCGTGCTCAACCGGCGGGTCGCGGTCAACGTCCCCGAGCGCACCCCGGGCCGGGGTCTCACCCCCGACGGCATGCACTTCCTCGCCGGCCTGCCCCGGGTCGACGGCCGGTCCGACGCCGGGAGCCTGGGTGAGGGCGTCGCGGCGTTCACCCAGCTCGTGGCCAGCTCGTGGCACGGCGCGCCCGCACCCCGGGTCCGGCTGCTGCCGGAGGAGTTGCCGTACTCGGCGCTACCCGCTCCGGTACCGGGAAACCGTGCCATTCCCATCGGTATCGCCGAGACCGACCTGCGGCCCGTCTACCTGGACTTCGACGCCGACCCGCACTTCCTGCTGTTCGGTGACCTGGAGACCGGCAAGAGCGCGTTCCTGCGGGGGCTGGCGCGCGGCATCGCCGAGCGGTACAGCCCGGCTCAGGCCCGGATCATGGCGATCGACTACCGGCGCAGCCTGCTCGGCAGCGTCAACCAGGACCACCTGCTCGGCTACGGGACCTCGGCGCAGGTCACCACCGAGCTGGTCTCCCAGGTCGTCCAGGTGATGCGCGAACGGCTGCCCGGGCCGGACGTCACCGCCGAGCAGTTGCGGTCGCGGAGCTGGTGGAGCGGGCCGGAGCTGTTCATCCTCGTCGACGACTACGACCTGGTCGCCAACGGGCCGGGCGGACCGCTCGCCCCGCTGCTGGAGTTCCTGGCGCAGGGCCGCGACATCGGGCTGCACCTCGTCCTGGCCCGCCGTGCCGGTGGCGCGTCGCGGTCGCTGTACGACCCGCTGATCGCGCGGATCCGGGAGCTGGCCTCCCCGGGCGTGGCGATGTCCGCGCCCCGGGACGAGGGCGTGCTGCTCGGCAACATCAAGTCCTCGACGATGCCGGCCGGGCGCGGCTGGTTGGTCAGCAGGCGGAACGGGGCCCAGCTGGTCCAGCTCGCGTGGCTGCCGCCGACCCTCTAAAGAGATCTTCGGGCGGTTGCGCGGGGGTATTACTGTCGTAGCGAGGAGTTGTCGCGCGCGTCCGAGCGGGGGCGCCTACCGGAGACGAACGGGGGAGGTCCCATGAGACCCGACGAAGGCGACGGCGGCCCGGTCCGCCCCAAGCTGTTCGACGGTGAGTCCGAGCTGAAGACCAGCCCCGAAGGGCTCACGGACTACGCCGGCAACATCTTCAAGATCTTCATGAATTTCAGTACGGAGTCCGTCAAGGCCTTCGCCCACCTGCCCATGGTGCAGTCGAAGGCGCTGGTCGCGTTCCGGGGCGAGGCGGGCACGTTCGCCGAGGGCAAGATGGCGAACCAGATGATGCACAAGCGCGTCCTGGAGTTCCAGCGGTTCTTCGCCGACGTGGGCGTCGGGCTGGAGGCCATCGCCTTCGCCTCGCAGGCGGTCGGCGACGCCTACGGCGGCACGGACTCCGACAACGCCGCGACTCTGGGTGACATCTCCTTTGCCTTCGGCGATCGTGGGGCCACCCAGCCGAAGGGCTTCAAGGACGACATGTTCAGCAAGGACTACAAGACGATCGAGGACCAGCGGGCCGCCGCCATGGCCTCGGGCGGGACCTACACCGCGGCGATGGGCGGGCTGTACGGCGACTTCAAGGGCTCGCAGGCCTCCGACCCGCACGCGCCCGAGACGTACCGCTACCCGGACGGCAGCTACGTCCTGGTCCAGACCACGCGGACGCAGACGCCCTACGGCTATGTCGACACGACCACCCGCACGGTGTACGACAAGGACAACAAGCAGCTGGCCTCGCAGTCCTCGCAGGACTTCCACGGCGACAACACCGTGACCACCAAGCAGGGCGCCGTCACGGAGACCACCGTGACGCACACCAACCCCGACGGCAGCGTCACCTACACCACCACCCATGAGGTGAACGGCCAACAGAGCGCTCCTCGAACGACGACGGTGTACCCCAACCAGCACAACGACGCCGCCGGGAGCCAGGGGCCGGTGGAGGTCCAGGAGAAGGTGCTGGACAGCCACGGTGACGACTACCACGAGCGGCTGTACGGCAAGAGCTACTGACGGGGAGAGGATCAGCGATGGGTTACGGGGACAATCCCAGTCAGTACTACGGCTACAGCCCCGGCGGCAACGAGGAGCTGCAGAGGAATCGGCGGCTGGCGCGACACACCGGTGACGACGTCGACCACTACACCCCGGACAGCTCCGGCGACGAGTACGCGGCCACACCCAAGATCGATCACGGTCACATGCGCTCGGACGACTACGAGGGCATGAGCAAGATCGCGGGCAACAGCATCGAGAAGATCTACAAGCGGGTGATGGCCCAGGACTCCGGTGGGGTCCGTGAGGCCGCCTGGCAGTGGTCCGATGTCGAGGATCTCATCGATCACCTGTCAACCCAGATCCGCACCCAGACCGACACCCTCCGCGCGGGCAACGGGGCGGAGCATCCGGGTTGGCACTCGCCCGGCGCCGACGCGTTCCTCGCCCGGGGGCCGGGTGCCACCCTGATGTCGCTCAACGACTGGCACGACGCGGCGCGCAACAACTTCCTGGGCATGCTCTCCCTGGCCGGGAAGATCGACGAGTTCCAGGGCAAGATGCAGACGCTGTTCGACAGGTACAAGGCGGCGATAGTCAACGACTCCAAGTTGTTCTTCGCCAACGGCATGAACAGCTTTGAGGGCAGCCCGCAACCGCCGTCCGACTACACGAAGGTCGACGTCGCCGCGTGCCAGAGAGCGTTGACTGCCAGCAATAACTGGGCCGTGAAGGACAAGTACATCAGTTTCATGAGGGACACGGAGTTGCGGTTCACGGTCATGGCCCAGGACCTCGAGTACGAGATGGGCCAGGGCTACTGGCAGGTGATGAACAACGACCTGCGCGGCGGCACGGCGACGGTGTACGAGGGGCCCAACAACGCCGTGCGCACAGCCAACATGCCGGGGCAGAAGCTGATGACCCTCAGCGTCCCCTCGAGGCCGGGTGGGCCGCCGGGGTCGCAGTTCAACCATCAACCTCCGAGCCCGACGAAGGCGCCCGTCAAGCCGCCGCCGCAGGTCAAGCCGGACCTAGCCCATCCGCCGAGTGTCGGGGATCCCACGAAGCTGCCCGATCCCAACAAGCTCCACGATCTGGACCAGTTGCGCGACCCCAGTAAGGTGCTCGACCCGTCCAAGCTCCACGATCCGGGCAAGCTCCCGGGGATCGGTGAGCTGCCGGTGCAACCCCCGGGGCTGGGGCTGGACCAGCCCTCATTGAGCCTCGCCGGTGGTCGGCAGACGCCCACGGTGAAGTCGGGCCTGCTTGGCAGGACGCCGAGCGTGTCGGCGCCGCCCGAGGCGCCCGGGCTGGGTCGGAGCCTGTCGCAGACCTCCGGGGGCGCGCCGAGCGTGCCGCCGGCTATGGCCAAGGGCGGCGCGAAGGTGTCGCGGCCCACCGGTCCGCAGGACGCCGCGCGGCAGCAGGCGAACGGGCCGGGAATGCCGCCGTCCTCGGTCCTCGGGAAGTCCGGTCGCACCAAGCCGGGTCAGCCCGCCGCGCCGGAGGGGCCGGAAGGCCGGTCGCCGGGCGCGACGCCGAAGGGGACCACGCCGTCGGTGCTGGGCGGCCGCAGGTCGGGGGCGCGGGTCGGCCAGGACCAGACGGGCACCCCGGGATCGACCCGGCCGGGGACCAGCCCGTCGGTGCTGGGAAAGAACCGCGACCGCGACCGGCAGGGGTCGTCCGGCGGGCCGGGGGCGCCGCTGGAGGACGTGTTCCTGCGGCCCGTGACCGAGGCGGGTGCCACCGCCCCGGTGTTGCGGCGGTCCGGTGCGGTCGGCCGGCTGGTCGCCGACCTCGGCGAGGTGCCCGAGGGCCTGCGGGCCAGCAGGCCGGTCGTGAACAGTCCGGCGGAGCTGGCCGCGCGCAAGAGCGCGGCACAGGCCAGCCGGGAGGAACGGGACCGTCAGTCCCGTGACGATGACTACGACGCGATCCAGTCCATGCTCAGCGGTGAGACGCCCTGGACAGTGGAGACCCCTGGCGGTGCGGTCATCGCCAACACGCCGCATCCGGCGCCGGTGCCAACGCACGAGCCGAAGCCGGTGCTCGGCGGGCACTAGGCGTGATCGGGGCCGCCGGTGGGCGGCCCCGTGCGGCCCCTTGTCCTGCCATGCCGCAACGCTGCCGGGCTGTTGCTGTGCCACCGCCTTGCCGTGCCGTCGTCTGCAGGGGACGGATCGGGCCGGGGCGGCTGCCGGGTGCCTCTGAGCCCGTTGCGCGGTGCCCCAAGCCCGGGTCGTGACCGCATCCGGAGTGGATGGCTTTGCCGACGCGCCACCCCACCGAACAGTGCCGACACCCAGGCAGTCACCTCACGCGCGCGACGGCGTCAGCCCCAGGTGCTGGCGCTCCAGGTTCGTCGGCGTGACCCACACGTACCGGTCGGCGCCGCCGCCCACCAGCGCCAACATGTCGCCATGCAGTCGCTCCAACCACCCGGCGGACCGGGGATCCAGGCGCAGGATCGACGTGATCGCCTGCGCCTCCGTGCCGGACAGCCGGCTCATCATCACCAGGTTCGACGCCTGCACGGCGGGGAAGCCGCGGACGGAGAGCTGCGGTAGCACGGTGAGCTGGGTCTGCCATGGGCCGAGGCTCGGCGGGACGACGGTGCCGGCGTCGCCGAGTTCGTACACCAGGAGGGCCGGGGTCTGGGCGGTGCCCTGCACCTCCACCGGCTGTGCCGTGGGCAGGACGGCGAGCCGGTCGTTGTGCCCGGTGGCCCACTGGGCCAGGGCCTGCCAGGGGCCCGGGGTGTGGGTGAACACCACGACCCTGGCTCCCAGGGCCAGCGCCCGGAACACGAGCAGCTTGGTCGACCACGGCTGATCGCCGACGAGGGACACCCGGGTCGGCTCCGGCCGGAACATCCGGATCGACACGGGGGCGCGGTTGCGGTCATTCCCGAGGAGCAGGCCAGCTCCGGCGACGGGCACCCGGATCATGTCCAGGGCCTCCTCTGAGGCGATGTGCGCGCCGATCCGCAGGGGTGGCAGGGCCGGCGTCGCGCTGCCCTCCAGCTCCTGTGCGTCGCCGGGGGACTGGCGGGTGTAGACGGTGCCGCGGCTGACCGCGGCGGTGGGGGTGGTGTAGGCCGCCGCGGCCGCGGCCTGGGCGGCGTTGATCGCCGCGGCGCTGGCGGTGGCGGCCGCGGCGGTGGCTCCGGTGGTCGCCGCCGGACGGGCGACCACGCCACGACCGGCGTCCGGGGCGATCACGCCACGACCGGCTTCGGAGGCGACCACGGCCGAGCCGGCCGCATTGTGCCCCCCGATCCCCGGATCCGGAGCGGGAGCCGCCGCGCGGGCGCCGAAGACCGGCAGGACGGTGCCCATGCCGTGCGAGCCCGGATCGGCGAGCTCGTCCGGGTGCTGCTGGCCGTCGGCCTCCGGCCCCGGGCGGGCCGAGCCGTAGACGCTCATCGGGCACCTCCACCGGTCGGCGCGGAGGCGTACACCGCCGAGGCGTGCTCGCCGTCGAGCCGGAACAGTCGGCCGCCGGCCTGACTGGCGGCGGCCTGCACCGCCTGGGTCGCCTCGGCGAGCCGGGGCTCAGGGTTCGCGACCCGGACCAGGCAGCGGATGTCGATCCCCTCCTCTGTGGGCTGGAGGATGGTGGCCACGCTGGTCAGCGCCGCCGGGCTGGCGGCCATGCTGTCGAGCAGGGGCCCGATCTGGGTCGTCTGTGGCCAGTCGCGCAGCCAGAAGCAGGCGTGCGCGAGGCCCGCCGAATGCCAGGACTGCCACTGCTCCTGGGGCCGGGGGACGCCGGTGTCGTGGGCCGGGGGCTCCAGGTCCAGGGAGCGGACCATGGCGTCGAGCAGCCCGTCGGAGTCCAGGACCCGGTAGGGCACGCCGGAGCGCCGCAGCGCCTTGCCGACCCGGCGGACCAGGGCGAGGAGCAGCGCCACGGTCTCGTCGCCGCCGGCGGGGCCGTCGGTGGCCTCAGCGAGGAGCCGCGCGTCGAGTCGGACGGTCACCCAGCAGTTGCGGTCGGCGGGCACCCGCCCGAGGGTCTCGGTGAGTTCCCGGTAGGACTGGCTGGCGGGGCTGTGCCCCGGCAGGCCGCTGCTGGGGGTCGGCACGCTGTGGGTGACGACCTGGATGACGCCGCCCGGCTGCTCGGCCCCGGACAGCGCCCGGGCCAGGCTCGCCAGCGGCATGGTGGCCTGAGAGTCGCCGCGCATCCCACTGTCGGGCGTGGCGGTGATGACGGCGAACCAGCCGGAGCCGTCGTGGGCCACGCCGACCGGGCTGCCGGCGCTGTCGGGCACGGTGCGCACGGTCAGGTCGGGGACGAGCCCCGACAGGGCGGCCAGCCGCCGGTCCGGGGACGGGTGGGCGACGCTGGTCCGCCGCTTGCGGAGCTGCCAGCGCAGCCGCAGCCGCTCGGTCCACCAGCGGCCCTGTGACCGGCCGAACAGCACGACGAGCGCCACGGTGGCGACGGTGGCGCTGGCGAGGCCGACGATCAGGTTGTGCGTGAGAAGGACGAGGACGGTGGCCCCGACGACCTCCATGGCCAACAGCTGCAGCAGGCTCACCGGCCCGACATAGCCCGGCCGGCGTCGCGGGACGATGAATGGCGCGCCGGGTGTGGCCGACGGGACGGCTCCGACCCGACCCACGGCGCGCGTCTGGGGCGGCGCATCGGTCATGCCAGCAGCCTCCCTAAGCTCGGTCCGATGTCCAGCGGGAATGGGCGACACCGCTGTGCGGCAATCATGATAGGAGCCCGTGTCACTGTCACCCTATACGGACCGGATCTCGCCCGATGGTCCCTGATTCGGGGATGCGGGGAGCGATCCCGGCAATCCAGATATTCCACTGAAATCCAACCGCGACACGACCTTGACGGGTACCGGCTCAGCGGGGCCCCAACAGCAACCGGGTGGCCCCGTTCAGCGCGATCAGGCTCGACAGCCGGTCCCGGCTGGCGATCACGGTGAGGCTGCCCGGGTTGCTGGGCAGTAGCGGGCGCACCTGGTCGGGGTGCGAGGCGTTGTCCAGGACCAGGAGGACCCGCCGGTCGCCGACCAGGCTGCGGTACAGGTCGACGGCCTCGTCCACCCCGTCGGGGAGCGCGTCCCCGGCGACGCCCAGGCCTGCGAGGAGCGCACGGAGCGCCGCGATCGGCGACAGGCAGGCCCCGGGCCCGGCGTCTGGAACGGTGCTGCCCTGACCCCCGGCACGCGGCGCCGTGGCGGCCGGCGCGGACAGGTCCAGGAACAGTTGGCCGTCCGGGAATCTGGCCCGCACCCGGTGGGCCCAGTGCACGGCCAGCGCCGTCTTCCCCACGCCCCGGTCCCCGCTGATCACGACCGACGGCGGCCCGGCCTGCCCCGGCCCCGGGAGCAGCCCGTCGAGGAACTCCAGCTCCTCGCGCCGCCCGGCGAACCCCGGCTTCTCCGGCGGCAACTGGGCCGGAACGGTGCGCGGCACGGGCGCCCTGGCCGGGTCGAGCGCGGGGTCGCGGCGCACGATCCGCTGGTACAGCTCGTCGAGTTCGGCGCGCGGGTCCAGTCCGGTGGCGTCGACGAGCAGCCGGCGAGCGCGCTCGTACACGGCGAGGGCGTCGGTGCGGCGGCCGGCGCGGTAGAGGGCGAGCAGGTGCAGTTCGACGAGGCGTTCCCGGAGCGGGTGCACCCTGACCAGGGACTCCAGTTCGCCGAGCAGGCCGTCGTGGCCGCCGAGCGCGAGGTCGGCCTCGATCCGCAGTTCGGTGGCCGACAGGTTCAGCTCCTCCAGGCCCCGGCCGTACGCCGCCCGGATCCGGGGCGTGGTCAGCTCGCCGAGCGGCCGGCCCCGCCACAGCGCGAGGGCCGGGCCGAGCAGCCCGCGCCGGACGGCCGGGTCGGTGGCCTCGTGGCCCCGCCGGCACAGGTCCCGGAACCGGTGCGCGTCGACCCGGGCCGGATCGCCCTCCAGCGCGTACCCGCCGCTGCGGGTGACCAGCCGGAACCCGCGACGCTCGGCGTCCACGGCCGCCAGCCCGGTCCGCAGCCGGGACACGTGCACGTGCAGCGCGGCCCGGGCGCTGGCCGGCGCGTCCTCGCCCCACAGCAGGTCGATCATGCGGTCGATGCTCAGCGCGGCGTTGAGGTTGAGGAGGAGGAGGCCGAGCAGACAGCGTTCCATCCGGCGCCGGCCGAGGTCCACGGGCAGGCCGTCCACGAGCACGTCCACGCCGCCGAGCACCCGGAACTCCATTGCTGTGAGGCTAGTACCCGTGATCTTGTCTCGTGAGGTGGGCGGTTGCTCCGTGGGCGGTTCGGGCTAGGGTGAGGGAATGTCCGGGACCCAGGCCCTGCCCGCCGAGGCGACAGAAGTCGAAGAGGTCTTCGAGGCCGATCGCCCGTGGATCACGGTGGTGCACAACGACCCCGTCAACCTCATGAGTTACGTGACGTGGGTGTTCCAGAAGCTGTTCGGCTACTCGAAGGAGAAGGCCGAGAAGCTGATGCTCGACGTGCACCACAAGGGCCGCGCCGTCGTCTCGCACGGCGCCCGGGAGCGGATGGAGTTCGACGCCACCCGGCTGCACGGCTACGGACTCTGGGCGACGGTGGAGAAATCATGACATTCTACCGCAAAGGCGACGAGATCGTGGCGACCTTCCGCCCCGAGGAGATCGACGTCCTCCGGATGGTGGTCACCCAGGTCTCCGAGCTGGTCACCGAGGGGCTGCGGGCCGACCCGGTGTTCGAGCGGCTGTTCCCCGACATCTACCAGGACAACCCGGTCGCGGCGGCCGAGCTGCGCCGGTACACGGAAGATGATCTGAAGCAGGCGAAGGTCGACGCCGCCGCCGTCGTGCTCGACACCCTCGACGAGCACACCACGCTCACCGTCGAGCAGGCCGACGCCTGGCTGCGGGCCGTCAACGACGTGCGGCTGGCGCTCGGCACCCGGCTGGAGATCGGCGACGACTTCGACATCGAGGAGGAGTACGAGGACGCCGACGACGAGCGCGGCCTCCAGATCTCCGTCTACGGCTACCTGTCCTACCTCCAGGAGTCGCTGATCGACTCGCTCACGTAGGTGGGGCCCGCTGAGGGCGACGATGCGTGCGTTGTCGGCACGCCTGAATACGACACCGGTATTCAGGCGCACCTCCGCCTTCGCCTGCCCGCCCTCAGCGGGCCAAGACGTCAGATCAAGAGCGAAGCATCGCCGGGTCGGCCGCGTGACCCATGCCATGGAGACCTCCGGGGCTCCGAGCCGGTACGATGTGCGCGTGCTGACCATCGACCGTGCGATCGCCGACGCGATCGTCGCCCACGCGCGCCGGGACCACCCGGACGAGGCGTGCGGTGTCGTGGCAGGCCCGGCCGGATCGGACAAACCGCTCAGGCACATCCCGATGGCGAACGCGGAACGGTCCACGACCTTCTACCGCTTCGACTCGATGGAGCAGCTCCGGGTGTGGCGCGAGATGGACGACCTGGACGAGGAGCCGGTCGTCATCTACCACTCGCACACCGCCACCGAGGCCTACCCGTCGCGCACCGACATCAACCTCGCCGCCGAGCCGGGCGCCCACTACGTGCTCGTCTCCACCCGGGCGGACGACGAGACGGAGCTGCGGTCGTTCCGCATCGTTGACCAGCAGGTCACCGAGGAACCGATCCAGGTCGTCGATTCCGACGCGGTGCAGACGTACATGTTCGGGCAGACGCCGACGACGGTGGTCTACGACTGTTAAGAGACGGCTTGTCTCCAGTCCCTGATCAACCCTCGTTCACAGGAGTAGTCCGACCATGGCAATCGAAGTCCGCATCCCCACCATCCTGCGGTCCTACACCGGCGGCGCCAAGGCCGTCGAAGGCGCGGGCACCACGCTCGCCGAGCTGCTCACCGACCTCGACGGCCAGTACAACGGCCTGCGCGGCCGGCTGATCACCGACGACGGCGGCCTGCACCGGTTCGTCAACATCTACGTCAACGACGAGGACGTCCGGTTCACCGGCTCCCTGGAGACCAAGGTCGCCGACGGCGACTCGGTCACCATCCTGCCGGCCGTGGCCGGTGGGGCGTTCGGGTTCGCGGCGCTGGCGGCGCTCGGGTGGACCGGTGGTGCCGATCTGGCGCTGCGCGGTCAGGTTCTCGCGGCGCACTAGCTCGTCGCCGGCCGTTCCGGGGCCGGGACTCATCTCCCGGCCGTTCCGGTTCGGGACTCTTCTTCCGGCGTTCCGGGGCCGGAGCTCTTCTCGTGGCTTCGGGCGGGGCGCGCCAGCGCCCCGCCCGAAGCACCCACCTCACAGAGGAACCTGTCATGGCGAGATACGACTCGCTGCTGGCCGCCTGCGGGGACACGCCGCTCGTCGGGTTGCCCCGACTGTCGCCGTCCCCCCAGGTGCGGCTGTGGGCCAAGCTCGAGGACCGCAACCCCACCGGCAGCATCAAGGACCGCGCGGCCCTGCACATGGTGCGCGCGGCCGAGGAGTCCGGCCGGCTCAAGCCCGGCGACACCCTGTTGGAACCCACCAGCGGCAACACCGGCGTCGCGTTGGCCATGGTCGCCAAGCTCCGGGGGTACCGGCTGGTCTGCGTTCTTCCCGAGAACGTCTCCCCGGAGCGGGTCGCCCTGCTCCGGATGTACGGCGCCGAGATCATCTTCTCGCCGGCCGCCGGGGGCTCCAACCAGGCCGTCGCCAAGGCCAAGATCCTCGCCGGGGAGCACCCCGACTGGGTGATGCTCTTCCAGTACGGCAACGAGGCCAACGCCCGCGCGCACTACGAGACCACCGGCCCGGAGATCCTCCGCGACCTGCCCACCATCACGCACCTCGTCGCCGGGCTCGGCACGACGGGCACCCTGATGGGCATCGGCCGCTACCTGCGGGAGAAGGTCGACGGCATCCAGATCATCGCCGCCGAGCCCCGGTACGGCGAGCTGGTCTACGGCCTGCGCAACATCGACGAGGGCTACGTCCCCGAGCTGTACGACGCCTCCGTGCTCACCCGCCGGTTCTCCGTAGGCACCCAGGACGCCGTCCTGCGCACCCGCCAGCTCGTCGAGGTCGAGGGGCTGTTCGTCGGCTTCTCCACCGGGGCGGTGCTGCACGCGGCGCTCGCCGTCGCCCACGAGGCGGCCAAAGCCGGCCAGGAGGCCGACGTGGCGTTCATCGTGGCCGACGGCGGCTGGAAGTACCTGTCCACGGGTGCGTACGCCGGCACGCTCGCTGAGGCGGAAGCCGCCCTGGAGGGCCAGCTCTGGGCCTGACGCCCAACCACGGGCGTCCGGCCCAGCCAGGGGCCTGACGCCCGGGGCTGGGCCGCCGCGCGCCGGATCAGGGACGCTTCGTACCCGAAAAAGGGTTTCAGGCCGAAGCGGTGAGGATCGCGCCCACGATCAGGGTCAGGGTGCCGGCACCCAGGACCGCCCAGGGGATCAGCGCCCGGTTCACGGTCACGAATCCGGCGACGGTGAACCCCATCCCCAGGATCCCGACCAGGATGATCACCGGCTCGAACCAGCCGGGCGCGCCGGCGATGATCCGGACCAGCGCCGCCAGCCCCACCACGATCCCGCCCAGCGCCAGCACGAACGCCCAGACGGACACGGCGGCCAGGATCCGCTGCGGCGGAGGTGCGGAGAAGTCCCGCGCCCCACGGCGGCCCTCGCTGCCCACCGCGAGGGCGAGCCGGGTCCGGAACGAGGCGTTCGGGTCCACGGCCGGGGCGTCGGCGTCCGCCAACCCCAGGGCCGAACCGAAACCGGCGACGTGATCGGGCTCGTTGCGTTCAGTCTCACTGCTCACGCTGCACCATTCTTCCGTATCTGGGTGGCCGCCCGGCGCACGACCCGCGCACAGCAGTATCCCCCGTCGGGCGGCCGGGGCCTGCGGGCCGAAGCCGCTCGATGTCACCTTCGCGACATCTGACAGGAGATCGGCTGGCGGGACGGCTCCCACAGCGTAGGCTGCGCAGCGTGACGGACGCGCCCATCGGCATATTCGACTCGGGGGTCGGGGGGCTCACGGTCGCCCGAGCGGTCCTTGAGGCGCTCCCGCATGAGGAGCTGCGCTACCTCGCCGACACGGCACACGTGCCGTACGGCCCGAAACCCATCGCCGACGTCCGGCGGTACGCGTTGGGGTGCCTCGACCGCCTCGTCGACGAGGGCGTCAAGGCCCTCGTGATCGCGTGCAACTCCGCGTCGGCCGCCTGCCTGCACGACGCCAGGGAACGCTATCCGGTCCCGGTCATCGAGGTGATCCGCCCGGCCGTGCGACGCGCCGTCTCGGCCACCCGCAACGGTCAGGTCGGCGTGGTGTGCACGGTCGCGACGGCCAACAGCAAGGCGTACGAGGACGCGTTCGGGGCCGCCCCGCACGTCAGCGTGCACACCGTCGCCGCCCCGGCGTTCGTGGACTTCGTGGAGCGCGGCGTCACCACCGGCCGCCAACTCCTCGGCCTCGCCCAGGGCTACCTCGAACCTCTCGAACGCGCCGGGGTCGACACCCTCGTCCTCGGCTGCACCCACTACCCGCTCCTCGCCGGCATGCTCGGCCTCGTGATGGGGGACGGCGTGACCCTGGTGTCCAGCGCCGACGAGACGGCGCGCGATCTGTACAGAATCCTCACAGAACGTGACCTGCTACGGTCCGCCGACGCGCCGCCGCCGCGCCACACGTTCACCACCACAGGCGACGCTGCCGCCTTCACCAAGCTGGCCGGCCGATTCCTCGGGAATATTGAGGTCTCCTCATGAAGCTCACCGTTCTGGGCTGCGCTGGCAGCTTCCCCGGACCCCAGTCGGCCTGCTCGGGATACCTGGTCGAGGCGGCCGGCTTCCGGCTGCTCATCGACTTCGGCACCGGCACCCTGGGCGCGTTGCAACGCCTCGGCGACATGTACGGCATCGACGCCATCATCGTCACCCACCTGCACCCCGACCACATGCTCGACGCCGCGTCCTACGTCGTCGCCCGGCGCTACTGCCCGACGGGCAAACTCCCGGCCCTCCCGCTGTACGGCCCCTCCGGTGTCGCCCAGCGCCTGCACGACGTCTACGACCGCACCGACGCCCCTCTCGACGACGTGTACGACTTCCGGGAGCTCACCCCCGGGGAGTTCGACCTCGGCCCGTTCCGGGTCACCACGGAGCTGATGGACCACCCGGTGGAGACCTTCGGGCTCCGGATCACCCACGGCGGCCGCAGCCTGGCCTACTCGTCGGACACCGGCCCCTGCGACGCCCTGCTCAAGCTCGCCCAGGGCGCCGACGCGCTGCTCTGCGAGGCCAGCTACCTCGAGGGCGCCGACAACCCGCCGCACCTGCACCTCACCGGCAAGGACGCCGGCGAGCACGCCACCCAGGCCGGCGTGAAGCTCCTCCTGATCACGCACCTCGTCGCGGCATGGGGCGACGAGGACCAGACCCGCCGGGAGGTACGCGACGCGTACGCCGGCCCCGTCGACATCGTCCGCTCCGGCTCGGTCTACGAGATCTGAGCGGCCCGTTAAGCTCGGGGGATGTCACGCCCAGACGGCCGTACGGCCGCAGCCCTCCGCCCCGTGAACATCACCCGCGGCTGGTCCCGCCACCCCGAGGGCTCCGTCCTCGTCGAGTTCGGCGACACCCGGGTGCTGTGCACCGCCAGCGTCACCGACGGCGTGCCCCGCTGGCGGCGCGGCTCCGGCCTCGGCTGGATCACCGCGGAGTACTCGATGCTGCCCCGCGCCACCAACACCCGCAGCGACCGCGAGAGCGTCAAGGGCAAGATCGGCGGGCGCACCCACGAGATCTCCCGCCTGATCGGCCGCAGCCTCCGCGCGTGCCTGGACCTCAAGGCCCTCGGCGAGAACTCCATCGTGCTGGACTGCGACGTCCTACAGGCCGACGGCGGCACCCGCACCGCGGCGATCACCGGGGCGTACGTCGCCCTGGCCGACGCCGTCGACTGGCTGGCCGCCCGGCACAAGCTCGCCGCCAGCCCCGCCAAGGCGCTGCACCGCTCCGTCGCCGCCGTCAGCGTCGGCATCATCAAAGGCGAGCCCCGCCTGGACCTGAGCTACGCCGAGGACGTCAACGCCGAGGTCGACATGAACATCGTCTGCACCGGGGCCGGCGAGTTCGTCGAGGTCCAGGGCACCGGCGAGGACGGCGTCTTCGACCGCGACCAGCTCAACGCCCTGCTCGACCTGGGCGTCCTCGGCTGCGCCGAACTCACCGAGATCCAGAAGAAGTCCCGCGCCTGAGCCCGGACCCCGCGACCCGGGGCGATCGCCTGGTTCTCTCGGCCTGCCGCGACCATCTCCGGCCGGTGGCCTGAGACTGCCCGCCACGGCACCCGCACGACCGCCGCAACTCCGAAGGAGGCCAGCCAGTGAGGCTGCTGCTCGCGTCCCGCAACGCCAAGAAGATCACCGAACTCCGCCGGATCATGACCGACCTCGACATCGTCGGCCTCGACGACGTCCCGGCGTTCCCCGAGACCGTCGAGTCCGGCCTCACCTTCGAGGAGAACGCCCTCCTCAAGGCCCGCGACGGCGCCAGGGCCTCCGGCCTGCCCTGCGTCGCCGACGACTCCGGCCTCGCCGTGGACGCGCTCAACGGCATGCCCGGCGTGTTCAGCGCGCGCTGGTCCGGCCGGCACGGCGACGACCTGGCCAACCTCCAGCTCCTGCTGGGCCAGCTCGGCGACGTCCCGGACGAGTACCGCGCCGGGGGCTTCGTGTGCGCGGCCGCGCTCGTGCTGCCCTCGGGCGAGGAGCATGTCGTGCTGGGCGAGATGCGGGGCACGATCATCCGGGAGCCGCGCGGCACGGGCGGCTTCGGCTACGACCCGATCTTCGTCCCCGACGGGTACGACGTGACCAGCGCCGAACTGACCCCTGCGGCGAAGGACGCGATCAGCCACCGAGGCCAGGCCTTCCGCGAGCTGGCCACCCTGATCGCGGACCTGCCCCAGACCTGACGAAGCGCGAGCGGGGCCGGCTCGCTGAAGCCGACCCCACCGCGATCATGTAGGGCCGATGGGATTCGAACCCACCCTGTCACGGACCTAAACCGTGTGCCTCTACCGCTGGGCTACGGCCCCGTCGCAGTCGGTCACGATACCTTCGCTGCGCCCTCAGAGTCTACGGCGGCGCTTTCGGGCCCCGCAGGCTGGTCGTCTGTCCGTTTCCGCTTTCCTTTGCCGGCGTAGGTCGCGGTCTGACTGTGGCAGTTCGGGCAGAGAAAACGAAGATTCTCCAGTCGGCAGTCAGCGAAATTCGCGCTGATGTGATCCACGTGCAGGGTGAGGGGTCGGCCCTGCCATTCCGCGAGACTTCCGCACGTAGCGCATTCGTGAGGGATCCCGGATTCCAGCATCGCGCGGCGGAGCATCTCGGGTTTCGCGCGATTCTGGTCCGATCCTCGCTGGACCAGGATCTGCCGTGCGCTGAGCCGGTAGGCAGATTTCTTGCCCCGATTGTGGTTACTGCCCGTGAAGTGTGAGATGTCGATCCCTTCGCGGGTGATGCGACGCTTCAGGTGGGCATGGCTTCCGCCAGTGAGCCTGATTCCCAAGGCGCGCATCACGCCCATGACGCTCACCGACTCGGCAACGGCCTTCTCGAGCATCTCCCGGGTGTAGATCACCCGGCTCCACTTCGGACGAAGGTTCTCCATGGTGGGGACGTCAACGGCACCCACCGACAATTCAGGACTCCTCCGGCTCGTCCTTCTTCTTGCGGAGCTCGTCCTCCCGCCGCCGAAGATCCGCCTCCCAGTCCTTCAACAACTTTTCGTCATCCCGGCTCTGCTTCCCCAGCCCGCGTAGGAACTCCGGATCGTCATCCGGCGCGAGGGGCCGAGACCACCTGGGAGCCTCCGGGCCCTGACCTTGCGCCGCCACGCCCCCCGACGCCGGCCGACCCGCCACGAACCACGCGATCCACCCGGCCGGCGAGAACAGCAGGATCAGCAGGATCCACCCGAGCTTGGGCAGGTTGCGCACCTCGTGCGCCGGCGTCGTGATGCAGTCGATCGTCGAATACACCACCATGATGATGTCGAGGACGAACAGAAGAGCGTAGATGCGGGCCACGGCGGCATCATCCCCGATCGCGTGCGCCGCCGCAGCCCCGGGCCACGGTTAGTCCAGACCGAGGTCGCGGCGGAGCTTCGCCACGTGGCCGGTGGCCTTCACGTTGTAGAAGGCGTGCTCGATCTTCCCCTCCTCGTCGATGACGAAGGTGGAGCGGATGACGCCCATGCTGACCTTGCCGTAGTTCATCTTCTCGCCGTACGCCGCGTACGCGTCGAGCACGCTCTTGTCGACGTCGGAGACCAGCGGGAACGTGATCGCGTCGCGCTCGACGAACTTGGCGAGCTTCTCCGGCTTGTCGGGGGAGATGCCGACGACCTCGTAGCCCTGGGCCTTGAGGGAGGCGAGCGAGTCGCGGAAGTCGCACGCCTGCTTGGTGCAGCCGGGGGTCATCGCCGCGGGGTACGCGTAGAGCACGACCTTGCGGCCCAGCAGGCTCTTGAGGGCGAGCTGGCCACCGTCGGCGGTCGGCAGGGTGAAGTCGGGCGCGACGTCGCCGGGCGTGAGCTTCTCAGTCATGAACCGACCATATCCCGCCCCTGTGACACTCCAGAGCCGGTGGCCGCGCCCCGCCGTGACCAACGCCTGGTCAGGCGACCGGTGCGGCCCGGCCGGCCGGGCCCACCCGCCCGATCCGGTGACCAGCGGCCGCGGCCAGCCCGAGCCCGACCCCGACGCACGCCGCGACGGAGAACCGGGCCCACAACCCGTCCCACGGCACGGGCGCGATGGCGTGCTGGAACACGGCGGCCCTGGCGAACCCGCAGAGCAGCGCGAGGGCCCCGCCGGCCAGTCCGAGGGCGAAGTCGGCGGCGGGGCGGCGCGGCAGCGCGTACCCGGCGGCGGCGAGCATCCCGGCCCCGGCCGCGAACCCCCACAGGTCCTCTCGCTGGAACGTCCCGGCGTCGAGCACCCGCCCGGCGGAGTCGACGAGCGACAGGCCCCCGGCGACCACGGCGAGCACCACCGGTCCGAAGCGCCGGGCGGCCGCTAGTGTCGCGCCCCCCGCCGGACCAGCCACCTGTGCCGCGCCGGCGGACACCCGCCAACCGCCCAGCAGCGCGACCCCGAGCCCGATCACCACCACCCCGGCCCACCAACCCCACGCCTCCGGCCGGGGTGCCCAGTCGAGGGTGCCGGTGACGCGGAAGTCCCGTACCCCGTCACGCAGGGGGATGGACCACTCCCGGAGCCGGTGGGGCCGATCGGGCTGGCGGGCCGCGATGGGCGGCTGGGGTCCCATCCAGTGCGCCCGGTGGTCGTGCCACCGGACCACGGGCGTGCTCGACAGCTGCCGCCACTCGGGGGCCGCCGCGGCGTCCCCGCCTTCGGCGCCGCCGTGCAGGGTCTCGTTGAGGTAGGTGGCGGGGGACTGGGCGTTCTGCCGGACCCCGCCGGGGCTGACGCTGAGGTAGGGCTCCCCGGAGTAGCCGAGGACCTCGATGGTGGCCGGGCCGGTGTAGCGCAGTTCGAGGCTGGCCCCGGCGTCGACGGTGCGGATGGTGAGGCCGGGCAGGGCGGGGGTGATCGCGGTGACCGTGGTGCGGTAGTCGCTGGCGCCGGGGGCGTCCTGGGAATGCGCGGAGGCCGGGCTGGCGACGGCCAGCCCGGCCACGATCCCCGCGAGCACCGCCCGCCACACGTTCATCCCGCTATTTAACGTCAGTCACCATGCGCTTGAGGGCGTCGACGACGCTGGTGTCGCCCTTGCCCTTGTCGGCGACGACCTCGACGTCGTTCACGAACAGGGTCGGGGTGTGCTGGAGGCCGCGCTTGGTGAAGTCGTCGGTCACCTTCTTCGCCCAGCCCTTGTAGGTCTGGTCCCGCACGCAGCGGGCGAACGCCGGGTCGATCAGGCCGGCCGCGCCGCCGGCGGCGATGATGTCGTCGTCGGGGAGGCCGCCGGTGTTCTCGGCGGGCTGGCGGGCGTAGAGCTGCTTGCTGAACTCGTAGAGCTTGCCGCCGTCGGCGGCGCAGGCCGCGGCCCCGGAGGCCCGGGTGGAGTACTGGTTCGGCGAGGACATCTGGTCCAGGATCGCCACCGGGTGGTAGATCAGCGTGATCTTGTTGTCCTTGATCCACTGGTCGACCGTGGGCGTGATGGCGTCCTCGACCTGCTTGCACGCCGGGCACTGGTAGTCGAGGTAGATCTCGACCTTGGCCTTCCCGGTCGTGCCCGGGATGACCATGCCGTCCTTCTTCTCGGTGGCGGTGGCCGGCACGTTGTACTTGGTCGGCTGCTGGGCCTGCCAGACGCCGTACCCGATGGCCCCGGCGATCAGCACGGCGAGCGTGACGCCGATCGCGGTCCACATCACGCGGCGGCGCCGGTCCTCGGCGGCGATCTGTTCGCGGACGACCCGGGCGGCCGTCTTCTGATCAACTCGTTTGCTCACTTTTATCCCTTGCTCGTGTCGGGCCCGGAAGGGCCACCCAGAAGCACCCCGTCGAGGGAGAGCCAGGTGCGCGGCCGGAGGATCAGGAAACCGGCTGCCGCCAGAAACCCTATATCCCTCAAAGTCTCCCAAAAGTATGTGGGCGATTCGCCGGCGGCCAGTGCGCCGCCGCCGCCGAAGCAGCCGCAGTCGATCTGGAGTCCCCTGGCCCACGCCGAGGCGATGCCGAAGATGAACATCACGAACAGGCCGGCTGAGACGATCGCCGCCGCCCGGGTGAACAACCCGGCGAGCAGCAGCAGCCCGATCATGATCTCGATGAACGGCAGCGCCGATCCGACGATCTGGGCGGCGCCGTTGGGCAGGAGTTCGTAGGCGTTCACCGCCCGGACCGACGCGCCGAGGTCGGAGACCTTGGACCCTCCGGCGACCAGCCAGATCCCGGCGAGGCCGAGTCTGGCCAGGGTGCTGACCACCCTGGTGATGTGCCGACGTCGGCCGGATGTGGCCGTCCGTGGCGCTGACATGTCGATTCCCACGCTCATTAGTCGCACCGCCTCCGCGGTTGGTTCCGACTCAGCTGGTGAGCGCCGTCTCGACTGCCTCGACCAGATCTGCCCGGGCCCGAGCGACCCGTGATCTGATTGTCCCAATAGGTACTGATTCGATGTCAGCGGCCTCCGCGTACGACAGGCCGAGCACCTGGGTGAGCACGAACGCGCTCCGCCGGTCGGCCGGCAACCGCCGCAGCAGGTCCTCCCCGCTCACCCCGGCTGCGGGGTCGGGCTGGTACGCGGGCTCCTCGAAGGCGTTGTCCGCCCGGCGCTGGCGGATCATCACCCGGATGTGGTCCACGCACACCCGGCGGGCGATGCCGAGCAGCCAGGTCCGCACCGTGGAGCGCGCCTCGAACCGGGCGAGGGCCTTGAACGCCCGCAGGTACGTCTCCTGGGTCAGGTCGTCGGCCACCCGGGCGTCGGCCAGACTGGCGCACAGCCGCCACACGTCGGACTGGGTCTCGCGGACCAGGGCCGCCTGCGCGACCGGGTCGCCGTCCCGGGCCGCGAGCGCCCACTGCGTCGCGGAGTCGGGAGCGGGATTCACGAAGCTGACAATACGGGAGTGGCCCACGTCACGGGAACTGGAGACCGCCCGCCGACGACTACAGGGACATGACGTGTGGTGAGGTCCGGGCGGCGCTGTCGGCGCTCTTCGACGGTGAGGTGGCGGAGCTCTCGGCGCAGGCGACGGAGGCTCATCTGTCGGGCTGCGCGGCCTGCCGGACGTGGCAGGTCCAGGCGCTCCGGCTGCCGGACCTGGCCTGGACGGCTTCCCCGCCGGACCTCACGGCCAGGGTGCTGGCCGCCGTCGCCGAGGACGAGAAGGCCGCCCGGCGGGCCCGGTGGCAGATCCTGCGGTTCGCGGTGGGCGCCGCGGCGGTGATCCAGCTCCTGCTGGCCCTGCCGGTGCTGCTCGACGGCGGCTCAGGGCCGCACGCGAGCCGGGAGATGGCGTCGTTCGACATCGCGCTGGCCGTGGGCTTCCTGCTCGCGGCGTGGCAGCCGTCGCGGGCCCGGGCGTTCGTGCCGGTCGCGGCCGTTCTGGCCGGTTGCCTGGCGCTGACCAGCGGCATGGACGTGCTCAACGACTCCACGGCCCTGGCGCACGAGACCGGGCACCTGGTGGCCCTGGTCCAGGCGGGCTTGTTGTGGGCTCTGGGCCGCACATCGGTGCGTGGCGGTGCCCGTCCCGCTACGGTCACACCGTGAGAAAATCGGCACTCTTCATCATCGCGCTGATGGCGGGACTGCTCCTGCCCGCCGCGCCGGCCAGCGCGCACGCCGGGCTGCAACGGACCGACCCGCCGTCGGGTTCGATCGTGGCCCAGGCCCCGCGCCAGGTGACGCTGTACTTCACGGAGGCGGTCACGCCCGTCCCCGGCCAACTGCGGATCATCGGGCCGGACGGCAAGCGCGCCGACCGGGGCGAGCCGTCGGTCGGGGGCTCCCAGGTGTCGATCCCGCTGCGGGAGGGGGCGGGGCGGGGGACGTATCTGGTGTCGTACCGGATCATCTCCGACGACAGCCACCCGGTGTCCGGCGGTTTCGCGTTCTCGATCGAGGCCCCGTCGACGACGGCCCCCGGGGTGTTGGGCGGTTCGGGCGCCGAGGTGGACCCGGTGGTCTCGGCGCTGCTGCCGATCTCCCGTTACCTGGGCTACGTCGGCCTGCTGCTGGTCGTGGGCCCGGTGCTGCTGATGATCGGTCTGTGGCCGACCCGGCTGTCCCGGCCCGGCAAGCTGGTCTGGACCGGCGTGGGCCTGCTCGCCGGCGGCACCGTGCTGGCCCTGTACCTCCAGGCGCCCTACGTCACCGGCGGCGCGCTGTTCGGCGCGTCGGGCGCGGACCTGCGGGAGGTCCTGTCCAGCCGGTTCGGGTTCACAGGTCTGGCCAGGCTGGCTGTGCTGGCGGCGGCGGTCCCGCTGCTCCGCCGGGTGCTGGCGGCGAAGAACACGAAGAGCGACCAGATCATTCTGGGGGTACTGGGCACCGTCGCCGCCCTCACCTGGCCCCTGGCCGGCCACCCGAGCGCCTCGCCGGCCCCGCCGCTGACCGTGGCCGTGGACCTCGTCCACCTGGTCGCGATGGCTGTGTGGCTCGGCGGCCTGGTCGGCCTGGCCCTGCACCTGCTGCCCAGGGGCACCGACGGCGAGCTGCGCGCGCTGATGCCGGTGTGGTCGCGCTGGGCCGGCTGGGCGGTCACCGCGCTGGTCGTGGCGGGGGTCGCGCAGGCGCTGATCGAGGTGGGCACCCTGCCGGCCCTGTTCAACACCCGGTACGGGCAGCTCCTGATCGTCAAGGCCGTCCTGCTGGCCGGCGTGCTGGGCATGGCGTCCGTGGCCCGAAGGAAGGTGCTGACCGGGGAGCCGAAGGTGCGCCGGATGGTGTTCGGCGAGCTGGCGGTCACGGCCGTGATCCTCGCGGTGACGGCGTTCCTGGTGCAGCAGACCCCGGCGCGGACCGAGGCGGCGCTGCCGTCGGCCTCGGCGAACCTGCCGTTCTCGGCGACGATGAACAACTCCCTGTTCAAGCTGCAGGTGGAGCTGGATCCGGCGGCGGTCGGCAACAACACGATGCACATGTACGCCTTCACCCCGGACGGCAAGCCGATCAAGGTCCTGGAGTGGCAGGTCACGGTCGCGATGCCGTCGAGGGACATCGCGCCGATCGAGGTGGCCGTCCTCCAGCTCACCGATGACCACGCGGTCGGGGAGCTCACGCTGCCCACCCCCGGCACCTGGGAGCTGCGGTTCACGCTCCGGGTGTCCGACATCGACCAGGCGACCGTCAGCCAGACGGTGCAGATCAAGTAAACCGGAAGGGTTCCCCTCATGCGCAGCGTCCTCGGACGGAAGCTCCTCGTCGTACTCGGTGTCGCGTTCGTCGGTGTCGTGGCCCTGGCCGCCCCGGCGTCGGCCCACGTGACCATCGACGCGGGCACCACCAACAAGCAGGGCGGCTACTCCCGCGCCGTCTTCCGGGTGCCCAACGAGAGCGACACGGCGTCCACTGTGAAGCTGGAGGTGAACCTGCCCGAGTCGCAGCCGCTGTCCTCGGTGCGCACCATGCCGATCCCGGGGTGGAAGGCCGAGATGGAGAAGACGAAGCTGGCCACCCCGCTGGAGTCGCACGGCCGGAAGATCACCGAGGCCGTCACGAAGATCACGTGGACGGCGCTGACCCCGGAGGACGGGATCAAGCCGGGCCAGTTCCTGGAGTTCCCGGTGTCGATGGGCGCGATGCCGACGGCGGACCAGATGGTGTTCAAGGCGCTGCAGACCTATTCGGACGGTTCGATCGTCCGGTGGATCGAGGAGAAGACCGGGGCCGAGGAGCCCGCGAAGCCGGCCCCGGTGCTCAAGCTCGTGGCCGCCGACGCCTCGCCCGCCGCACCGAAGGCCGAGGCGAAGAGCACCGAGAACAGGGCCACCCTGCCGCTGGCGATCACCGGTGCCGTGGCCGGGCTGCTCGGCCTGGGGCTGGGCGCCGCCGCGTTCGCCCGTGGGCGCCGCGCGGCCTGACGGCGGCCGCCCGCGCGACTGCACGACCTGCGAGATGGAGGCCCCGCGCGGAGATTCGCGCGGGGCCTCCTGCCGGGCGGGGAGCCTCCCGGCGTCCGTGGAGTCGGGTGTGCGGAGGGTCACTCCTTTCTCGACTCGAGGTGTAGTCACCCTTCGTGACCATCACGCTATTCCGAGTTACCTAATCTAGCCAGACCTATATTTTTCGGACAAATCTTGGTATGAGGTGCGAATCGGTGCGCCCACGTACCGAAGAAATCGGTCTCTGGTGGATGTTCCGGACTGCGTGCAACCATCCATACGGGTCACAGCGTTTAATGTCACGAGCCGATGGGTTGCCGTCATGTGAGGCGGCGGGGGACCCTGGTTCATTGACTGTTCGGGAGTGATGAAAGGTGGCCACGATGTCGGACCGGTCGCGACGCGGAGTGCTCGGCGCCATAGCCGGAGTCGCCGCGCTGCCCCTTCTCGGCGCGTGTGGCTCGGACGACAAGAAATCCGGAAAGCCGGAGGGCGTGAAGGCCGAGTCCGGCGGCACCACCCCCACCCCGATCTCCGAGGCGACGATCACGATCTCCCCGGCCGACGGCGCCAAGGACGTCAGCCCCGGTTCCGTCTCGGTCAAGGTCGAGCGCGGCACCCTGGAGTCGGTGGTCCTCACCAACGAGGACGGCAAGCAGATCAAGGGCGAGCTGTCCGGCGACCGGACCGGGTGGACGGTCACCGAGCCCCTGGGCTACCAGCGCGCGTACACCCTGAAGGCCTCGGCGTTGAGCTCCGGCGGCAAGAAGGCCGAGGCGAGCAGCAGCTTCACGACGATCAAGCCGAACAACCAGACGCTGCCGTACTTCACGCCGACCGGCCCGGGCACCTACGGGGTCGGCCAGCCGATCGTCGTGCGCTTCGACGAGCGGATCCCGGACCGGAAGAAGGCCCAGGCCGCGCTGGTCGTCACCACGAGCCCGGAGACCGTGGGCGCGTGGCGCTGGTTCAATGACCAGGAGCTGCACTGGCGCCCCCAGGAGTACTGGCGGTCGGGCACCAAGGTCACCGTCACCGCGAAGATCCACGGTGTGGACCTCGGCAACGGACTCTTCGGCCAGGAGGACAAGTCCCTGTCCTTCGATATCGGCCCGTCGAAGATCGCGATCGCCGACTCGGAGAAGCACTGGATGCAGGTCTTCATCGACGGCGTCATGACCAAGGAGTTCCCGGCCAACCTCGGCAAGGGCGGCACCCGCCAGGTCGGCAACACCACGATCGACTACTGGACCCGGACCGGCCCGCACGTGGTGACCATGAAGGACCGTGAGGTCCGGATGACGTCGGCCAGCTACGGCGGCCCCTCGACCGGACCGGACTCGTACGACAGCAAGATCGGTTACGCGGTGCGGATCTCCGGCGCCGGCGAGTACGTCCACCTGCGCACATGGGACCTCGGTCAGATGGGCAAGACCAACGACTCGCACGGCTGTGTCAACGTGGGACCCGGCAACGCCGAGTGGTTCTACGACCACTTCGGCCCCGGCGACATCGTCGACGTCAAGCACGGCCCCCGGGTGCTCGATCCGCAGGACGGTCTGGGCGACTGGGTCATTCCCTGGAGCCAGTGGGCTAACTAGTCTGGACATATGCGCCGAACGAGCGTCATCCTCGTCGTCCTAGCGTCCCTTGTGGCCATCGCCTGCCAGTCCGGGGGAAACCCCGGGCCGGGCCCAGGCCCCGGTCCCACCCCGAAGGGCCTGCCCGGCTCGATGGTGGCGATCGGCGACTCGATCACCGTGGCGTTCGCGTCGTGCCTGCTGCCCCAGCCCTGTCCGCGCAACTCGTGGTCCACCGGGGACAGCGACCGCGACTACAGCCACTACGAGCGGATCCGCGCCCTGAATCCGGCGATCGGCGGGCACGCGACCAACCTCGCGGTGCCCGGCGCGCGGGCCGGGGCGATGGCCGGTCAGGCCCGCGCGGCGGTGGCCACGGGCGCGGAGTACGTGACGCTGCTCGTCGGGGCCAACGACGTGTGCCGGCCGGCGGTCGCGGACATGACGAGCGCCGCGGACTTCCGGGCCCAGGTCGACGAGGCGTTGCGGGTCCTCAAGGAGGGGCTGCCGAAGGCGAAGGTGTTCGTCGCGAGTATCCCGGACGTGTACCGGCTGTGGGAGGTCGGACACGGCAACGACACCGTGGTGCGGGTCTGGAACCAGGGGGTGTGCCCGAGCATGCTGGCCAACCCGACCTCCGACGCGGCGGCGGACCGCGCGCGCCGGGCGGACGTGCGCGACCGGGTGACCGCCTACGACTCGGCCCTGTCGTCGGCCTGCCTGAAGTACGGGCGGCTGTGCGACTACGACGGGGGTGCCGTGCACCGGTACAAGTTCGAGGTGAAGGACCTCTCGCCGGTCGACTTCTTCCACCCGAACGCCGGAGGGCAGCAGATCCTCGCGGAGGTCACCTGGAAGGCCGGCCCCTACGCCTGAACCCGGCCGGCCCTACGCCTCGACCGGTTGTTCCCGGCGCGGCGGCCCAGGCGCCGGCAGCCCGGCCGAGTCCGCGGAGAACAGCAACCGGTCCAGATGCTCGATCGCGTAGCTGACCGCACCCAGAGTCACCGACTCCGCACCCAACGTCGACACTTCGAGTCGGGGCATGCGCAGGCACAACTCCGCCAACGCCCCGTGCAGCGGCCCGGCGATCACGTCCCCGGACAGCGAGAACCCGCCCCCGAGCACCACCAGCTCCGGATCCAGGGTCAGCACCAGCGCCGCGGCCCCGACCGCCAGGTCCTGGGTGTACTGCCGCACGGCGTCCACCGCCACGGCGTCCCCGCCCCGCGCCGCCGCGAACACCAGCCGCCCGATGTCGTCGGTCGGGGTGCCCGCCGGCACCACGGGGCAGGCGAGCAGCTTCGGGGCCGCGTCGTCCCACCGGGTGACGGCCAGGGTGCCGATCTCGCCGGTGGCCCCGGAGTACCCGTGGTAGAGCGCGCCGTTGATCAGCATCGAGGCGGCGGTGCGCCGGCCGGCGTGCAGGTAGACCACGTCGCGGACCCCTGCGGCCACGCCCCGGACCTTCTCGGCGAGCGCGCCGAGTTTGCAGTCGTTCTGGACCAGCACCGGGCACGCGTACCGCGCGCCGAGGTGGGCGATCAGCGGTGTGCCGGCCCAGTCCCGCAGCGTGCCGGACAGCACGATGTTCCCGGCCCGGTCCACGAGGCCGGTCACCCCGGCGGCCACGGTCCACAGGTCCGCCGCCGTGTGCCGGGTCGCGGCCAGGCACTCGGCGGCGGCGGCGTCGGCGGCGGCCAGCCGGTCGCCCGCCGGCCACTCGGGCTCGACCTGGCGGTGCGAGGTGGCCAGCACTGTGCCGTTGAGGTCACCGATGGCGGCTCTGACATGATATGCGCCGATATCGAGCCCCAGGACGACGCCGGCCTCGGCCCGGAACCGGTACCGCCGGGCAGGGCGGCCCAGCCCGCCCTGCGCCGGAGGCTCGACGGCGGCCCAGCCCTGGTCCAGGAGCACCCCAAGCAGGTCCTCGCACGAGGGCCTGGACAGCCCGGTACGCCGGACCAGGTCGCTGACGACCTGTGCCGGTTGGCCCCGGAGCGCCCGGATCACATTGAGCGCGTTGAGCTGTCGAAGCCGGGTAAGGTCGCCGCCCAACTGCTCGTCCACGCCTGTCAACGTACCGGAAACCTACCTATCGGTGCATTGCTCGGGCGGTTGGCCACTGATCGTGAGGGGAACCGCCCGCTGGTCGCCCGGGGTCCGTAAGATTCCATAGCCCCACTGGTGAGTGATCGGAGCTGCGTTGTCAGACATCCCGTCGACCGTCGAGACCGAGATCGCCACGGAACAGGAGTACGTCGACCGCGTGTACCTGCGGCTGGAGCAGCTGCGCGCGGAGGCCGTCGCCAACGAGGCGGCCGGCTACCGGCAGTCCGACGCCCGGGTACCCGGCGCGCTGGTCGAGCGGGACGCGTTCGTCTACCACGCGGCGAAGCGGTTGCGCACCCTCGACAGCGAGTACGAGGGCCTGGTCTTCGGCCGCCTCGACCTCGCCGAGGACAAGGTCCGCTACGTGGGCCGGCTCGGCCTGCGCGACCAGCAGATGAACGCCCTGCTCGTGGACTGGCGGGCCCCCGCGGCCGCCCCGTTCTACCAGGCGACCCCCGAGCACCGCGAGGACGTGATCCGTCGCCGGGTGATCCGGTCCACCGGCTCGAAGGTGATCGGGATCGAGGACGACCTGCTCGACCCGGAGCGCGGCCAGGGCATGGTCGTGGTGGGCGACGGCGCGCTGATGGCGGCCCTGAGCCGGGCCCGCAGCAACCAGATGCGCGACATCGTGGCCACCATCCAGGCGGAGCAGGACAAGGCGGTGCGTGCCCCGGGCAGCGGCGTCACCCTGATCACGGGCGGCCCCGGTACCGGGAAGACGGCCGTGGCCCTGCACCGCGCGGCCTTCCTGCTCTACTCCGACCGCCGCAGGTACGAGGGGGGCGGCGTGCTGGTCCTCGGCCCGTCCGCGGTCTTCATGACGTACATCGAGCGGGTCCTGCCGTCCCTGGGTGAGAACGCTGTGACCCTGCGGTCGCTGGGCGGCGTGTTCGACGGGGTGGAGGCCGACGAGCACGACGATCCCAGGTCCGCGGCCCTGAAGGGTTCGCTGGGGATCCGGCCGCTGCTGGTGAAGCTGGTCCGCCAGCCGCCGCCGGACGCGCCGACCGAGCTGCGGCTGACCTACCGGGGCGAGGTGCTCCGGCTGGAGGCCGACACGCTGCGGGCGGCGCGGGCCCGCGTACACGAAAAGGGCATTCTTCCTAATCATGGCAGGAACCGGGCGGCGGCGGCGCTGATCGCCGACCTGTGGCGGCTCTACCGCGACCGGCTCAACGAGCCCACGGTCGAGGAGCGCGACTCCTTCGTCGCAGACATGAAGGAACGCACGGAGCTGCTGGAGTTCGTCACCCGGTGGTGGCCGCAGCTCACCCCGCTCGACGTGCTCGGCTGGCTGCGCGACCCGGCCATGATCCGCCGGCTGAACGGGCCCCGGGCGCTGCGGTTCAAGGCATTGCCGACCGTCCAGGACGTGCCGCTGCTCGACGAGCTGCGGATGCTCCTCGGCGAGCCGCCGAAGCCGAAGCGCACCGACCCGTTCCACGTGATCGACGGGATCAGGGAGCTGACCACGGTCGCCGACCGCGAGTTCGCGTCCCGGCAGAACGTGGTCCGGGGCGAGAACTACGACGAGTACGCGCACGTCGTCGTCGACGAGGCCCAGGACCTCTCGCCCATGCAGTGGCGGATGCTCGGCCGGCGCGGCAAGTACGCGAGCTGGACGATCGTCGGCGACCCGGCCCAGTCCTCGTGGGACGACGCCGCCGAGGCGCGCCGGGCCCGCGACCAGGCGGTCGGCCGGACCCGCCGGCACAGCTTCGAGCTGACCACCAACTACCGCAACTCCGCCGAGATCTTCGAGCAGGCCGCGGCCGTGGCCCGCCGGGGGCTGCCCGGGATCGTGCTGCCCACGGCCGTCCGGCGGACCGGGGTGGCCCCGTCGCACCGGGTGGCCGGGGACCTGCGCTCGGCGGTCCGGGAGGCGGCGTCGGAGCTGCTGGACCGGCTCGAGGGCACGATCGGGGTGGCGTGCGTGATGTCCCGCCGGGACGAGGTGGCCGGCTGGATCTCCGACCTGGCCCCGGGCCGGCTGCACGCCGTCGGCAGCCTGGAGACCAAGGGCCTGGAGTACGACGGCGTCGTGGTCCTCGAACCGGGCGACATCGCCGAGGAGTCACCGGCCGGCCTGCGCACCCTCTACGTGGTCCTGACCCGCGCGACCCAGGAGCTGATCACGGTAGCGGCCACCGCCGACTGGCAGAAGCTCTTGACCTGACGTCTTGGCCCGCTGAGGGCGGCGAGGCGAAGGCGGAGGCGTTTCTGCATACCGGTGTTGGGCCCCACCCACTAGAACCGGAACGCCGCGGTGATCGGCCGGTGGTCGCTGCCGGTCCCGGCCAGCACCGTCGCGTCCGTGACCGTCAGGCCCCGGGACAGGATGTGGTCGAGCCGAACCATGGGCACGGCTCTCGGCCAGGTGAAGCCGAAGCCGCTGCCGGCCTTGTCCTGGGCCTCGGTCAGCTGGTCGGTCAGCCCGGCGAGGCTGCGGTCGGTGCTCGCCGTGTTCAGGTCGCCGGCGAGGATCAGCCGTCGTGCCGGGTCGTCCTCGATCGCCCCGGCCAGCGCCTTGAGGGTGGCGTCGCGGCGCTGGCTGGCCAGGCCGTCCGCGCCGAACCGGATCGAGGCGAGGTGCACCACGTACAGGGTGACCGGGCCCTTCGGGGTGTCCACGATCATCTTCAGCGCCCGGACCCAGCCCATGCCGACGTCCACCGGCTGCACTTCGCGGAGCGGGAACCGGCTCCACACGCCCAGGGTGCCCCGGCTCTGCCGGTTCTTGTAGGCCGCGTCGAGCGTGCCGTGCAGCTCTCCGGACGCGTCCCCGGCGATCTCCTGCACGGCGACGACGTCGGCCCCGGCGTCGCGCAGCGCGCGGGCGGTGCCGGCCGGGTCGGAGTTGGCGGCGAACATGTTGTGCGAGAGCACCCGCAGGTCGGCGGTGCCGCCGGGGCCGCGCGACACCAGGGTCGGGCCGAACATGCCGACCCAGGCGAGGACGGCGCAGCCGGCGGCGATCAGGCCAGGCCGGCTGCGGAGCACCGCGGCGGTGACGCCGAGGAGGGCCAGCGGCACGCCCAGCCAGGGCAGGAAGCTCTCGACCAGGGAGCCGAAGCCGTTGCCGTTGGGGATGAGCCGGTGGCCGAGGAGCAGGCCGGTGACCAGGAGGATGACCAGCGCGAGCACGAGCCCGCCCGGCGTGGTCCCCGACCCCTTCGCCGCTGTTCTGCGGACCGGGGGTGCGGTCGTCACGGGCGGGTTCTGGGGTGTGCTGATCCGGCGAGCCATCCTTCTCAGCTTACCGAGCGGCCGGCTCCGGGGTCCGCACTCGTCCCCGGAAACGGAGGATTCCATCCAGAATCGCGCAGAACACCAGGAGGATCGCGAGGGCCCACGGCCATGCGGAGTAGTCCGACGGCGGGGCCGCCAGGTACCGGTCCTGGAGCCAGACGCCCAGGTAGGCGCCGGCGACCCCGCCGAGGGCCGCTCCGTAGAGCCGCGCAGCCGCCGGGAGGAGGAACGCGCAGTCGACGGCGACCGCCCCGACCAGCAGCAGGTACGGCACCGTGGAGGGCGGGAAGCCGGTGCCGACGAGCACGAGCCAGATCACCGAGCGGTACGCGACGTACGCGCCCGCCACGGCCGTGGCAGCCCAGGGCAGGCCGATGAACCGCCGCGCGCAGATCAGCACGAACATCGCGGCGAGCGCGGCGTAGAACGGGTAGAGCCAGTGCCCGACCGGCATCGCGAAGTGCAGGACGGCGACCCGATCGACGGGCCGGCCGATCTGGTGGGCGGCGAAGGCGAGCAGGCTGGGCTCCGCGTACGGCTCGCCGCGGTCCCACGCCCGGATCGACAGCACCCCGTACTCCTGGTGCTGGTTGGGGAAGAGGACGTTCTCGAAGAAGAACAGCCAGAACGCGATGGCCAGCACCGGGCGGTTGCCGGCGAGCCACCAGCCCCGGATCACGGCGGCGATCATCAGCGCGGTGCCGGAGTACAGCATCGCGTGGCTGTAGCTCCACGAGGTGATGTCCAGGCCGTTGATCGCGTGGTTGAGCAGGTCGACGGGGATGGCGACCAGGAACAGCGCCGTGCCGGCCTGGGCGACCCGCAGGGCGAGGGTGTCCATCCCGAATCTCGTGTAGCTGTGGAACACCACCAGGGCGACGGCGAGGACGGTGCCGACCGTGTTCAGCAGGTGCGGGGGTGCGAGGTCGTCGCGCAGCCACTTGAAGTGCCAGGACACGTCCCAGGACGCGCCGAGCATCTTGAGGAGGAGTGCGACAGCCCAGAGTCGGTAGACGAGCCGGATCATCGGCTCGCGCTGGGCCGGGTCCGGCCCGCGCCGGGCGAGCTCGACCCAGGCCCGGACCTGGTCAATCACGTTCACTGCCGTTCCTCCCATGGTGTGCGAGGAAACAGTGTCACCCACCCGGGGGTAAAAAGACATCCGGGGAAGCCCCGATCCGGCGGGGGTGCCGTAGTCGCATGATCACCTTACGCGACCGTTTCTGTCAGATCGCTGACAGTCCGGAGAATAGTTCTCACTTTTCGGACTTAGTGGACTCCGTGATTCGCCCGGACCATTGTGTTATCCGCTGCGCACCCGGCAGGCTGCCCGGCGGGACGCCATATCGACGTCCCTGAGGCCCGAGGGCCACGGGCACCGGGCCGGCGCTGTACATCGCCGCGTCGGGTGCCGCGGACCAGAGGGCCCCAAAATCGCAGTCCGTTCAACAGGGGGTTCCTATGGCAGTACCCTCGCGCGGCCGTTACACCCGGCTGATCCCCGCCCTGGCTGCAGTTCTCGCAGTCGCGGCGGTGCCGGCAGCGGCCGTTGGCGATCCCGGCAAGGGCGAGGTCGGCGCACAGTCGCCGCTGTCGTCCTACGGAGACACCGCTAAGGGTGAGTTCGGGGAGACGTACGACGCGCGGACCGCCGTCGGCAGCCAGAAGGCGCTGCAGGCCAAGGCCGCGAAGCAGGCGGCTGCGCCCCGCGCCGGTCTCCAGGCCCTCAAGGCCGAGCTGGGCGTCGAGGGCGTGGTCGAGACAGACCTGCTGACTGGTACCTTCCGCCAGGTCAGCAAGCTGGACGGCTTCCTCACCTCCGCGAGCAAGGCGGCTCCCGAGAGCATCGCGCTGAGCTTCCTGAGCGATCACTCGGCCGCTCTCGGGCTCAGCGCCCGCGACATCTCGGGCCTGTCCCTCCGCAAGGCCTACGTCGACACCGAGCAGACGACGCACCTGTCGTTCGTCCAGTCGGTCAACGGCGTCCCGGTCTTCGGCAACGGCTTCAAGGCGCACATCGCCAAGGACGGCCGACTGATCTCGATCGACGGTTCGCCGGCCACCGCGCTGCCGACCGGTTTCGCGGTCAGCAAGCTCGACGCCGCCGGTGCCCGGGCCAAGGCCGTCGCCGACGTGCGCGGCGACGCCGGAGCCTCGGCGGTCGCCAAGAGCGACGGCGCCGACCAGCAGACCACCTTCGCCAACGGCGACCACGCCCAGCAGGTCGTGTTCCTCACCGTCGGCGGCCCGCGGCTCGCGTGGCAGACCATCGTCGTGCCGAGCAAGGGCGAGCAGTTCATCCACGTCGTCGACGCGGAGAGCGGCCAGACCCTCTACCGGCGCAGCCTCGTCGAGCACGAGGCCGACCCGGAGGCCACCGGCGCCGTCTGGGACTACTACCCGGGCTCGCTGCGCGGCGGCGACAGCCACAAGGCGAACCTGTCGGGCCTGAGCAAGGACGCCACCAACCTCAGCGGCCTGTACGCGCACGTGTACGCCGACCTGGACAACAACAACATGTCCAGCCCCGACGAGGAGATCCCGGCGGCTGGCGCTGGCGGCAACTTCGAGTACCCGTTCCAGAACTTCATCAAGGCCGACGGGGCTCCCTGCAGCAGCCACTACCAGTGCTCCTGGAACCCGAACGTCGCCGGTTCGTGGAAGACGAACATGAACCAGACCGGGGTGCAGCTCTACTACTTCCTCGGCAAGTTCCACGACCACCTCGACGCCGGCCCGATCGGCTTCACCCGGGCGGCCGGTAACTTCGACGCCCGCGACGGCGACGCGGTGCGCGGCGAGGCGATCGACGGCGCGAACAGCAGCAACGGCATGCCGGGCGGCAACTCCAACAACGCCAACATGTCGACGCCGCCGGACGGTCAGTCGCCGCGGATGCAGATGTACCTGTTCTTCAACGACGGCAACTTCCCGTGGCTGTCCTCGAACAGCGGCGACTCGGCCGACATCGTCTACCACGAGTACACCCACGGCCTTTCCAACCGGCTCGTCGTCGACGCCATGGGCAACTCGACCCTGTCGGGTCAGCAGTCCCGCTCGATGGGCGAGGCGTGGTCGGACTGGTACGCGCTGGACTTCCTCACCAACGAGGGCTTCCAGAGCGACCGGAAGAACGCCGCCGACGAGCTCGTCGGCGACTACGTCGGCCACGGTATCGACGGCATCCGCAGCCAGCGGATCGACTGCAAGGTCGGCAGCACCGAACCGGCCTGCCACGGCACCGCCGCGGCCGGCCCGGGCGGCTACACCTTCGGCGACTTCGGCAAGATCTCCGCGCGTGGCCCCGAGGTGCACGCCGACGGTGAGATCTGGGTCGAGACCCTGTGGGACCTGCGCTGTGAGCTGGGCAGCAACGTCACCGAGTCCCTCGTGACCCGGGCGATGGAGCTGTCGCCGAGCAACCCGTCGTACCTGGACGAGCGCAACGCGATCCTGCTCGCGGACACCGTGGTGTTCGGCGGGGCGTACCACGACAAGATCTGGAGCGTCTTCGCCAACCGGGGCATGGGCTTCTTCGCCGCCTCGAACACGGCCGCCGACATCACCCCGGCTGAGGACTTCACGGTCCCGCCGCCGGCGGGCACCCCGACCTACTCGGTGTCCGGCAAGGTCACCAACGCCGCGTCGGGCACGCCCGTCGCTGGTGCTGTCGTCTCCTTCGCCGGTCACCCGGCGGCGGCCGGTGGCAGCCTGACGGCCGTGACCGACGCGAACGGCGACTACTGGGTCGGTGGCCTGTACGCGGGCAACTACCCGAAGTTCAACGCCAACGGTCCCGGCTACGAGGGCGCCAGCACCACGCTGGTCGTCCCCGTCGGCGGCACCACCTCCGCCAACTTCGCCCTGGTCCGCAACTGGGCCTCGGAGGCTGGCGGCAGCAAGGTCGAGAGCTTCAACGGCGTCGACTTCGACTCCGACGGCTGTGGCGCGCGGGCGATGCTCGACCAGTCGCAGGGCACGGGCTGGAGCTCGGACGCGGTGTGGACCGCCGGCACGATGGCTTCGCGGTTCGCCGTGATCAAGCTGCCGAACCCGGTCAACATCTCGGACCTCAAGATCAACCCGTCGAACACCTGCGGTGACCCGGGCAGCTCCTCCACCGGGCACTACACGCTGGAGACCTCGGCCGACGGCGTCACCTGGGCCATGGCCACGAACGCGACCTTCGGGGTGGCCAACCGCAACAAGATGAACAGCGTCCCGCTGGCGGCCGGTACGGCGTCCGCGGTGCGTTACCTCCGCTACACCATGCTGACGAGCCAGGCACCGACGTGCCCCGGCCCGTTCGGCGGCTGCCAGTTCGTCGACACCGTCGAGCTCGCGGTCTACGGCACGGCCAGCTAGTCACGCAATAGCACGGCAAGAAGGCGGGGCCCATTCGGGTCCCGCCTTCGCTATCGTTGGCGGTCGATAAGTCCTTCTCCTGTGGAGTGTCGACTATGCGCAAGATCTTCACGGCGGTCGCTGTCGCCGCCGTCCTGCTCGCAGCGCCCGGAGCTGCGGCGGCCGGTGGTCCGGGGGCGACCCCGGGCTCGTCGGGCCTGGGTGACACCTACTATCCCGACTACGGCAACGGCGGCTACGACGTCGGGCACTACGACCTGAACCTGTGCTACCAGCCCGCCACCGACCACCTCGACGGCACCGCGACCATCACGGCGACCGCCACCCAGCACCTGTCCCGGTTCAACCTCGACTTCGCCCTCGACGTCGCCTCGGTGACGGTGGACGGCGCCCCGGCGGCGTTCGCCCACGAGGGCGCGCACGAGCTGGTCGTCACCCCGGCGGCCGACATCAAGCGGCACGCGGCGTTCACGGTCGTGGTGACCTACTCCGGCGTGCCGTCCAGCGTCGTCGTCAACGGCTTCACCTCCTGGAAGCGGGTCTCCGACGGGGCCCTGGCGGTGAACGAGCCGGAGAGCGCCTGGTGGTGGTACCCGAGCAACGACCACCCGCTGGACAAGGCCACCTTCGACGTGTCGATCGCCGTCCCGGACGGCACCCAGGCGATCAGCAACGGCGTCCTGAAGACCGAGCCCTACTCGGCGGGCGGCTTCACGCACTGGGACTGGCACAGCACCAAGCCCATGGCCACGTATCTCGCGTACATGGCGATCGGGCAGTACGACCTGGTGAAGAGCACCGCGCCCGACGGTCAACCCGTGATCAGCGCCTACGCGAAGAACCTGGGCACGTTCGGGGACAACGCCCGCGCGTCGATCGGCCGGACCGCGGAGATCATCGCGTTCGAGGAGACGGTGTTCGGGCCGTACCCGTTCGAGGCCCAGGGCGGGGTCGCCGGCCCGATCGACGGCATCCGGTTCTCCCTGGAGACCCAGGCCCGCCCGGTGTACGGCTGGCGCGCGTGGCGCAAGGGCCCCAACACCTCGGTCGTGGCG
This sequence comes from Longispora fulva, assembly GCF_015751905.1. NCBI lineage: Bacteria > Bacillati > Actinomycetota > Actinomycetes > Micromonosporales > Micromonosporaceae > Longispora > Longispora fulva. Next base: position 7,285,973 of record NZ_JADOUF010000001.1, read on the forward strand.
CACGAGCTGGCCCACCAGTGGTTCGGCGACAACGTGTCAGTGCACAACTGGACCGACATCTGGCTGAACGAGGGCTTCGCCTCCTACGCCCAGTGGCTGTGGTCGGAGCACGAGGGCATGGGCACGGCGCAGCAGGTCTTCGACCAGACCTACGCGTTCTACCCGGCGGACTCGGACTTCTGGCAGGTGCTGCCGGGTGACCCGGGCGCGGAGGACCCGTTCGACAACGCGGTCTACGACCGGGGCGCGATGGCCCTGCACCAGCTGCGGCTGGCGGTGGGCGACCGCAAGTTCTTCGCGATCCTGCAGGGCTGGGGCAAGCACAAGCGGTACTGCGACGGCTCGATCGCCGAGTTCCGCGCGTACGCCGAGCGGCTGTCCGGCCAGGATCTGTCCGCTTTGTTCACGACGTGGCTGTACACCAAGGGCAAGCCCACTGTAGCGACGTCGCCGTCACTCTCCGCTCCGATCAAGCCCGCATCCTGGGACTTCATCCAGATGGCCCACGAGCGGTAGGTACACGATCAGTCACGTGGGGTGAAAGGGGTCGCCAGCTATTGGGGGCCCCTTTCACATGGGATAAGTTCTATGAATGTCGTCTCGGCTCCGGGTACCACTGCTGATCGCCCTGTTGCTCTTCGTGATCGCAGGGGGTGCCGGCTTCTCGATGTTCGCCGGCCACGGCGTGACCGAGAAGATCGACGCGGCCGGCAGCGCCGGGCACGCCGACGACCTGGTCGTGGAGGTGCCGCGCGGCGAGGCCCTGGCCGCCGACGAGTCGGTCACCCGCGGCGCGGCCCGCGCGCCGGGCGACTCCCGCGAGGCCCAGGTGCTGACCCTGGTCAACGCCGAGCGCAAGACCGCCGGCTGCCAGGCGGTGACCGCCGACTCCCGGCTCGCCGTCGCGGCCCGGATGCACTCCGCCGACATGATCAAGCGGAACTTCTTCGACCACACCAACCCCGACGGCAAGTCCCCGGGCGAGCGGATCGCCGCCGCCGGATTCACCGGCCCGGCGTGGGGCGAGAACATCGCCGCCGGCCAGCGCGACCCGGCCTCGGTGATGAAGGCGTGGATGAACAGCCCCGGCCACAAGGCGAACATCCTGAACTGCAAGTTCAAGTACCTCGGGGTGGGCGTCGCCGAAGCCGCCGGCAGCAAGTACGGCATCTACTGGACGCAGAACTTCGGCGGCTAGATGGACCAGTCGGTCGGAGCGCGGCTGCGTGCCCTCCGCCTGACCCGGGGCCTCACCCAGCGCCAGCTCGCCGAGCCTCACTACACCCGCGCCTACCTGTCCATGGTGGAGGCCGACCGGGTGCCCGCCTCCGAGGACCTCCTGGCGTATCTGGCCGGACGGCTCCAGATCACGATCGGCGAGATCACCGGCGACGCCACCAGGTTCGACGGCCTCCGTCGGGCCGGAGAGACCCAACTCCTCCTCGGGGGGTACGCCGAGGCGGCGCGCCTGTTCGCCGCAGCCGCCGAGCTGCCGGTGGCCGACCGGGACACGGCCACCTGCCGCCAAGTCACGGCCCTCGCCCTCGCCGGGGACACCCACGCGGCCGTCCGACACGGCGAGGCTCTGGTCGCCGACCGCCCCGGCCCCCGCGCGTACGCGGCCCTCGTCATGCCCTACACCATCCTCGGCGCGTCCCGCCGGGTCGCCGACGCCGCCGCGCACGCCCTGGACACCCTGCCGCCCGACGCCCCCGACGAGCTGCGGATCTTCGTCTACCGGGCAGTCACGCACTCCTTCATCGGCCAGCACCGGTTCCCCGAGGCGGCCAGGTACGCCCACCGGGCCCTCGCCCTGTGCGCCCCTGACTCGCCCGACGCCGGCCTGTGCCGGCTGTCCCTGGCCTCGGCCCGGATGGAGGCCCTCGACTGGGCCCCGGCCGCCGACGAGCTCCGGCTGGCCGTGGCAGCCCTGACCGGCACCAGCTACCAGCTACAGGCCCGCACGATGCTCGCCGAGGCGCTGCACCACCTGGGCGACGCCACCGGGGCCCTCGCTGCGCTCCCCGAGCCGGGGGAGCTGGCCGGCTGGCTCCTGGGCTACGCGTACCGGATCAGGGGTCTGTTGGGTCCCGACGAGGCGGCGCTGCGGTCGTCGATGGACGTGTTCGAGGCGCTGGGGGCGGCCCGGGAGCTGGTGGAGTCCGGCCGCTGCCTGGGCCGGCTGCTGGCCGCCGAGGGCCGGTTGGCCGAGTCGGTGGCCGCCTACCAGCGCGGCCTCGCGGCGACGACCCCGCCGACCCACGCTTGACCCGCGCGGACGGCGCCCGCCCGTTCCCGTCGCGCCGGACCGCCGTGTGGCGCGTCGTCGACCGGCGGCGCGCGGGTGTCGTCGGTGCGCGGATCGGGAGTCAGGCCCCGGGGAGGCCGAGCATCGGCAGGCACGGCGCGAGGCCCTCGACCGTGACCGGGACCGTGCGGTGCCGCTCCCAGGCCTCGCGGCCCAGCCGCAGCCGGCGCGTGACCGACACCCCGCCCCGCACCACGTCGCGGTCGATGCCGTCGAGCTCGTAGCCCAGCTTGCGCGACACCGCCAGCGACGACGGGTTCGTCTCGAACGCCGCCGACCGGGCTGAGACCACGCCCAGCCCCTCGAACGCCAGGTGCAGCACCGCCGCGCGCATCTCCGTGCCGATGCCCTTCCCGTGGTGGCGGCGACCCAGCCACGAACCGGTGCCGACCTCCCGGCGGACCGCCAGGTTCTTCGCACTGATGTCCTGCTGGCCGACCACGACGCCGTCGTGGAGGACGGTGAGGGGCAGGCCCCAGTTCTCACGAGTGTTGGCGCCCAGCCGCGTCCAGTGGAACTGGATCACGCTCAGCGCCCGCTCGGCGGGAGCCAGGTCGGTCCATGGCGTGGTGAACGGCATCTCGGCGGGGTCGTGCACGCCCTCGGCGGCGACGTCGGCCAGGGCGGCGAGTTCCTCGGGCCCGGGGAGGCGCAGTTCGAGCCTCGGCGTCCTCAGGCGTAACCCGACCAGGGGAAAGTGGTCTGTGAGCATGCCCCATCCTGAACCGTTGGCCCTGCCCCGTCACCCGAATTCCCCCGCGCCCCGGGTCGGCGACTCATGGCCCGCGGCACGTACCCCGCTACCCGGCGGCCCGGGGTGATCTGACCCCCGGCGCCGGGCTCAGCACGACCGCGCACGCGCGTTCCAGCACCTCGATCGCCTCCCGTAGCCGACCGGCCTCGGCGAGCCCCCGCGCCTCGGCCGTCAGCTCCGCGATCTCGTCCACCGGCGGCGGGGCCAGCAGCCGGAGCAGCGGCCACCGGACCAGCAGCGCCAGGGCCCGTTCCGGCACCCCGTGCGCGATCAGCATCGCCGCAGCCGGCCCCGGTTCGGCCCCGGTCCCGGCGAGGAGGAGCGCGCGAGTGCGGAGTGCCTCGGCCTGACCGGTCGCGCCGAGGGCCCGGTACGGCTCCTGGAGCGCCGCGCACAGCCACACCACCCAGTCGGGGTCGGGATGGGCGGGCAGGCCGGCCAGGGCCCCCTCACCGAGGTGCGCGGCGTACTCCGGCTCGCCGGCCGCCGTCAGGCACCCCACCCGGCGGGCGGTCGCGTAGTGCGCGACGGCGTCGGGGAGCCGGGTGGCGTCGGTGAACAGCTGATCGGCCTGGGCCCACCGGCCGGCTTCCAGGGCCTGCTGGGCCTGGCCGCACACGTCCCAGAACGTGCCGCCGGTGAAGGCCGCGCCGTGCGGTTTCAGCCAGGCGCGGGCGAGCCGTAGCGCGCGGTCGTGGGCGGCGTCGGGGACCGGGCCGGTGCGCAGCTCGGCGACGGTCAGGCCGAGCGTGGTCGCGAAGTGTTGCAGCAGCTCGGCGGACGGGGCGGCGCGGTCGGCCTCCACGGTGGACACGTAGGCGCGGGAGCACGCGTCCGCGGCGAGGGCCTGCTGGGTCAGCCCCCGGGCGGTACGGAGCGCTCGCAGGCGTGTGCCAAACGTTTCCATCCCGAAAGTCTAGGGCCTGGCCCCATTGACCACTGTCACTCGCCACCGAGATACTTCGAGCCGGGTAAACCATTCACTTACCTAAGTATTTCGATCTTTTACCTTGCAGGGAGGCAACGGTATGAGAGCAGGCAGACTCGTTCTGGGGGCCGCGCTGGTCCTCGCGGCACTGGCCGCGCCGACGGCCGCCGAGGCGCGCGGCCCGGGCGGCGACCCGACCGGCCACGGTGGCACGGTGGCCGCGATCCCCGATTCCCCGGCGGCCCAGGCCCGCCGTGCCGGGGCGGTGGCCAAGTTCCGCGAACTCCACCAGATCCGCGCGACGGAGAAGGCCCAGGGCGCCGCCGCGCAGCAGTTGCACCACTTCTGGGGCGTCGAGCCCACCGCGTCCTCGGGAGACGGCCTCCAGGCCACCCAGTCCGTCGTCACCAACTGGAGGACGAGCAAGGACGGCGACTTCATGTACACGCCGACCATGAAGCCCCCGGGCGGCTCGTGCATCGAGATCACGACGGCGTACTGGCGCTACGGCACCACCCTCACCAACGAGGTCTGGGCCTGGGACTGGTGTGGTGGCGACGGCCCCAAGAAGGAGGTGAACATCGACAGCGCGTTCCTGGCGAAGTACACCACCACGGTGGACGGGCGGCCGGCGTACACCGTGAAGGTGGAGAAGACGAACGCCGCGAACAACACCTGGACCGCGTACCTGCTCAACTACCAGACCAACGCCTGGGACACCTTCTACGCCAAGGGCGGCTCCGACACGAGCGGCCTGGACTACGGCTGGGACATCTTCGAGTTCTACGCCTCGAAGAACCCGGCGACCGGCCAGGCGTACTACTGCGCCGACATGCCCAACAACGGCTTCGACTCCAGCGCGATCAAGCTCCGCAAGAACGGCGTCTGGAGCCCGGCCACGGCCGCGAACTCGCCCTGGGAGCCCTACGTCAACCCGACCGGCAGCACCTACTGGTGCAACAGCCTGAAGTTCCAGAAGGTCGGCGCCAACGACCACTGGACGGTCCGCAAGTAGCTCCGGGAAGCGCCGGGGCGGCCCGGTTCACGCGCCGAGGACCAGGCGCGCGAACCGGGCCGCCCGCTCGTGGTCGACGAGGTCGGCGGGCGTGAACCCGTGCCGGGTCAGCAGCAGGCCGAGCGACTGCCGGCTGACCAGTGCGTCCCCGGTCCGGCTCAACCGCAGCCGGCCGCCGTCGCCCCGCGTGATCCGTGCCTGGCTGCGGGCGGGATAGGCCGCGAGACATCTCGTGAGGTGTACGAGGTCCACCAGGTCCATCCAGTCCGGCCGCTCCTCGCCCTCGACCACCTTGACCCGGTGCCGCCCGGCGAGCACCCCCGGCTGCCGGCGCCACACGGCGAAGATGGCCATGGCCTCGCAGTTGCTCTGCACCGTGGCGAACTCCAGCACGACCTCCCGGTCGGCGGCGTCCCGAGGAATCAACGTCCGGATGACCTGCCAGTAGCGACCCATGTCCTCACGGTGACACGGATCCGGGGAAGTCCACAATATTGTGGCTCAAGATTCTTTTTGGCGTGTCTTGAACGTTGTGCTGCCCTGGTGGCACGATTGTCGGGTGGCGAAACGGGACAAGACCAAGGACATCCCGCTGCGTGCGCAGTGGCTGGGCGCGGCGCTCTACGAACTGCGCGACACGGCGTGCCTCACGCTGTCGGACGTGTCGGACTACCTCGGCAAGAACGCCGGCACGATCAGCCGGTTCGAGTCCGGCGAGTATCCAATCCAGAGCCCGGACCTGCTGAAGCTCCTCGACCTCTACCGCGTCACGGACCGCAAGCAGCGTGGCAACCTGCTGCACCACTGCGAGGAGATCGGCGTTCGGGGCTGGTGGGACGGCTACGCCACCTACTACGACCGGACGTTCATCGACCTGGTCTGGCTAGAGCAACGTGCGGAGGCGATCCGGCAGTTCAGCCTGCTGAATATCCCTGGCCTTCTCCAAACCCGGGGTCACATGGAAACACTCTTCCGCAACGGGCCGCATCGCGATGACGAAGAGCTGAACCAGCGCGCGATCGAGCTCCGCACCAGTCGGCAGCTCGTCTTCGAGAAGCCCAACCCGCCGCGCCTCGACGTGATCCTGCACGAATCAGTGCTCCACCATCGGGTCGGATCGACCGACATCGTGCGTGAGCAGCTGAACCACTTGGCCGACCTGCCGCCGCATTTCAGGGTGAGGCTCCGGGTGCTGCCGCTAGCCGACTGGGAACCCAGCAAAGCCGGAGCTGTCGGCCCGTTCAGCTTCTTCGAGTTGGTCGCGCCCTACCCAGATGTTGCCCAGGTCGAGACGCTCAGCGGCAACCTTTATGTGGAATCGCCGGAATCTGAAAAGTTCGATGCCGTATACGATCAGATTTGGCGCGTGTGCCTCGACGAGGCGGCGAGCCGAGACCTGATCAGAGAGACGGCGGAGGGCCTCACCGATGACGGAGACCGGTCCGGTCATCCGGGCAAGCCAGCTCGGAGACCAGCCGTGGCGAAAAAGCACGCGTAGCGGCGGCACTCCAGACGGATCGTGCGTCGATGTCGCCCCGTTGGCGGACGGCAAGGTCGCGGTGCGCCACAGCCACCACCCGGACGGCGCGGCGATCGTCTACAACGCCGACGAGTGGGCCGCGTTCATGGCCGGGGCCAAGTCGGGCGAGTTCGACTTCTGACCGGCCCCGGACTCACCGACGCTGCCGGGGACGCCCCACTCGTAGCCGTCTAATGGTTTCGGGTGTGCCAGGCGCGGAGCAGCGTCGTCTCCTCTTCCGGGGTGAGGCCGGCGGCCAGGGTCGGCTCGGTCTTCTGGCCGTGCCACCAGTCGAGGGTCGTGCGGGCCGTCTCCGCCGCGCTGCGCACCGTGAGGCCGGCGGCGATCGCCGGGGTGGTGTCGCGGCTGAGCATGCCGGCGTACTCCCGCCACACCCACAGCGGCAGCGAGTGCGGCCCGGCCCACGGCTCGACGCCCCGGTCGAGCAGGAAGTCGTGGTCCACCCAGGTCAGTTTCGCGTTGGAACCCACGCCCTCGGCGATCTCGGTGAGCAGCTCCCCGAACGGGCGGGCCGGCCCGGTGCCGTCGAACGTGCCCGTCTGGCCCTCCAGGACCGACCGGACCAGCCAACTCGACAGGTCGGCGACGTCCACATACTGCACGAGGCGCTCCGGCTCGCCCGGCACCAGCACCTCGCCGCCCTTCGCGAGCCGCAGCGGCCAGTAGGAGAACCTCGGGATCGCGTCGCCCGGGCCGACGATCAGGCCGGCCCGGCAGATCAGCGCCGGGACCCCGCTGCCGCGCACGGCCTCCTCGCAGGCGACCTTGTTCGGGCCGTAGCCCTCGTCGTCCGGGTCGTGTAGCGGTGTCTGGTGGGCGAGCTGTCCGGGAACCGACTGATCCGCGTACGCGGAGACGCTCGACACATACGTCCAGTGCCCGACACGCCCGGCGAGCGCTTTCACCGCCTCCCGGACATGGTCGGGGTTGCTCGACACGTCGACGACCGCGTCAAAAGTCTGGTCGGCCAACGGATCGAGCCCCACGGACCGGTCGAGCTGGACAAACGTCGTCCCGGCCGGCGCCGTCCCGCTCTTTCCACGGGAGGCGCAGGTCACATCGTGGCCGGCGGCGATGGCTTGACCGGCGATGGAGCGGCTCAGGAACACGCTCCCGCCGAGGATCAGCATGCGCATCCGGCAAGTATGCCCCGTGGAGTGCCACGAGGTGGGCCTCGGACGCCTAGGCTATGCATCGTGAGCGAGCTTCTTGTCTGGATCGACTGTGAGATGACCGGCCTGGATCTTGGGCGTGACGCCCTGATCGAGGTGGCGGCCCTGGTGACCGACCCCGAGCTGAACGTGCTCGGAGACGGGGTCGACATCGTCATCAAGGCCCCCGACGAACTGCTGAACGGCATGGTCGAGGTGGTCCGCAAGATGCACTCCAAGTCTGGCCTGACGAAGGAAGTGCGTAACGCCACGGTCACCGTGGGTCAGGCCGAAGAGATGATCATGGAGTACGTGACGCAGCACGTCCCCAACCCCCGCACCGCCCCCCTGTGCGGCAACTCGATCGCGACCGACCGGGGCTTCATCGCGCGGGATATGCCCGTGTTGGATGCACATCTGCACTATCGGATGATCGACGTGTCCTCGATCAAGGAGCTGGCGCGGCGGTGGTACCCCCGGACCTACTACGGGCAGCCGGCGAAGGGGTTGGCGCACCGGGCCCTCGCCGACATCAAGGAGAGCATCCGCGAGCTGGAGTACTACCGGCGGACGCTGTTCGTGCCCGGGCCCGGGCTGGACGTGGACGGGGCCAAGGCGGTGGCGGCGCAGGTGGTCGCGGAGATGCCGGTCGGGGAGTAGGGATCCGCGCCCCTCGGGTGCCGCGCGGGGTTCGCTTGTTGGGCTGGGGCTGTCAGTGGACCCGCCTCGGCCCGGGACGGGGCTTTGTGGGTGCCGGGCCGACCTGGCCTGGCACGACGCGGCTGATCTGCGCGGCTGGGCGCGACGTGACTGACCTGCGTGGGGCTGGCCGGGAAATGCGAAGAGGCCCGATCCGAAGATCGGGCCTCTTGCTCTATCAGGGTGACTGACGGGACTCGAACCCGCGACCCCCGGGACCACAACCCAGTGCTCTACCAGCTGAGCCACAGCCACCATGCGCCCCATTGCCTGGGGCGACGACCCATCATAGCCGGATCCCGGGGGGATCGCGCCAGCGGGTTCGCCGGTTCGTGCCGCCACCCCCGGATTGGCACGCCGGAGGGGGTGCGTGTTAATGTTCTCTCCGTTGCAAGCGAGCGCCGCTAGCTCAATTGGCAGAGCAGCTGGCTCTTAACCAGCGGGTTCGGGGTTCGAGTCCCTGGCGGCGCACAGCAACTAGGCCCTGACCTGGGGAAACTCGGGTCAGGGCCTTTTTCGTCGCTACAAACCGCGACAAGTTTGTCGGGGTTTGCTCCCGAGCCGCCATGGCTCGATTGCCATTGATCCCTTGTGGGCTGAGTGTTTCGCCTGGTCAGCAGTGATTTCCAGGAGTTCAGCGGGTTTGGGGCTCAAGTCCCAGGCCCACTTCTGCACAGTCCTGGAGGCCCACGCGTCTCAGCTCTCATTGGCCTCTCTCAATAAGGCACTACTTACAAGGGCCTGGACTCGATGGCGTCGAGGCCACCAGTGGATGTAGGTGCTCCAGGTGGTCTCCAACTTCGCGTGACGGAGTTCGTGCTGGATCTCGGTGGGCTCGGCGCCCTCTTGGATCATCGTGGTGGCGAAGAAGTGCCGCAGGCTGTGAAAGGTGCCCTCCTTCGGCCAGCCCGCCTGCTCACGCCAGGAACACCAGAGCAGTGCCCAGCGCCGGTCATGCAGAGGGCGTTTCAGGTGGTCGTAGAACAGTAGGTGCGCCGTTCGCATGTCCGCTGGCTTGCCTGGGTCTGGCATCCGCAGGGAGATGTCCGGGAGGAGGATCTCCACAGGTGGAAAGTGCCGCAGGTGTTGCTCTGTGATGGAAGCCACGGTGGGGTCGAGGTCGAGTCTGCCTACGCTTCCTGACTTGGGTGGGCACAGGTAGAAGCCGCCGTAGGCCCGGGTGTGGAAGCGCAGTTGCTGGATGACGTGAAGTGTCTGGTTCGCGGTATCGATACAGCGGGCTCCGGCCTCCAGGCCCATCACTTCGGCGAACCGCAGACCATGCCCGACCCCGTACCAGATCGCGGCCTTGTACTGCGCTGGAACGACCTCCAGTAGCCGAACAGTCTGGCGACGGTCGGGAACCCACTTCGGAGTCTTGCTGATGCCCTTGAGGGCTTCGCGGAGGTTGATCGCCTTGCAGGGGTTCTTGGGGATCACGCCGTCGGCCTCGGCGGCGTTGAGAATCGCGTTGAGCAGGTTGAAGTAGGTCTGGAGGCTGCTGTGCGCGCATCTGCGCCCGAGGCGGTCAACGAGCCACTCCAGTACGAGTGTGGTGGTGACCTCCTCCATCGTGAACCAGGTGAAGAAGGGGTAGATGTGGGTGAACAGGTGTGACTCGACGTGCCGCTGGCGCTCCAGCGAGTGGAGCAGCCGCCGAGATGACCGCCACCGCTCCGCGTAGGCACGGAAGGCACAGGTCTGGCCTTTGATGGGCCGACCCCTGGTCGGCCTGAACGCCGCGGTCTGCTCTGCCCGCTTGGCCCGCCGGTCCATCGCCGACCGACCGGTGTTCGGCGCGCCGGACATCATCGGGGCGTTCGGGGTTTGGTCCAAAATCGGCTCGGTGCGCGGCGCCGCAGATGTCGTCATGCGAGCTTGGGTTCCTGTCAGGCCGGCGACTGCCAAGGCACGAGCCAGCCGCATGGCCTCATCGACGGTGACCTGGCTGGCCGCCATGAGAGCGTCAAAGACTCGTGCCTGCTCCTCATCGTGGAACGCCTTCGTGGCCGGGCGTCCGTCCGGCTGGCGGAAACGCACTCTCCAGCGGGATCCCTTACCCCAGGCTTTCGCCCTAGCGTGCTCGCTGTCCCCAGCCCAGCTCTTGAGGTACCACAGATCATCAATAGGCACATTTACCTCCTAAAACGCTCAGAAGTGCGTAACTGACGATGAGTACGTGCGTACCTGCTCGACAAGCTCTGGTTTTTTGGTCATACTTTTGGTTATGACGATCACGGTGCCGTTGGGTGAGGTGAAGACCCGGCTCTCAGAGCTGGTCGGCCAGGTGGCCGAGCAGCACGAGCGGGTCACGGTGACTGTGCACGGCCGCCCGCAGGCTGTGCTGGTCTCGGTCGAAGACTTGGAATCGCTGGAGGAGACTCTTGCGGTGCTCTCGGACCCTGAGACGCTGCGCCGGCTGGCTTCCTCTGAGAAGGAGATCGCCCGCGGGGAGACCTACGGTATCGATGACCTCGAGGTGCTGATGGCCGCTCGCCGCGGATCGGCGGCGTGACCCCACCGGGCCAGCATGAGCGGTACGACTTGCGCTACACCGCCACGGTCCGCCGTGCGTTGGCCGAGCGGCTTCCGGAGGCGGTCGTGGCGGCTGTGTACGAGTTCATCACCGGTCCCCTGCTGGACAATCCGCACCGCGTTGGCAAGCGCCTGATGCCGCCCTTGGATGACCGACACTCCGCACGGCGCGGCACGTACCGAGTCCTCTACCGAATCGACGAGGACAAGCACACCGTCACTGTCGTGGACATCCAGCATCGCCGTGACGCCTACCGTCCGCACTGAACCGACTTGCTTGCGGTACCTACCGCAGGCGACGGAGATCGCAAGGCAGTAGGCCTTGGGACGTCAAGAGATCCCGACTGTTGCCCTGGATCCAGGATGAAGGATTCTCGGCCGGCAAGAAATCATTGACCCAGCACCAGGACGGCAGCCAGGATACTTCGCTCACCTCCGGCACCGCCCGATGGCAGGGCCCGATCGACCGTGACCGGAACCTTGCCAAGCGAGACCCGTCACTGAAGTCCGCCCGTTGCTCGACTGTCCGCCCCTGCCAGGTGCTCACCTGGCTACGTGGACTTAGCTAGCTAAGGCAAGCCGGCTCGGAAGGCTCCGGATCATACTGCACAGGCGTGCCCGCTACTTGCTCGTCGTCGGCATCAAGGTGATCGAAGTCCACCGTCCCCGCCAGCCCCAGTCCACCGAGGCAAGACCGGCGCGGCGCCAGGCCGCAAACCACAGGACAAGCCATGCGTGCCACCGCCATCCAGCGGCCGAGCACCGCGACCTCATCATGTCCACATCAGACCTGTTGCGCCCAGCTCCCCACACGATCACGCCTGTGCAGGTAGGGTTTCTCTACTGACCTCTATAGTGGAGCTGGCATGGCAAATTACGAACCGCAGATAGTCGAGCGGGTGCTGAGGGAGATCACTTCGGTTCCAAGGCGCTCGTTGCCTACGTCGGCAACCGACGTGGGAACGCTCCAAGCCCACGGCCAGGCCGATCAGACAGACAGCGCCGCCACACTCGAAATTGATCTGGGAATCTTGAGCTTGTTGATCGATCAAGCCTTCGAGGAAGACGCTGCTCTTCAAAAGCTGGTGGCTCATGCGATTCACGATTAAGTCGGAATGTCGACGCGGACTGCGTATCATTGAAGAAATTCCTGACATCGGTCTTTGTCGCATTGAGGGGCACAATGGAATCGGAAAGAGCACGGCGCTAAGGCTATTGCAACTGTGCACAGGATTCCAGCCATATGAGCGCGAACATCAGGCATGGAGCACGCTGCGGCAACAATTGACCGCTGCGAACATTGTCGTGACGGACCTTCGCGGCGCCAATCGAATCGAATGGGCTATCGACACGTCTAGGTGGCCTGCTGCCCCAGGCTTCCTCGGAGATCAAGTCGGTCGAATCAAAATTGATGGTAAGAACTCCAATATTTCAGACGTACGTGAGCTACTTCAGGTACATCGGCTTGTTGGGCACGAGTCCCTTATTGACACGATGTCTGGGCCTGTGGGAGACGCTGCTCTTGCAGTTGGCAATTGGATGTCAACCGGCGGGCAGGGCTGGGAGCGCCGAGCTGCCTTGGATCACTTGCTAGCAGAAATCCAGGAGAAAGCAGCTGGTTACGACCTAGCTAGCTACCATGGCGATCACCGCCGCCTGAAAGTGGCAGAGCTTCGCACGATAGATCTTGACAAGCAATTGCGGGACTCCAAAGACAGATTAAGCCTCTTGGAGGAAGCTCTTCTGACCTCAGTTCAGCTTGAAGAGGTTCGGGGCTTTATGCCGGGCCTTGAAGAGCAACTAACCGAGCTAAACGGTGAAATTGCCAAGGTTGAGGATTCGATCAAGGGCCTCGATGAAGAAATCACGCATGCCTCTGAGCGAACACAACGCGATCAAGATGCACAGAAGGAATTTGTTCGCGCGCAAAAGCATCTCGAACAACGAGAATCAGCCCTAACAAAGGCAGTCGCTGCGTTCAGCTCCCTCGCTCAGGCCGCAAAAGTTGATACTGAAGCAAGTGAGATCGAATCAGCTTTAACAGGTGCGAGCCAAAGATTAGACAACCTTGTTGCTGAACTGCCTCACGTTCACGCTACGCCACTCGTTGTAGCGCTGCTTCGCTCTTTGACTGAGTGCTTGCGAGAAGCGGAAGAATCTGGCATTTCAGATCAGGTAGTTTTTGCTGTGACATCGTTGAAGGATCCTTGGACCGTTCGCACACTTCGTACTTCCTTGGAAGGCGAACTTGCGAAGCGCGTGAATGAGCCGCCGAGCATGTCAGCCCTGCAGGTCGAAGCTCAAATCGTGCGCGCCAGAGACCGTGTTGGGCAGCTGTCAAGCCTAGCCATGCAGAGCGAGGCAGTCAATGACCTAAGCCGGAAGGTCAAACAGGCGCGGGGTCGTCTCGAAAAGGCGGCTGCAGAACTTCCGGAAGGTGCGGCAATCACCGTACGTGACCTCTTATCTCGACGAGCTAGCGACGAAGAGCACATTCGTAGTTTGCGAGCTCGCGAGCAGCAGGTTCTGCAAGCGCGATCGGTTCTGGGCGGAGGCAAAACTGAACAGGATCTAACTCAGCAGCTCGCGGCGCTTTGCCGGAATGCTAACGTCGATCAATCGAGGCTTCGTTCTGAACACGACGCCGCACAGGCTCAAATGCAAAGCCTTCAGATAGAAACTCCGCTAGCCCAGTCTGAAACCACAAGCCTCAAAAATGCCTTGAACGAAAGAGTGCGAAATATTGATTCGGTCGTCGCATCGTTGCGCGAAGCGAAATGGCTGCCTGGATCTCTTGCAAAACTACTTGAGAACCCAGGAACAGGCGTTGAGAGTCAATTGCAGATACTGACACGCCTGCATGAGGCGGCAGATTCAGCAAGGGAGCGCTTGGGCCTGTTCGTGAACGACGTCCAGGCGATAGGCGAGGCTTTGGGTAGCTTGGCGAAGCAATTTCAGGGTGGCCCCCGATACGGTGAGCAGCGATGGGCTGCGCAAGTGCAAGGATGGTTAGCCAGCGAAGTCAATCACTGGTTTGAACACCCAGAGGTCCGTGATGCACTTTTTGATGGCGGGACCGATGTCGCACTTGACCTCCAGACTATGGAAGTTTCGTGGAGCGTAAACGGGCAGCGACTAGGACGTCCACTTCAAGCATTTTCGAGCGGGCAGCAGGCACTTGCATATACCCGTGCGCGGTTATCCCGATTGGACCGGACCGATGAACATGCCCAGAACCGTCTCATCGCCCTGGACGAATTCGGCGCCTTCATTGCAGCTGACGGCATGCGGAGCCTCACGGGTTATCTAACGGATCGTCGCAAAGCTATTCCTCAGGATCAGATCATCGTCGTTCTTCCTCTGTCGGAGGACCTGCGGACGCCGATATCTCAGCCAAGCGATAAGGTGGCAGCATCCCGTCTCCGTCAACTACAGGACCGAGGCTACTTTGCAGAGGAGCTCGTGCGTTGACATCACAACGACACGCCATTTTTGGCGTGCCTGCCATTCAGACCTCTGGTGAGACATCGTCCCTACGGCGCGTGATTCTGAACTTGTGGGAACACGTGTATGGGCAGCCGATCGGTGAACTTGAAGACGATATTGCATGCTGTCGTCTTTACTTCGACCCAGTTGCTCGTGGTCATAAGCTCAGAGAACGACTGGCTCAATTGGAGCCTGTGCCTCACGAGCTGCAGTCGGCGGCTGCCCGGCTGGGTGATCCACTAGTGGTTGACGCAGGCGGCGGCAGGTTTCTTGTTGGGATTGAAGCTCGACTCCTGTTGGAGCTCCTCAATGTATACACGGACGGGCAAGGTCGCTTCCTTGCACCGATTGAGGCGATTCACGATTTCGACCGTGCAGCGCTGAATGTATACCGTACCTGGACTCGGCATCGGTTGGATCAGACCCTCGCGCTGAAAGACGGGCGAGGAGATGAGGTAATGCAGGCGACCAGTGTCGGTATCGTGCTTGCTCTACTTGTCAATCGGTCCAATACTCCGGAGCGTGCGATCGGGCGGCTGCGGCGCGTCGATGAAGTAATTCATCTAGCTGCAGCTGCATTCGCCGACAAAATATCCACAAGCCGGCGACGATCGGAAGACGAGCAGCGACTGAAAGGAGGGTACTGGCTTACCGAGGCTCGCCGTCGGCTAGCCGATCGTCTCATCGTTACCGACTCATCCCGCAGTATCACTAGCTTGGTATACGTGCCAGTGCGGCATATTCACGATGTGGTTGAGTACCTAGGCCGAGACCTCGCCCGTCGGGCAAGCATCTCACCTTCTGCTATTGAAATTGGTTTTGATAATCTGGTCGACGCATTTCGAAGTCGCTCCGCTCTGCTTGCTAGTGAAGGTATGGCGTTTGAGCGACCGGCCGACACTGTGAGGTTGAAAACACTATTGGTGGAGCAGTTTGAGAAAGAAAGGGCTAGGCAATAATTGGCCCGTTAGGCCATTTTTGGCGAGGGCTACCACCTGTCGCCGCCTTCAGTCGCGCCGGAAAAGTAGTAGGCGCTCCGTAAGCTCAATGTCGTGTCGCATGCCGGTCGAGGCCCAGCGTAATCCGCGCTGTCTTAGTGCCAAGTCCTCTTCGACGCGAAATCCCAAGTGCTCGGCAATCTCTCCGATAAGAGCTGGAGTATCGATGTAGACCCCGTAGGGGGCGCTGTCCCCAATGAGCCAAACGCTAGGAGCTCCTGACTCTAGGACTTTAGCTAGTCGGCTGAGCACATCCAAAATGCCAAGAAAGTAGTCGGGTACGACTCGGTCGTACTCCTTTCCGCGCCCGCGCGATTTTCTCTGTATTTCGAGTTCTGATGTGATGTCCTCAATGCGGGTAAAGGTCTTACCCAATTGAGCCAAGCCGCTACTCGCTGTTGATGCGGCGTTAACGCTACTTTGCTGCGTTGTAGCTGTAACCATTCCGGATCGAACGGTCTTGCACATCTCGGCCCAACTTGTCACATCACCCCAGAAGTACAACTCGAGCCTTGTTGCATCCGCGTAGTCAAAATTATTGAGATACGGAGGAGAAGACAAGCAGCCATCGATACTCCCAGGTGAAATACTCTCCCAAGCTGTATCGGTTCGGGAGTCGCCACAAATCATGGAGGCCGACGTCCGTGCTTCGAGTTTAGCGGACTTGCTCAAATCATCTTGCATGAGTCTTATGCGCGCGATGAAGCGCTGCATTGGTTCATTGTAGCGTTGTTTGCGTTGAACGCCGGGCCTCTGGTACGGCCATCCAACCTTGACCGCTGCCAGGTCTCTGAGGGAGGCCAGAAGCGCCCATTTTAGATACGGTGACCAGGGGGCCGAGTAGTTTTTCTTAATAGCGTCTCGAAGTGCCACTAGCTGCTCGAGGTCTCCAGGGGAGAAGCAGCGCTGAACCAAATCTGGTTGCTTCGCTGCCGCTGAACGTGCGCCTTGCCTGCGAGAAACAAGCTTATTGGCGGCAATCACAGTCTCGGCTGCCGCGCTACCTAGATTTGTCGAAGGCCCGGGTGGGTGCGACAGTTTTAGTTCTGCGAGTTCTGCGATCAGTGGATGCGCTTCGATCCCAACGAACCCCAGTCCGATGCTTCGTGCGGCGGTACCCGCGACACCTGATCCTGCGAAGCAATCCAGGATGGTTCCCCCGCTGGGGAGGTTCAAGTAGCCGAGGAGTGTGGTTGCATAGTCCGAAGCAAATCCCGCGGGGTACCTGAACCATCGATCGAAGGGCTGGCTGTTGCTGGTCCCGTGTCGGCGTCCACGACCTGAGGTTGGCGTAATGGGGGCAAAGGGCACTCGCTCTGTCAGCGGAACGATCGGCTCGGTCATGTCCGAACCGTGCGAGCTGAGTTCCTCGGGAACAGACTGTACGGTTGAGATGATGGGCACAATGACTATTTCACCACATGCGACTTCTGATCAAGACGGGGCCCGGGGTAAGGGCTAGGAGGAGTTCTGTGTGACCAGCGCCGTTCGGAGGGTCACACTGCGAGGCTGCCATGACGGTGACTGATGATGGTATTCAACCGCGCCGGCCGCTCGAAGTGCTTGTGCCATTGCCTGCCCGGCTTTCTCGTCGAGGCGCTCCAGCCAGCTTTCGGTACGTATTTTCTGCCTTGGGCTGTTCCAGTGAAGCTCAGCCCTGAAGTATTCTTCGGCGACGTCTTCTCCGAGGCCATATCGTGCATTTGATAAGAGCACCTTCAGGATAACAAGTACAAAGTTCAGCGGAGTGTTCGCATAGTCGCGGTCTCGATTATCCCAGTCCATAGATACTAGATGGCGAGCCATGTTCTGCGCGAGGGCCGATGCGTTTGTGGACTCCGCAGCCGCCCATACTTCAAGCTGGGCCGACGGGATTCGTGCCAAGTGATCGATGTAGAGAAGGCTGCTTTCGCGATGTTCTAATGCAAGGTCGACAATCGCCGACAGATCTTGGCCTTGCTGGATTATGAAATCATCTATTAGAACACGCATATGCTCTGTGGGCATCACGCTAGGCTGAAGGAAAACTGCGTCCAGTCGCTCTTTCACTGCAGCCATACTTGTTGGCCTACGCGCTATTTCACGAGAGGTGCAAGCTCTAACGAAGGCCCGCCAATGTTGCTGAGGGCCTTCTGGTAGCAACTCCTCATTCCCCGCAGGTTCCTGGTTGCAGATAAACCACGCAGCCACCCTTCCCAAGCTGTAGACATCTGCTGGTGCAGTCGCGACATGGCCGTTCCACCAGGTTTCGGGTGCCGCGTAGCCGTATGTTCCCAACGCGGCTCCAGTTTTTGTGAGGCGTTGCGAAACCTGACTATCAGGCTGCCTAACCAACCCCCAATCCGCAATTACCCAACGAAGATCGCCGTCGACTGGATTTTCCAGCGCAAGGATATTCTTCGGTGTAATATCTCTATGAAAGTATTTCGCCTCGTGTGCTACGGATAGAGCATCCGATATCACATGAATGAGAGTGGCAAGGTCTTCTTCGTTGAGTTGGTTGCGGAGTTCGTGCAGGTTTCCCTTAGCTAGGGGCATTGTGAACCATCGGGAATCCGGGTCGAATTCCAGGATGGGCATAATGTGAGGATGGGCGAGCTTACTTTGGACATCAATCTCCCTGCGAAGACGTTCCCGCCCTAGCGAGACGTCCCGGGACTCCTTGAGTGCGACGATTTCGCCATCGGCCTTGCGTTTAGCTTTCCAGACTCTGGCAAAACCGCCAACGCCGATGGGGTCGCCCATCAGTCGATACAGTTTTTTGTGGTCTACCAAGATCCTAGCCCTTCCTTTGGAAGGTCAGTCTACTAGCTCGAGGTGTGCCGTGCCGTCTGCAATGGACGGACGTTTCATTCGCCCGTCTGGATCTTTCGGCCAGTCGGAAGTAGCCATGTCCAGGCGGGCCGCCGTCGGCGCCAGCGCCGACGGGCAACGCGAGGTCCTGAGCCTGAACGTGACGTCTATGGAGGACGCGCGAGCTGGTTGGTGGTTCCTGCGCGGTTTCGTCTCACGCCGCCTGGGCGCAGTCAGTCAGGTTATCGCCGACGCTCGTGTCAGCCTCATCCAAGCGATCGTCGGCCCTGCCGGG
The DNA here is from genome assembly GCF_015751905.1 of Longispora fulva. Taxonomy (NCBI): domain Bacteria; kingdom Bacillati; phylum Actinomycetota; class Actinomycetes; order Micromonosporales; family Micromonosporaceae; genus Longispora; species Longispora fulva. The sequence goes on from NZ_JADOUF010000001.1 coordinate 7,304,475, forward strand.
TGCCGGCTAGCAGTAATGCCGCACCCACTGCCCGCGCAACCTGCACACGAAAGTCCCGAAGTTGGAGCAGGCGTGGGTCGCGAGCCGGGTTCGCACGATCTTCGACCAGCCCGATGCCGTGACGCCCAGTTCGGTCGGGTAGTCGACTCGATCGCCGAGAAGTTCCCGGCTGCCGCCGAGCAGCTCGATGAGGCCCGAGGCGACTTGCTGTCGTTTGCCTCGTCCCCTGAGAGGTCTGGGTGACAGATCTGGTCGAACAACCCGCAAGAACGTCTCAACAAGAAGATCCGCCGCCGCACCAACGTCGTCGGGAACTTTCCGAACCGGCCCTCTATCTTCCGACTCATCGGCGCGATCCTGGCCGAACAGACAGACGAATGGACCGAGCGAAGGCGCTACATGGAACCTCATTCCGCCCACTCCGACACCGCCAGCGACGCCCCCGTCCTTGGCACCCGCCATATTGCATCCACACGGATCACTCGGAGATCGCCCCTGCCTGGATGAGGTCTCCTGTCGAAGTACGGAAGCTTGCGCGTCCAGCCCCGCCATGCTGTCGGCGCGTTGCTCTCAACCTGCCTCGCATGACTCGAAATGATATGACTCACGCTTCGTCCGGACTTCTGGCCTGATTTGGGCTGGAGGCCCAAACCAGGCCCACTTCTGTCTTGGTGGTTGTAGGTGGAACTAGACGGTCCTAGACGAAACTGGCGGACGCCCTGCTGGTCAGCGACCCAAAGCGGCTTGTTGTAGATCGTTGTGTTCAGCCATGGGGCTTTGGGGTTCGAGTCCCTGGCGGCGCACAGCAACGAACTGGCCAGACACTCAGGTGTCTGGCCAGTTTTGTTTCACCTGGCAGTTGGTTGCCCGATGGTCGCCGCCCGGTTAACCTGCTGCGGATCTGCCATTCTATTAATCACGGGGAATGTCTTGCGTACTTTACGCACAATTACGGTCATTGCCGGGGTCAGTGCTGGCATGCTGCTCACCGCCGGCCCCGCGCTCGCCGCGCCACCGGCCGCGCCGTACAACTTCCTGAGCATCAGCGAGGCCGGCCGCAACGTCGTCGTGAGCACCTCCAACAGCGTCTCCGTCTCGAATGGCGTGTCGGTGCAGCCCGTCGGCGACGGCATCACGTACGTCACAGTCACACCGCCGAGCGGCCAGAAGTTCCACGTCGGCGCCTACCAGACGCTCCAGACCGCCGACGACACCCGGGCCGGGCTGGACGTCGTCCAGCACGAATGGGGCTGCGGCCAGAGCAACACCGCAGGCACGCTGAACATCGGCGAGGTGAAGTACGACGGTGACGGTCGCCTCAGCGCCATCGCGGCGTCGTACAACTACGACTGCCGGGGCGGTCTGGCCGGCGAGGTGCGGTGGAACTCGACCATCGGCTACCGGACGACGTCGGCCTCCACCGGTGAACTGAGCTGGGGCGGCACCGAGAACGGCCAGCTCTCCCCGGCGCAGCGGATCACCCTCACCGGCCAGGGCCCCCAGCCCACCCACTTCGGCGCCGCGGCGCTGACCGGGGCGCAGGCCACGAGCTTCCAGGTCACGGCCGAGGACTGCAAGGGCCGTGACCTCGGGTACGGCCAGACCTGCTTCGTCGAGGTCGCGTTCCGGCCGAAGGCCAAGGGGGCGGCCACCGCCACCGTCGAATTGACGAACGACACCCAGGCCGGGCGCGTCGTGGTCAGCCTCCGGGGCGAGGGCTTCGTGCCGGCCAGGGGCACCTACTACCCGGTGACACCGACCCGGATCCTCGACACCCGCAACGGCGGTGGCACCTACGGACCGGGCTCGGTGCACAACCTGCAGATCACGGGTCAGGCTGGTCTGCCAGCCAGCGGCGTGTCCGCCGTCGTGGTGAACCTCACTGTCGTCGACCCGTCGGCACCGAGCTTCATCACGGCGTACCCGAAGGGCATCGTCCGGCCGCAGGTCTCCAGCCTCAACTTCGCTGCCGGCTGGACCGGGGCCAACTCCGTCACGGTGCCGGTGGGCGCCGATGGCCAGATTTCCCTCTACCAGCACGGGGGCCAGGCGCACGTCCTCGTCGACGTGCTCGGCTTCTACGCCGGGTCCAACGAGGTGCTTGCCACCCGGGGCCTCGGCAGCGACTACCTCCCCGTCAAGGTCGAGCGGCTGTTCGACTCGCGGGAGGACCTCAAGCGCCCGGTGCCGGGCGGCTACCAGGTCACCGTCCCGGTCGCCTACACCGACCTGACCGAGCACATCACCGCACTGGCGCTGAGCATCACGGCCGTCGACCCGACCGGCCCGGGCTACTTCACCGCCTGGTCCGGGGACGGCCCGCGTCCGCAGACCTCCACCCTGAACTTCGCGGCGCACCACACGGTGCCGAACATGGCGATCGTGCCGACGTCGAACTGCGCGCCGCAGTGGTCGTGCCTGCCGACCACGCGGGTCACCATCCACAACTTCGGCTCCGACGCCCACATGATCGTCGACATCGTCGGGATCTACGTGGACGCGAACCTGGAGCGTGGCCTGCGCTTCAACCCGGTGCAGCCCGTCCGGATCACGGACACCCGCGAAGGCCTCGGCGCCGGCCAGCTCGGCCCGCAGACCATCACGACTATCCAGGCGCCGCCTTCGGTCGCGGGTACCAACACCATCGCCCTGTCGGCGAACGTCACGGCGGTGAACTCGACCGCGTCGACGTTCCTGACCCTGTGGCCGGCGCTGAACGGCGACCCGGCCCGGCCGACCGCGAGCAACCTCAACCCGGCCCCCGGCCAGACGGTCGCGGTCGCCACGATCACCGAGATCGGCGAGACGAACAAGTTCAACGTCTACCACCACGCCGGGTGGTCCCACCTGCTCGTGGACGTGAACGGGACCTTCGAGATCCCGTGGTACAAGACCCTGGCCGTCAAGGGTGGGGCTGGCGGGCGGTCGGTGTCGGCGGTGCCGGGGCGGCAGGCGCCGGCGCTGTCCGGGGACAGGCCACAGTCGGTGCTCGCCGCCGGATAGCGGCCACCATCCGCTAGAGAGAGTCCCTGATCCGCAGACGCGGGTCAGGGACTCTTTCGTGCCGGCCTGCTGACCTTCCGGGACCACCGCGCTGGCCCGCACCCCGGACTGGTGGGTGCGGACCAGCGACGGTCAGACGCGCTGCCAGAGGGCGGGCACGTTCGGCGGCTCCCACCCGACCATCGACGTGTGCCCCTGCAGGCACCGGTAGTTCAGGCCGTTGTAGGAGACCTGCGCCCCGGTCGCGTACGCCACCCCGGCCCGCCAGGTCCCCTGCGGCGGCGCGCTCGTCGGCGGTCGGGTCGTGGGCGGGGCCGTGGTCGGCGGGGCGCTCGTCGGCGGGCGGGTCGTCGGGGGCGCGCTGGTCGGCGGGTTCTGCGGCACGTTCAGCAGGAAGTCGAAGGTGCCGTTCTTGGCCGAGCCGACCTGGGTGACGTTCATGACGAGTACCGGGTCGAAGATGGTGTCGGAGGCGTTGCGGGGCTCGTTCGGGAAGTAGAGCTGCGTGGTCAGGACGCCGCGGCCGGGGGCCTGCACCTTGACGTGGATGTGCCGGGTACGCCCCGGGTAGAGCCCCGGCACGATCGTGGTCAGGGTGAACCTGCCCATCGCGTCGGTGAACTGGTGGCCCCGGAACCCGTTGCCCGCGTTGTCGTAGACGCCGCCGTTGTCGCACTGCCAGAAGTCCATCAGCGCGTTGGGGATCGGGGTGCAGGCCAGGCCGAACACGTAACCGGTGACGGTCAGGCGGGTGCCGACCGTGCCCGGCTCCAGCAGCGAGGTGCGCAGGGGGGAGTTGGGCTTGAAGTACGGGCCCTCGGTCTGCGCCGGGGTCACGTGGTCGCCGTCGTCGCAGAACGGGGTGGGGGTGAGCGGCTGGCCGTGGGGCGTGGTGCCCTCGGCGACGGACGGCAGCGCGCCGATCAGCAGCGGTACCGGCAGGGCGAGCAGTGCCGCCTTGAGTAGGGTCTTGCGGCGGATGCCCTCGGGGGGCGTGTCGTGCGTGGTCATGAGGGGTGCCTCCTGGGGCTGGCCGCGCGCGGCGGCTACCGGTGGACGGATGTTCGCCGCACGCTGCGGCGACGCCCATCGTCGGCCCAGGAGGCCTTACCTATCAATCCGTATCGATACGGTGAAAACAGGCGGCCGGGTACTCAGACCCGGCCCTCCCAGATCTCGATGTTCGAGAACGCCACCCGGCTGACCGGGATCGTCTCCGCCTCGGTCTGGAACACGCCGAGGATGACCCGGCCGCTCGTGAACGTCGACGCCGTGAAGCTGCCGATCTCCTGGCCGTCCCGGTAGATCCGGATCGTGGAGCCCTCGGTGACGACGCCGATCCGGGTCGTGGTCCCGGTGTCGAGCGGGGTGGCGAGGGGGTAGGTGCGCATCGGGTTCACGGAGCTGCCCTCGGGCTTGCCGTGCGTGACGAGCTGCAGCTTGTCCCGGCAGACCCGCAGCGCGTAGCCGGACTCGTTGCTGAACCGGAACCACACGCCGGCGCAGCTGCCCTGCTCCAGGAGGGTCACGTCCACGAACACGCTGACGTTCTCGATCGAGTAGTTGGACGGGCCGAGGCAGCGGTAGGAGCCGGGGGCGTGCCGTTCCACGACGAGCTTGCCGTTCTGGAACGCGCAGGTCGTCTTGAGGGCCGCCGTGTCGTCGCGGGCCTTCCACTGGCCCTCCGCCTGGAGCGGGTCCGTGAGGAACACCTTCGCCCCGGCCGGGATCAGGCCGGTCGGGGTCGGCGAGGGGCGCGGGCTGCCGGAGACGTCGGCCACCGCCGTCGGTCCGGTCTTGGGCAGGTCCACGACGCCGGTGATCACGCCGACGACGGCCAGAGCCATCACCAGCATCGACACGGCCAGGATGCCGCGCAGCACCAGGCCCAGGCCGCCACCGCCGCCCCGGGGGGCCGTCACGGTCGTGGCCGCCGGCGGGGTGGCCGGCTTCACCCGGGTCGTGTCGGACACCGGGGCCCCGCCGTGCAGGGCGGCGACCGGGCGGCCGCCCATGCCGCCGCCCGTGTCGGAGACCGACAGTCCGCCGGTGACCGGGTCCGGGGTGATCAGCTTCTCCAGGTTCAGCGCCCGGGTCGGGCCGCCGGCCAGCAGCCGGTCGACGAGCTGCCGCGCCGTCGGCCGGTCCTTCGGGTCCTTCGCCAGGGCATCCTCGACCAGGTCTCGCAGCGGGCCGGAGAGCCCGTCCAGGTCCGGAGCCTGGGTCATGATCTTCGCGACGGTACCGGGCATCGAGTCCCCGACGAACGGCAGCCGTCCCGTGCCGGCGTAGGCGACCACTGCCCCCCACGCGAATACGTCCGCTGCCTGGGTGACCCCGCCGCCCTCCGGCCCGAACCGCTCCGGGGCCATGTACGACACGCTCCCGACCACCTGGTCCGGCCGGGTCAGGCTCTGGGTGACGTCGACGGCCCGCGCGATGCCGAAGTCGATCACCTTCGGGCTGCCGGGGGCCAGGAGCACGTTGCCGGGCTTGAGGTCGCGGTGGATGACGCCCGCGCCGTGGATCGCGGTGAGCGCCGTGGCCACCCCGATCGCGAGCCCGTGCAGGTTGGAGGGGGTAAGCGGGCCGTGCTCGCCGATCACGGCCGCCAGGCTGGGCCCGTTGACGTACTCCACGACCAGGTACGGCGTCTCATGCTCCGGGTCGGCGTCGAGCACCTCCGCCGTGCAGAACGGCGGCACCTGCTTGACCCGGGTGACCTCCAGGCTGAACCGGCGGCGGAATTCCGGCTCCCTGGCCAGGTCGGCCCGGATCACCTTGAGCGCGACGGGCCGGCCCTCCGGGGGCTGGGCGAGGAACACGCTGCCCATGCCGCCCTCGCCGAGCCGGCCGATGATCCGGTACGGGCCGAGCTGCTCCGGGTCGCCCGACCGCAGCGGCTGCGCGTTACCCGCCATGGATCCTCACTCTCACTGTCCTGTCCGCACGTTCAGGTGCACATCCTGCACCCCGTCGGCACCGACCACCAAAGCGGAATCCGCACCGTCGGCGAACCGGCCGCCGAGCGCGGACACGAGCGCTGCGGTCCGGCGCGCCGGCCTGCCCGGGACGTGCGCGAGCAGCTCCACCGACCGGGCGGCGGCGAGCGTCGCGCCGAGCCGCAGCGCAGCCTCCCCCGCGGCCCCTTCCGAGGCCCTGACCAGCACCGAGGTCCAGGTCTCCGGCAGGTTCTGGCCGACGGTCACGACCAGCCGGGCACCGGGACGGTCACCGTCGGCGACCGGGGGCGCGGCGAGCCCGACGGCCGGGGCGGCCCCAGTCCCGGCTACCAGCGGGCCGGACCCGGCCGGTGGAGCGCCGGACCCGACGCGCGGATCCGTGGCCGGGACGACCAGAATGTCCGGGGCGATCGTGGCGACCTGCTCGGCGAGGTCGCGCGCCGGGTCGGTACTGAACCGGGCCAGCGCCGGAGCGCCCAGTCCCCGCTCCCGGACCGGCGCGGCGAGGGCCTCCAGTTCGGCCATCGCCCGGGTCATGTCGAGGAGTTCCCCGGACAGGCCGGCGCCGACCTCCACCGGGGCCCGGTAGGCGACCAGGCGGCTCAGGACGACCTCCGCCGGCCGGTGCGCGTGGGCCAGGTCCGCGGCCAGGGCGACGACGGCCGGGTCGGGGCTGGTGACCAGTATCCGGAAAGCCTCGGTCTCGCCCAAGGCGGCCTTCTCCGCGGCGGCGATGTCGCGGTCCACCTGCCGGCGCGGGTAGATCCAGGACAGCAGCGGGCCGGCCATCACCGTCGTGACCAGCGCCATTACCACCATCATCGAGAACAGCGGCCCGTCGAGCAGGCCGAGCTGCAGGCCGACGGTGAGGATGATGATCTCGGTGAGGCCCCGGGTGTTCATCAGGGCGGCCAGCGCCCCGGCCTGCCGGGCCGGCACCTTCTGGGTCCGCGCGCCGACGAACGCCCCGACGAACTTGCCGCCGATCGCGACGGCGAGGATCAGCCCGAGTTCGAGCAGGCCACGCATGTCCATCGTGGATAGGTCGACCTTCATGCCGGACAGCACGAAGAACGCCGGCAGCAGCAGGAGCACGCTGACCTGCTCGAGCCGCTCGAGGATCTCGTGCCGGAGCGCCTCGGCGCCGACCCGGGGCATGACGGCCCCGAAAATGAAGGCCCCGAAGATCGCGTGCACGCCGAGGTACTCCGTCGTGAAACACGACAGCAGCAACCCGACCAGGATCACGCCCAGCACGTTCGGGGTGAGCCGCCCGGCCCGGTCCCTGGCGGTGGCCAGCCGCTTCAGCAGCGGGCGCACCCCGAGGAACATCACCAGCGCGTACGGCACGGCGAGCAGGATCCTCCAGTCCGTGGCCCCCGTGCCGGCGAAGGCCACGATGAAGGCGAGCCCGGTCCAGGCCACCACGTCGTCCACGGCGGCGGACGCGAGCGCCAGGCCGCCGACCTCGGTGCGCTGCATGCCCCGGTCGGTGAGGATCCTGGCCAGTACCGGGAACGCCGTCACCGACATCGCGGCCCCGATGAACAGCGCGAACGGCAGCACCCGGGTCACGCCGTGGTTGGCGGCCAGCCAGACGGCCAGCCCGGCCCCGAGCGCGAACGGCACCACGATCGAGCCGATCGACACCGAGGTGGCGACCCGTTTGCGGCCCCGGACGAGCGCGGTGTCCAGTTCGTACCCGACGATGAACATGAACAGGACGAGCCCGACGTTGGCCAGCCCGGACAGGGCCGGTCGGATGTCGGTGGGCAGCACGTGGTCGGTGACGACCGTACCGAACAGGGTCGGCCCGATCAGGACCCCGGCGAAGATCTCGCCGATGACCGGCGGTTGACCGATCCGTTTGGCGACGGCGCCCAGCACGCGTGCGAGGGCGATGATCGCCGCGAGCGCGAACAGCAGAAGGCCGACCTGGTGCGCGGTCACCGGCGTGCTCCTAGTCGCAGGACGCTCACCGCAGTGCGTCGATCCGGTCGGCCACCGTCTCGGCGCTGGGCCGCTCGACGACCGGCCCCAGGCAGTCGCGGACGAGCGCGGCCACCGGCTCCGGCAGCCCAGCGGACACCACCGGCGCCGTGGACAGGATCCGGCGGAGCACGAACAGCCCGTCGTCGGCCGGCAGCTCGCCGTACAGCCCGGTGCCGGCCACCACCCGGTGCAGGAGCACGCCCAGCGACCACACGTCCCCGGCCGGGCCCGGCGGCTCGCCGTGCAGGACACCGGGGTCGGTGTACTCCGCCGACGCCATCGACCCCATCCCGGTCAGCGTCACCCCCTCGGCGAACACGTGGGACAGCCCGAGGTCGGACACCTTCGCCCCGTCGGCGTGCAGCAGGACGTTGCCGGGCTTGATGTCGCGGTGCGCGATCCCCGCCCCGTGCAGGGCGGCGGCGGCACGTGCGGCGTGCGCGACGGCCCGCAGTCCGACGCCCGGCTCGACCGGGTCGGCGAGCGAGCCGCCGTCGAGGTACTCCGTCGCGTAGTAGAAGATCCCGTCGTGCTGCCCGGCGTCGTAGGGCGCGACCAGGTACGGCGACCGCACCGCCGCGAACGCCGTCAGCTCCCGGGTCGCCCGTCGGAACGCGGCGGAGGTGGACTCCGCCGCCAGCACCTTGACCGCGACGTGCCCGGCCTCGACCGGCAGCCGCGCCGGCGTCGTGGCCAGGTAGTAGTGCCCGTGGTTGCCCGAGCCCAGCGGCCGGACGAACGTGTAGTCGGCGATGCCCCGCACCGGGGTCACTTCCCTTCGCGGTGGGACTCGTAGCGCAGCCAGCGTTCGCCGACCGTGATCCGGGAGCCGGGCCGCAGCACGACCGGCTCGCCGGGGACGGCCCGGAACCGCTCCGAGCCGGGCAGTTCGATCCAGGTGCCGTTGGCCGAGGCCAGGTCGAGGACGTGCACGGCCCAGCCGACCAGGGCGATCCGGCAGTGCTGCCGGGACATCGAGCCGTCCGGGTCGAGCAGCCGCAGCGCGCGGGCCGAACCGGCGGCCACGAAGGGGTGGCGCTCCGGGTTGCGGCCGACCACGTAGTCGGCGTCGAGCCGGTACGTCGCCCCGTCGTCGCACAGCAGCACCCCGAGCGGGGGCCGGGGGCCCAGGCGGGTGACCAGGGTGAGCTGGACCATGCCGATGCCGCACAGCTGGCAGTACCGCGCCGACGGGTCGTTGAAGTGCTCGTTCTTGCAGCTCACGCCCTCGACGAGCACCCGGTCGTCGACGAGCTCCGTGGCCGGCTCGACGGAGGGGGCGTGCCCGGGGACGAGGAGGACGGCCTCGAACGCCGTGTCCGGGTCGGGTTCGCGGACGCTCATCCGATCCGTCCGCCCCGGAACCGCCAGCGCAGGAACGGCACCCGCATCGGCCCGTTCGCGACCAGCCAGACGACGAGCCACACGACGCCGAAGTGGACGGCGAAACCGGCGAACGTCGCGCCGTGCGCGCCCGGCACCAGGTCGAGCCTCAGCAGGACCCAGAGCAGCGCGCCCTCGGGCAGCACGGTGAGCAGCCCGAACAGCGACGGCCAGTCCTTCTCCCACCGGAACTGCATCAGCCCGTGGTACAGCACCTCCCAGCCGACGCCGAGCACGGCGACCGCCGCGAGGACCGCGAACGTGGCCCGGTAGCCGGGATCGCCCGGCAACAGGGGAGTGATCAGGGCCGTGACCAGGCCGCCGACGAGTGCCAACAGGAACAGCCGGGTCTGGATCCGGCCCGACAGGATGGGGACCATTGTTCTCTCTCCGTCAGACCGGCCGGCCGAGCAGCCACCGGAACCACTGCGAGGTGGAGCGGACCGGGCCGATCCGCGCGCACCAGCCGCGCCGGGCCAGGTCGTCGGCGATCTCCTGCGCCGCGACCTGCAACCCGAGGAACGTGTCCACGCCGGGGAAGTAGCCGCCGAGGGTGGTGGCGCCCGACGCGTACAGCGCGCCGTCGCCGCTGCCGGTGCCCTTCACCTCGAAGTGCCGCTCGACCTCCAGCCGGCCGAGCGGGTTGCGCCCGGCGCCGGAGTGCTCCAGCAGGTCGGCGAGCACCCGGTGCTCGGAGATGTCGGCCTCCAGGCCGGTGCAGTCGATGACGAAGTGCGACGTGAGGACCCGGCCGTTCACGGTACTGGCGAGCAGCCCGTGCGGCGCCGGCTCGACCTTCTCGACGGTGCCCTGCATGGCCTCGTACCACCCGGCGGCCCGACCGGCGGCCATCTGCCGCTGCCAGTGCCCGCGCTTCGGGGTGTTCGTGCCGCCCATCCGCTTGTACAGCGCGGCCCGCTCCTCGCCGTCGAGCTTGCGCATCTGTGCCTTGAGCTGCCCGCCCCACACCGACTTCGGGTAGTTGAAGCCCTGGTAGGCCCAGCCGTGCCCGCCCCGGCGGCGCATGAACACGCTGGTGCCGTGCGAGCCGGTGACGAACGTGCGGAAGATGTGCACGATCCGGGTCTGCAGGCCGTGCTTCTCCCGGTCGTCCATCAGCCGTTGCAGCACCCGGGACGCGACGATCCCGCCGCCCCGGACGATGACGGTGCCGGGCCGGGTCTTGAGGAACTCGTAGACGTGTTCGTGCGGCTCGTAGGCGTTGACGACGTGCTGGTAGTCGCGGTACTTCTCCCGGAACTCCTGCAGGTCGGGGAGGAACCGCAGCCCCGGGTACCCGACGGCGAGGTGCACGAACCGGGACCGGTAGGCGACGCGCCTGGGCCCGTCGGGCGGGGTCAGGATCGTGAAGTACCCGCCGCCCTCACGCCGCCGGACCATTCGCACGGCCCCCTTGACCAGCATCTCCGGGTACGAGATCCGGGCGCTCTCCCGTTCCAGACCCGCGAACACCGTGCCGGCCCTGGGCGTCCAGTAGTCGGAGAAGATCGGTTCGGTGAGCACCTGGGCGAGGTGGCGCAGCGACCTGTCCCGCCACGCCTCGCTCAGCGCGTAGGACGGGAAGCCCCAGATGTTGTCCGGCCGCGACGAGGAGTCCGACCGGATCCGCTGCGATCTCGGGATCTGCGACACCCGGGTCAGGTACTCGTACGTCTGCCACGGGTGGTCGATGTTGGACAGCACCCGGATCTGGTCGGTCGGCACGCCGGCGATCCGCAGGTAGTCCACTGTGACGAAAGACCCGATTCCACCACCGACGCTGACGAACGGGACATCCTCGACCGGGATGCCGGCATCGGCCAGCATGCCGTCCGTCCAGATCGCGGCGTTCAGTAGCGCCGGGTTCAGGTCGCCAGCGGGTGTGTTCATGATTGTCCCCAGATCCCCGTGCCCACCAGCGGAGGGGAGTCCGCCGGCCACCGTGCGCGCACAGGCTATCCGATGCCGTGACGTGCTGGGAAGCGCGGAATTCCGACGCAACCTCACCCGTCGCCGGCACGTGTCACAGGGTCGAGGTCTGGGCCCGGATCTCCGGCACGGCCATGGTCTCCCACCACCGCCCCCGCCGCAACGGGCCCACCGTCCAGATCTCCCGCGAGGCCGCCCCGTCGCGCCCCAGGAGCATGCCGTCGTCGTCCACGTCGAGCCCGAGCCGGTGCCGGTCGAACCGGGCCAACCCGTCGGCGACCAGCGCCCGGACCAGCGGATCACCGGTCCGCCCCGCGCTCCCCGGCCCGGTGCAGTTGATCACGGTCCGGCCGGGCAGCGTCCGCCCGTCCGTCAGCGCCACGCCGCTCGCCGTGGCCTGGGCGACCTGCCCGGCCGTCACCGTGAACTCGCCGGAGTCCAGCAGCCGCTCGACGGCCGTCCCCACCACAGGGGCCATCCGGTGCCGGTGGATCTCCCAGTACCGCGCCACGTGCCGCAGGAAACGCGCCTGCTCCTCGTGGGTCAGCCCCCGCCACAGCGCGTCGACCCGGGGCCGGAGCGCGTCGACCACCGGCCGCCAGTCCTCCGCCGTCTCCATAGCCTCCCGGGCCATCCGGAGCAGCTTGCCGAGCGACTCGCCACCGGTCGGCAGGGAAAGAGGAGCCACCGCCAGGTCACCCGGCCGGGCGGTGTGCGCGCGCGGCAGCAGCCCGTGCCGGGACACCGCGTGCACGCCGCCGTAGTGCCCGCGCCGGGCCAGCGACAACGCGACGTCCACGGCCGTCAGGCCGGTGCCGAGCAGGATCACCGGCTCCTCTGCGCGCACGGATTCCAGCGCGCCGGCTGCCCACGGGTCGCGGACGTATCCGGGGGAGCCGACGGGCGCGCCGGGCGGGTCGGCGGTCGGGGAATGGCCCAGGGCGAGGGCGGTCCAGTCGGTGGCCAGCCGGGTGCCGTCGGCCAGTTCGACGGAGCCGGGGGTGACCCGGACGGCGCGTTGGTGGATGACCCGCAGCCGGCCCGGGTGGGTGGCGGCGGCGTGTTCGAGGGTGGCCTCCAGGTAACGGCCGTAGGCGCGGCGCGGCAGGAAGTCGTCCGGACCGCCCCGCAGTCGCTGCCAGGTGCACCACCGCACGAAGTCGTCGGGTACGTCCGCCAGCGCGCTCATCTTCCCCGCCCGCGAGTTGAGCAGGTGCCATGCGTCGTCCGTGTCGTACGCGACGCCCCGCCCGAGGCGGTCGCGGGGCTCGACGAGCTGGACCGCGCCGTCCCGGGTCCGGAGCAGGTGCGCGGCGACGATCGCGCCACTGCAGCCGCCGCCCACGACGGTCATCACTCTTCGGCTCATCCGGAAACCTCCCGCGCCGCTCTGCGTAGTCGCAGCCTAACTCCTATCTCTACTAATCCGATAGGAAAAGCTGGCTTGAGATTGTGCTGGACAATGACCTCATGATCCGCGTGACAGCCCCGACCGAGGGCCGCAACCCGAGAACCCTGGACCTGGACCTGCTGTCGACCCGGGACCTGCTGGCCACCCTCAACGCCGAGGACGCGACGGTGCCCGGGGCCGTGGCCGGCGTGCTCGACGCCCTGGCCGGGGTCGTCGACCGCGCCGTGGCGGCCCTGGCGGCCGGCGGGTCGGTGCACTACTTCGGCGCCGGCACCTCCGGCCGGCTCGGCTGCCTGGACGCCGCGGAGATCCCCCCGACGTACGGCGTCCCGGCGGGCTGGTTCCAGGCGCACCTCGCCGGCGGGCCCGGCGCGATGTGGCACGCCGTGGAGAACGCGGAGGACGACTTCGAGGCGGGCGAGGCCGAGGCGCTGGCCAGCGTCCACCCCGGCGACGTGGTGATCGGGATCGCCGCGAGCGGCCGGACGCCGTACGTGCTGGGCGCGCTGGCGGCCAGTACCCCCGACTGTTTCACGGTGTTGATCTGCTCGAACCCGGCGGCGATCGCGCACGTCGACGTGCTCGTCGCCCCCGACACCGGCCCGGAGCCGGTCCTGGGCTCGACCCGGATGAAGGCCGCCACCGCCCAGAAGCTGATCCTGAACGCCTTCTCGACGGCCACCATGGTCCGCCTCGGCCGGGTCTACTCCAACCTGATGGTCGACCTGTCGGCCGCCAACGCGAAACTGCGCGGCCGGCGCCTGAGCCTGCTGATGGAGGCGACGGGAGTGACCGAGGCCGTGGCGACCACCGCGCTCGCCGAGGCCGGCGACGAACTGAAGGTGGCCCTGGTCACACTGCTGGCCGGAGTGACGACAGTGCAGGCCAGAGCGGCTTTGATCACATCCGAGGATCAGGTCCGAAAGGCGCTTGTACTCCTTACATCCGGGGCCTAGTGTCCGCACTATGCAGCGTGGAAGTGTGTTTCGGCTCGCCGGTCTGGCCCTGATCTGGGGATCGAGCTTCCTGCTGATCGCCCTCGGGCTGCGCGGCTTCGCCCCGATCCAGATCGTGTTCGGCCGGCTGCTCTTCGGGGCGGGGGTGCTGCTGCTGTTCGTCCTGTTCACCCGGCGGAGCCTGCCGCGCGACCCGATGCTGTGGCTGCACCTGGGCGTCGTCTCCGTGATCGCCAACGTGGTGCCGTTCCTGCTGTTCGCTGTGGGCGAGACCGAGGTGTCCTCCGGCATCGCCGGCGTGCTCAACGCGACGACCCCACTGTGGACACTCCTCGTCGGGTACGCCAGCGGCCACGACCGCCGGGTCACCGCGCTGCGGCTGGCCGGCGTCGTCCTCGGCTTCGTGGGCGTCCTGCTGATCTTCTCGCCGTGGCGCTCCGGCTCCGAGGCCGCGAGCTGGGGCGGCCTGGCCTGCCTGACCGCCGCGGCCCTGTACGGCGTCACCTTCATCTACATGGACAGGTTCATCGTCCGGCGCGGCGTCGAGTCCGTGGTCCTGTCGGCCTCCCAGCTGGCCGTCGGCACCCTGCTCACCCTCCCGCTGCTGCCCTTCCTCGGCGGCCTGCGCGCCCCGCACTGGCACTGGGCCCCGTTCCTGGCGGTCGCCACCCTGGGCGCGGTCGGCACCGGTGTCGCCTACGTCCTCAACTACCGCCTGGTCGCCGACGAGGGCCCCACCGCCTCCGTCGTGACCTACCTGCTCCCCGTCGTCGCGGTACTCCTGGGGTTCCTGTTGCTGGGGGAACCCCTGAGCCTGCAGGTGATCGGAGGCATGGCGATCGTGCTCATCGCCGTCTCCCTGGTCAGAAGGCCGACCGTTCCGGCCGTACAAACGAGTACAAACAGGGCATAACATATGGTTACACGCCGTGTCCGATGACACAGTGGGAACCAGATGCCCCTGCTCAAGCGTCCTACTACGTGTGACCACTCGCGGCACCGTCACAGCCGCGAGTTACCTACGTCTCACGGCCAGATGCCTGGTCAACGGAATGGTCAGGCGTCCTCGCTCGTTATGACAGTGACACGTCAAGCACGGGAGGTTCGGCGCGCGTGGAGAAGACTCGGGTTTTGCGAACGGCAGACGTGGCGGAAGAGCGTGACCTCGTCGGTGTCTACCTGCACGAGATTTCGAAGACGCCGCTGCTCGCCGCAGCGCAGGAGGTCGACCTGGCCAAGGCCGTAGAGGCCGGGCTGTACGCCGACCGACTGCTCACGGAAGACAAGGCCCCCCAGGGCATCGCGGCCGACGAGCTCGCTGAGCTCGTGTCCGAGGGGCAGAAGGCGAAAGACCAGTTCATCAAGGCCAACCTGCGGCTCGTCGTCTCCATCGCGCGGCGGTACGTGCGCAGTGGCATGCCGATGCTCGACCTGATCCAGGAGGGCAACACCGGCCTGGTCCGCGCCGTCGAGAAGTTCGACTACGTCAAGGGCTTCAAGTTCTCCACGTACGCGACGTGGTGGATCCGCCAGGCCATCAGCCGGGCCATCGCCCAGCAGGAGCGCACCGTCCGACTCCCCGTCCACCTCGTCGAGGACGTCAACCGGATGCGCAGCATGGCCCGCCAGCTCACCCGCGAGCTCGGCGGCGAGCCCGAGGTCGAGCAGCTCGCCAACGCCCTCGGCGTCCCCGTCGAGCGGGTCAACGAACTCAAGCGCTGGTCGCAGGACACGGTGTCCCTGGACACCCCGGTCGGCGACGACGGCGACACCAGCCTCGGCGACCTCGTCTCCGACTCCGACGCGCCCAGCCCCGAGGACATCGTCCTCGCCGGCCTCGAGCGCGAGCGGATCGACTCCATGATTGGCCACCTCGACGACCGCTCCGCCGGCATCGTCCGCGCGCGCTACGGCCTGGAGGACGGCCGGGAGCACTCCCTCACCGAGGTCGCGCAGCGGTTCTCGTTGTCGAGGGAGCGGATCCGGCAGCTGGAGATCCAGGCGCTCGGGCGGCTGCGCGAGCTGGCCCGCGCGGAGGGCATGTCGGTCGCGGCATAACAGGAAACGAGACGACAGGGCCCCGGCATCAGCCGGGGCCCTGTCGCATGCCTGGGGCTAGCCCGGGTCGGCGGTGTCCCCGGACGGCGGGATGCCGTCGGCGGGCCCGGGGCGGCGGCTGAGTTCGACGGCCAGCGCCCAGAGACGCTCCCGGCCGGCCTCGATCACCGCCGGGTCGGGGTCCGGGTCGAGCGCCCTGCGCTCCTCGAGGAACGCGAGCGTGAACGCGGCCGCGGCGGCCCGGGACAGCAGGACGTGCTCCCCTCTGTGGAACCGGGCGGACAGCCGCATGGCGAGCATGATCAGTCCCAGGAAGAGGAGGAGCACCGCCACGACGCCCGTCACGATGCCCGACGTGACCGAGCCGTCCGCGATCAGCCGGATGCCCACCACCAGAGCCGTGACGGCCAGCGCCGTCAGCACCAGGCCGACCCGGAACATCCCCTTGATCGTCCGCCGTATCTCCGGATCGAGCGGGATCGGCGGTGCGGACCGGTCCCCCGACAGGGGGTGCAGGAACACGACGGCGGTGCCGTCGGCCCAGGCCTCGTACTCGAGCTTGCCCAGCTCACCGTCTGACATGCAACTCCCCCGACCGGCCCTGGTGCGACGTCGCGAAGACTAACCGCTGGGGGCCGTGCGCGGAGCCCCGTGCCCGGTTGGTCGGCCAGGTCGGGGCCGAATCCCGGTCGACCGGCCCTGCGGGGCTGGGTAGGGTGCCCGGATGACGTCAGCACTGCGCCTTGTGGCGGTCACCCCGGACAACATCGACGCCGCCTGCGCGGTGGCGGTCCGGCCCGATCAGGACCGGTTCGTGGAGTCGGTCGCGCGCTCCCTCGCGGAGGCGTACGTGCACCCGGAGATGGCCTGGCCCCGGCTGATCCTCGACGGGGACCAGCCGGTCGGCTTCGTGATGGCCTTCCTCGACGTCCACTTCTCCGACACCGACCCGCCCGAGCTGCTCCGCTCCGGCCTCTGGCGGCTGAACATCGGGGCGGACCAGCAGGGCCGGGGGTACGGCCGGTTCGCCGTCGAGGCCGTGTGTGCCGAGATCCGCCGCCGGGGCGGAACCCGGGCGACTGTGACCTGGGCGCCCGGCGAGGGCGGCCCCGAGGGCTTCTACCTGGGACTGGGCTTCCGCCCCACCGGCGAACTCAGCGGCGACCAGGTCGTCGGCGAGCTGGACCTCACCGCAACGGCGCCGGTCGCCGCCTGACGGGACGAAGCCCGCTAGCGTCCCGGGTGCGGGTCGGCGGGGCGGACGAGGTCCTCGTAGCCGGGAGGCACCGGGATACCGGCCGACAGCATCCAGTGGATCCGGCTCGCGCCGGTCAGCGCCAGGGTCGTGCGGTAGCCCAGCAGGACCTCTCGCGGGTCGAGGCGACCGGCGGCACCGGTCAGGTACGCGTCGACCAGGGTGTCATCCATCGTGCTCAGGGCCAGGTGGGCGAGGTCCGCGCCGGCCGGGCCGGTGCCCAGGGTGCCCCAGTCCAGCACCACGGTGGCACCGCCGGCCGCGATCAGGTTGCCGGCGTGGAAGTCGCCGTGGCTGAGGACCCCGGGGACGCCGCGCAGCTCGGCGAGTAGGTCGTGCCGTCGGGCCCAGAGCGCGGCCAGCCAGGGGCGGGCGTCGACCCGGGTCCAGTCCAGGTCGCTGACCGCGATCCGCTGGGCGAGCTGGTGCCCGGCCAGCCACGGTACGGCCGGGACCGTGGCCGTGGCCTGCCACTCGCCCAGCCGGGCCGCGGCGAGCCGGGGGGACTCGGCAGGGCCGGTGACGTCCTGGAGGTAGACCACGTCGTCGAGGACGCCGTAGCAGGGCGGGGACGTCAGACCGGGGCCGGTGGGCAGGGCGGATACCGGGCCTCCGGTCAGCGCCGCCTGGTAGGCGAGGGGTTCGCGGCGCCAGTATGCCCAGTGTCGGGGGTCGGTGGCCGCCTCCGCGTGCCGGCCGGTGGTCACGGGCCGGAACTGCTTGCGGATCAGCGTGAAGGGTCGCTCCCGGCCGTTGACGGCGGCCCGGCCGACGAGCCGGGTGACCCCGGCGGTGGCCGCCCCGGAGCTGCCCGGGATCGGCTCGGCGGCACAGGACACGACGACGGCTGCCGGGCTGCCGACGGCGTCGGCCACGACGGACGCGGGGATCAGGTCGGACACCGTCTGACCGTAGCCACCGACCAGCCACCCCGCACCCGGGATTCACCGCTGGAACCAGGATCAGTGACGCGCCGTAAAAAATAATGGTCTAAAAGGTTTTGATCTAAGGCGAAGTGGCCCGCTGAGGGCGGGGCTGGCAAGCGTCGTCCTCAGCGGGTCCTCACTCAAGCGCGCACGCGGCCGTAGCCGTAGAGGCCGCCGATCTGGTTGATGCTCGCCAGCTGGACGTTCTGGCCCGGCTGCGGGGCGTGGATCACCTGGTTGTTGCCCACGTAGAGCGCCACGTGGCCGAGGCCGTTGGAGAAGACCAGGTCGCCGGGCTGGAGGTCGGCGCGCTGGATGTGGGCCGTGGCGTCCCACTGCATGGCGGCGTTGTGCGGCAGGGAGACGCCGGCGACCTTCCAGGAGGCGAGGGTGAGGCCCGAGCAGTCGTAGCCGTTGGGGCCCTCGGCGGCGAAGATGTAGGGCTTGCCGACCGCGCCGTATGCGAAGTCGACGGCCTTGCCCGCCGTGCCCGGCAGGTGGGGCGCCGGGAGGCCCGCTGAGCTACCCGAGCCCTGGCCGGCCTTCTGGCGCTGGTCCTGGAGCTTCTTCAGATCCTCCTGGATCTTCGCCTTCTGGGTGGCGAGCTCCTTCTCCTGGGCCGTCTGCTCGTTGAGGACGCCGTCGAGTTTGGTCTTCTCGCCGTCGTAGGCGGACTTGGCCTGGTTGTAAGCCGCGATTTCCTTCTGCTGCCCGTACGCGAACTGGTCGAGGACCGTCAGCTGTTCCATGAGCGCCGTCGGGTTCTGCGAGCTGAGCAGGGCGCTCATCGAGGACACGCTCTGGCCCTTGTACGCGGCGGCGGCCACCTGGCCGATCCGGCCCCGCGCGGCGTCCACTTTGTCCTGGGCCGGCTTGAGCTGGAGGTTCAGCTTGTCCACGGCCACCCGGGTCGCCTTGAGCTGCTCGTTCACCTTGTTGTAGGACTCGATGACCTTCTCGAGCTCCTCGGACGCCTTGTCGATCTGGGCGTTGAGCTCCTGCGGGGTGGGCTCGGCCTGTGCTGGTGCCGCACCCAGGGTGGCGGCGACGGCGATGACGCAGCCGATGGCCAACACGCGGAGGGGTTTCCGGCTGACGGTGGTCAACGCAGCACGACCCTTTCATAGGCGACAAGCCGCGCCCACGTTACCCGCCTTGTTAAACGCATGCCACCTTCGGGAAATGCCTACTACGCAATGAAAACAGCCCACCACCCAAGGTGATGAGCTGTTTTCATCGTATTGCGGGGTTACGCGCTGACGCGGCCAGCGCCGTCGTAGCCGCCCATGTCGTCGACGTTGGAGAGCTTCACCGACTCGCCCGGCTGGGGCGCGTGGATGACCTGGTTGTTGCCCACGTAGATGCCCACGTGGCCGAGGCCGTAGAAGAACACCAGGTCACCCGGCTGCAGTTCACCGCGGTCGATCCGGGTGGTGGCGGCCCACTGCGAGTTGGTCAGGTGTCCGCCGATGCCGACGCCCGCCGCGCCCCACGCGGCCATGGTCAGGCCGGAGCAGTCGTAGGAGCCGGGGCCCGCCGCGCCGAAGACGTACGGCTTGCCGAGCTGCGCGTAGGCGAACTGCACGGCGACGCCAGCCTTGCCGGAGACGTTCGGCGGCGGGGTGTTCGAGCCCGAGGAGCCCGAGCCCGAGGAGGTGGACCGGCTGGCCCGCTCGGCGGCGGCCGTGGCCTCCTGGCGCTCCTTGACGAGCGCGGCCGTCGCGGCCTCGACCATGGCCTTCTTCGCGGCCAGGGCTGTCTCCTGCTGGGTCTGCCCGGCGATCAGGGCGTCCAGGCGGGTCTTCTCGGCGTCGAGTTCGCCCCGGGCGCTGGCCATGTCCTGCACGCTCTCGGGCGCGGGACGGCTGGGGGCCGGAGTGGCGAACGGGGCCGGCTTGAGGGTGAAACCGAGCGGGTCGGCCGTCGCGGCCAGGGGCGCGAGCTTCGCGGCGACCGTGTCGGCGATCAGCCGGGTGCTGGCGAGTGCCGCGTGCACCTTGTCGTACTCACCGGAGATCTGGGCGACCTCGCGGGTGTTCTGGTCGATCGTGCTGTCGGCGCCGGGATCGGCGTGCGCAGCGGTCAATGGTCCGGCGACGGCCAGCACGGAGACGCCCACAACAGTGAGCGCGGCGCGCAGCAGCCCCGGCACGGTATTCGGTGCCAAGGAGGACTCTCTTCCCTCGTCTGCCTACACGGGCAGCACACCGCCTACCGGGTTAGCTGACGGGTTCGGACGGGAAGAAATGTGCGCCCTACCGCGCACTGCGCGGATTCACCCCGGCGGAGGGAGTCGCACCCTCCGCGATGGTTCCCCGGCTCACCGGTCACGATGACTCGGCGGCCCGTCCGGCGCTCCCCATCAATGGGTGGCTGACTCCCGGACCGGACTGACGCTACCGGGGATCCGGGGCATCGCAACCCTGAGTGACGAGCCAGACGAGGACCCTACCCCGATGAACCGCAGCTCAGGGCAGGGTCTAGGCTCCGCGCGACTACCCTACGTGCGCGTTCAGCCACTCCTGCAGGGTGTCGAAGTAGAGCTGGCGGGCCTCCTCCGCCGACAGGGCCAGGTCGTGCAGGCCGTCAGGAACCTCGATGAAGGTGACGTCCGGGCCGAGCGCGCGGGCGAACTCCGCGATGTGCTCCACGTCGAGGACAGCGTCCATCCGGGTGGCGTCGTCGCTCCACTCCGGACTCTTGTAGCTCGCGGTGGACGCCGTCACGAGTACCGGGATGTCGATGTTGAGGCCCTTGCGGAGCCGGCGCTGGGCGTGCGTGATCGCGACGAGCCAGCCGAGCCGGGTCGGGATGCCCTCCAGCGGCTTCCACGCGGTGTCGAACCGCCAGCTGCCCTTGCGGTCGATGTGCAGGCTGTCGCCGTAGACCGTGCTCAGGCCGGCCGGCACCACCCGCATCGGCTGCCGGCGGCCCACCGGGGCCAGCACGACGGGCGCGACCCTGCGCAGGAACCAGTTCGCGTTGAGGTCGAAGAACGGGCTGTTCAGGGTGAGCGCCGTGATGATGCCGGTGCCCTGCAGCTTGTGCGCCCACAGCGAGGTGGTCAGGCCGCCGGTGGAGTGCGCGTTGACGACCAGGATGTCGTGGCCGTCCTCCTCGCGGATGATCCGGGCGGCCTCGTCGAGCTCCGTGAAGTACTCCGACACGCTGTCCACCATCGACGGTGTCTGGCCGGGGCGGAGACTGCGCCCGCTGCGCCTCAGGTCGAGCGCATAGAAGGTGTAGCCGAGGCTGACGAAGAAGTCGGCCAGGTGGGTCTGGAAGAAGTAGTCGTTGTACCCGTGGACGTACAGCACGGCACGGGTCGACTGTCCGGCCCTGCGGCGCACGAGAGTCGCCACCAGCTCGCCGTGCTCGTCGTCCGGCAGCGGCAGCGTGCGCGCCTCGTAGGCGTCGCCGAGGATGTCCTTGACCCACATGGGCACATCATCGCAGGTGGTCGAGGATGTCGGGCACCGCCAGCAGAATTCCGGCCAGTCCGGCCACAATCACAAAAAACGGGCGGAGGAAGCCCCGTTCGAAGCCCCCGTTCACCTGAACGGCCATAAAATTCGGTACGCCTATCTCCCGCCACACCCGACCGGCCAGGGGCAGCGGCCACAGCACCGGACAGCCGGCCCGGGTGATCATGTCGCCGAGGGTGTGGATGACGCCGCCGAACGCGATCGCGAGCCCGAGCAGCGGATAGCCCCGGTCGGCGGGCAGCCACAACCACGCGCCGTACGCCGCGCCGGCCGACAGCAGGGTCACCACGATCCAGCCGCGCTCCTTGGCCCAGTCGGCGAGCAGGCCCCGGATCGCGAGCCCCAGGGTGAAGAACAGCAGCCCGATCACGAAGGGTTTGCCCCAGTGCCCGGCGAGGAACGCGACCAGGCCGCCGAGGGCCACGTTGAACACCCAGGTGTGGGTGAGGGTCCGGTGGCCGTTCTTCCGTTTCGGGTCGTGTTTGGCCCGGGTAACCGTGTAGACGGCGAGGGCGAACTTCTCCACGCACTCGGCGAGGAACAGGGAGGCGACCCCGAAGGTGCGGGCCACGGTCGCCCCGCCCTTGTTCGCGGTGACCCGGCCCGAGCAGTCCAGGTCGGGCAGCAGGGCGGCCCCGGCGCAGACCGCCGCCCCGACGACCAGCTCGGCGGGGCGCTGGTGCAGACCCATCCACTCCCCGAGTGCCCACGAGCCCGCCAACCACGCGGCGGCTCCGGACATTGCGTGCGTCGGCCCCATCACCATGCCGCCGAGGGTCCCGGTTCGTGCCCGGGTGGGCGACCGCGACACGCGGCCGTGACCAGATTGTTGCCGGGGCCACGTTTGGAGCCGTCAGGCCGGGGTAACGAGCCTCGTCTGGTGGGTGCTCACGGCCGCGAAACCGTAGCGGTGCGCGGGATCCAGCCAGTCCAGCACGTGCCAGGGATCGAACCGAGCCCTTTCGGGGGTACCGGCCGGCACGTGCGCCGGCAGCCCCGACAGGTCGGTGTCCCGCAGCCGCCCCAGGCTCGCCGCGCCCACCTTGATCAGGGCCTCCTTGCGCACCCACTGCCGGATGAACGCCGCGCGTGGGTCTCCAGCGTTCCTGACCGCCTCGAGTTCCCCGTCCGACAGCACCTTGGCCATCAGGCCGTCGTCGAGCTGCCGGCCGATCGCCTCCACGTCCACGCCCACCGGGGCCCACCCGGCGGCCGCCGCGACCGCGCCCCGGGTGTGCGACAGGCTCACGTGCACCTCGGGCCGGTCCTGCACGTACGGGCGGCCGTGGTCGGTGGCCCCGCAGCCCGCGCAGCGCTGCCGGAGCACCACGTCGCCGGCCGGCACGTCGAGCAGCGCCGCCACGCACCGGCGGACCAGGACGTGCGCGGCCACGTAGTCGGCCCGGTCGACCTCGCGCCGGTACGCGCCGGCCCGGGCGAGCTCCGCGTCGGTCAGCAGCTCCCCGCCGCCGTGGGCGAGGACGCCGGCCGTGTCGTCGACCATGGCCAGGGTCGGTGGGGGCGTCGTCACGCCGTGAAGGGTAGCCGCGGGTCGCCGGTACCCTGAATAACAAGTCCGTTATAGGGGTTTAGAGGCTTCTCGGGTGGTTGTTCGACGAGTACCTTCACTCTGTGCAGACAGAGACCGCGCCCCGGGCCGCCGCGCCGCCGCGCGCGAAGAAGCGCTGGTCGGTGCGTTCCGTGGAGGTCCTGGCCGTCCTCCTCGTCGCGGCCATCGCGGCCCGGGGGCTGCTCGCGGGGGCGATGGGCACGCCGCGGTTGCAGAGTTGGTCGACGGTGTTCATCTCGATCGTGATTCAGGCGATGCCGTTTGTGGCGTTGGGGACGTTGTTGTCGGCGGCGATTGCGGTGTTCGTGCCGCCGGCGTTTTTCACGAGGGCTTTGCCGAAGAACAAGATGTTGGCCGTGCCGGCCGCTGGTATCGCTGGCGGCATCCTGCCGGGTTGTGAGTGTGCGTCGGTGCCGGTGGCCGGCGCGCTCGTCCGCCGAGGCGTCACCCCGGGGGCGGCGTTGGCGTTCCTGTTGTCCGCGCCGGCGATCAATCCGGTGGTGATGGTGTCGACGTATGTGGCCTTCCCTGGTCAACCGTCGATGGTGTTCGCCCGGTTCGGCGCGAGCCTGGGGGCTGCGGTGTTGATGGGCTGGTTGTGGCTGCGGGTCGGCCGCGATGACTGGCTGCGCCAGCCGAAACACCACGATCACGCCGGTAAGGGCAAGGTGATGGCGTTCGTGGCGGCGGCGCGGCACGACATGACCCAGGCTGGCGGGTACCTGGCGATCGGCGCGTTCGCCGCGGCGACGCTGAACGTGACCGTGCCGCCGTCGTGGCTGCGGGCTGTCGCGGACAATCCGGTGCTGGCTGTGCTCGCGCTGGCCGTGTTGGCTGTGGTGTTGTCGATCTGTTCGGAGGCTGACGCGTTCGTGGCGGCGTCGTTGACCCAGTTCTCGCTCACGGCGCGGTTGGTGTTCCTGGTCGTGGGCCCGATGGTCGATCTGAAACTGTTCGCCATGCAGGTCGGGGCGTTCGGCCGGCGGTTCGCGCTGCGGTTCGCACCCACCACCTTCGTCATCGCCGTACTCGTCGCCGTCGGAACAGGAGCGCTGCTGTGGTGAGACAGGCCACCCGGTCGGTGATCTTGCTGCTGGTCGGCGGCGCGATCCTCAAGACCACGGTCAGCGGGAACTACGTCCGCTACGTCAAGGAGGGCATGTGGCCGCTGCTGTACCTGGCCGGCGGCGCGATGGTCGCCATCGCCGTCCTCGGGATCGCCGGCCTGTTCCGCAAGACCGCCCACCAGGGCCATGACCACGAGGGCCATGACCACGACGGGCACGAGCACGAGCACGGCGGCCGGTTTGACGCCGCGTGGCTGCTCATGGTCCCGATGCTCGCCGTGCTGCTGCTCGCCCCGCCCGCCCTCGGCGGATTCTCCGCCAACCGGACCGGCTCCGCCCTGGGCACCGCCCCCGCCAACGCCGACTACCCGCCACTACCCGCCGGCGACCCGGTCCGCCTATCCGTCCTGGACTACGCCAGCCGCTCCGTGTTCGACGGAGGCCGCACCCTCAGCGACCGGACCGTGAAACTCTCCGGGTTCGTGATGACCGGCCCCGACAACCGGATGTACCTGGCCAGGATGCGGATCACCTGCTGCGCCGCCGACGCCCGCCCCGTCAAGATCGGGCTCAGTGGGGCTCTGCCTGACGGGCTGGCCCCGGACAGCTGGATCGAGGTCGTCGGCAGGTACGACCCGCGGACCGACGTGGACGAGGTGAGCGCGGAGAAGGTCCCGTACCTCACCGTGGCCACGGCCACCCCGATCCCGGCCCCGAAGAAGGCCTACGAGTCCTGACAGGTCGGCCCGGGACCGGCGTGTGGTCCCGGGGCGGCGACGTACCCGTCAAGCGGTCCGGCTGTTCGGGGCGCGGAACGGGTCGTGCTCGGTGAGCAGCTTGTCGAGGCGCGCCTGGTCCACCCGACTGACCACCTCGGTCGTCTCCTGCTTGTCCCGGACGCACTTGGCCAGCGTGAAAGACGCCGTGACCACGTAGAGCAGCCCGAGGGCGAGGAACGACCGGATCCACGGACCCACCGGCAGCAGGGCCACGGCGATGGCCATCGCGGCGAGCGATACCCCGAACGAGATGATCGACTGGACGTAGAACGCTGCGGTGTTCTTGGCCTGCAAGGGGGTGTTCATTGCATTAGTCTCGGGTGTTCTGGCAGGTCAGGGCATGAGTACAGGTACTCAACCCGCGTTGATGAGTTCCTCGGCCGGCTGGCGCATCGCCGGGGTGCCCGGCCGGGGCGTGACCCGCTCGGAGACCCGCAGGTACGGCAGGTTGGTCAGCGGCTGGCCCTGGTAGAAACGGATCATCATGTCGGCGACCTCGGCACTGCGCTCGAGGAAGCTCAGGTGGTCGGCGTCAGCCACCGTCGTGAACCAGGCGTCCGTGCAGGTGGTCGCGACGACCCGACATCTCTCCGGGGTGGTGAACGGGTCGTGCTCCCCGGTGGACACCAGAGTCGGGACCCCCGGCGGGATGCTGGTGTCCATCGACTCGTGCAGCAGCAGCCGGCTCGTGTTGGCCCAGCACTTCTCCACCTCGTCGTCCGTGATCGACGCGAACCGGCTCTGCAACAGCCGGTTGATCGCCGCGTGCCGACGCACCTTCACGTCCGGGTCCTGGGACATCATCAGGGCGACCGACTCGGCGGCGAACTGCGCCATCTGCCCCGCCTGCACGAGTTCGAGCATGTGCCCGAGGCGGACCCGGAGGTCGTCCGGGAGGCAGCTCATCGCCCCCAGCAGGATCAGCCGGTGCAGCCGGTGCGGGTGGAACTGCGCGAACCGGTAGACGATGGAGGTGCCGTAGGACCCGCCGAAGAGGTTCACCCGGTCGAGGCCCAGCTCGTCGAGTACCCGCAGCAGGGTCGCGGTGAGGAAACTCCCGTCGTAGGAGTCGGGCAGCGTGTCGGAGTCGCCCCAGCCGGGCAGGTCCACGGTCACCACGTCGGCGACCGGGAGGATCGCGCTGGCGAGTGGACCCCAGGTCTCCTTGCGCTGGAACGCGCCGCCGACCAGGACCACGGGCGCGAGCTGCGGGGTCGGTGACGCGGCGATCTGGGAGGTGAACCGGAAGCCCCCCCAGTGGTGCTCGACGACGCTGATCTGTTTCGCGGGAACCCCGGGGGCGAGGTTGGTGGACATGAGCAGCTCTGCTTTCCGCCCCGCCACTGTGTCGGCGGTGGAGGGCATGACGAAGCAGACGGCTGGGGGGACCGCAGCCGTCGCGGAGAGTTCGTGAACGCCGAGACCCTACCCGACGAGTGTGTCGAAACTCGACATATGCGGGAATACTAGCGTGTCTTGGGTGATGTGCGCATCTTGGGACGTTGAGGGGTCACGCGGGGGCGGTGGGGAGCCCCGGTCGGGCTCGGCGATCTGGTCGCGGACCGCGGCGGCCGCCTGGATCCGGGGCGGGCGGGCAGGATACGCGCGGAACCACGCGATCGACGGCCTTGACCGTCAACCGGACACCCGCGACATGGTGGTCGGAAAGATGGCACACCGGGTCGAAGGCTTCCCTGAACGAGAGGGTGCGCCTGGTAGGGATCGAACCTACGACCAACCGCTTAGAAGGCGGATGCTCTATCCACTGAGCTACAGGCGCGTCGAACAGAGGTTACCGCCTGGGAGGGAGGGTCAGAAACCGGTCTGCTCGGTTGATTGCTGAAGGGCGAAACGCCGGATAGGTTCGCCGTGTGCAGGTGACCCACACCACATTTCTGCCCCTCCTGCGGCGAGCGAAGGATCCTGGCGACGTCGTCGCGGACGACTTCGGCGCGGGGCTCGTCGTCGCGTACACCTTTGGGCCGCCCTATGGTGAACGTGCTGTGACCTGGGAAGATGTTGATCAATTAGGGCTGACGCACTGTCGGTTGCGCACCGAGGCGGCCGACAATCTCGCCCGCAGACTCGACCGGCTCCGGGTGCACGGCTCCTCGCCGGCCTTCATGCTCTCCTTCGATGGCCTCGAGTCCAGCCTGCTCGCCGCCGACCACGGAATCTGGGACCGGCTCGCCGAGTCGGTGACCGGGGAGCTGACCGTCGGGGTGCCCGCCCGGGATGTGGTGGTCGTGACGGGCACGGGCTCGCCGTCCGGGCTGGACAAGGCGCGGCGTACCGTCGACCGGGTGTTCTTCGCCGGCGACGAGAACCTGCTCAGTCCAGACCTGCTCGTCCGCCGGCCCGGAGGCTGGGAGCCGCTCTAGGTGAATGATCTCGTGACCGCCGCCCGGGCGACCCTGCTGGGCGGCGCGCTCGGCGACGCGCTGGGCGAGCCGGTGGAGTTCCTGTCCCGGGCCGCGATGCCCGCCGACCTGCGCCCCGGGCCGCACATCTCCGACGACACCCAGATGACGCTGTTCACGGCGGAGGGGCTGATCAGGGCCCGGCTGGGCGGCCTTCCCCGGACAGGGGAGCTGTTCGCCGCGTACCGGCGCTGGCTGCTGACCCAGGATCGCGAGTTCTTCGACGCCGCCGACGGCTGGCTGCTCGGCCAGCGGGACCTGTGGGCCCAGCGCGCGCCCGGGCTGACCTGCCTGTCCGCGCTCCGGCGTGCCGAGCCGGGCACGGTCGAGGAGCCCCGGAACAACAGTAAGGGCTGCGGCGGGGTGATGCGCGCCGCGCCGGCCGGGTTCCTCGCCGACCCCGAGACCGCCTACCAGGTCGGATGCGACTCGGCGGCTCTCACCCACGGCCACCCGTCCGGGTGGGTCGCGGCCGGGGCGCTGGCCATGGCCGTGCATCTCACCGCCGTCGCGGGCCTGTCGCTCGGGGCCGCGTTGCCCCTGGTCACAGAACGGGTCGCGGCGACACCCGGGGGTGAGGAGGTGCTCGCGGCCCTGCTGTCGGCCATCCGGGCCGCTGAGGACACACCCGCTGATTTCCGGGTACTCGCGGGGCTCGGTGAAGGCTGGGTCGCCGAGGAGACCCTGGCCATCGCCGTGTACTCGGCCCTGTCGCACCCCGCCGACGCCCGCGCGGCGCTCCTGCTCGCCGTGGCCCACGACGGGGACTCGGACTCGACCGGGGCGGTCGCCGGCAACCTGCTGGGGGCCTCCGGCGCGGCCCTCCCGGCGGACTGGCTCGCCGGGCTCGAACTCGCCGACGTGATCGGCCGGGTCGCCGAGGACCTGGTGGCGGCGCTGCACGGCTCGCCGCAGGGCCTGATCGTGCGCTATCCGAGTTATCCACAGGCCGGGTAGTT
Organism: Longispora fulva; assembly: GCF_015751905.1. Classification (NCBI taxonomy): domain Bacteria; kingdom Bacillati; phylum Actinomycetota; class Actinomycetes; order Micromonosporales; family Micromonosporaceae; genus Longispora; species Longispora fulva. The sequence goes on from NZ_JADOUF010000001.1 coordinate 7,332,631, forward strand.
ATCCACACAACCACGCACTACTAGATCTAGTGATGATCTAGAGCATCTGTACTAGATGTAGTGTGAGGTGGGTGGTTATCCAACTGAATAGGGAAGCGGGGGCCAGGATGGCGCGGGAGTATGTCACCCGGAGGGCAGTACCAGTGATCTACTCCATCCCCCTCGCCGAGGCGATCGACGAGTACACGTCGTCGAGCTTGTTCTCTCGACTGGCGGCATCGACTCGGCGGCACCGCCGGTACACCCTGTCGCGGTTGCTGGCTGTTGCGGCGAACATCAACTCGACTGACTTGTCGGTTCGTCACGTTGATCTGTGTTTGCAGGATCTCGAACAGGGCGACGCGCATCTCGGCGGGCGGCGAAAGGGTAAGTCGCAGCGCAGCCTCAACAGCGACCGCGCGTCGCTGGGCATGTTCATCGAGTGGATGCGGTCGTCTCGGTCGTATGTGTCGCCAAGCTTCAATCCGGTCGCCGAGTTGAAATACTCGAAGAAGACAACCGCGCGCAAGATGCTTCAAATTCCCGCCGTCCGCCTGCCCGAGGTGTTCGCCGCCGCTGGGGCTCGGCACCCGGTCGAGCGGATGGCGTGCGCCCTGGGTTCCTACCTGGGTTGCCGGCCCGCTGAGGCTGCGATGCTCCGGATCGAGAGCGTCGATTTCGCGCGGCTGGAGGTTGAGCTACTCGTCGAGAAGACTCACCAGCGGTTGACGATGCCGATGTGTGTCGAGCTGCGCGACGAGCTGGTCGACTACTTCCAGTGGTACAAGCGGGCGATGGGCGTGACAAAGCTGTCGCCGGGCTGGTACCTGCTGCCGGCGCGGCTGACCCTCGGGTCGCCTCAGATGCCCCGTGGGCTGCGTGGAGTGCCGGGCGCTACCAAGATGACTCCCGGATGGCCGGTCGACCCTGCTGCGCCGCTAGGGCGGGCTGGGATCGGTAAGGCGGTCAAGGCCGCCGCCCGCGCGGTCGGCTACTCGGGGTCTGAACTGGATTGGGTGGGCGGGCACACGTTGCGCCGGTCGGCGGCGCGGGCATTGTATGAGCGGCTGCGCGACCACGGCCGCGACGACGCGCTCGTGATGGTGCAAACCCTGCTCGGGCACGCCCAGATCTCAACCACGATGGCGTACATCGGCGTCGACACCCAGAAGGACCGCTTGCGCGGGCTGCTGGCTGGCCAGCGGATGTACGACGCCCCCGTCGCGGCCAAGGGCGCCGACGTGGTGGACCTGGACACCTGGCGGCGCGCGGCCTAGGTAGACCTGACGAAGCGGCCCCGGATGACTGGAATTCACCCGGGGCCGCGCTCAGGTTACGACACGGCCAGGGGGACGCCAAACCTTGCGGCTAATAGATGCTCTTCAGCCCTCACGCGGCCCCCGCGGTCGCGTCGAGCCTCAATGGTCAGTGCGTCGAGGGTGCGGCGCTCCCGGAGAGTGAGCGTGTCCACCCGCGCCCGCACGGTGGACGGCAGCACGCCGAGCACCTGCCCCGCCGCTTCGATGCCGCCGCCACCCGCGACGAGCGCGACCGCCAATTCGGCGAGCGGGATGAGCCGCGCCGAGGCGAGCCGCGCGGTCGCTGTGGCCAGATCCGAGACCGCAGCGCCGGCCAGCTCGGCGCGCGCCTGCGCGTGCGTCAGGGTGTCGACGAACGTCACTGAGTCGCACTCGGCCGGCATCAGGTACACACCCTCACTCGGCGCGTAGCGCGCCCGGTGGGCCGAGAGTCCCGGCACCCACAGGATGTGACGGCGGTGCGCACCAGCGACGCGCATCGGGTCGTAGTGGTCGTGACTGAAAAGCTCCATTTCCTGATCCTCCGTCCCCGGAGCAGCGCAAACACACCACCCCGGCCGATCGCTCGAACAAGCGTTCGAACGAAGGTCCCGAGCATACGGGACCGCCCCCAGCTTGGCGAAGATTCGCAGGAACGACCCACCCGCCACGGTCGTTGCACACGCAATCTTCACGACGGGCAGAAGATCAACCCGTTCGGCTGAGGGCGGTACATGTTCACATGCTCGACAAACGGACGCACTATGGTTTACCGAGTCGGTCCAGTATGGATCGGACGTTATCGGGCGCCTTGGGTGCTGGTGTCCCGTACGTGAGTGACAGCGCCGCGCGCACCGCCGCCCGGATCGCCTCGCGGCTCGGCTCGGGCAGCTCGTCGACCTCGGGCGGTAGCCGCCGGGCCCACTCCGATTGCGGACCCTCGTACACGGGAAAGCCCAGACTTGCCGCCGTGGCGAGGACGACCTCACGGGGTGCCACGTCGAGTGCGCGGGCGAGGCCCTTGATCGTGGCGACCCGGGGAAACTCCGAGTTCTCGCCCTTGGCGAGTCGGTGCACTGTCGTCGGCGAGTTGACCCCGACCTCGCGGGCGATCTCGGCGAGCGTCCGCCCGGCTCTGAGGGTGGCGATCAGCGCCGCGAGCGTCGGCGGCGGGTGCGCGCCGTAGGGCGGGGGGGTCGGTTCATACCGTGCGACGCCCAGCCCGACCGCGACAAGCTCCCAGGTCAGATCGAGGATGGCGCCGAGCAGCGCGTCGGGTATCTCGTCGACCTCGGGCGGCAACTCTGCGGCGAGTGTGCGCCAGGGCGTCTCGGTGAGCCCCATGTCGATGCCGACCCCCTGCGCCGTGGCGCGCACCGCGCCGAGCTGGGTGACGCCGAGCGCGTCGGCGAGCGCCCGAATGGTGGCCGGTAGCGGGAACTCAGTGTTCTCGCCGTCGCGGAGCTTGCGCAGCCCCTTCACGTCGCCGCCGAGCGTCGCCGTCAGTGCCTCCGGGGAGTGGCGCTGTTGATACTCGGCGATCAGCTCGGCCAGGGTCAGCATTCATGCGCCCAGGTCAGCATGGGTCTGTGTCCTTCCGTATGTACGGGTCGCTCTCCCGCACCGCTCTTTCTACACCGCCGCCCCTAGTCCACAGTGAGCCGCGTCTCGAACGGCCACACTAAGCCTTTCAGTTTGAATCGCTGGCAGGTGATCTTAAAGTGTTGACGGTCCTGGGGTCCGAACGTAGGTTCGAGGAAGCCGCCAGGGCGCCTGACCTTTGAGAACTCCACAGCGTCGCAACACCAGCCCGCCTCGCCAGCGGGCCGCCCTCGCCCGACTTCAGGTCGGCAGCCCGGTCGCGCCGGGCCGAGGCGCGCGAAGCGGCGGGCGAGTTGAACCGTGTCCGCCGTTTTCAATCTAAACCTGATCGTTACAACTTCAAAGTGGAGGGGCTCACGTGATCGAGCTACTCACCGACACTCGCCGCGAGGTGCTCGCCACCATCGCCGGGTACACCCGGTCGCACGGGTACCCGCCGAGCCTGCGCGAGGTCGCAGCCTCGACCGGCCTGTCGACGACGACCACCGACTACCACCTCCGGCGCCTGGCCAACGGCGGATACGTCCGCCGTGACTACGGCCGGTCCCGGTCGCTGGTGCTCACCGACCTCGGTTCGGCGGTGGCGCTGTGACCGACTACCGACTCAAGCCCGAGCCCGTCGCGCTCGACGACCTGGCCGCGACGGTCGAGGCGTACCGCAAGTTCCGGGCCGAGGCCGACCGCTGGGCCGACGCCGCCGCCGAGCTGCGGCGCGTGATCGAGGCCCGGCTCGCCGACTCCGATGTCGGCACCGTCGCCGGCCGCCCGGTTGTGCGCCACACGAGCTACGTCGAGCGCCGGGTCGACATGGCCAAGCTGCGGCTACTGAGTCCGGCGGCACTGGTCGAGCAGTGCACCAACGTCACCGAACGCCGCCGGTTCTCCCTCGTCGAGGGCGAGGCGATCGAGTGAGCCTGTTCTCCCCACCTGCCGGGGCCGACCCGCTCGGCTCGACGATCCAGGGGGTTGTGCGTGCCGCCTCCGCCGGGGCACCCCGGTCGCGGCAACGCCGCATCGGCCCGAGCAGCGCCGGGCACCCGTGCGCGCGCCGGGTCGGGTACGAGCTGGCGGGCACCGAACATGTGAACGCCGGCTCGGACCCCTGGCCCGCGATCGTCGGCACCGCCGTACACGCCTGGCTCGCCGACGCGTTCGCCCGGCACAACCGCGAGCTTGACCGTGAGCGCTGGCTGATCGAGCAGCGCGTCGCCGTCACCCCGACCATGAGCGGCACCGTCGATCTGTTCGACACCCAGACGGGCACCGTGATCGATCACAAGGTGTTGGGCGCCGACTCGCTCAAGTCCATCAAGCGCGACGGGCCGGGCGACCAGTACCGCACACAGATCCACCTGTACGCCTACGGGCTGGCCCGCGCCGGGCACGAGGTGCGCCGGGTCGCCCTGGCCTGCTACCCCCGGTCCGGGTGGCTCGACGGACTGCACGTGTGGAGCGAGCCGTACGACGACGCACTCGCCGCCGACGCGCTCGCCCGCCTGGCCGGGGTCGCCGAGCTGTCCCGGCTGCTTGACCCCGCGAGCCTCCCGGCTGAACCCGGGCCGACGTGCACATGGTGCCCGTTCTGGCGTCCCGGCAGCACGCCGGACGCGACCGGATGCCCCGGAGCATCCGCACCGTAGCCCACCGCCCGACCGTCCATTCGGGGCGGAACAACTGAACAACAACTCAATAGGGGAAACACCATGTCTTTCGCTGCACCCGCCGCCAGCGGCGGCGACAAGCTCGCCGAGCGCGACGTACTCGGCCACCTGCTGATCGTGCGCCCGGTCGAGTACGTCGAGCAGATCACCACCGCTTTCGGGGACAAGGACGCCGTGCGCGTGTCCGTCGTCGACCTGGACGCCACCGACCCGGACACCGGGCAGCCCGGCCACCGGTTCGACGACGTGCTCTGGTTCGGCGGGCGCCTGGTCGGCAGCCTCAAGCGCCAGCTTGGCGACACGATCCTCGGGCGCATGGCTCAGGGGACCCTCAAGCCCGGCGCCACCGGCAAGCCGCCCTACGAGCTGTCCGACGCCACCTCAGACCCGTCCGCGGTCGCCCGCGCCGAGGCGTGGATCGCGGCGAACCCCCGGTTCACCGCACCCGCCAGCACCAGCCCGGCACCGGCCCCGGCGGCGAGCGCCGCACCGGCCCCGGCCGCCGTGCCCGAGGCGCTGCTCGCCCAGCTCGGCCCGGGGCAGCGGGCGCTGTACGAGAAGCTCGCCGCCCAGGGCTAGCCGTGCCGCTGCATCACGTGAGCCTGTTCGCGGGCGTCGGCGGGTTCGATCTCGCCGCCGCCCGCGCGGGGCTGACCCCGGCGCTCGCTGTGGAGATCGACCCCGCCGCCCGGGGCGTGCTCGCCGACCGGCTGCCGTCCCTTCCCTTGCTGTCCGACGTGCGTGAGGTATCCGCCCGTGACCTGGCAACAGCCGTCCCTGATCCCGCCGACTGCTTTCTCACCGCCGGGTGGCCCTGCCAAGACCTGTCCACCGCAGGCAACCGCGCCGGACTCGACGGCGAGCGGTCCGGACTGTTCTTCGAGCTGCTGCGCATCCTCGACGGGCTGCGCCCCGGCTGGTTCCTGCTGGAGAACGTCCCCGGGCTGCTCACCAGCAACGCCGGGCGGGACATGGGCACCGTCGTCGGGTCGCTGGCCGACCTCGGGTACCGCCTGGCCTGGCGGGTACTCGACGCTCAAGGTTTCGGAGTTCCCCAGCGACGCCGCCGCCTGTACTTTCTCGGCCATCGCGGCGCGGGAGATCCCGCCGCAGTACTACTTGAGCCCGAAAGCGGCGGCGGGCGCGCTGCGCCGTATCGACCGCCGGGGCCGCCGACTGCCGCCGGACCTGCGCGACGCGCTGGCCCTGCTCGCAGCGACACCGAACCCGTGATCGTCGGCCCCTTGCAGACCAGCCGCAGCCCGCGCGGTCACGGAACGGCCGGAGTCAATGACCAGTACGTGTTAGCCGGTCACGTGCGCGTGGCCGGTCCCGCCGCCGTCCGCCGCCTGGTGCCCGTCGAGTACGAGCGCCTACAGGGCTTCCCGGACGGATGGACCGCCACCAGCTACGGCAACCCCCAGGGGGACGTGCCGCGCTTCACCCAGCTCGGCAACGCCGCGCCCGTGCCCGTCGCCGAGTGGATCACGCGGCGGCTGGTCGCACACCACAACTCAACAACAGGAAGGAGTGACCCGCCTTGTTCGACCGCGAAGAGGTAGAGAACTGGCTCGCGCTGCTACACGGCGACTCCCCGGGGCTGGTGCACCTCTGCGGCACCGACGCATGGGCCGGACGCACCTTCACCCCCGACCGGCTCGCCGACGCCGCCGACTACGCCGCCCAGCTCGACGCCGAGGGCCGCGCCGGAATCTACGTCCGGATGACCACCGTCACCCGCGCCCCGAACCGGGGCGAGCGCGGTGGGGCGAACCTGTCGGCCAGCCTGCCGGCGCTGTGGGCCGACCTGGATATCGCCGGCCCCGGCCACAAGGTGGCGCCCGGGTCGCTGCCGCTGCCGCCGACCGAGACCGCCGCCCGCCAGATCATCACCACATCAGGACTCCCCGACCCGACACTGTGGATTCACTCCGGCGGCGGGCTGTACCCGATCTGGTACCTCAGCGCGGCGCACGTCATCGACGGCGACCTCGACGAGCTGGGCGCGCTGTCCGCCAAGTGGCAACACATCATCGGGGCTGCCGCTGCCCGCCTCGGCTGGCATTACGGCACCGGGGTCGGGGACCTCGCCCGGGTGCTGCGCGTGCCGGGCACCGTCAACCGCAAGACGAACGACCCGCGCCCGTGCCGGATCGTCGAGGCCGAGGGCAGCGCGTTCACCCTCGCCGAGCTGCTCGACGCTGCCGCCGCGATCGAGCTGCCCGCCCCGGTCGCGGTCGCCGTCGCCCCCACCGCGCCCCGCGCCCGCGACCTCGCCTCGCGGTTCCGGGCACCGGGCGGCGGGCTCGGCCCGTTCGACGCGCTCGCCGAACACGCCACGTGGGGCGACATCCTCAGCCCGCTCGGCTGGTCCCTTGTGGGACACGAGCGCGACGGCGCCGAGCTGTGGCGCCGGCCCGACGCCACCTCGGCATACTCCGCCCGCGCCAACCACGCCGGCACCCCGACGCTCGTCGTTCACAGCGACGCCGCCGGGCTCCCGTCCGGCCCGGGGCAGCGCCTCACGATGGGCCGAGTCTGGGCGCACCTGCACCACCGGGGTGACGAGCAGGCCGCAGCCCGCGACCTGGCCGCCGCCGCTGCCGGTACCGCCGGGGCGTCGGCCGCCGCGCTCTCGCTGCCGGGCACGGTCCTCGCCGCTGTCCGGGGCACCCGGGGCGCTCGTATCCCGGCACCCCGTGCCAGCCCCGAGCAGCCAACCCCGAGGGCGGCCCCCTCGACCGAAGCGGCACCCGCCGCGCCGGTCGAGCGCCGCCTCGCCCTAGTCGACGGCACCGCCGCCCGCGCCCTACCTGCGCCGGACCCCGAGCCGGTCGCGTCCGGGGCGCTGCCCGTCAGCTTCACCGACGACGGAAACGCCCTCCTGCTCGCCGACACCATCGGGGCCACCACCCGGTACGTGCCCGAGCGCGGCAAGTGGTTGGTGTGGGATGGCGGGCGCTGGGCGTGGGACGACGCCGGGACGGTCATCGAGCGCGCCCGGGTCATGGTCCGGGCGCTGCCCGCAGACGACGACGCCGCCCGCAAGCACCGCACGCGGTCGCTGTCGAGGGCGGGTATCGACGCGATGATCGCCCTTGCCCGCACTGACCGGCGGCTCGTCGCCCCGGCGGCGCTGCTCGACGGCGACCCGTTCGCGCTGTGCACCCCGGGCGGGGTGGTCGACCTGCGCACCGGAAACACGCGGCCCGCCAACCCGGCCGAGCTGCACACCCGGTCCACGCTGGTCACCGCCGATGCCGGGCACCCGGTCGAGCGTTGGTCGCGGTTCCTCGCCGACACGTTCGGGGACGACCCGGACCTCGCCGGGTACGTACAACGCATGGTCGGGTACGCCGCGACGGGCCGCGTGGCCTATCACGTGCTGCCGTTCCTGTTCGGTGCGGGCGGCAACGGAAAGTCGGTGTTCCTCGACGTGGTGCGCCGGCTGCTCGGCGACTACGCCGGGTCGGCCCCGGCTAACTTCCTGATGGCCGGCGCCCAGCAGCACGAAACCGAGGTCGCCCGCCTCGCGGGGCTGCGGTTCGTGATCTGCTCCGAGGTCAACCAATCCGACCGGTTCGACGAGGCGCGCATCAAGCTGCTTACTGGCGGCGACGCCCTGACGGCCCGGTTCCTGCACCGTGATCACTTCACGTTCGAGCCGTCGCACACCCTGTTTCTGATGGGCAACCACCAGCCGAGCGTGCGGTCGGGCGGCGTGAGCTTCTGGCGCCGGTTGCGGCTCATCCCGTTCACGAAGGTCGTGCCCGAGGAACGCCGCGAGGAAGGTCTCGCCGACCGCCTGGTCGACACCGAGGGGCCCGGCATCCTCGCGTGGATCGTCGCCGGGGCAGTCGACGCCCTCGCCGGGGGGCTGCGCGACCCCGACAGCGTGAAGGCCGCCACCGACGACTACGCCGCCGAAGAGGACTCGCTCGCCCGGTTCGTGGACGACCGGTTGCACATCGGGGGCGGCGACCTGGTGCGCACCGCCACCGCCGAGGTCCGCCAGGCGTACGAAGCCTGGTGCGCCGAGGAGGGTGAGCGCGCCATCTCGTCGCAGATGTTCGGCCGCGAGCTGCGGTCGCGCTACGGGGTGACCGTCGCCCGGTCGCACGGTCGGCGCTTCTACACCGCCGTCACGCTGCTCGACGGGGTGCCCGATGCGTAGCCCGGATGCGGCACCGGAACGGGCACCCGAACGGGCACCCGGGCCGCACGGCACCGGGACAGGCCGCCGCCGGGTGCCCGATACCCCCTCGCGGGTGCCCGTCTGGTGCCCGATTTTCGAGGCGACGGGCACCCGCCTTTCCCCAGCTCATCCATAGCGGGTGCCCGATGGTGCCTGAGTTTCAGCGGTATTGGTTCTCACACGCACACATAAGAGAGAACAACCCCCGCCGCGACCGTCACCATCGGGCACCCCCGACCCACGGGGTTCGCCATGTCCGATCACATGATCACCACCCAGGTACTACCCGGCCCGTGCCGCCGCTGCCGCTCCCTGGTCCTCACCGGGGTCGCCGAGGGCGTGCCCGTCAACGCCGACGCGCAGCCCCTCGACCGCGACGGGGTGTTCGCCGCCCTGCTCGGCGGGCGCTCGACCTACGTGCTCCAGCGCGGCGAGCTGGTGCGCCTCGACGCCACCCGTGCCGGGCTCACCGGCCCGGTAGTGGCGGATCACCGATGCGGGGAACCGCTCCCGGCCCCGCCGCCCGCACCGCCGCCGAGGGCTGCCCCTCCGGCCGCGGTTCCGTACATCTCCCGCAACGCGAACCGGGTACGCGAGCACCTGCTCGCCCACGGCCCGGACCTCACCACCGGGGTCGCGGTCCGGCTGGGGCTGTCCGTCGAGACCGCCGAGAACTTGCTACGCCGCCTGGTCGCCGCCGGGCAGGCCGAGCGCATCGCGGGCGTGATCCCCGCTCCATGGCGCGCTGTCGCCGCCGAACTCATCCCGCCGTACTAAGGAGGCACACCCCTTGTCCGAACTCATTGCCTCGTTCTACGCCTACGGCGACCCCGCCCCGCAAGGCAGCCTCAAGCACGTCGGCGGCGGGCGCCTGGTCGACTCGTCGCGCCGACTCCGGCCGTGGCGCCAGCTCGTCACCGCCGCCGCCCGCGAGGCGCTGCGGGTGTCCGGGCAGACCGAGCCCCACCTCGGGCCGGTGCAAGTCCTGGCCGTGCTCACGGTGCCCAAGCCCAAGAGCGCCCCCAAGCGCATCCAGACATGGCCGAGCAAGCGCCCCGACGTCGACAAGCTCGCCCGCGCCATCCTCGACGCCCTCACCGACGCCGGGGTGTGGCACGACGACGCCCAGGTCGTCGAGTTGACGGCCGTGAAGGTCTACCCCGACGAGCACCCGCTCGCGCTGCCGACGACCGGCGCCTACATCCAGATTTGGAGCGTGACCGAGTGAAGACCCTCCCCGCCGTACTGTGCTGCTCGCCGCGCTGCGCCCGCACCGAGGACAAGGCGGCGCTTGACCCGCGCCCGGCCGCCCCGGGCTACGTGCTGTGCTGGACGTGCCGCGACCGCGCCGAGGAATACCTCACCAGCCTCGCCCGGCTGTACCTGGACTGTGAGGCCGCGATGATCCGGGCGACGGGGCTGCACGACAAGGTGTCGGGCACGTCGTCGCCGGGGCTGCCGCTCAACCTGGTCGCCGCCGAGGCCCGGTCGCGGATCGTCGCGGTGCTCGCGGAGTGGGCCGGCATGGTGGTCGACGAGCGGGGGGTCGACGCACCGAAGCGGGAAGCGGGCGCCCTGGTCGACTTCCTGCTCGGTCAACTCCGGTGGCTGGGCGCGCACCCGGCCGCCGGGGACCTGTGCGACGAGCTGGCCGACCTGGTGCACGCCGCCGACCGCGCGGCCTATCCCAGCCCGCCCCGGCGGACCCAGCTCGGGCGGCGATGCCTGTTCACCGAGTGCGGCGGCGTGCTGGTCGGGGTGGTGCACGTCGACCGCCCGGAACGGTCCCGCATCGAGTGCGACCTCGACCCGGCCGCGCACCGCTGGGCACGTGATCAGTGGATGGCGGTACGCCGCGCCGCGAAGGTCACCCCCGTCGCCCGCCCGGTCGGGATGGCGGCGTGAGCCGGGTCGCGGCGCTGACCGCCGCCGACGTCTCCGCGTTGTCCGGCCGCCCGCTGGGCACGATCTACCGCCTCGCGTCCGAGCAGCGCTGGCGGCGTCACCGCGAGGCGGGCAAGGTGTTCTACCTGCTAGAAGACGTCGAACACCTGCTCGTAACGACCCCCACAGCCAAGATCCATTGACCAGCTGACCTGGACCGAAGAGGATAGGTACCAGGTTGGTGCACTGCACCCCAGAGAGCCCCGGAGCCCAGCAGGGCCCGGGGCTTTCGCATGCCGTCGCCCCGCCCGGCCGCACCGGGCAACACACAGCGCTTACCGCCTAGGCCGTCAGAGACGGCGGGAGGCGGGGCGACATGGCGAACGTTCGCAGCACCAGCCGCACACCTGACGGACAGCCCGCGCACCCGGTCACCGTGGTCGCCGAGCTGGTCACCGCCTCCCCGAACCTCGCCGGGTACCTCCCCGACGGGGCGATCGTGCACCGCGCCCAGGTCGACGCCGACCCGGCGGGCCGCTGGTCGCTCGACCTCACCCCGAACAGCCTGATCACCCCGGCGGGCACCCACTACGCGCTCACGGAGTACACCACCACCGGCACCTACCGGCACACGATCGTGGTGCCGACCGGCGGACCTCACGAGCTGCGCGACGTGCTCGCCGTGCCCCCGCCCCCGCCAGCGCCCCTCGTGCCCATCGGCGGGGGCGGGGCAGTGACCAGCGTGGACGACCGAACCGGGGCGGTCAGCCTGGCCGACCGGTACGCGCCCCTCGCGCACACCCACACCGGGTACGCTGCGACCGGACACGTTCACGACGAGCGGTACGCCCAGCTCGGGCACGCGCACCCCGGCTACGCCGACGCCGCGCACACCCACGACAGTCGGTACGCGGCCCTCGCCCACGATCACCCCGGCTACGCCCCGACGTCCCACCTGCACGACGAGCGGTACGCGCCCCTCGCGCACGACCACGACACCCGCTACGACGCGCGGTACGCCGCACTCGGGCACGCTCACGCCGGGTACGCCGTCGCCGGGCACCTGCACGACGACCGGTACCCGCTGCTCGACCACACCCACCCCGGCTACGCGCTCGCCGCCCACGACCACGACACCCGGTACGACGCGCGATACGCCCAGCTCGGGCACACCCACGCCGGGTACGCCGCCGCCGCGCACACCCACGACGCCGCCGCCCTGGTGTCCGGGGTACTCGACCCGGCCCGGTTGCCGCTGGTCAGCCTCGCACAGCGCCCGATCCCGGGCCGCTGGTCGATCGTCCCGCCCGTCGGGCCGGTCACCGCGTCGATGACGCTGACGCTCGGCGAGCTGTTCCTCGTGCCGTTCCTGGTGCACCCTGGCAGCATCGCCGATCAGTTCTCGGTGGACGTGTCGCCCAGCGCGGTTGGCGCGTCGATCCGTTTCCTGATCTACGGCGCGACCGCCGCAGGGCAGCCCGCCGCCCAGCTCGCCGACCTCGGGCTCGCCGACGCGAGCAGCACCGGGGCGAAACTGTGGGCGCCGTCCGGCGGTACGTACACGTTCACCGCTCCGGCCTACTGGTTCGGGCTGCTCGCCCAGGGCGCCGCCCCGGGTGTCCGGGCCGCCTCGACCTGGCACCCGCTGGTGGCCAGCGACGTAGCCCCGTCGGGCACCGGCACCGCCAGCGCCTACGGGCAAGCCGGAGTCGGCACCACGCCACCCCCGAACTTCACCGGCACCGCCCCGCGGTCCGCCCCGCGCGTCGCCGTGCGGTGGGCCCCGTGACCGGGCGTTGGGCAGGCTCTACCCGGGCCCAGCAGCTACCGCCGGACTGGCCGCGCCGCCGCGCCCGCGTGCTCGTCCGCGACGGGTACCGCTGCACCACGATCACCGAGTACGACGAGCGCTGTACCGAACCGGCCGACGAGGTTGACCACATCAGGCGCGGGTCGGACCACAGCCTTTCAAACCTCGCCTCAATCTGCTCGTGGCACCACGCCAAGAAGAGCGCGCGCGAGGGCGCGACCGCCGCGCGGTTCGCTCGACCATCCCGCTACCGCCCCGCCGAGCCACACCCCGGAGAGACCAGACCATGAGCGACACCGTCACCGTGAAGATCCTGCGCCGGGTCGGGCAGCACCAGCGCGGCGCGATCGTCGAGTATGACCGTGCGTCGGCCGAGTTCCTGATCGCCCGCGAGGTCGCCGAGCAGCTCGACGAGCAGCCCGCCCGAGCCAAGCGCCAGCCCGCCCGGACGCGCACCGCCACCGAGCCGACCGTCACAGAGGGTGGGGAGTGACCCCCTCGACCTCGAAAAGGTCCATCGGACAGTCATAGCTTCCCAGCGGCTGTACGGGTTTCCAGGCGTGACGCTAGACGCGCCGTGACCGGCGCTTCCCTACGCGCGATAGTCCGGTCGTGAGAGCCCTCGGCACCGTACCTTCATCAAGCACCGGCTTCGAGGTCACCTCGGCGCTGGTGTGCCGCAGGAAGGCCCGCAAGGCTGGTAGCCCGTGCTGGTCGCACAGGTACTGCGCAGTGCGCAGGTAAGCGCGGTGCCGCAGGTAGCTGAAGAGACCTACGATCGCGGAGGTCGAGAGGCCAGCCAGCAGGAGGAAGCCAACACTTGGCATGGAAGAACAACCCTTCGGGGTCGTTCCCGGTAGCCAGATCCGGGCGCTGCGGCGGGCAAACCAATCTCTTGCTGGTCGCACACTCACCTTGATGCAGACGGGCTCCAATATTCAGCCTCGAACGCTACCAGCTAGCCTCACCGCTTCGCGCGCCAGGTCTCAGCTGGTGGGTGGAAGGTTTGCCTTGCGACGCTATACCGCGTGGTAGGCGATTCGTCAGCGAATGCGGCTTTCAGGTCCTCAAGGTCTTCCGGTGGACAGTTCACCAGATTGACGGCCCATCTCATCCACATAAGATCCAATTTGGCTTGACCGTGCGGACAACCAGTCGCAACCCAGTGCATCGGCGGCCCGTCTGGATTCATCGACAAGGGCCAGTTGAGGAACCCGTATGAAGTACTTCGTCTCGTGTAGGCCAGAAAGATAAATCGAGAGCCGCCATCGTGGTCATCCCGGAGTGGAAGCCGGTACACCCCTGCCAGCTCGCACCCTCGTACTGGGCACCGGATGGCTACCTCCCACATCTTGTTTGAGACGGGTAGCGGGGCGTCATGCAGCCACTGCGCTGCCGCATAGGCGCGTTCCCAGTAGTGCTCGCGTTCGGCGTCGGTGTCGCCCCAGATCGAATGGTCGCGCTCGCCCACCTCATGCATGGTTCTCAGAATGCCCGATCCGCGTGTGCACTTGCGAATGTCGCTGAACCTTGCCCGCACATGACCGTTGGGGGTGAGCGATGCCCGCCACCCGTGGCCCAGTGCCCAAGCGTTCCGACCAGCGCCGCCGTCGTAACGCTGGCGAGCCGGTCACCAGCATCACCCCGGCGGCCGAGCCGGTTGACGCCCCGCCGCTGGGTTTCCCGGCGCACGAGCTGGCCGCCGACTGGTACTCGTCCCTCGCCGAGTCCGGCCAGTCGCAGTACTTCGAGCCGTCCGACTGGCAGGCGGCCCGGCTGCTCGCCTACGACCTGACCCGCCATCTCAACTCGGGGCGGGTGTCCGCGCAGATGCTCGCCGCGGTCTGGTCGGCGATGGGTGACCTCCTGACCACCGAGGCCGCCCGGCGGCGTGTGCGCATGGAGATCGAGCGCGACCAGGGCGACGAGGACCTCGCGGGGGTGACGGCGCTTGATGAGTACCGCCGTGCACTCGGCGCCGGCTGACCCGCCGCGCGTCGAGCCTGTCAGGATCGGCCCCGTTGGGCTGCCGCGCTGGTCGCTGGGCTGGGACATGCTCGCCTGGTCGGCCCGCTACCTGCTCCAGCCGGACGGGCCCGACGCCGGTCGCCCGTGGCGCTTCACCCCGGAACAGGCCCGTTTCCTGGTCTGGTTCTACGCGATCGACGAGCGCGGCAAGTTCACGAACCGGTACGCCGTGTATCGCCGCCTCAAGGGCGCCGGGAAAGATCCCCTCGCCTCGGCAGTGTCCAGCCTGGAATTCGTCGGCCCGTGCCGGTTCGGCGGGTGGCGCGCGGACGGCACTCCGATCGTGGTCCCGCACCCCGCGCCGTGGGTGCAGATCGCCGCCGTGTCCCGGGATCAGACCCGTAACACCATGACCCTGTTCGGGCCGATGCTGTCGCGTAAGGCGATCGAAGAGTTCGGCATCGACCTCGGCAAAGAGATCATCCACAGCCGCCGGGGCGGGCGTATCGAGGCCGTGACCAGCTCGCCCCGCGCGCTGGAAGGTGGCCGCGCGACCCTGGTCATCAAGAACGAAAACCACCACTGGATCGGGTCGAACTCTGGGCACGAGATGTCCGAGGTCATCGCCCGAAACGCCGCTAAGTCCAGGGACGGGGCGTCCAGGGCGCTCGCCATCACCAACGCGCATGAGCCCGGCGAGGACAGCGACGCCGAGCGCGACTACGACGCGTGGTTGTCGATCCAGGCTGGTCGCAGCATCGCCGATGGGCTGTTGTACGACTCGATCGAGGCGCCGCCCGACACCGACCTCGCCGACCCTGCCTCGCTGCGGGCCGGGCTGATCGCGGCCCGGGGCGACTCGATCTGGTTGGACGTCGACCGCCTGGTCGCCGAGATCCAGGACCCGCGCACGCCGCCGAGCATGTCGCGCCGCTTCTACCTCAACCAGGTCGTTTCGGCCCCCGATGGGTGGTTGACCGCGCCGGAGTGGGACGCGTGCGCCGACCCGGGCCGCGTGGTCGAGGACGGCGAGACGGTCGTCATGTTCTTCGACGGCTCCAAGTCCAACGACGCGAGCGGCCTGGTCGGCTGCTGCGTGTCGGACGGGCATACGTTCGTCATCGACGCGTGGGAGAAGCCCGCCGGCCCCGCTGGCGAGGGCTGGGAAGTCAACCGCGACGCCGTGAATCTGGCCGTGCGTAAGGCTTTCGGCCGCTGGGACGTCGTCGCCTTCTACTGCGACGTGCGCGAGTTCGAGCAGCACGTCGACCTCTGGCGCGACGAGTACGGCGACCGGCTGCTCATCCAGGCCACCACCGGCCAGCGGGCGCACGCGACCGCCTGGGACATGCGCACCCGAGTGCGGGAGTTCACCGCCGCCGCCGAGCGCACCCTCGTCGACCTGGCCGACCGGGCCCTGTCCCACGACGGCGACCCCCGGCTACGCCGGCACGCCCTCAACGCCCGCCGCCGGCCGAACCGGTACGGGGTGGGGCTGGGCAAGGAATCCCGAAATTCCGACCGCAAGGTCGATCTCATCGTCTGCGCCGTCGGCGCCCGCCAGGCCCGCCGCGACCTGATCGCTTCCGGGGCGCTGCTCAAGCGCCGCAGCAACCGAACCGGCCGTGTCTGGTCGTTCTGACCCGAGGGGGTGACTGTGCCCCTGGTCCCCGCCCTCGACCCGGCCGCAGTAGTCGAGCTGGCCGCCGAGCTGCTGCCGCGGTTTCGCACCGAGCGCCAGCGCCTCGACCGGATCGACAAGTACATGCGCGGCCAGCACGCCGGCCCGTACACGCCCAAGTCTGCGTCGAAGGAGTACAAGCTACTCGCCGAGCGCGCCCGGACGAACCTGCTCCCGCTGGTCGTGTCGGGCGTGGCTCAGGCGTTGTACGTGTCGAACTTCCAGCGCAGCGACGGCACCCCGGGCCGGGGCTGGGCGCACTGGCAGGCCAACCGCATGGACGCGCGACAGACCGCGATCCACCGGGCGGCGCTGACCTACGGCACGGCCTACGTCCTGGTGCTGCCGGGCGTCGACCCGCTGACCAAGGTGTCGATGCCCGTCATCCGGGGCGTGTCCCCGCGCCGCATGATCGCCGCGTGGGACGACCCGGCCGACGACGACTGGCCGCGCTACGTGCTGCGCGTCGACCCCGCCCCGGGCGGCGGGTGGGCGCTGCGCCTGTACGACGCCACCCACGTCTACTACCTCAGCGCCGACCGGGGCGACGGCATCACGTTCGTGCGGGCCGAGTGGCACGGCGCGGGCGTGTGCCCCGTGATCGCGTTCCGGGCGCTGCCGGACCTTGAGGGCAGGGTGCTCGGCGAGGTCGAGCCGCTGATCGACTCTCAGGACCGGCTGAATCAAACCATCTTCGACCTGTTGGTTAGCCAGTCGTTCGGGTCGTTCGCCATCCGTTACGTGACCGGCATGGCCCCCGAGGTCGACGCGGACGGCAAGCCCCGGCCCCTGGCCGTGGACGCCCGCCGCCTGCTGATGGCAGCCGACCCCGACACCCGGTTCGGGCAGCTCGACGGCGCGAACCTCTCGCCCCTGCTGGAGTCGGCGGACGCGTCGATGCGGCACATGGCCGTCATCTCCCAGACCCCCGCCTCAGACCTGCTCGGCCAGCTCGCCAACCTCAGCGCCGAGGCGCTCGCCGCAGCGCGCGACGGCCAGACGCGTAAGCGCACCGAGTACGAGACCGGGTTCGGCGAGAACTGGGAACAGGTGCTACAGCTCGCCTCCGCCGTCGCGGGCGACGAGGAGGGCGCGCGCGAAACGGCGGCCGAGGTCCGTTGGCGCGATATGGAGGCCCGTTCCCTGTCGCAGATTGTCGACGCGCTCGGCAAGGCCGCGACGATGCTCGGCATTCCGCCGGAGGCTCTCTGGTCGCGGATTCCGGGCGTGACTCAGACCGAGGTCAACGAGTGGAAGGCGCTGCGCCGCGACTCCGACCCCCTCGCTGCCCTGGCCGACACCCTCGACCGGCAGGCCCGGCCGACCGGAACGGCGGGGGCACACGATGGCGGCGAGGCTGGCTGACCGTACCGCGCTCACCGAGCAGCACCGCCGCGCCCAGCTCGGCGTGCGTGCTCGGTTCGCCGCCGAGTTCCTCGACCTGTGGCCGGTGCTCGACCCGTTCCGGATCGCCGCGACCGCGCCGCGCTGGCTGCGCCTCGCGGTTCCGCTCGTGCACACCCACCGCGCCCGCTCGGCCGAGCTGTCGACGCGCTACGTCGGCGAGTACCGGCGCCTCGCACTACCCCGGGCGCTCGGTCCCGCCCCAGTTCCGGCCCCGGTTCCGGTGAGTTCCGACGCTGTTCGGACCTCGCTTCTCGTCACCGGCCCGGCCACGATCCGCCGCCGGACCCGTGACGGGCTGACGGTGGCCGAGGCCGCGCGGGTCGCCTCCGTTCGCGCGGTCGGCGCGGCGTCGCGGCACGTGCTCGACGGCGGGCGCGACCTGGTGCGCGAGACGGTCAAGGCCGACCGGCTGGCGCTGGGCTGGGCGCGTGTCTCTGACGGCTCACCCTGCGCGTTCTGCGCGATGCTGCTGAGTCGCGGCCCGGTGTACAAGTCGGCGCACGGGGCCACCGTTGCCGAGGACGGCGAGGCGTACCACGACGGGTGCGCCTGCCAGGTGGTGCCGGTCTACTCCCTCGACGACCCCTGGCCCGGCAACGGGCGGGAGTACGAGAAGCTCTGGCAGGACGTCGCCGCAGGCTCGCGCGACCCGCTGAACGCGTTCCGCCAGGCCCTCAAGGACCGCAACACCGCCGGGCCCGCGCCGGAACCGGGCGAGCAGCTGGTCGACGCAACCGCGCCGGAACCCGACCGGGAACCCGCCGACACCGAGCCGGACGCGCCCGCAACCGGTCAGCTCGACGACGCCGCCCTCACGGAACTCGACGACGACGCGCTCGCCGACGAGTTCGCCCGGTGGAGCTCGACGGCGGAACCCGACGAGGCGTACCTCGAACGCGTCCTCACCGAGATGGACCGCCGCGAGGCCGACCCGGAACCCGACCCGGACCCGCTCGACGGCGTGCCCCTCGACGAGCTGCTCGACTCCGAACTCGTCGACCTGTACGACGAACACGCGGGCAACCCGGCCGTGGTCGCCCGGATCGAGGCCGAACTCGCCCACCGCGACGCCGACCGCGAGGCCGGCGACCCGTGGCTCGACTACGACCACCACGACCCCGAGCAGCACCTCGACGCGCTGCTCGCCAAGGGCTGGGACTACAAGGACGCCTACGCCGAGGCGTACAACCTCGACCCGGCCGACCTCGACCGCCAGGAACGCGCCGCCGCCGTCGACGCCCAGCGCATCACGGGCGAGACCCGCGAGCAGACCGTACGGCGGCTGTACGACGAGTGGGTCGCGCTCCAGTACATCGAGGCCGAGAACCACACCCGGGGGCACCTGCTGTCCCGCGCGGGCGAGGCCGCCGGCATCGACCCCCTGTCGCTGTTCTCGGGCACCACCGCCAGGGCCCGGAAGTACGCTTCCGAGGACCTGCAACGCTTCTGGGCCGAGCAGGCGCCCCGGCAGACGCTCACGGAGTTTCGGGCCGCGCTGCTCAACCGTGACGCCGATGTCGTCGCCGCCGCCCGGACCCGGATGCAGGGCAACGGAAGGGACTTCCTGTGACCAGCCCCGAACCGGCCCCGTCCGGCCCGACGCGCGTCGAGCTGCTCGCCGCCCTGCGCGCCGGCCGTTTCGCGGGGCGTCGGGGGCTGGGCCTGAACAAGTGCCCGTACAACCCGGCTGGCGACGGGCGCGACCGCATCGTCGCCCGCCGCTGGGTCGGCGCCTACCTCGCCGAGCATCCCCACGACCCGGGCGTCGTCGACTACGACGCCTGACCCCAGCGCCACCAGCCCCCGGAGCCCCAGCGGCCCGGGGGTTTCTTTATGCCCACACACAGCCCCAGGAGGGCAACACCGTGTCTGATGACCCGACCGGCCAGGAGCCGACCAGCACCCCCACCGACCCGGCGCCGACCGGCACCGCGCCGCCGTGGGAGCGCGACGGTACCCCGTTCGACGCCGACCGCGCCTGGTCGCTGATCGAGGGACTCCGCACCGACCTCGCCAAGGCCAAGGCCACCCCGCCACCGGCCGCGCAGCCCGCCCCGGCCGCCGCGCCGGACCCCTCCGGAGAGGTCGCCGAGCTGCGCGCCGAGCTGCTCCGCGAGCGCCTCGCCCGCCGGCACGGACTCGACGACGACCTCGCCGCGCTGCTCGGTTCGGGCACCGAGGCCGAGATCTCCGCCCGCGCGGAGCTGCTCGCTGCGCGCCTCGCCGGGGCGACCCCCACCGCGCCACCGGTCGCCCGCCGCCCGGTCGCCGCCCTGCACGCCGGGGCCGACCCGACCGCGCCGCCGGAGGAGACCGACCCGGCCAAGCTCGCCGGCCAGGTCCGCCGGTCGCGTTTCTAACCCCCGCTTTCCCGTTCGGCCCCACCGCCACGGCGGCCGACCGGCCACCCCTCGACCCTCTGGAGGTACCCCGCCGTGGCTCACACCTTCCTCAAGCCCTCCGTCATCGCCAAGACTGCGTTGGGCCTGCTTCAGCGTGAGATCGTGCTGCCCGCGCTCGTGTGGCGTGACGCCGCGCCCGACTTCACGGGCGCGTTCAACGACACGGTGTCGCTGCGCGTTCCGGCGCGTGCCAAGGCCCGCCGGCTGGCGCTGCGCGACCGGACCAACCCGATCGTCACTGACGACCTGACCGAGACCAAGGTCGACGTCAGCCTCGACACGCACGTCTACCACGCCGCGAGCGTCACCGATGAAGAGCTGTCCCTCGACATCAGCTCGTTCGGCGAGCAGATCCTCGCCCCCCAGGTGCGCGCCATCGCCGAGGACATCGAGGATCAGGTCGCCGCCGAGATGACCGGCGCCACCTACGCGACGTCCCTGGTGCTCGACGCGAACAAGCCCGAGAACACGCTCGTGGACGCCCGCGCCGCGCTGAACAAGCAGAACGTGCCCATGTCCGAGCGGTTCGTCGTGGTCGGCACCGACATGGAGTCGCTGTTCCTCAAGGCCGACGCCCTCAAGCGCGTCAACGAGTCTGGCTCTGACTCGGTGCTCACCGAGGCCAAGCTCGGACGCCTGCGAGGCTTCGACATCTACGTGTCCAACGCGCTCCCGGCGGGCGTCGGGTTCGCCTTCCACCGCTCCGCCTA
Source organism: Longispora fulva (assembly GCF_015751905.1). NCBI lineage: Bacteria > Bacillati > Actinomycetota > Actinomycetes > Micromonosporales > Micromonosporaceae > Longispora > Longispora fulva. The sequence goes on from NZ_JADOUF010000001.1 coordinate 7,353,228, forward strand.
CGTGCTGTCGATGCGCGCCCCGGCCGTCCCCGACGGTGCCACCTTCGGACAGTCGGAGTCCTACGCGTCGATGGCGATGCGCTGGCTCCGCGACTACGACGCCGCGTACCTGCGCGACCGCTCCGTCGTGTCCGTGTTCACCGGTACCAACGTGGTCGCCGACGGGCCGGACGGCCCCGACGCCGGCACGGCGCCCGACTTCGTGCGCGCGGTCAAGCTCACGCTTGTGTAGGGGGCGCCCTGATGCTGCCCCCGCTCGCCGAGCTGCCCGCCGTCGAGGCCCGCCTCGCCCGCACCCTGACCGGCCCGCAGCGCGCCCGCGCCCTGGCGCTGCTCGACGACGTGTCCGCCGAGATCCGCCACACCACCGGCCGCGCGTGGGTCGGCCCCGGCGGGGGACTCGACCCGGCGCGGCCCGACGTGCTGGGGGTGGTCGCCGCCGCCGCGACCGTCCGCGCGCTGACCAACCCCCAGGGGCTCAGCGCCGAGACGGTCGGGGAGTACTCCCGCCGGTTCGCCCGCGACGAGCCGGGCGGCGGGGTGTATCTCACCGAACCTGAGCGGCGCATGCTGCTCGCCGCCGTCAACGTCACGGGTTCGCTCGTGTCCGTGCCGACCGTCCGCGACGTGGACGTGTCCGACTCGACCCTGTGGAAGGGCGACGGGTACGGCGGCGACCTGCTGGCGTGGGAGAGCTGGGCCGACTGGTGATCCTCCCGCACACCCTCACCGTCCATTACTCCGAGGCGTCGCTCGACCCGGACGGCAACCCGGTCCGCCGGCCCGGCCCGGTCGGGGTCGACGTGGCCGCGTTCGTGCAGCCGCACCGCACCCGCGAGGCCGGCGACGGGCCAGGCAGCGACGAGCAGCTCGTCGCCTACCTCGACGGCGACGCCGCCCAGCTCGACGCGTGGTCGGCCGCGGTTTCTGATGGCGTCCGGTTCGAGCTGCTCGGCCCGGCCCAACGCCACGGCTCACCTGACCAGACCGTCGCCTACTGGCGGGTGATCCTGCGCCGAGCGAGGTGACCTGATGCCCCAGCCCCGCAAGGGCATCGAGCGCCGCCTCGCCCGCCTCCCGGTCGTCAAGGCCGAGGTTCGTGCCGTCGCCGAGCAGGTGCTCGCCGCCGCGAAAGCCCGCGCCGCCGAGCACTCCGACGACGGGACGTTCGCCGAGTCCCTCTACATCGGCAAAGGCAAGACCGACCTACGCGTCGAGTCCGACGACCCCGCCGCGCAATCCAAAGAGTTCGGGCACCTACAGAAGAAGTCCCGCCGCCCGGTGCCGGGCATGCACGCCCTCGGCGGCGCTGCCGCAGACGTCGCCGGGGGTGCCTGATGCTCCCCGACGCCGAGCGCCTCGCCCTCGCGTACCTGCGCGCCCGCCCCGCCCTGGCGGGGATTCGCTTCGGTACCGAGCGCCCCGTCGACCTCGCCGAGCGCGTGCCCCTGGTCGTCATCGAGCGCATCGGCGGCGTCTCCAGCGCGCCGAGCTGGCGCGGCGGGGCCCTGTCCGACCGGCCCGCGATCCACCTACAGGCATGGCACGGCCCGCACCGCGCCCACGCCCGGACCCTGCTGCTCGCCGTGCTGCACGAGCTGGCCCTCGCCCGGGGCGTCGTGCTCCCCGAGGGCGTCATCGTCCGCGCCGCCGTGCTCGCCGGCCCCACCGCCGTGCCCGACCCCGGCGCTCCCGAGCACCTGCACCGGCACACCGCGACCGTGCAGCTCACCACCCGATAAGCCCCTCACCGCCGCGCCGCCTGGCGCTTCCCTCGAAGGAGGTCGCGCCGATGGCGCTTTCTGACGACGCCCTGATCATCCCCGGAATCGGCTACGTGTACGACGCACCCGCCGGCACCGCCAAGCCCGCCAGCCTCACCAACCCCGCCGCTCCGTGGGCCGACACCGGCCACACGTCCGAGGACGGGCTCAAGATCTCCTTTGAGATCAGCAAGACCAAGCGCAAGACGTGGCGCGCGCGGGCCGGCGTGCGGGTGTCGGTCGACGAGATCTCGCTCAAGCTCGGGTGGACCGCGCTTCAGCTCGACAACGCCTCGCTGTCGATGTACTTCGGCGGCGGCGACATCAGCGCGCCCGGCGCGTTCGGTGTGCTCAAGTCCCCGGTCCCGGTAGAGCGGGCCCTGTTCATCCGGCTCGTGGACGGTTCGAAGGAAGCCGACATCTACGTCGCCAAGGTTGCCATCTCCGCCGCCGGAGAGGTCACCGCCAGCCCCGGGGACTTCGCCGGGTTCGAGCTGGAGGCCGAGGTACTCGACCACGCCGCCGCCGCGCACCTGATGCAGTGGCTCGCCCCGAACCTCGGCACCCCCGCCGGGGGCTAGCCACCCAGTCACCCCGGGGCGGACGCCGCCGCAGACCCGCCCGCCCCGGGGCACCCCTTTCGGTCTGCGCACAACTTCATAGGGAAGGTCTGCGATGAACGTTGACGCTCTGGCAGCCGAGGCGACCCGCGCCCCGGGCGACCCGCTGCTCGTGCGCACCATGCACGGGCGGGTGTGGCGGTTCGGACAGCTCGACATCCGCCCGGCGGCGCTGCGCCGGTATGCGACCCTGGCCGACCGCCTCGCCGGCCGCGCCGACCACCAGATCGCCGCCACCGAGGCGATCGAGGTCTCAGCGGTCGCCGAAGACATGCTCCGCTCGGCGCTGCCCACGGCCGACCGCGAGGCGTTCGACACCGCCCCGTTCTCCGGCACCGAGATCGGCGCCATGATCGCCGACTACTTCGGGGCGCTGGGCGTGGGCCCGGGGGAATCTGTGGCCTCGCGCGCCTCCTCGTCGAGCACGCGGGGCCGGTCGAGGCGGACCTCGCGCCGGTCGCGGCGCTAGGCGACCTGTGGACCGGGCGCCTGACGCTGCGCCGCCTGGCGGTGCTCGTATCGGCGCTAGGGCCGACGTCGCGCCTGGCGGTCGCGCTCCGCGGTTCCGAACATGACGGCTGGGGGCTGGCCGAGCACCTGCTCGCCTCCCTGGTCGACGCCACCCAGGCCACCACGCACGCCGTGATCCAGGTCAACTCCCGCAAGCGCGTCCGCCCGCCGGCCCCGTTGCCGCGCCCTGGTGCTCGCCCCACCCGCCGCGTTGTTCGGGTGGCTGATCTGCCCGGGGCCCGCCCCGTGTTCACCTGATCGGGCCGCCGGCCCCCGGACCGTTCGGGGGTGGCATAGGTGGCTCAGGGCCCCGGTGGTGTCGAGGCAAGCCGCGTGTTCGTGCGCGTGCTGCCCAACGTGGCGGACTTCGCCAAGTCCCTTGACCGCTACCTCAAGCGGGTCGAGGCCCGCACGGTGCTGCGGATTCGCACCGAGATCGACGGCGAGCAGCTCGTCGCCCAGGTCCGCGACGCCGCCCGCCGCGCCCAGGCCGTCACGATCGACGTGCCGACCAGCGTGCACACGGCCGGCATGGTCGGGGAGGTCCGCCGCGCCGCCGCCGTCGCCGAACGCTCGACGTCGATCGACGTGCCGGTCACCGCCGACACCCGCCGCCTGTCCGCCGCCCTCGCCGGGCTGGGGGCGCTGGCCGGCAAGGGCCGGGGCGCGCTCGGGTTCCTCGCCCAGGGGTCGAAGCTGGCCGTGGGCGCTGCCGCGCTGGCCGGGATGGTCACCCAGGCTGTGCACCTGGTCGCGGCCCTCGCCCCGGCCGCCGGGGCGCTCGGCGCGATTCCCGCCCTCGCCGTTACGGGCGCCGCCGCGCTGGTCACGCTCAAGCTCGCTTTCTCCGGCGTCGGCGACGCCCTGGCCGGTGACCCCGAGGCGCTCGCCAAGCTGGCGCCCAGCGCGCGGGCGTTCGTCGGCGAGCTGCTGCGCGCCCGCCCGGCGCTTGACGCCCTCAAGGCCGGAGTGCAGCAAGCCGTATTCGGGCCGCTGTCGGTTGAGGTCCAAGGGCTGGTGCGGACCTGGTTGCCGCTGCTGTCGCGGCACCTGGCCAGCATCGGCGGCGAGTTCGGGCTCGTCTTCGGCCAGTTCGCCAAGGGTGCGCAGACGCCCGAGTTCATCCGGGGCATCGTCGCCGCCCTGGACGCCGCGACCGTCGGCGTTCACGGCTGGGGCGCCGCCGCCATCCCGATCATGCAGGCCGTCGGCAACATCGTCGGCGCGTTTGCTCCCGCGATCGGCCGGGTCGGGTCCGGGCTCGCCGACGCCGCCCGCCAGGCCGCCGAGTTCGTCAATGCCGCCGCCGAGTCGGGCAAGCTCGCCGAGTTCGTCGGCCAGGTCGGCGCCACGCTGCGCCAGATCGGCGGGATTCTCCTTCAGGTCGGCGGCATCCTCGGCGCCGTGTTCTCCGCCGCGCAGGCATCCGGCGGCGGGCTGCTGAACAACCTTGAGCAGATCCTCACCGCCGTCAATCAGTTCTTGTCGGCCGGCGCCGGTCAAACCGCACTGATCGACTTCTTTGCCTCGGCGTCGGGGATCATCCGGACCCTGCTGCCGATCGTCACCACGCTCGCCGCCGGGTTCGGGTCGGTGCTCGCCCCGGCCCTGCTCAAGGTCGCCGGGCTGCTCGGCCCCGGGCTCCAGGCCGCCGCGTCGGCCATCGTCGGCATCGTCAAGTCCCTAGTGGACTCCGGCGCGCTCGACGCCCTGGCGTCCGGGCTGTCCGACGGGCTGGCCGCCCTCGGCCCCGCCTTGATCCCCCTTGCTGGCGCGCTGGGGTCGATCGTGCGGGCCGCCGCCCCCCTGCTCCCGCTGGTCGGCAAGATCGCCGCCGTGCTGGCCGGGGTGCTGGGCAGCGCCCTTCAGAGCCTAGAACCTCTGGTCACGGCCGTAGTCGACGCCCTGTCGGAATCCGGTTTGGCCGACGTCCTGGCCGAGATCGGCGCCGAGCTGGGCCCCCTGATTGCCGCCCTGGTCGCCGACCTGATGCCGACCGTGCGGGCGCTGCTCCCGCTGCTGGGTCCCCTGCTGATGGCCGCCGGCAAGATCATCGTCATGGTGCTTGCGGCGGCGACGTCGCTGCTGACGCTGCTTCGGCCCCTGCACGAGTTCATGGCCGCGAAAGTCCTGGTGCCGGTCGTCGAGGCGCTGGCCAAGGGGCTTGTGTGGCTGGCCGGCGCCGCCGACAAGGGCGCTCAGGGCTGGCGCCTGCTGACAGCGTGGCTCCAGGATCTTGACTGGTCGCTCGTCTGGGACGCCATCGTCACGGGCGGCAAGGCCGCGCTGTCGTGGCTGCTCGCGCTACCGGGGCGGGCACTCGCCGCCCTGGCCGGGCTGCCCTCGCAGTTGGCTGGGTGGGCGCTGGGGCTGTTCGTCGACTTCTCGTTGTGGGTCGCCGACGGCATCGCCTCGGTGCTGGTGTGGTGGTCGTCGCTGCCGGGCCGGGCCCTCGCCGCGGTTTCCTCGCTGCGCGACCGCGCGGCGGCGTTCCTGGCCGAGGTGTGGGTACGGGCGAACGCCGCCGTGTCCGCCGGAGTCGACCAGGCCGTCGCGTTCGTCCGGTCGCTGCCGGGCCGCGCCGCCGACGCCCTGTCGTCGCTGGGCTCGCGGGTGCTCGGTGTGTTCTCCGGCGCCGGTTCGTGGCTGGTCAACGCCGGACGCGACATCATCGCCGGCCTGATCAACGGCATCAATTCCATGGTGGAGCGGCTCAAGTCCAGGCTTCGCGCCATCACTGACCTGCTGCCCGACTGGAAGGGCCCGGCCGCCGTAGACCGGCGCATCCTGGCCCCGTCCGGGCGGCTGATCATGGCCGGTCTCATCGACGGCATCACCGGGCAGGTCCCGGCACTGCGGTCGGAACTGGCCGGCATCACCGCAGACATCGGCCGCGACTTCACCCTCGGGGTCAACGCCGCCGGCCCCTCGCTGGCGCTGCCCGAGCTGCCGGCGCCCCGCCCCGCCTACGGGCTGGGCACCGCCGGACCGGTCACGCCGATCGAGCCCACGGTCAACGTCGTCGCCGAGGTCCGCATCGGCGACGGGCCGGTCATCGACGCCGTAGAGACCGCCGTCCGCCGGGCGCCGGAACGGTTCGCCTCCCACGTCCGCGCTGGCGAGCGTGGCCTACAGCGGCGGGGGTAGCTCGTGACGGTATACCTGGGCAACGTCGGCGCGCTCGTCGCGCTGCCGGACCCCGACCCCGGCGTCGGTGCCACCCTCGCCCGCCCCCGCCAGGAACACGCCACCCTCGGCGGGGGCCGCACCGTCGACTACGCGGGGCCGGGCCGGCGCACGTACACGATGGCGTGGGAACGGCTCACGCCCGCCGAGTACGCCGTCTTGGAAGCGTTCCACACAGGCGGGTGGGGGCCCGGCCCGTTCCTGCTGCTGCCCACCGCCGCCGGCTGGAACTACCTCACCCCGCAGCAAGCCAGCGCGACCGACGTACTCGCCACCACCGACGGGTTCGGCGGACCGGCCGTCATGGCGTCGAGCACCGCCTACGCCGCAACGGGCCGGCGGTCACTGGCCTGGTCACTGCCCGCCAACCCGACCGCTGATCACGTGCTCGCACTGACCGTGCAGCACAACCTACCCGGGCTGCCCGTCATCCCCGGCGTGCCGCTCACCTGGACCGCGCAGGTCCGCGCCGCCGCCCCGATCACGGTGACCCTGATCGCGGAATTCGGCGACGCCGACGACCACACCTTGCCGGGCACCGCGACCAGCACCCCCGTCACCGCCGGCCCGGGGTGGCAGACGCTCACCCTGACCGCCACCCCGCCGACCGGCGCGGCGCTGACCTACCCCGGCGTGAACGTCGCGCCCGGATCGGTGACCGCGCCCACGGTGCTGTACGTCGATGCGCTGCGCGTCGACCTCGGCCCCACCGCCCCCGGATGGCTTCCGGGGCGCGGGGTGCCGCTGGTGTCGCTGGTCGAGCTGACCTGTTCCTACCCGTGGGCTGACGAGCTGTCAGCCGCCGCGACGTTCCTGGAGGTCGGTGCAGGATGATCCCCACAACGCCCGACCTGGCCGACGCTATCGACTCGCCGGAGCGGCAGCCCTACGTCACGGTGTCCGCCGACTGGACCGTACCGGGCACCAGCGACGACCTCACCGGGCACATCGGCGCCGTCACCATCGAGCGCACCCTCGCCGGGGAGCTACCCGACGAGGTGAGCCTCGTGGAGGGCAGCGCGGCGGCGTCCCTGTCGGTGGAGCTGGTGACCGGCGACCCGTTCGACGCCACCCGACACGCCGCCTGGTGGTTCTCGCCCACCGCCCCACACGCACCCCTTGCCGGCATGACCCGCCTCGCGCGCAACGTCACCGCCGACGTCGGGATGCTCACGGACGCCGGGCCGCAAGCGGTGCGCCGGTTCACCGGCACCACCCGGGCCCTGACCGTGGACTCCGCAGCGCGTACCGCCCGCCTCGACGCGCTGGACTACCGGGAGTACTTCCGCCAGGCGACTACCCCGCTCGCCGTTGACGAGAACTCCGGACTTAACGCGACGTGGCTGGTCGGGCGCACCTGCTGGCAGGCGTCGCGGATGGCGTACCGCTCCGGGCAAAGAGTGGCCCGGTTCGACGCCGCCCCGACCAACTACTCAGACGCCTACGTACCGATGTGGGGCAGCGCTACGGCGTTCTTCGTCAACTCCCCGTTTGCGATCGCAGAGGCGTCCGGGCTGCGCGCCGACCCCACCGTCGGGCAGGTGGCCCAACCGCCGACGTTCGTGCCGGGGCCGTTCGTCCTGGCCGCTGACGCCCGCCCCGGCACCGACTGGCGTGCCGTGAACGTGTTCATGCCGTTCATCGAGTACGGCACCGACCCGGCGGGCACCAACAAGCAGGACTACATGACCGTCACGGTGAGGGTCCGGCGCGTGGCGGGGGTCGCGGTTTCCGGGTACAACATGCGGGCCGGGCTCACGATGCAGATCGACGGCGTGCCCAACGCTCCCCGGGGTGACATCGCCCTCGGGGTCGCCGACGATCACCGCCTCGCCGTGCGCTACCGCTACAACCCGTCCGGCCCGATCGGCGGGGCCGGCACGGTCTACGTCGACACGTTCGGGCCGACGGTGCCCGATGACGGCGCCTGGCACTACGTCGGGGTGAGCGTGCACCTGATCGCCGGCCGCGCCGGGTTCAACCTCGACGGGGCCACCAGCACCGGCACGTTTACCCCGCCGGGCCGCCGGATGAACCTGTCCGCACAGTTTCGCTCCTACATGCCGTGCGCCGAGCTGATGGTGTGGAACAGCGAACAGACCGGTTGGCCAAGCTGGCAACCGACATTCATCCCTACCGCCTACCTGGGCGCGTCGGCGCTGGATCTCGTCGGCATCCCCGACGGCACCCCGCGCGAGGCGTGGGCGCTGCTCAAGGAGATCGCCGCCGCCGAACAAGCGACCGTGCTGCTCGACGAGGGCGGCGTGTTCCGCTACCGCACCCGTACCGCCGCCGTGCCGGTCGAGGCGCGGACCCTGACCGCCGAGCAGTCCCTCTTGTCGCTGACGACCCGCGAGGACATCGACCGGGTGCGCAACGTCGTCAACGTCCGCCACCGGCCCGCCGCCCGCTCGACGGTGCGTCAATCGCTGTACGAGTCTCGGGAACCGGTGAAGCTCGACCCGCTGGCCACCGTCACCCTGTGGGTGCCGCTGGCAGCCCCCGCCTACTCCGTTGACCAGCAGTCCTACGGCGTATCGGGCACCACGATCGCAACCCGGCTCACGGTCAGCACCGCCGCCGACGGGTCGTCGTGGTCGGTGTCCTCCGACGTGTACCTCACCGTCGACTGGGAGCCGACCCGCGCCCGACTGACGATCCGCAACACCACGGGCGGCACGCGGTACGTGGCCAACAACGGCAACGTTCCCACCATCATGATCGCTGGGCGGGCGCTGGCTCTGGGCCCCGAGATCTCGGCAACCGCCACCGCCGATGCGTCCCGGTACGTCTACGGCGACCAGCCGCTCACCGTGCCCGCCTCGCCGTGGGTGCAGAGCACCGCCGTCGCCCAGCGCCTGGCCGACCTGCTCGTCGCCGACCTCGCCGAACCGCGTGCCCACATCACCGGACTCGACATCATCGGCGACCCCCGGCTACAGCTCGGCGACCGGGTGCGCATCCGCGACCGCGACGGCCTGGACCTCGACGGCTGGTACCTCATCACCGCCATCACCGACCGGATCGGCACATCCGGCTACACGCAGACCATCAGCGCCCGTCACGACGCCTCGGCGCTGGCCTGGGACGTCGGCGCCTGGGACACCTACGCATGGGGGGACTGATGCCCACTTTCGAAACTCAGCAACCGGGCGGGCGCGCACGCGCCTCGTTCATCAACTCCATCACCGACGAGGTAACGGCACTTCGAGCCCTCCACAATCCCGGCTGGTCGACCTTCACGCCGGCCCTGACCGCCGCGACCACCGCCCCGAACCTCGGCAGCACCGGCAGCGCGGTCGGGCGCTGGTGGTGGCACGGAGCGTTCGTGTTCACCGAGATCGCGCTCACCTTTGGCGGCACGGGCGTCGCCGCCGGCAGCGGCGCCTACCGGCTGTCCCTGCCGACCCCGCCGAACCCGGCCGACCGCGCGATCGGCTCCCTCTACCTCGCACACCCGGGGACCTCCGCCGTTCAGGCCGGCGTGTGCCGCGTTAACGGCGGCGTGCTGGAACTGATCGGCCCGACCGCGCTGGTGACGCACGCCGCGCCGTGGACGTGGGCGGCGGGTGACTCGATCACCGCCTCGATCGCCTACAACCCGGCCTGATCGCCCGCCCTGCACAAAAAGGGCCCGGCACCCACGGGGGAAGGTGCCGGACCGACATCGACGGTACCCCCGGCCGCGACGCCGTGTCGCGTGCGTTTCCTCACTCACAACTGAATATGGAGCACCAACGTTGGCCACGATCGCCACCACCACCATGCAGAAGTTCGCCCGTGACTGGGAGAGCGCCATCGAGTCGGCCGAGTTCTCCGGCATCGTCGGCGACCGCGCCCACGCCCGCAGCGGCGGCTACCACATCAGCCGGGAGGATCAGCCCGGCTCGAACTACAGCGTTCAGCTTCCCGAGGACAAGCTCGGCGATTCCCGCTGGGCGAGCGCCGTAGACATGTCCATGAACGCCGCCGACATGGCGCTCGTGACGGGCCGGCTGCTCGCCAGCGCGAAGGACCCGAACGACTCCCGACTCGACTTCACGCGGGAGTTCTACGGCACGACCAACGGCCACGACGTGACCGGCTGGGACACCTACTACAACCGGCCGTCGAGTTCGGACTCGTCGCACCTGTGGCACGTACACGTGTCGTTCCTGCGCAAGCACGCCGACAACCCCGCCGCCATGTCCGCCGTGCTGTCGGTCATCACCGGCCAGCCCGCCCCGGGCGGCAGCACCCCGACCCCCCAGCCGGGCTACCCGGCGTGGCCGGGCCGAGAGTTCGTCTACACCCCGGGACGGCCGCAGATGAACGGCGGCGACGTGCGTACCTGGCAGCAGCGCATGAGCGCCCGGGGCTGGAGCATCGGGGTCGACGGCTGGTACGGGCCGCAGTCCGCGAACGTCGCCCGACAGTTCCAGCAGGAAAAGGGACTGGTCACCGACGGCATCGTCGGCCCGCAGACCTGGGCGGCGGCGTGGACCGCCCCGATCACGTGACCGAACCCGGCACGCGTCGGCGGCGCCGGGCGCGCGGGCCGCTGGCCGCGACGCTCGCCGGGCTGCTCGGGGTGGTGGTGCTCGGCGCGGCGACGTTCGCCGCCCGGGTGCCGCCTCCCCCGCCGGCCGCCTCCCTGATCCTGTACCCGCCGACGGCGGCCCCCTCGACCAGCCCGCCGCCGTGCACGACCGAGGGCGGCTGGCCGTGCGAGTGGGCGCCGCGGTTTCACGCCGCCGCCGAGCTGGTCGCCCGCAGTCCCGGAACCCTGGGCCTGATGCTCGTCGACCGGGCAACCGGGGCCCGGTTCACCGCCGGGGCGACCGGCGAGCGGATCTGGACCGGCTCGACCATCAAGCTCGCCCTGACCGTCTACGCGCTCGACGCCGCCCGCACCGGAAGCCAGCCCCTCACCCCGGACGGGCGCGGCGACCTGGCCGCCATGCTCCACACGAGCGACGACGCCGCAGCCTCGCGCACCTGGCAGCGCTACGGCGCGACCGCGATGCTCGCCACGTTCCGCGACACGTACGGCATGGCCGGGCTCACGATGTCCGGCGCTAATGGCGACTGGGGCGCGCTCACCGCCACCCCGGGCGACCTCGCCGCGCTCATGTCCTACGCCCTCGACCACACCCACCCCGACGATCGCGCCTGGATCGTCGCCGCCATGCGCGACGTCGGCGACGTCCAGCACTGGGGCATGTGGTCCGCAGGGCCGGGCTCGGGCGTCAAAAACGGATGGCTGGAAAACCCCTACGGCGGCGCGTCGCACTGGTGCGTGTCCACCGTCGGGTTCACCGGGGACGGCGAGCGCTACGTCATCGCGGCCATGTACCAGATGTCCGAGGGCCGCGACTCCCTCGACCTGGGCGCGCGCACCCTCAGCGACCTCGCCGCCGTGCTGTTCGCCCACCCGACGCCCGCCCCGGTCGCCCCTCGACCCACCTAGGAGGAATCCCGCCCGTGCGCGCCGCCGACCTCGTGCTCGCCCTACTCGGCACGGGCGTCGTGTCCAGCATCGTCGGCGCGCTACTCGGCCGCCGCGCCCGCGACGCCGAGGTCGCCAAGCTCTACGCGGAGCGCGACGTACTGCGCGCTCAAGCGGCGCACGCCATCACCGAGGCCGCCGCCGCTGTCGCCGACGAGCTACGAACCGAGCTGGCCCGCCTGTCCGACGAGCTGGCCGACGCCCGTACCGAGATCGCGCGACTCCGCGCGGTTATCGACACCCTCACCAGCAAGGAGAACCCGACACCGTGAACCCGACCCTGACCCCGACCGCGCTCGGCGCGGCAATCTCCGTGACCGTCAAGGCCGTACTACTGGCCCTGGTGGCGCTGCGCGTGCTGCCCCTCGACGACGCGCAGGTCGCCGCGCTCGTCCTGGCCGTCGCCGCGCTCGCCGATCTCGGCGTGTACCTCGGCGTAGTCCGGCCGCGCGTCACTCCGATCGCCAACCCCAAGGATGCCGACGGCACGCCGCTCGTCCGCGCCGAGTAGCCCACACCGCAGCGCCCTCGCCTTCCGCCACGTGCGGGGGGCGGGGGCGCTTTTTTGCGTTCCGGGCTAGTCCGCAGCAATCCCGTTCGCGCGGAGAATCCGGCGCACCTGCTCGCGGGCGTAGCCGGAGTCGGCAGCGAGTTCGCCGACCTTGGCCCCGTCGAGTTTCGCCTCGACGATCGCCTTATGTAGCGCGGGTTTCGCGGCCTTCATCACCTCGGCAGCCTCGCGCACGGCGCGCCGCTTCGGGGTGTCTGTCTGCTCGATCATGACCCCATCGTGTCACACATCTGGAGGCCACACCATGTGGCGACACGGCTTGACTCGACGCCACATGATGTGGCCTACTTGTGTTGCCACACGATGTGGCATCAAGTCAGGGATGGGGGAACGGCAATGGAGATCGAGAACGCCACCGTCAAGGGACACGACATGACCGCCGGCATGGTGTGCACTTACTTCGGGCGCGGTAAGCAGCCCGCCGAGACCGGCGTCGTGGTCCGGGTCGTCAAGCCCGGCACTCGGTACCTGGTGATCGACGGCAATGACAACGTGCTCGACGAGTTCGGCCCGGCGGTCAAGTTCTGGGCCTACGGTGACGACTTCATGCCGCGCGCCGCGTACCGACGCGTCCAGGACAGCAAGCGTGTCGAGTTCGTTTCGCTCGCCGCCGAGCTGCCTACCTCCGCTGACGAGTCGGTCGAGTTCAGCCACTGCGCGCACTGCTCGGCGCTCATCTCCCGCCGCGCCGACCGGCCCGGCCGCCGCTGGGGACACGCCGCCTCTGACGGTTGGTGGTTCCCGTGCGGCGACGGCTCCAGTCGCAAGGCCACCCCCCACGACACCCGGCCCGCGCCCCTCCTGCACGCCTCGCCGCACACCCCGACCACTAGCGACGCCGACGAGCAGCCGCTCACCGTGACGGCCGGCGACCTCACCGCCGGGGACTGGGCGAACCTCGGGCACGACAACGCGCCGCTCTGGGTGTTCATCACCGACCCGCCGACCCTCGACCTTCACGACGTGCAGGTCATCGGCCTCGCGCGGGGACACCGGCCGCTGTCGATGATCCTCGCCCCCTCCTGCCCGGTCGAGATCCGCCGCCCCATCCGGTAACCCGCCGCCGGGGCGCGCGACCAGCCGCCCCGGCACCTTCCTCGCCCCGCCGATCGATCCGACTGGAGACCCCGCGATGACTGCCTCGACCGCCGCCGCCTCGACCCGCTCGCTCTCTGTCCTGCGCTGGGTCTCCCTGATCGCCGCCGCTGCGCTGGGTCTGTGGGGCGAGTACACCCTCGCCGTCGCGGTCGGCTGGCACCCCGTCGCCGCCGTCGCCTACCCGATCGCCCTCGACGCGTACCTCTGGGCCGCGCTCGCCGCCGGCCGCCGCCGCGATCTCGGGTGGGCGCTCGGGCTGGCCATCGTGTCGCAGCAGGCCGCACACGTCGCCCCGATGCTGCCGCACGGCGCACAGATCGCCGTAGCCGCCCTGGTCGCCGCCGTGCCACCGATCATCGTTTGGCGCGTGCACGTGATGTTCACCCCCGAGCCGCAGCCCGAACCGGAGCCCGAGCCCGTCGCGCCGCCGACGCCCGCCGAGATCCTGCGCGCCCTGGTCGCCGAGCTGCCCCCGAAAGGCAAGCGCACCGCCGAACAGACCGCCGCCGTACTGACGCGCATCCGCGCCGAGCTGCCCAGCCTGAGCGAAACCCGCATCGCCGACGCCCTCGGCGTGTCCGACAGCTATGTACGCCGCATCGCCCGAGCCGCCTTGTAGCGCGCGCCCTAGCCGGTCTTCAGCGTGTGCCCCATGTACGGCTGGGTCGCACGCTGAAAGCAGGCGCCGGAAACCCGGCTGGCGATCGTGCGAACGTGTTGGAAGCCCTTGCCCATGTAGTACGCGTGAAGCCGTGGGTTTGTTGTCCAAGCATCCAGCCGTAGCCAGGTAAGCCCAGCGTCGTAAGCCTGGCCGCTGGCCCACGCGAGCATTTCGGTCCCGAGGCCTGTGCCAGCTCGTCGGCGGGGAACCATCATTTTCGCCACGTACAGCGCGTCTGCCGGGTCATCCTCTGGGTACCAGAGTGCCTCGGGGTCGCGGTCGGGTTTCCAGAGGTCATCGAGATCGACGTATCCGGTGAGCGTCAGGGTTGCTGCCGCATCGTCACCGTCCCAGACCATCCATGTCTGACCGGATTGGACGGTTGCGGCAATCGCCGAGCGGGGCAGGGGGATGGACCACTGGTCCTCGCCTCTGGCCTTGAGCCAGGCGACGCGCTCGCGGCGCCACGACATGATGATGTCGACATCCGCAAGGGTGGCCCTGGTGACGATCACTCGGCACTCTCGCGGTTCATGAACACGGTTGGGTCACCGAGCGTGTAGACCACGCGGTTTGCGTCTCCCCGGAACACGATCCGGGTGACCCGAATCGGCCTACCGTCGGGGAGGTAGCCGGTTCGGTGGTACTCCATGATCGGCGTGCCTGCTGGCAGTTCGAGCCGGCGTACCTCGTCGGGTGTAGGCATCCGGGTCAGCAACTCGTCACGGTAGGCCGGTTGCGGGTAACCCTTCTCGGCGAGCAAGCGAGTTGTGCCCTGCGGGATGTCGCTGGGGCTCATCAGCTCGGGTACCTCGTCGGCAAGCCACTTCGGATAGTAGGTGTCCTGCGTCGATGTGGGCTCGCCGTTGACGAAGCGGAGACAGCAGCGGACGACGGCCGAGCTGGCGTCTGCCACGTCAAGGCGCTCGGCGAGTTCAGCGGGCAGCGCCTCAATCGTCAGGTGGAACGTCTGGGTTGGTTCCCGCCCCTGTTGCTGGACCTCTGTCATGTACGCGTCAGTCTCCGCGACCAGCCCGTCAACCTGTTCGACGCGGGAAGCGTGGTAGGTCAGGGTCACCCGATCGCGCACCACCATCCCACCGTTGCGGCCGGGAACGATCACGATCAACCCCTCGTTGACCAACAGCGCCACCGCCAGTCGGACCGTGTTCCGCGACACCGAGTAACTGTCGACGAGCTGTGGCTCGGTGGGCAGCTTGTCGCCCGGTCGAAGCGCACCCCGTGAGATTTGGTCGCGCAGCTCGGCCGCGATCTTGCGATACAGAGAGGTCACGGGCACATCCTTCGACATAGGTACCAACCAAATCTAGCCCAGTCCTTGACTATGATCGGCACCACATTAATGATTGGTACCTATCCAACGTCACGTTTGGTCGGCTTGCGGAAACGATCAGCTACGGAGGGCAAGGCATGGTCATCGGCGACATGGGGGAGGCCGCGCGGGCGATGGAAAAGGTCAACCGCGCACTAGCTATGGCAAAAGTCCTGGCCGCATCGGTCGATAGGGCGCAAGCAGTCCTGCACCTTAGCTCCGAAGTGTCCAACTCGGGGCTGTCGACCCTGCTTGACCACGCGATCGAGGACGCGGGGGACATCACGCGGTTTCTTCGCGCCGAGCCGTACGCAAGCGTTCCCGGCGCCTAGCACCCAACCGAAGCGGGCGACAGGTTGGCTGCCGCGCGCCCGCTCCGGCCAAACGAGCGACAGGAAAGGACCCATGATGGATCACGCAATGCGTCACTCACGCTCTGTGTACCACGAACCACCTTCTACCGCTACCGGGCTCGGGGTTGCCGACGCCCGCGACATCCTGGGCGAGCACGTGCTCGACCCGCGTTCGCGAGCATGCCGCGCGTGTGGAACGCCGGGACCGTGTCCGGCCGCCGACGCCGCTATCGCCGTGCTCGCGCGTCTCGGCGTCCGCCTTCCTGGCATGGGCAAGCTGGCACCGGTTGACGGGCCGACGGTGGTGCTGCCCACGGTGCCGCCGCCCCGGTGCTTGGTCGCGCCCGAGCGGCCCAAGGGGCTGCCCAGCCACCACGCTGCCCCCGCACCGTCCCCGGCGCCGCCGGGTGTCGACCCGCTTGATTGGGCGCTCGCGTCGCGTCTCCTGTGGGACCACCGCGCCGACGAGTCAGGGGTGTGTCGTGCGTGCGGCACGTCGTACTGGTGCAGTGCTCGCCGGCTGGTCGAGCGGGTCATCAACGGACGCCGCCCGTCCCCGCAGCCCCGCCCCGAGCCGGCCGACAGGTTGCGACTGTCGGCACCGGGGTCGAGGCCGCGCCGCGTGCCTGGCGAGGCTGGCCGTGCCTACTTCGCGCCGCCGCCGTACTGGGGCGCGCGCGGTTGGTTCGGGGAGGCTGCGGCATGACGGTCAACGGGCGCACGCTGCCGCTGGCCGTGCCGCAGGGGACAGCGTTAGGGACGCTCGCCACCCGGTACGACGACAGCGCGAGAAAGAGCATGATCCCGGGCGGGTACCGCATCGAGTGCGACGGGCACCACTGGCTGTGGCTGATGCCGGGAGTCGGCTACAAGATCAGCCACGACGGGCACGCGTGGATGGTCGAGGGCGGCGAGTGGGGGCTCGTGCGCCTCACCTGTGACGGCGGACCCGTTACCGTGCTTCCCACCTCGTACCGCGAGCAGCCCCTCGATCCTCGCGAAACCTACGTCGTGGTGCCCGACTTCGAGATGTGGGCGACCTGGGAACTGTTCAGGTGGCGCGGATGACCAGCGCCCGCGACCAGCCACCCCCGCCCGATCCGATCCGGCCGCCGCGCCCGTTCGCGCTGCGCCGCTGGTCTGACCCCACCGGAGTCAGCGGCACGGGCGTCGTCGCGCACGGCGTGGTGTGGTTCGACGGCCGGGTCGAGCTGCGCTGGATCGGCACCACAACCGGGGTCACGAGTAGCTGCTCGTACGACTCGATTGACGACGTGCTGCGCGTGCACGGGCACGGCGGACGCACCGAGGTCGCATGGCTGCCCGAGCCGTCGCCGAAACGCTGGTGTGGCAACCCGTGCCCCACCCACCCGAGCGACGACGCCAGCGTGAGCGCTGCACGTTTGACTCTGACCTGATCCACTCAACTCGCGGCGGCTCCTGGGATCGGGCCGCCGCCGCGCCCCGACCGCTGGCGGTGCCACTCACACGCCGCCGGCCGTGCGGGGCAACGCCGGGGCCCGCTCGTTTCCCAACAAGCGGCGGGCCCCGGCACCTCGACCCGACACAACCGGGAGGCACGACGTGACGCTCGATGTGACACCACGCGGGAGGGGCCCGCCGACCTGCGCGCGGTTGAACCGGCACCAGCAGATCCATAGCGAGCGCACCTAGTCGAAAGTCGTCGATTTACGACACAGTGAATACGCGCCGCACCTGTGGCGCACCTCGTGAAGGAGGCCCGTTCATGTACCCCCCAATGTTCGGCCCGGCGCAGCCGGACCCCCTGATGCCGGCATCCCGCCTGTTCCCCCGGGCGCTGCCAATCGTGCCCGGCAACGACGAGCAGCCCACTGACGCCCGTCCCTTCGTGCTGCGGGGCACGGTGCCCGGCATCGTCACGGCAAAGCACCGCACACCGGCCACGCTGAAGAAGCACAGCAACCCGACCAGCCTCGACGGCCCCAAGGCTGGCACCAAGAACGACGAGTACACGACCCCCGACGACTGATGACCATCCTTATCATCAGCGCGCGCGGCGACTGGTCGGCTGAAGTTGTGGCCGATCAGCTCGCCGCGCGCGGCGTCGACTGCATCCGCATCGATCCGGGGGAGTTCCCCCGCGATGCGCGCCTCGCCGCCCGCCTGGGCGCGGGGTGGTCGGGGACGTTCACCGGGAACGGCGGCCCCCGGCTCGCGCTGGAGGACGTCACGGCCGTGTACTACCGCCGCCCGAGTGACTTCACCATGCCCGACGGCATGTCCGGCCCCGAGCTGGGATTCGCCCGCTCACAGGCCCGGGTCGGCGTCGGTGGTGTCCTGGCCTCGCTGCCGGTCAAGTGGATCAACCACCCCGGGGCACTGGCTGATGTCGAGTACAAGCCGCGCCAACTCGCCGCCGCCGCCGACGTCGGGTTCATCGTCCCTCCGACGCTGATCACCAACGACGCCGCCGCTGTCCGCGAGTTCGCCGAGGCGACGGGCGATCTGGTGGTCAAGCCGCTCGCCGACCCCATCGTCGCCGAGGCCGGCGACTACACCCCCGTATGGACCCGGCGCGTCACCGCCGCCGACCTGGTCGACCTCGCCGGGGTGGAGACCACCGCCCACCTGTTCCAAGCATGGGTGCCCAAAGCCTTCGAGGTCCGCCTCACCGTCGTCGGCCGCCGGCTGTTCCCCGCCGCCATCCACGCCGGTTCCGACGCCGCTCGGGTGGACTGGCGGGCCGACTACGACTCGCTGACGTACGAGACGATCGCCTGCCCCGCGCCCGTCGTAGCCTCGGTGGCGAGGTTTCAACAGCGGTTCGGCCTGATCTACGGCGCGTATGACTTCGTCGTCACGCCTGATGCCCGCTGGGTGTTTCTGGAGTGCAACGGCGGCGGCCAGTTTGGCTGGCTCACCGAGGAACTTGACCTACCCATACCGGCGGCCATCGCCGACGAACTCACGGAGGCACCATGACCGACTGGCACGCCCAAGCCCGCGCCCTCGCCGCCCGGCTGACGGCTGACGGCGCGCTCACTGACCCGGCCTGGCGGGCAGCGATCGAGGCGACCCCACGCCACCGGTTCGTGCCCGAGGTCCCCGTCGAGGACGCATACACCGACGACGCCCTCGTCACCCAGACCCGGCCCGGCGACCTCGGCGGCGGCGCGTTCATCGAGATCCCGACATCCTCGGCCAGCGCACCCGAGGCCGTCGCGGTGATGCTCGAAAACCTCAACATCACCGACGGGGCCCGGGTGCTGGAGATCGGGACCGGCACCGGATACAACGCCGCCCTACTGTGTCACCGCCTCGGCCCCGACCGGGTGTACTCCGTCGACCTGGACCCGGCGCTAGTGGACCGCGCGCGCGATGTGCTGGCCGACCTCGACTATCACCCGACGCTGAAGGCCGCCGACGGATACGCCGGGCTCCCCAGCGCGGCACCGTTCGACGCCATCCTCGCCACCTGCTCAGTAACCCAGATCCCCCCGGCCTGGATCACTCAACTCGCCCCCGGCGGGCGCATCGTCGCGCCCCTACACGGCGGAACCGACGCCGCGCTCATGGTCCTCACCAAAACCGCCCCCGACGAAGTAGTCGGGCACTTCGACCCACACCGCATGTCGTTCATGCCCCTACGCCCCCGCCTCGACGACCCGCTCGCCGGGCCTCGCGCCAGCACCCACGGCCGGATGCCCCACTACGGCACCACCACCCTCGACCCGGAACGCCTGACCAACCCCGACGACGAACTCGCCTTGTTCCTCCACCTGCACATCCCGGGACTGTCCATCGGCACCACAGAGGGCGGACCCACCGGCAAGGCAGTCACCATCTCCGACGCCGCATCACTCGCCGAGGTCCCGCTCATCCCCGCCGGCCCCGGCCGCTGGACCGCGCTACAACGGGGCCCCGCCCGACTCTGGGACACCGTCGAGCACGCCGCCGCCCTCTGGGACACCCTCGGCCGCCCCGGACGCGACCGCCTCGGCATCACCGCCCTCGACGACCCCGACCGCCAATACATCTGGCTCGACGACCCCGACGGGCCCTACTCCTGGCCCATGCCGCTGTAGCTGGATGTCGCGGCCCCTGAAGGCACAAGCCCGAGGGGGTCGCGCTGGTCATCCGTGCTGTTCACTTTGAATCTCCCATGATACGGTTCAAACTGAACAGAAGTTATCCACAGGCTGTTCACAACGTCAGCCAATCCCGCGCTCTGGTCTCTGTTTCCCCAGCTCAACCGGAAGTGTTGGTTATCCACAGGGCCGGGTTCCGGCCGGTGGATTCTTGGCACGCTTCCCTCACATCCATCGAGAGGGAAATCTGATGTTCGACACGTATGTCACCATCGTCGGCAATGTTCTCAGCGCGCCGGAGAGCCGGCGGACCGTCCGGACCGGCACGGCGGTCACCAACTTCAAGGTCGCGTCCACCGCCCGGCGCTTCGACCGCGCGACCGAGACCTGGGTCGACGGGGACTCGCTGCGGGTCAAGGTCGCCTGCTGGCGACGGCTCGGCGAGCACGTGGCCACCTCGGTCGTCCAGGGCGATCCTGTGATCGTGACCGGCCGGCTGTCGACTCGGGAGTATGAGACGGAGGGCGGCGAGAAGCGGATCTCCTACGAGCTCGAGGCCGTGGCCGTGGGGCACGACCTGGCCAGGGGGACCGGGCGGTTCGCGCGGTGGCGGCCGGCGGTGACGGAGATGGTGGAGGACGGCTCGGAGGACGAGTTCGTGGGCGGGGAGGCCACGGAGGCGCTGGAGGAGGAGTTGGGGGAGCTGGTGGGGGTCTGAGCCGAGGGGCCGACCGGTCGCCACAGGCTGGTTGGTCCGCACGACCTGGTTCGGGCGCCCTGGTCCGCCACCCGGTCCGGCCGCGACAGGCCGGGCCGGTGGCGACTCGGGCCACGGCTGCCCGCCAGGCTTGTCATCCACCGGGTCACGGGCGCGGGGCCGGGCTCGGCGGGTCGTTAGGCTCGGGGCATGCGCCTCTCCCTCGCCGCCGCCAACGCCACCGGCCTCGTCGCCGGCGTCCTCCTCGACCGGCTGCTCGGCGACCCGCGCCGCCTGCACCCGGTCGCGGGCTTCGGCCAGGCGGCCGCGGCGTTGGAGCGCCGCACCTACGCGCCGAGCCGCGCCGCCGGTGCCCGGCACGTCGCGATCGCCCTCGGGGTGCCGGTCGCCGCCGCCGCGGTCGCGCAGTTCGCGACGCGAAAGCATCCGGTCGCCCGGGCCGCGCTCACGGCCGTGACGACCTGGGCGGTGCTGGGGGGTACGAGCCTGCGCCGCGAGGCCGTCACCCTGGCCGACGCGTTGGCGGTGGGCGACGTGCCGGCCGCGCGCGCGACGTTGCCGAGCCTGTGCGGCCGGGACCCGTCCGGGCTGGGGCCGGCCGAGTTGGCCAGGGCCACGGTCGAGTCGGTCGCCGAGAACACCTCGGACGCCGTCGTGGCCCCCCTGTGCTGGGGGGCTGTTGCCGGGCTCCCGGGGCTGGTGGGGTACCGCGCGGCCAACACCCTCGACGCGATGATCGGCCACCGGTCCGCCCGGTACGAGCGGTTCGGCTGGGCCGCCGCGCGGCTCGACGACGTGGCCAACCTGGTCCCCGCGCGCCTCGCCGCCGGGCTCACGGTGCTGGTGGCCGGCCGGGGGCACCGGGGGCCGGCGCTGCGTGCCTGGCTGCGGGACGGGGGCAAGCATCCCAGCCCGAACGCCGGCCAGGTGGAGGCCGCCGCGGCCGGAGCGCTCGGGTTGCGGCTCGGCGGACGCAACGACTACGCCGGTCGGGTGGAGGTCCGCCCGACCCTCGGGGACGGTGCGCCGCCCGCCGGCCGGGACATCTACCGGGCCGCCCGGCTGTCGGCGGCGATCGGCACCGCCGCCCTCGTCGCCACGGCCGGGCACGCCCTGGCGGCCCCGGCCCGCCGCGCGGCGCTGTCCTGGCTTCGCACCCGCCGCCGGACCGCGTCATGACCGGCGCCTGCCGGGCTGACCGGGCTCTGGGCGGGGTGGCGGCGTGAAGGGGGCGTTGCTGGTCGCGGGGACGACCTCCGATGCCGGGAAGAGCATCCTGACCGCCGGCATCTGTCGTTGGCTGGCCAGGCAGGGCGTGTCGGTCGCGCCGTTCAAGGCGCAGAACATGTCCAACAACTCCGCGGTCACCCCGGACGGCGGGGAGATCGGTCGGGCCCAGGCGTTGCAGGCCGCGGCGTGCGGGCTGGAGGCGAGCGTTCGGTTCAACCCCGTGCTGCTCAAGCCGGGCAGCGACCACAGTAGCCAGGTCGTGGTGCTCGGCCAGCCGTACGGGCACGTGGACGCCTCGAACTACCGGCAGCTCAAGGGGCAACTGTCCGGCATGGTGTTCGACACCCTCGCGGAACTGCGCGCCGACCACGACGTCGTGATCTGCGAGGGGGCCGGCAGCCCGGCGGAGATCAACCTGCGGGCCGGGGACTTCGTGAACATGGGCCTCGCCCGGGCCGCCGACCTGCCGACCATCGTGGTGGGCGACATCGACCGGGGCGGGGTGTTCGCCGCGCTGTACGGCACCCTGGCTCTCCTCGACGCCGCCGACCAGGCCCTGATCCGGGGCTTCGTGATCAACAAGTTCCGGGGCGCGCGGTCGTTGCTGGAACCGGGGCTGGAGATGCTGCGGGAGCGTACCGACCGGCCGGTGCTCGGGGTGCTGCCGTTCAGCCCGGACCTGTGGCTCGACGGCGAGGACTCGCTGTCCTACCGCGATGGTGCGGTCCTGGGCCGGCCGCGTCCGCCGGCGGGGGCCGAGGGCCTGACCGTGGCGGTGGTGCGCCTGCCCCGGATCTCGAACGCGACCGACGCGGAGGCGCTGGCCGCCGAGCCCGGGGTGACGGTCCGGCTGACGTCCAACCCGGCGGAGGTGGCCGCCGCTGACCTGGCGGTACTGCCCGGCAGCAAGGCGACCGTGGCCGACCTGGCGTGGCTGCGCGAGTTCGGGCTGGACCGGGTGCTCGTGGAGCGGGTCCGGGCGGGGCGGCCGGTGTTCGGGATCTGCGGCGGGTACCAGATGATGTCCCGCACCATCCACGACGACGTCGAGAGCCGGGCCGGAGACGTGCCCGGGCTCGGGTTGCTGCCGGTCGACGTCACGTTCGCGGCGGCCAAGACGCTGAGCCGGCCGGTCGGGGAGGCCCTGGGGAGTCCGGTGACCGGGTACGAGATCCACCACGGCCAGGCTGTGGTCGACGGGTCGGCGGCTCCGCTGATCACGATCCCGGGCGGCGGGGAGGGCGTACTCGCCTGGCCGGTCGCGGGGACGCACTGGCACGGATTGTTGGAGAACGACGCGTTTCGGCGGGCGTTCCTCGTGGAGGTCGCTGGGCAGGCCGGGCGGGATTTCACGCCGGCGCCGGACACCGACTTCGCCGGGTTGCGGTCGCGGCAGCTCGATCTGTTGGGTGATCTGGTCGCTGAGTATCTGGATGGCGATCTGCTTTCGGCGATCATTGAGGGTCGTTGATCGTTCGTTGTGGTTGCCGGGGTGGGGGTCCGTGGCGGGTTCGGTTGAAGAGAGAAGGGCCTTTGACTCTCTTCAACCGAACCCGCCACGGACAGCGGTCGCTTTTCGGTTCACCGTTGTGCCGGGGTAACGCGGAGTACTGGCGGGTGGGGGTTTGGGCGTGGATGAGTTCGAGTTGGGGGAGTTTGCTGGGCGGGTGCTCGTGGCCGAGCCTCGGTTGGGGACGGTGCGGGTGGTGGCCGTGGACGGGCCGTCGGGGGCCGGGAAGACGACGTTCGCGGAGCGGCTCGCGGGGGCAGTGCGGGCGCGGGGCGGGCGGGTTGTCGTAGTGCACCTCGATGATTTGCTCGATGGGTGGGATGATTTGTCCACCATGTGGCCGCGGGTTGAGGCCTGGCTGCTCGGGCCGTTGCGGGCCGGGAGTGTGGCGCGGTTTCGGGCGTATGACTGGCGTGTCGGGGGTTTCAGCGGGGTGTGGCGTGAGGCCCGTCCTGAGGAGGTCCTGGTGCTCGAAGGGGTGTCGTCCGCGCGTGCGGTCGTTCGGCCCGAGTTGGTGGCCAGCGTTTTCCTCGATGCGCCGGCCGAGGTGCGGTTGGCCAGGGTGCTCGACCGCGACGGCGAGGAGTTGCGGGAACCGCTCCTGCGGTGGGCGGAGGCTGAGCGGGCGCACTTCGCGGCGGACGGGACCCGGGACGCGGCGAGCGTGCGCCTCGAGTCGGCGACCTGACCCCTCCGGGCCGCCGGTCGGAGGTCGCCGTAACAAATGATGGTCTTGATCTGCGGGTCGGGAGGGCGGCGAATAGGATTCGGGCATGACCGACGCCCTCCGCGCCGCAGTGCAGCGGCACCTTCCCCAGGCCCGGGTCGACCTCGAGGCCCTCGCGCGCATCCCCAGCATCGCGTTCCCCGGATTCGACCACAGCCACGTCCAGGCCTCCGCAGAGAAGGTCGTGGAGCTGTGCCGCTCCGTGGGCATCACCGATGTCCGGATCGTGAGCGCGGGGGAGGGGCAGCCGGCCGTCATCGCCAAGATCCCGGCCCCCGAGGGCGCGCCGACGGTCCTGCTCTACGCGCACCACGACGTCCAGCCGGAGGGTGACATCGAGGCCTGGCACACGCCGCCGTTCGAGCCGACCGAGGTCGACGGCCGGCTGTACGGGCGGGGCTGCGCCGACGACAAGGCCGGCATCGTCGCGCACCTGACGGCGATCCGCGCGTTCGACGGCCGGCCTCCGGTCGGGGTGACCCTGTTCATCGAGGGCGAGGAGGAGTTCGGGTCGGCGTCGCTGCCGGATCTGCTCGCGGAGTACAAGGAGGATCTGCGCAGCGATGTGATCGTGATCGCCGACTCCACGAGCTGGGAGATCGGCACCCCGGCGCTGACGACGTCCCTGCGCGGCCTGGTGGACTGCTACATCGAGGTGAGCACCCTCGACCACGCCGTGCACAGCGGCATGTGGGGCGGCGTGGTCCCGGACGCGCTGACGGCGCTGAGCAAGCTGCTCGCGACCCTGCACGACGCCGATGGCAGCGTCGCGGTGAAGGGCCTGCACGACGCCGGCCCGACCCCGGTGGACTACCCGCACGACCGGTTCCGGACCGAGTCCGGCGTCCTGGACGGCGTGCAGCTCATCGGGCGGGGTTCCATCACCGAGCGGCTGTGGCACCAGCCGGCGATCGCCGTCACCGGCATCGACTGCCCGAGCGTGCGCAACGCGTCGAACACGCTGGTGCCGAGCGTGCGGGCGAAGGTCAGCATGCGGCTCGCCCCCGGCCAGGACGTCGACGCGGCGATGGATCTCCTCGTCGCGCACCTGGAGTCGCACGCGCCGTGGGGCGCGCACGTCGCCGTCACCCGGGGCGAGAAGGGCGAGCCGTGCGTGGTCGGCACGGACGGTCCGGCGTACGAGGCCGCCCGGGCGGCGCACAGCGAGGCCTGGGACGGCGCGGAGTGCGTGAACCTGGGCGTGGGCGGGTCGATTCCGTTCATCGCGGAGTTCCAGGAGGCGTTCCCGGCCGCCGAGGTGCTGGTGACCGGCGTGGAGGACCCCGACGCGCGGGCGCACGGGCCCAACGAGAGCCTGCACCTGGGGGAGTTCGCCAAGGTGTGCCTCGCGGAGACGCTGCTGCTGGCGCGGCTCGGGGAACAGGCCTGAGGCAGATCAACCCCATTTTTTGGATTACGGTGGGGACCGACCCGGGTTCCGGCGGTCCCCCCGCTGGAAAGCACTCCTCGCCCCCCGAACCGGAGTAGCCGTCATGCCTTCCGCCCGCCCGCTCGCCCGGTCGCTGCTGTGTGCCGTGACGGCGACCCTGGCCCTCGCCGGCTGCTCCTCGGCGCCCGCCGCCGCCCCGCCCCCGACCCGGGCCGCGTCCCCGGCCGGCACCCCGACGCCGCCCCCGGCCCCCGCCCCGACCACCCCGGCCTGTGAGCCGCACGGCTGGGACTGCTCCTGGGCGCCGAAGTTCGCCGCCGTCGAGGCCAGGGTCAAGGCCAGCCCCGGCCAGCTCGGGGTCGAGGTCCGCGACCGGCAGTCCGGGGCGGTGTGGAAGGCCGGCGCGACGGACAAGACCACCTGGACCGGTTCGACGATCAAGCTGGCGATGGTGACCAGCGTGTTCGAGCGGGCCAGGGCCGGCAAGGTGACCCTGGCGGCCGCCGACCGCAAGGACATCGCCGACATGCTCGCGTGGTCGTCCGACGACGCCGCCGACCGGATCTGGAAGAAGTTCGGCCGGGACTCGATGGTGCCGGGGTTCCGGGACACGTACGGGATGAAGGGGCTGACCTTCGTCGCCGGCTTCGACCGGTACTGGGGCTTCATGAAGTGCGGCCCCGATGACCTGGCCAACCTGATGGCGTACGTGCTGGGCACGCTGAACGGCGAGGACCGCGCCTACATCGTGGACGCCATGCGGCACGTGCAGGACATCCAGCACTGGGGCGTGTGGGCGGTGGGCGCGACCCAGGGGGCGGGCACCAAGAACGGCTGGTCGCAGGAGAAGGACGGCGGGGTGGAGCACTGGGTGACCAGCACGGTGGGCTTCGCCGGCCCGGCCGAGCGCTACGTCGTCACGGTGATGTACTCGATGCCCGCCGGCCAGGACTCCCTCGCCCTCGGCGTGCACACGGTCAGCGACATCCCGGCAGCCCTGTTCGGCCTGAACACGCCGGCTCCCGTTGTGGTCCGCCCGTCCTGAGCGCTCCGGCGCGGGGGCGCTCCGCACCCCCGCGTCTCGCCTACCCCGCGGCGGCCGTCCCCAGTGGTCCGCGCAGATCCGCGGCCACCAGCGACCACACCTCCAGGTCGACCCGGCCTCCGTGCACATACCCGGCGTTGCGCAGCAGGCCCTCGTAGGTGAATCCGGCCTTCTCCGCGACCCGGCGGGAGGCCAGGTTGCCGGGGGCGATCCGCAGCTCGACCCGGTGGAAGCCGTGTTCGAGCACGAGCGACACGGACACCGCGTCGAGGGCCTCGCAGGCGATGCCCTGGCCCCGGACCTCCGGGGACATCGCGTAGGTCACCTGGGTGACCTGTGCGGCCCAGTCGGTGCGCTTGGCCCACAGGCAGCCGACGAGCCGGTCGTCGTCGCGCCGGACGACGGCGTAGTGGTCGCCGTCGCCGCTGTCGCGCCGGTCGGCGGCCAGGTAGGTGCACCACTGCTGGGCGTCGTTCTCGGTGAACGGTTCGGGGAAGGGCAGCCACCGCCGGGTCTGCCGGTCGTTGAACACGGTGGTGACCGCCGGGACGTCGGCGACGGTCAGGGTGCGGACCAGGAGCCGAGGGGTCTGGACGGTCATCGGTGGGAAGCGCCGTACGGGCGTACTGATCCCTGTTCTCACCGCGGCACCGTATCGCACGGCGCGCTCCGAGAGCCAGGTCACAAGTTCGGGACAGGTACGGTGACCGTCGTGTATCGCTTCCTCGGCACCCCGCGCTGGTTGGGGCTGGCCGCGCTGAGCCTGGCGCTGTGCGCCGGCATGGTCGGGCTGGGCTACTGGCAGCTGCAGCGCTACCACCAGCGGGCCGCGATCAACGATCGGGTGGACGCCGCGGTCGTCGCGCCCCCGGTGCCCGTCACGGATCTGAGCCGGCCGAACACCACGCCGGCCGACGAGCTGGAATACCGGCAGGTCACGGTGTCCGGGGTGTTCGACCCGTCTGTCGTGGTCCTGGCCAGGGGCCGGACCCTGGACAACAAGGTCGGCTTCGAGGTGCTGGTGCCGCTGCGGCTGGCCGACGGCTCGGCGGTGCTGGTGGACCGGGGCTGGGTCCCGCCGGCGGCGTCGGGGCTCAACGCCCGGCCGGCGGTGCCGTCGACGCCGTCCGGGCCGGTGGCGGTGACCGGCCGGCTGCGGCTGCCGGAGAGCAGCCCGGGGCCGGTGGATCGGGGCGACGGGGCGCTGGAGGTGCGCCGGATCGATCCGTCGAGGATCGCGAGGGACCTGACCTATCCGGTACTGGGCGGCTGGATCTCCGCCGAGCACGCCGATCCGGGGTTCACGGCCGTCCCGGCCGAGCCGGAACGGCAGCCGACCTGGATGAACGTCGCCTACGTGATCCAGTGGTGGTTGTTCGCTGGAATGGCACTTTTCGGGTACTTCTGGCTGGCCCGCAAGGAAGCGGTCACCGGGGACGCGGAGCGTGGCGGCGGGGCACTACCCTCATCCGGGTGACCGACCCCTACCTCCCGGTTCCGTACTCGGGCGCCCCCGTGTACCAGCCAGAGCCCGTGCTCGCGCAGTTCGGCGAGATCCAGGTGACCCCGCGCGTGGCGCGCACCCCGGCGGGGGAGATCCCGCTGCGGGGCAGCGTCTGGTCGATCACCGACCAGTTCATGGCCACCCAGCACACGCCCACCTGGGCGATCGTGTGCGCCATCCTGGGCTTCTTCTGCCTGACGATCTTCAGCCTGCTGTTCCTGCTGGCCAAGGAGACCCGGTTCTCGGGTTACGTGAACGTCATGGTCGGCAACGGCCGGCAGATGTACACGACCCGGATCCCGGTGATGAGCCAGGCCCAGGTCGCCCACATCTACAACCAGGTCAACTACGTGCGCTCGGTGTCGCTGACCGCGTAGCCCTCACCGGGACGCGGGCTTGGCCGGCGGGGCCGGCGCGCCGACGATCGAGTCCGGCGGCGGGGTGAAGTACCGGATCGGCTTGTCCTCCAGCGCGTCGTGCAGCAGGACGGCCACGGTGTTGACCGGCTTCTGCGAGTTCGCGTCGCCGACCGAGTGGAACGGGTTGTCCGGATCCGCCATGAACGACGCCCCGCACAGCTCCGGCGTGAATCCGATGAACCACGCCGCCCGGTTGCTGTCCGTGGTACCGGTCTTGCCGGCCACCGGCCGCTTCACCTGCGGGTACACGCCCGGGGCCGTGCTCCAGTCCCCGCAGCTGCCCTTGGCGGCCTTGTAACCGGTGACGCACCGCGCGGCGTCGGCGGCGGCCTGGGCCACCTCGGGCCGGACCGCCTGGTTGCAGGCCGGCGAGAGGTTGACCTGCTTGCCGGTCGCGTCCCACAGGGCGTTCACGGCCATCGGGGCGCAGTACACGCCGTCGGCGGCGACGGTCGCGTAGGCGGCGGCCATCTCCAGCGGGGTGGTGTCGGCGACGCCCAGCGTGAAGGCTCCCCAGCCCCAGGAGCGCTCGGGGGTGGCCATCTCGCGGTCGACGTCGTTGTGCCACTTCAGGCCGATCCGCTCGGCCATCGCGACGGCGTTCTCGGAGCCGACCCGCTGGACGAGCTGGGCGAAGTACGTGTTCACGGACTTGCCGAAGCCCGACCACATGGTCTGGTCACCGGTCATGGCGCCCGAGGCGTTGGAGGGGCACCACCGGTCCCCGCACGAGGCCGGCCCGCCGGGCTCGACGACGTACTTGGTGGTGACCTTCGGCGGCGCGTAGATGTGCGTGTTCAGCGGCATGCCGGCGTCGAGTGCGGCGAGCATGGTGAACATCTTGAACGTGGACCCGGCCTGGTAACCGGACATGTCGCCCCCGCCGAGCAGCGGCACCACGGTGTTCGGGTAGCTGCCGGGGATGCCTGCGGACCGCTTGGCGCTGTTGGAGTTGGGGCCGTTGCCGCTCTGGTCGAGGGCGTACACCCGGTTCACTGCCATCGCCGAGACCTTGCCGGTGCCCGGTTCGAGCAGGACGACGCCGTGCGCGTAGGAGCTGTTCTCGCTCTCGCGCATGGTGACCTGCTCGTGCGCGGTGCCCTGGATGTTCGGGTCGAGGGTGCTGTGGATGACGTACCCGCCCCGGCGCAGCGCGTTCTCCCGCTCCGCCCGGGTCGCCCCGAACTGGGGCTGCTGGAGCCACCAGGCGTGCAGGAAGTCGCAGAAGAAGCCCCAGTCGTTGTACGTGACCGAGACGCAGTCGTTCGGGATCGACCCGATGTGCAGCTCGATCGGGTTGGCCTTCACCTTCGCCGCGGCCTCGGGCGACAGGTAGCCCACGGTCACCATCCGGTCGACGACCCAGTCGCGCCGCTCGGTGGCGGTCTTCTTGTCGGTACTCGCCGGGTCGTACTCCGACGGGGCCTGCACCAGGCCCGCGAGCATCGCGCTCTCTGCGACCGTGAGGTCCTTGGGGAGCTTGGAGAAGTAGATCTGCGCCGCGGCGTAGATGCCGTAGGCGCGGTGTCCGAAGTAGGCGACGTTCAGGTATCCCTCGAGGATCTGGGCCTTGGTCCACTTGCGCTCGAGCTCGACGGCCATCCGCATCTCGCGGATCTTGCGGCTGCTCGTCTGCTCGGTGGCCTCCTTGGCTGCCTCGGGCGTGTCAGCGTTGGTGATCAGGATGTTGCGGACATATTGCATCGTCAACGTCGACGCGCCCTGGTGCACCTCGCCACTGACCTGGTTCTTCACGAACGCCCGGACGACGCCCTTGGCGTCGACCCCGTTGTGCTCGAAGAACCGCTGGTCCTCGGCGGAGACCATCGCCTCCTGGGCGGCGGCCGACACGTCACTGAGGGGGACGACCTTGCGCGCCTCGTCGTAGAACGTCGTCAGCAGGGTCTTGCCGTCGTTGGCGTACACGTACGACGCCTGGGGCGGCTGACCGGCCGGTAGGTCGGTGCCGGTGCGCTCGATGGCCTCGGCGCCGTTCTTGGCGCCGAAACCAGCGGTCGCCACGATCGGCATCGCGATGGCGGCCACCAGGACCCCGCCCGCCAGACCGCAGCGCACGAGTGGACCGAGCCGACCGAGGGCATGGAATGCGGCTGGAATCCTCACAAACTCACGTTATGCTAAGCAGCCCTGCCTCACTGGTCATTTCAACGCAACTCGCGGCCGGTGTCGGGTACGGCATGATCACCGCATGGATCCACTCCGGCACCACGGCGACACCGAGCTCCGTCCGGGGCTGGTCGATCTCGCCGTCAACGTGCGCACCGCGCCGCACCCGGAATGGCTGTCCGGCCCGCTTCTGTCCTCGATGTCCGAGCTCGCGGCGTACCCGGACCAGACCAGGGCCCGGGCCGCGATCGCCGCCCGGCACGGTCGGGACCCTCGTGAGGTCCTGTTGACGGCGGGGGCCGCGCAGGCGTTCACGTTGTTGGCACAGGTTCTGAGGCCCCGGCGGGCCGTGGTGGTGCATCCGCAGTTCACGGAGCCGGAGGCGGCGCTGGCCGCACACGGGCACGTGGTCGAGCGGGTGGTGCTCCGGCCGCCGTTCATCCTGGACCCGGCGCTGGTGCCCGGGGACGCGGACCTGGTCATCATCGGAAATCCAACAAATCCGACTTCGGTCCTGCATCCGCGCGGGGTGCTGCGGGCGCTCGCCCGACCGGGGCGGGTGCTCGTGGTGGACGAGGCGTTCGCCGACACGGTGCCGGGGGAACCGGAGTCCCTGGCCGGGGACCGGAATCCGGCGGCGGACCCGCACGGGCCGGACCCGGCCGCCGGCCGAATCCCCGGCCTCGTCGTCATCCGCAGCCTCACCAAGACCTGGGGCCTGGCCGGCCTCCGGATCGGCTACCTCCTCGCCGACCCCGCCCTGGTCCGGGCGATGACCGAGGTCCAGCCCCTCTGGCCGGTCTCCACCCCGGCCCTGGTCGCGGCCGAGGTCTGCGCGGAAGCCGCCGCCGCGGAGGAGCGGATCGCCCACGAGATCGCCGCCGACCGCGCCTACCTGGTCGCCCGCCTGGCCGAGCTGCCCGGCATCGAGGTGGTCGGCACTCCGACCAGCTCGTTCGTGCTGGTCCGCACCCCGGGAGCCCTGGAACTCCGCGAGCGGCTGATCGCCCGAGGTTTCGTGGTCCGAAGGGGTGACACGTTCCCGGGCCTGGGCCCAGACTGGCTGCGGATCAGCGTGCGGGACACTGCTGTCACCGACGCGTTCGTCGACGTACTCAAGAACGAGGTGCACTGATGGAGCTGCTCTCCGCCGCGCTGGACCGGATCGGTCCCCCCGACGCCGAGGCCGTCGCCGCCGCCGACGCCCTGCAGCTCCGGCTCACCAAGCCGCCGGGCGCGCTCGGTGCGCTGGAGCCGCTGGCGTCGAAGCTGGCCGGCCTGGCCGGGGTCTGCCCGCCGCCGCTGCCGGAGCCGGCGGCCGTGGCCATCTTCGCCGGGGACCACGGTGTGCACGCCCAGGGCGTCACCCCGTGGCCGCAGGAGGTGACCGGCCAGATGGTCGGCAACTTCCTGGCCGGCGGGGCGGTCGTCAACGCGTTCGCCCGGCAGGCCGGGGTGTCCGTCACGGTCATCGACGTGGGCGTGGCGACCGGCGACAGCGACTACAAGGTCCGGACCGGTACCCGGGACTTCGCCGTCGAGCCGGCCCTGACCCGCGCGGAGGTCGTCGCGGCGCTGGAGGTCGGCATCGCCGTCGCCCGCAACCTGGTGGAGGACGGTGCGAAGGCGCTGCTCACCGGCGACATGGGCATCGCGAACACCACCCCGGCGGCGGCGCTGATCGCGGCGTTCACGGGCGTACCGGCCGAGGAGGTCACCGGGCGGGGCACCGGGATCGACGACCGGACCCTGGCGCACAAGACCTGGGTGATCGAGGGCGCGCTGGCGATGCACCGGCCGGACAGTGCCGACGGGATCGACGTCCTCGCCAAGGTCGGCGGCCTGGAGCACGCGGCCATCGCCGGGTTCATCCTGGGCGGCGCGGCGGCCCGGGTACCCGTCATCCTCGACGGCGTCATCGCGGCCTCGGCGGCCCTGGCGGCGGTCGCGATCGCCCCGGACAGCATCCACGCCATGGTCGCCGGCCACCGCTCGGCCGAGCCGGGCGCGACGATCGCCCTGAAGCACCTGGGCCTGTCCCCCCTCGTCGACCTGGGTCTGCGCCTGGGCGAGGGCACCGGCGCGGTTCTCGCGCACGGCCTCGTGGCCAGCGCGGTCCGCGTGCTGCACGAGGTGGCGACCTTCGACTCCGCCGGGGTGAGCGAGAAGTGACGGTGTACCCCCTGGGCCTGATCCTGACCGGCAGGAACGTCCTGGTGGTGGGCGGCGGACATGTCGCCCAACGGCGGGTGCCGGCCCTGCTGGAGGCCGGCGCGGTGGTCACGGTGGTCTCGCCGTCGCTGACCCCGGCCCTGGAGGCGCTGCCGGTCACCTGGGTGAAGCGCGGTTTCGAGCCGTCCGACCTGGACGGACAGTGGTTCGTGCACGTGGCCACCCAGCGTCCCGAGGTGAACGCCGCCGTGTCGGCCGCCGCCGAGGAGCGCCGGGTGTTCTGCGTCCGCGCCGACGACCGCACCCAGGCCACGGCGTGGACCCCGGCCGTCACCCGGCACGGCCCGGTCACCGTCGCGGTACTCAGCGGCGGCGACCCCCGACGCTCCATGGCCCTGCGGGACGCGATCCACGCCGGCCTGGAGTCCGACACCCTCGAACCGGCGGCGCACGGCGACAAGCCGCGCGGCGTCGCGCTCGTCGGTGCCGGCCCCGGCGACCCGGAGCTGATCACGGTCAAGGGCCGCCGCCTGCTCGCCCAGGCCGACGTCGTCGTCGCCGACCGGCTCGCGTCCGGCCTGTTCCTGGAGGGTCTGCGCCCCGAGGTCGAGCTGATCGACGCCGCCAAGGTGCCCTACGGCCGCCAGCTCAAGCAGGAGGCCATCAACGAGATTCTGGTCGACCGGGCGCTCGAGGGGAAGTTCGTGGTCCGGCTCAAGGGCGGGGACCCGTACATCTTCGGCCGGGGCGGCGAGGAGCTGATCGCGTGCGCCGAGGCGGGCGTGCCCGTGACCGTGGTGCCGGGCGTGACCAGCGCGATCTCGGTCCCGGCCCTGGCGGGCATCCCGGTCACCCACCGGGGCGTCACGCACGAGTTCACCGTGGTGTCCGGGCACATCCCGCCCGCGCACCCCGACTCGCTGATCGACTGGGCGGCGCTCGGCCGGATGCGCGGCACCCTGGTGCTGCTGATGGCCGTGGAGAACCTGGCGGCCATCGCCGCCGAGTTGATCAGCCACGGCCGCGACCCGCAGACCCCGACGGCCGTGATCCAGGAGGGCACGACGGTCCGCGAGCAGGTCTTCCGGGGCACCCTGGCCACGGCGGCCACCCTGGGCGCGCAGCCCCCGGCGATCGTCGTGATCGGCGAGGTCGTCAACATCCTCAACCAAGATCATTAGACGGTTACGGCAGCGCCCGACCCGGCAGCGTCGGTCGTCCCCGTGCTCTTCATGCACCCCGGTAGCCCCGGTCGCCCGGGTGCATGAAGATCACCAGGGGCTAGGCGTGGATGTCGACCGCGATTCGGGACGGGTTCGACTGCGGGGACGTCGTGAACGCGTGGTGGCCCCGGATGCCCACCCCCACCCGGAGGTCGCCCTCGAAGTCGCAGGTGATCGCATACCCCGTCACGTACGGCAGGTTCAGCACCTTCTGCCAGTCGCCCGGGAACGTGTCGTGACCGTTCGCGTCGTGCGCACTGGCCCCGAGATTCACCTCGATGAACTCCGTCCCGGGCAGGTCCACGGGCTTCCCCGACCCGCAGTTCGTCAGCTCGGACACCCGGGTCACCCCGAACGCCGGCACCGGCCCACCGAAGTCGAGCTGCACCCGGTCGTAGCCGGGATGTGAGCCCCACTCGATGTTCGTGAGCTGGGAGTCGGCTGCCGCCGGGGCGGCGTGCGCGGCGGGGGCGAGCGCGGCGAAGGCGAACAGTGCTGTGCCGAGTACGGCGGCGGAGCGGGTGGCGATGGAGCGTGCGGACATGGTTTCCTCCCAGGACATGATGTGTTGTCGCTTGCCACCATTAATGACGCTAATTGATGGACAAAAGGTTGCATGCACATTTGCAGCTGGGGCGTCGGTGAAGGAGCGGTCCGTCCACGGCGGACAATGCGGTCATGGTCAGCGATGGGCGTAGCACGCCGTATCCGCTCCGTAGCCGGCTCGCCCGCCACCTACGGCAGCTCCGCGACGACTCGCGACTGACGATCGGCGCGGTCGGCCGCCGCCTGGGCTGGTCGGGCTCGAAGCTGAGCCGCATCGAAACGAGCCTGACGGGCATCACCCCGGAGGACACGGCCCGCCTGCTGGACGTCTATCGAGTCTCCGGGCCTCGTAGGGAAGCATTGCTCGCCCTGGCTGTGGCCAACCACGAGACGGCGGGCAGATATCGCCATTTGGAAGCCAAGGCCGCGACAGTGCTCAGCCATGAACTGACGCTGATCCCAGGCATCGTCCAGACACCGGAATACGTCCGGGCGATGACCCGCTCAAACGAGCCGGACGCGTTACCGGAGATGGTTGAGGCGCTGGTCGCCAGCAGGTTGGCACGGCAGTCGCTGCTCACCATGGAGGACGGGCCGACGTTTCACCTGGTGATGGACGAGACGGTCCTGCACCGCCCGATCGCTGAGGAGCGCGTGATGCGCGGCCAGATGCGCCATCTCATCACTTCGGCGGATCTGCCGGGAATCACGCTCCAGGTGCTGCCGTTCGAGGTGACTGCGCGGCCGCTGCCCTCGGGCGCGTTCAGTGTGCTGAGGTTCAAGGACGGTCTCGACGCGGGCATCGTGGCGGTCGAAAACCACCTCAACATGTTCTACTTCGATGAGGCGGACGAGGTGGAGCGCTATGTCTCCACCTTCGACTGCCTGAGTAATCGGGCGCTCGATCCAGATGACACGATTAGACTCGTCGAGCGGCTGGCCACTGGCCGCTGAGACGAGGAGGCTCACGATGGACTTCGGCCGCGCTCGCTTCGTCAAGCCTCGACGCAGCAGTTCAGGGACCGACAACAATTGTGTCGAGTGCACCTTCGACCTGGTACCCGTCGGAGTGGTTGGGGTCAGGGACAGCAAGGACCCGGTCGGGCCCATCCTGGCCGTGTCCACCGCCGACTGGCGGGTCTTCCTCACCGCCCTGCGAACGGCCCACTCCTAGGCAGCTTGTCCGGGGTCTCCGTCGGGTCCTGCCACTCCGCCTGGATCTGGATCTCGATCCGCGACTCGGCGGCGGTCGGCCGGTAGATCTCGTCGAACACGCCCAGCGCCGGGCTGCTGATCCCGCGCCGGCGGACCCTGAGCGCGAGCCACGCCAGCCCGGCGACCACCCCGACATAGACGGCGACCATCATCGCCGCCGGCACCCACTCACCCATGCCGGCAACAGTACGTCGGACTCCACCCGTCCCCACGGCCCAGGGGCGACAGGCCCTCTTGGCCTCCACCTGGTCGCTGACCTGCAGTAGAATTTCCGGGGCACCGACAACCACCGGGCGGGGGGCACCATGACTGCAGAGGCGATCGCGCCGTCGTGGATGCATGAGCAGATCACCGCCGAGGAGTATGACTCCTGGTCGGAGGAGCAGTGCGCCGGAATCGAGATCGTGGACGGGATGGTCGTCGTGAGTCCGAGCGCGTCCAAGCGGCACAACCGGATCGCGAAGATCATCGCTGTGGCGCTGGAGGCCGCTGCGGGCGACGGCTGGTATGCGGACACGGACTTCGACCTGAGACTGCAGGACATCCCGCTGCTCAACCGGCGTCCCGA
The DNA here is from genome assembly GCF_015751905.1 of Longispora fulva. Taxonomy (NCBI): domain Bacteria; kingdom Bacillati; phylum Actinomycetota; class Actinomycetes; order Micromonosporales; family Micromonosporaceae; genus Longispora; species Longispora fulva. Next base: position 7,389,275 of record NZ_JADOUF010000001.1, read on the forward strand.
CGTCATCGTGTACAGGGCGGACACCCTCGACGTGTCGCCGACCCGGCCGGAGCACGTGCTGATGGTCGCCGAGGTCGTGTCCCCGGGCTCGGAGACGACCGATCGCAAGGTCAAGTTCGACCAGTACGCGAAGGCGGGCATCCAGTTCTACTGGCGGGTCGAGCAGGCGATGACCGGCGTGCCCATCGTGTACACCTATGTCCTGGATATGGCCAGCGAGACCTACCGGGACGCCGGCGTCTTCACCGGGCTTGTCGCGGTGGTCGCCCCGTTCCCGGTGTCGATCGACCTCACCTCGATCTGACCGGAAGGGGCTGAGTCGACGTCCGACTCAGCCCCACCTCCGCCTAGCCCTGGTCCAGCAGTTGCGCGCAGCGGATCAGGCCCAGGTGCGAGTAGGCCTGCGGGTGGTTGCCCAGGGTGCGCTCGTTCACCGGGTCGTACTGTTCCGGCAGCAGCCCCGTCGGCCCCGCGCAGTCCAGCACCTGCTGGAACAGCTCCTCGGCATCGTGCCGCCGCCCGGTGAGCAGATACGCCTCCACCAGCCACGTCGCGCAGATGATGAAGCCGCCCTCCACGCCCGGCAGCCCGTCGTCGGAGTTGTACCGGTAGACCGCCGGCCCGCTGCGCAGCTCCGCCTCGATGGCCAGCACCGTGGACAGGAACCGAGGGTCGTCGGCCGGGAGCAGCCCCGACAGGCCGATCCACAGCGAGGCGGCGTCGAGGTCGGTGGAGCCGTACGCGGCCGGGTACGCCTTCATGTCCTCGCTCCAGCCGAGCTTGAGGACGTTGTCGGCGATCTGGTCGCGCAGCTCGTGCCAGCCCTCGCCGGACGGCATGGAGTGCCGCTCGGCCGCCTTGATGGCCCGGTCGACGGTCTGCCAGCACATCACCTTGGAGTACACATGGTGACGAGGGGGGAGGCGCGCCTCCCACAGGCCGTGGTCGGGCTCGTGCCAGCGGCGCTCCACGGCGGAGACCATGGCCTCGATGACGCCCCACTCGTACTCCGTGATCTTGCCGCGCTGCTCGGCCACCGCCGCGACGAGGTCGGCGATCGGGCCGAACACGTCGAGCTGGACCTGGCGGTTGGCGGCGTTGCCGACCCGGACCGGGCGCGAGCCGGCGTAGCCGGGCAGATTCTCGATCACGGCCTCGGCCCCGAGGTCCAGGCCGTCCAGGGTGTACAGCGGGTGCAGCCGCTCCGGGTGCCCGCCGGTGCGCTCGACGCAGCCGGCCACCCAGGTCAGGTAGGCCTCCGCCTCGTGCACCGAGCCCAGGTCGACCAGGGCCCGGGCGGTCATGGCGGCGTCGCGCAGCCAGCAGTACCGGTAGTCCCAGTTGCGGATGCCGCCGATGGTCTCCGGCAGGGACGTGGTCGCCGCCGCCAGGATCGCACCGGTCGGCGCGTCGCACAGCGCCCGCAGCGTGAGCGCCGAGCGGAGCACCTCCTCGCGGGCCAGCTTCGGCGGGTGCAGCCGCGACAGCCACTCCCTGTTCTCCGCGTCGATCGCGTCGCGCCGGGTCAGCGCCGGCTGGGTGGGCGCCGACAGGTCCGAGGTGCCACAGCGCAACTCAATGGTGTACTCGCCGCCCATCGCCGCGAGGTCCACCACCGCGCGCGCCGTGTCGTGCCCGGCGTCGTCCTGGATGTCCCACTCCAGCCCCGGCGCGTACAGCGCGATCGGCTCGTTGGAGCCCAGCACGTGCAGCCCGCCGTCGCCCATCGGCTGCAGGCGCACCGGCACCTGCCCGAACTCGGGGCGCGGCGCGAACGTGATCTGCGCCCGCTCCTCGCCGGCGAGGTGCCGGACGAGCACGGTCTTCTCGCCGTCCTCGTGCGAGGCGTCCAGCCAGTCGGTGACGGTCAGCCCCGACCAGCGCGTCTCCACCACCATCGACGCCTGCCGGTACCGCTGGCCGAGCAGCGGGCGGCCGGGCCGGGCCGGGGAGATCGTGCAGTGCCCGGCGGACTCGCCACCGAGCAGGTCGGCGAACAGCGCGGCGGAGTCCGAGCGCGGGTGGCACATCCACGTGACCCGGGCGTCGGGGGTGAGTAGGGCGACATTGCGGCCGTTGCCGAGCATCGTGTGCCGCTCGATCGGCACGGAACGCTCGCCGAGCAGCCAGTTCCGCCGGATCTCGAAAAGGGTGGCCAACAGCAGTGCGACGCTGGCCGGGTCGTCGACCCGCATCTTGGCCCGCGACTCGCCGGGGCCGACCTTGACCCCCAGGTCGGGGCCCTGGAGGTGCGCGAACGCGTTCTCGTCCGTGACGTCGTCGCCGACGAACAGCACCGCGCCGACGCCGAGCTGGGCGCGGAGCCGGTCGAGCGCGGTGCCCTTGTTGGTGGGGATCACGGCCAGCTCGATGACCTCCTTGCCCTCGCCGGCGTGCACGCCCTCCCACAGCGCGCAGCCGCTCCGGACGGCCTCGAGCACGGTCGCGGCCGTGGCCCGGTCGGCCTCGCGGGTGTGCACCGCGATGCTGGCCGGTTTGACCTCCAGCCGGATGCCGGGTTGGCCCCGGGTGAGTTCGACGAGCTTGGCGTGCAGTCGGCCGTGCAGTTCGAGGGCCTCGGCCGGTAGGCCGTGCACGAAGCCCACGTCGAACTCCGAGCCGTGGCTGCCGACGAGGTGGATCTCGCTGGGCAGCCTCGACAGCGCGGCGAGGTCGCGTAGCGCCCGGCCCGAGATCACCGCTGCCTGGGTGTCCGGGAGGCTGGCCAGCGCGCGCAGTGCGGCGACCCCCTCCTGGAGCGGCACGGCCGCGGACGGGTCGGTCACGATCGGTGCGAGGGTGCCGTCGTAGTCGCAGGCGACAAGGAGTTTCGGCACCCGGGCCAGGTGGATGAGGGCGGCGCGTAGCCCCGCGTCCAGCGACGCGGCGACATTGTGCATTGTCATGCTATGTGCTCCCGCGGCAGCGCCTCGTCGGCGCTGTCGTTGTCGTCGAAACGTGCATCGATCCCCAGGGCGGCGAGGAATGACCGGGCCCAGTACTGGACGTCGTGGCTGCGGACCTGTCGGCGCAGCGCGCGCATCCGGCGGCTCAGCTCGGCCGGGGAGGCGTGCGCGGCGGTGAGCACGGCCTCCTTGAGCCCGTCGAGATCATGGGGATTGACCAGGTAGGCCTGCCGGAGGTCTGCGGCGGCACCGGCGAACTCGCTGAGCACGAGGGCTCCGCCGAGGTCGACGCGCGCGGCCACGTACTCCTTCGCCACCAGGTTCATCCCGTCTCTCAGAGGTGTAACCATCATCACATCTGCGGCCAGATAGAGCGCAGCCAGCTCCCGCAATGAGTAGGACTGGTGCAAATAGTGCACAGCGGGCAAACCTACCCGACCGAAGTCGCCGTTGATCCGGCCCACCTCGCGTTCCACCTTCACCCGCAGCTGGTGGTAGTGCTCCACACGCTCCCGGCTCGGCGTGGCGACCTGCACCATCACCGTGCCCGGCACGCCGAGCTTTCCGTCGGACAACAGCTCCCGGTACGCCTTCAGCCGGTGCTCGATGCCCTTCGTGTAGTCCAGCCGGTCCACGCCGAGGATCACGGTCTCCGGGTCGCCCAGCTCCTGGCGGATCTCCTTGGCCCGGGCCCGCACCTCCGGGTCGGCGGCCACCGACTCGATCGCGTGCGTGTCGATCGAGATCGGGAACGCTCCGGCCTGCACCAGCCGGCCCTCGGCCTCCACGACCGCGCCCCGGGGACGAAGGCCGAGCAGGTGCCGGGCGAGCCGGAGGAAGTTCTGCGCCGCGAGCGGACGCTGGAAGCCCACCAGGTCGGCCCCGAGCAGGCCGCGCAGCAGCTCGACCCGGCGGGGGAGCTGCATGAACAGCTCGACCGGCGGGAACGGGATGTGCAGGAAGAAGCCGATCCGCACGTCCGGCCGCAGCTCGCGGAGCATCGCCGGCACGAGCTGGAGCTGGTAGTCCTGCACCCAGACCACCGCGCCCGGGGCCGCCAGCTCCGCGGCCTGGCGGGCGAACCGCTCGTTCACCCGCAGATAGCTGTCCCACCAGCTGCGGCGGAACACAGGGGGCTCGACCGCGTCGTGGTACAGCGGCCACAGCGTGCTGTTCGCGAAGCCCTCGTAGTACCGCTCCACCTCCTCGGCCGACAGCGGCACCGGGTGCAGCCGCATGCCCTCCAGCTCGAACGGTTCCGGGGCGGGGCCGGCACTGCCGGACCAGCCGATCCAGCCGCCCTTGGCCGCCTTGAGCACCGGATGTAGTGCTGTGACCAGCCCGCCGGGGCTGCGTCGCCATTCCTTGCGCCCGTCCGGCAGGGTCACCTCGTCGACCGGCAGCCTGTTGGCCACCACCACGAACGAACTCGTCGTCGTCACGATGTCGTAGTCCTCCTCACGATGTCGGACTAGGGCGTACCCCCCATGAGCCTACTGAATCCAGGCAGACACGGTGAGTACTGACCGAACGCGTGCGAAGCCGGTGAGTCGCGCTCGGCTAACCTCTCTGAACTGTGGAGACGAACCAGGAAGCAACCGTGCGCGGCAGGCTCCGCCGTGGAGATTTAGCCGCTTTCGGGTGTTTTATCGCCGCTGCGATCTACGTCACTGGTCAACTCTGGATCCACCCGACCGAGCAGTTGCACGCCACGAACGGGACGGACCAGTCGTTCTTCCAGTGGATGCTGGCGCACGCCGCGTACGCCGTCACCCACGGCGTGAACCCCATGCACGACGCGATGATGAACGTGCCCGACGGGGTCAACCTGATGGCCAACACCTCGGTGCTCGCCATCGCCGTCCCACTCATCCCGGTCACACTGCTGTTCGGGCCGGCCGTGTCGTACCTGGTCATGCTCACCCTGGCCTTCGCCCTCACCGGCTGCGCCTGGTACTGGCTGCTGTCCCGGCACGTCGTGACCAGCCCGCTCGCCGCCTTCCTCGGCGCGGCGCTCTGCGGCTTCGGCCCCGGCATGATGGCCCAGGGCAACGGGCACCCGAACCTGGTCGCCCAGTTCCTCATCCCCGTCATCCTCTGGGCCGCGCTGCGCCTGCGCCACGGCCGAGCTGTGCGCAACGGGATCGTCCTCGGCCTGCTCGTCGTCTGGCAGGCGTTCATCAACGAGGAGGTCCTGTTCCTGTCCACCATCGGACTGGGACTGTTCGTCGTCGCGTACGCCGTCCAGGACCGGGCGGGCGCGCGGGCGGCGTTGCGTCCGATGGCCGCCGGGCTCGGGGTCGCGGCGCTGGTCGCCGGGGCGCTGCTGGCGTACCCGTTGTGGTACCAGTTCTTCGGGTGGCAGAGCTACCGAGGCCTCCCGCAGGGCGTCGAGCACTACGGCGCGGACCTGGCGTCCTTCCCGGCCTTCGCCCGGATGTCGCTCCTCGGCGACCCGGTCGAGGCCGGCCGGCTCGCGCCCAACCCGTCGGAGGAGAACACCTTCTTCGGCTGGCCGCTGCTCGTCGGCGTCGTCGTCGCGGTCGCCTGGCTCTGGCGCGAGCACCGGGTCCGGGCACTGGCCTTCGTCGGCCTCGTCCTGTCGCTGTGCGCGCTCGGCCCGAAGGTCACCTCCCACGCCCTGAACACCGGCATCCCCGGGCCGTGGATGTTCATCGCCCGGCTGCCGCTGTTCGACACCGTCGTACCGGTCCGGATCGGTCTGTTCGTGCTGCCCGTCGTGGGGATCCTGACCGCGGTGGCCGTGCAGCGGCTGATCGAGGCGACCGCCGACCGTCCCAACGTGCGCCGGGTCGCCTACGTCGCACTGGTCCTCGTGCTCGTCCCGCTGCTGCCCGCGCCCCTGCCGGCCGTCAACGCCCCGGTGCCGAGGTTCATCGCCCACGGCGAGTACGAGCGCTACGTCACCGGCGGCCGTTCGATGGTCACCCTGCCGCCCCCGCACGCCGGCGACGCCACGGTCATGCGCTGGTCGGCCTCGCGGAACCTCGACTTCCCGGTCGCGGCGGGTTACTTCCTCGGTCCGGGCGGTGACTTCGGCACCTCGCTGTTCGGGCCGCCCAAGCGCGCCTCCGACCACCTGTTCACCAAGGTGATGCGGACCGGCACGCCCTACCCGGTCACCGACGCCGACCGGTCCCGGGCCCGCGACGACCTGCGGTTCTGGCGGGCCGGCGCGATCGTGATGGTGCCGAAGGCCGACCCGACGCTGACCGAGGCGATGCTGCGCACCGCGACAGACCTCTATGGACCGCCGAAGTGGACGGGCGAACTGTGGGTGTGGGACGCCCAGGTCGTTCTCGAGACGCCCTTCACAGCCAGTTAACGCGCGGTCTTCTATGCTCGCCTCGGCTCGGAGTGCCGAGGCGAGCATCCACGGAGGTAGACGGGGCATGGCGGCAAAGGTTGGCGGGACACGGAAGTCCGGGGTGGTCGTGACCCTGGCCGTGACGGTGGGCCTGCTCGCCGCGGTGGCGCTGACGGTGTTCGGGCTGGGCATAGCCGACAAGGCCGTCGCCGTCTTCGACTCCAGTTCCTGGGTGTGGAGCGCCAAGTCCGGCGAGCTGGGCCGGATCAACGGCCGGACCGCCGCCGTCGACACCCGGCACAAGATCAAGGACTCCCAGGGCCACGAGGTCGCGATCACCCAGAACGACCGGTACCTGATCGTGCGCGACCTCACCACCGGCAAGGTCAGCTCCCTGGACCTCACGACGCTGCAGGTGTCCGCCGTCACCGACACCGCCCCCGGCACCGGGGTGAGCATCGAGCTGAACAAGGACGTCGCCTTCGTGGTCGACGGCGCGCAGGGCGCGGTCCGCCAGATCGACCCGCTCACCCTCACCCCGGTCGGGCAGCCGCTCCGGTTCCCGCCGGGCCTGCGCAGCGGAGGGTTCGACGACGAGGGCCGGCTGTGGCTGGCCGTGCCGAGCGAGGGCACCGTCGTCGCCGTGCGCTCCGGCGTCAAGGGCGCCGACGCGACCGTCGCGAAGACGGTCCCGGCCGCCGAGCCCCGGCACGACATCTTCCTGTCGGTGCTGGAGAAGGGCGTCGCGGTCCTCGACCAGACCGCCGCGGCGCTGGTCACCATCTCCGGCGACGTCGTCCGGCGGATCCCGCTGCCCCTGGACAAGCCGGCGGCCATGCCGGAGCACACCACCGGGGCGGAGGTCCCCGTCACGGTCTCCGACGACCGGCACGTCTACGTCGTCCACCAGGACAAGGTCCGCGACTTCGCCGTCCCCGACCAGGGCACGGCCCTCCAGCCGGCGGTGGCCTGGGCCGGCTGGTTCTACGTCGCCGACACCCTCGGCCAGCGGGTCTACGTGATCGACGGTTCCGGCGCCCTCGTCGACCGGATCAAGCTCGACACCGGCGGCGGCCCCGTCGACCTCGACGTGCGCGAGGGCCGGCTGTTCATCAACGCGCCGGGCGGCTCCGGGGCGCAGGTCGTCGACGACAAGCACAAGGCGACCGCGGTGAACAAGTACCCGGGACAGGTCACCGGGGGCGATCCGCCGCCGCCGGTGAAGAAGCCCGAGGAGAAGCCGCCGACGCCGCCGACCGGCCCGCCGAGCGCCCCGGGCGCCGTCACCGCCGTCGCCGGGAACACCATGGCCACGGTCAACTGGACCCCGGCGGCGGAGAACGGGCTCGCCATCACGAAGTACGTGGTGACGGGCGGCCCCGACCCCAAGCCGATCGAGGTCGGCGGCAGCCAGCGCACGGTCACCGTGTCCGGCCTGACCAACGGCACGCCCTACACCTTCCAGGTCAACGCCGTGAACGCCAAGGGCCCCGGCCCCAAGCGCGCTGCGCCCCCGGTCGTCCCGACCCGCGACGTGCCCGACCCGCCGGCCTCCGTCGCGGCCGCCGCGAACCCGGACGGCACGGTCAAGGTGACCTGGCCGGCGGCGAACGGCCAGGGCCACAAGATCGTGAAGTACTCGGTGACGGCCGTCAGCGCCAAGGGCGACGTCGCGGCCGGCGACTCGGCGAACCCGGAGCTGGTGATCGCCGACAAGAAGCTCGCCTACGGCACGCAGTACGCGTTCACGGTCGTCGCCGTCAACGACCTCGGGGCCGGCAGCAAGCCCTCGCCGGTGAGCCCGTCGGTCACGCCGTTCGCCAGGCCGGAGGCCCCGAAGAACCTCGCGGCGGCGACCGTGCCCGGCCAGGCCGGCGCGGTCACCGTCACCTGGGGCCGGCCGGCGGAGAACGGCCGGGCGCTGGAGAAGTACGTGGTGACGGCCAACGGCAAGGCCCAGGACGTGCCGGCCGCCGACACCTCCGTGACCCTGACCGGCTTCGGCAACGGGGCGAGGGTGGACGTCAAGGCCACAGCGGTGAACGCCGCGGGGCCGGGTCCCGTCGCCACCGCCACCGCCACGACGGTCTCCGCGCCGACGATGACGGTCACCGGCCATTCGGCCACGGTCACCGAGGTCAGCGTCGACGTCAACGTCGGTGCGGGCGGCGGCTCGCCGACCTGCACGCTGACGGTCGCCGGCAAGACCGCCTCGGCGGCGTGCTCCGGCGCGGCCAAGCTCACGGTCGGCGGGCTGTCCCCGTCCACCGACTACCCGTTCACCGTGGTCGCCACCAATGTGGCCGGGTCCAGCAACCAGGGCACCGGCAACCAGAAGACGAACACGGTCCAGGGCGTGGCGGTGTGCAAGAACAACATGTCCAGCTCGGACCCCGCCCAGCACACCTGGTGCGACAACCCGGCCAACGCCATGGCCGTCCGCAGTGGCACTTCGCTGAGCAGCGGAAAGGTCGGCTCGGGCCGGGCCTCCAACGGGTCCACCTACGATGCGATCTGCATCACAAACGGCCAGAGCATCGAGCCGTACGTCTACAACCAGCCAAAGAACGCGAGCACGGTCTGGGTCCGGATCAACTTCGAAGGTTCGCAGGGGTATACGCCTTTTGCGTGGTTCAACCTGAATGGATATGACATCAACTCCACGGGGCCCCTACCTGGCTGTTAGTTCACGATCACCCTGTGTCGCCAAGTCCTCTCTGGTCTCGACCGGCCGCGATGGAATGCCTGATGAAAGGCGTCACATCGCAGCCGGTCGATTGCCTTGACGGAGGACTTATGATGACGACGGTTCGGGGCCGGAGATTGTGACGGAGGGCCGCGGGGGCATGACGCGCACAGTGGGCAAGAGATCGGGAGTGGTCGTCACCTTGTCGGTGACGGTCGCGATGCTGGCCGCCGTCGCTCTGACCGTGTTCGGTCTCGGCATCGCCGACAAGGCCGTCGCGGTCTACGACTCGAGCGCCTGGGTGTGGAGCTCCAAGAAGGGCGAGCTCGGCCGGATCAACGGCGTCAAGGGCACTGTCGACACCCGGACGAAGATCAAGGACTCCGAGGGTCACAACGTCGAGATCACCCAGAACGACCGGTATCTCATCATCCGTGACCTGGAGACCGGTCGGATCAGCTCGCTGGACCTGACCACTCTGCAGGTGGCGGCCACGATGGACGCCCCGGCCGGCGTCGGGATCACCCTCGCGCTCCGCGACGACGTCGCGTTCGTCATCGACAGCACCCAGGGTGCCGTGCGCCAGGTCGACCCGCTGACCCTCAACCCGCACGGCCAGCCGCTCCGGCTGCCCGTCGGGCTGCGCAGCGGCGGGTTCGACGTGGAGGGCCGGCTCTGGCTCGCCGTGCCCAGCGAGGGCACGGTCGTGTCGGTGCTGGCCGCGAAGAAGGGCGCCGACCCCACCGTCGAGCGCACCACGGTGGCCACCGACCCGCGGCACGACATCACGCTGTCCGTGCTGGACAAGGGCGTCGCCGTCCTCGACCAGACCGCCGCGGCGCTGGTCACGATCCGCGACGACCTCGTCAAGACCTTCAAGATCCCGATGCGGGCCCCGGGCGCGGTGCCCGACCACACCAGCGGCAGCGACATCCCGGTCACCGTCTCCGACGACAAGCACGTCTACGTCGTGCGGTCCGGCACGGTCCGCGAGTTCGAGGTCAAGGCCGACCAGGGCCGCGCGCTGGAGCCCGCGGTGGCCTGGGCAGGCTGGTTCTACGTGGCGGACAAGCTCGGCGACCTGATCTACGTGCTCGACGGCGACGGCAACCAGGTCGACCGGCTCACGATCAAGTCCGGTGGCGGCGGCGTCGACCTCGACGTCCGCGAGGGCCACCTCTTCATCAACCCGCCGGCGGGCGGCGAGGCGACGGTCATCGACGACAAGCACAAGCAGAAGACCGTGCTGAAGTTCCCGAACACCGTCCCCGGTGGCGACCCGCCGCCGCCCCCGCCTCCGCCGCCCCCGCCGCCCCCGCCGAAGGAGCCCGTCCCCGAGGTGCCCGGCGCGCCGGCCACGGTGAGCGCGCTCGCCGGCAACGCCGAGGCGCGGGTCAGCTGGGGCCCGGCGAAGGAGAACCTGTCACCGATCGTGAAGTACGTGATCGAGGGCGGCCCCAAGCCGGTCGAGGTGGGCGGCAGCCAGCAGACCACGACCATCACCGGGCTGACCAACGGCACCACGTACACGTTCCAGGTGCACGCGGTGAACGGGGTCGGGCCCGGCGCGAAGCGCGCGTCGAACCCGGTGACCCCGTCCTCGCAGACGCCCGACCCGCCCGCCAGCGTGGCCGCGCAGGAGAACAAGGACGGCACGGTCAAGGTGACGTGGCCGGCGGCGAACGGCCAGGGCCACAAGATCGTGCAGTACCAGGTGACGGCGTATGCGGCCGGTGGCGCGACCGTGGACCTCGGCAAGTCGGCCACCACCGACCTGATGGTGCCGGACAAGAAGCTGAAGTACGGCACGCAGTACAGCTTCAAGGTCGTCGCGCTCAACGACGTGGGCGGGGCGAGCAAGGAGTCCGACCCGAGCAACACCGTCGTGCCGTACAACAAGCCGGCCGCCGTGACGAACCTCAACGCCGCCACGGACACCGGCAAGGCCGGCACGGTCAACGTGAGCTGGACGGCCGCCGTGGCCAACGGCGCGCCCGTCACGGGCTACGTGGTGACGGCCAACGGCGCCAGCCGCACGGTCACCGGCACGTCCACGGTGCTCACCGGCTACGGCGAGGGCCAGGCCGTCAAGGTCGACGTGCACGCCGTGAACAAGGCCGGCGACGGCCCGACCGCCTCGGACACCGCGACCACGATCAAGCGGCCGGCCATCACCGGCGGCGCGGTCACCGGCAACATCAGCTCGGCGAGCGTCGCGTTCACCGTCAACGACGGCGGCTCGGCGACGAGCTGCCGGATCGACTTCAGCGGGCCGAACGGGAGCAAGGGCAAGCCGGGCAGCTGCAACAGCTTCACCCTCGCCGGGTTGTACGCGGGGGCCGGCTACAACTTCACCGTGTACGCGTCCAACGCCGTCGGCGAGGTCACCTGGGCCGGCAGCGTCAACACCGACGCCGTGAACGGCTCGATCTGCGGCGGCACCACCTGCACGAAGGTCGAGATCCGGGTCGACCCGTGCTATCCGAACCCGGCGGGCGGCGCCGGCAACGGCTGCTCCACCCACGGCGGGTACAGCGACGCGGTCGGCGCGGGTTTCCGGGGGAACATGAACAGCGGCGCCGGGCTGAACATCTTCTGCCAGCACGACTCCGGGCAGTCCATCCGGAACCAGAACGGGGTGTCCAGCTCCGTCTGGGTGAAGATCCGCAACGCCCCGAACGGCGAGGGCTTCCTGCCCTGGGTCTGGTCCGGCACCGGCGCGAACATCCGCGACGGCCTGGCAGACTGTGGGGCCACGCCGAACTGATCCGTCCCCGCGCGGGAGCGCCCAGCACTCCCGCGCGGTCTGAACACCGCACAGCGCACCACCTTCAAGGAGCATCTGACGTGACCGCGCCTCATCCCCTCACCCCGGCCGAGACCCAGGGCTACGCCAGCGTCTTCGCCCGCCTGGCCGACAACGTCGGCTCGGTGGTGCTCGGCAAGCCCGAGGTGGTGCGGCTCGCGCTCACCGCGCTGTTCGCGGAGGGCCACGTCCTGCTGGAGGATGTGCCCGGCGTCGGGAAGACGACCCTGGCCAGGGCGATCGCCGCGTCGGTGCGGGGCAAGTGGCGCCGGATCCAGTTCACCCCCGACCTGCTGCCGTCCGACGTGTCCGGCGTGACGATCTTCAACCAGGCGAGCCGGGAGTTCGAGTTCCACCCGGGTCCGGTGTTCGCGAACATCGTGATCGCCGACGAGATCAACCGCGCGTCGCCCAAGACCCAGTCGGCGCTGCTGGAGGTCATGGAGGAGCGCTACGTGACGGTGGACGGCGTCCGGCACCCGGTGCCCCGGCCGTTCCTCGTCGTCGCCACCCAGAACCCGGTGGAGATGGACGGCACCTACCGGCTGCCCGAGGCGCAGCTCGACCGGTTCCTGATGAAGCTCTCGGTGGGCTACCCGAGCGAGGAGGTCGAGATGGAGGTGGTCCGGGGCGGGGCCGCCGGCCGCTCGCCCGACTACCTCCAGCCGGTCACCGACACCGACACGGTCGCCCAGCTGGCCCGGCTCGCCCAGCGGGTGTACGTGGCCGACGCGCTGTACGCGTACGCGGTCCAGCTCGCCTCCGCGACCCGCCGGCACGCCCAGGTCCGGGTCGGCGTCAGCCCGCGTGGCGTGATCGCCCTGGTCCGCGCCGCCCAGGCGTTCGCGCTGTCCGACGGCCGGGCCTACCTGCTGCCGGAGGACATCAAGGCCCTCGTCGAGGCGGTCTTCGCCCACCGGCTGCTGCTCAGCCCCGACGCGCAGCTGCGCGGGGTCACGTCCACGGCGGTGCTGGGCGAGGTCATCGAGACCGTGGCCGTGCCGCAGCCGGCCGGGGTGACCCAGTGAGGTCCGCGTACGCCGCTCAGCCGGGGTGGCGCTGACGATGCGGGTCACCGCGCGCGGCTGGGCGCTGGTCGGCGCCGGGCCGGTCCTCCTGCTGTCCGGCTTCCTTTTCGGGTACCCGGAACTGGCCGTCCTCGGGGTCGTCGCGCTCGTCGCGTTCGCCGTCGCCGTCGGCATCGTGAGCCTGCGGGCCGCGCTGACCGTCGGCCGGCACCTCGACCCCGACCGGGTCACCCGCGGCGAGCCGAGCACCGTGCACCTGACCATCCGCAACGACAACCGGCTGCGGGGCATGACCGTGATCGCGACGGACCGGTGCGGGTCGGCGGGCATCCCGGTGCCGCTGCTCCGCCTGCGCCGGGGTCACGAGACCCAGACGGTGTACCAGGTGCCGACCAGCCGGCGCGGCGTCGTCGACGTAGGGCCGCTGCGGATCGTGCGCACCGACCCGCTGGGTCTGGCGGAGGTGGCGCGGTCCTACGGGGCCACCGGCCGGGTCTGGGTGCACCCGGTGGCGCACCCGATCCGGGCGGTGCCGGCCGGTATCGCCCGCAGCCTCGACGGCCGGGTCGACAAGGTGCCGCACGGGCACGTCACATTCGACAACCTGCGGGAGTACGTGGTCGGCGACGACCTGCGCAGCGTGCACTGGCGCACGTCGGCGCGGGTCGGCGAGCTGATGGTCCGCGAGCACACCGACACCAGCCTGCCGGTGATGGTCGTCGTGCTCGACGACCGCGCGGACGCCCACACGCCGGAGAGCTTCGAGGAGTCCTGCGAGGCGGCGGCGTCGATCGTCACCGCGGCGCTGCGCGAGGGCCTGCACGTGCGGCTGCGTACCGTGAGCGGGGCGGAGATCTCCGGCACCCAGGGCCGCAACGTGTTCCTGGACCTGTTGGCCGAGGCGGCCCTGGGCGCGGCGGAGCCTGACCTGGCCCCGGCCGCCGACCGGTTGCGGATCGGCCGGTTGGGCGACACCTTGATCTTCCTCACCGGGCCGGGCGGTGTCGCGGACGTGCGGCAGATCGCGGCGCTGCGGGCGCAGTACCCGGTGATCGTGGTGGGTCTGATCGGCGCGCCCGACGCGACGCCGACGGCGGCCCCCGGCCTGCTGGTGCTCGCTGCGGCGGACGCCTCCGAGTTCACTGTGGCCTGGGACGGAGTAGGACGATGGTGACGAAACTGGCGCGCGGCGCGCTCCCGGTCGTCATCCTGCTGGCGCTGACCGGCCTCGCGGGCCTCGCGGGTGCCCGGATCTACGCCGAGGGCCCCCTGCTGCCGCTGCTGCTCGGCGCGGCGGCCGCCTCGATCCTGCTCAGCACCCTGCTGCGGCCCCTGCCGAACTGGACCGTCGCGCCGGTGTCGATGCTCGCCCTCGGCGGGTACACGCTGCTGGCGGTCCAGCTGACCATGCGGGGCGACGCGGACGCGACCCTGATGTCGGCCTATCTCGACGCGGCCCGCAACGCGTTGCCCCGGTTGCTCACGGCGGCGGTGCCGATCGAGGCAGCCCCGGACACGGTGCTCGTGCCGATCGTGGCGGTGTGGCTCGCCGGCCTGCTCGGCGCGGAGCTCGCCGGGCGCGGTGGCCGGCTGCTGTTCGGCGCGCTGCCCCCCACGGTGGCGTACGCGGCGGCGCTGGTCCTCGCCGGCCCCAACGCCCAACCGGCCCTGTGGCAGCCCCTGGCGTACGCGGCGGTGTGCGCCGTCGGCCTGGCCCTGACCGCCCGGCAGCGCACCGACGCCCCGGTGCTGACCGGCGACCAGCCCAGTCCGGCGAAGGACCGGGTGTTCCAGCTCCGGGCGATCGGGGGCGCCGCCGCCGGGCTCGCCGCGATGCTCGCCGTGGCGGTCGCCGCCGGCCCGCTGGTCTTCGGCGGCGTGGCCAAGGAGCCGCACGACCCCCGCACGGCGGTCGTCCCGCCCCGCGAGGACGCGCTGGACGCCAACCCGCTGATCCGGATCTCCGGCTGGGCCGCGCAGCCCACCCAGCACCTGCTCGACGCCGAGCTGCCGGCGGACATGCCGATCCGGTTGGCGGTGCTCAGCGAGTACGACGGCGTGACCTGGAAGGTCGGCGCGGACTACCGCAACGCCGGCAAGGTGCTGCCCAGCGTCACCGGGCCGGCCACGACGGGCAAGTCCAGCGTCGTGAAGCAGAGCTACACGGTCGCGGAGCTCGACGGCGGCCTGGTGCCGGCGGTGAGCACACCCAACCGGATCGACAACCTGCGGGTCGCCTTCGACAGCCGCAGCGGCACCCTGTTCAAGGCCGACCGGCTGGCGACGGGGCAGAAGTACCAGGTGGAATCGGTCTACACGAAGCCGGACGTCAACCTGCTGTCCGTGGCCGACGTGCCGAGCGGCGACGCCTACGCCCGCTACCTCAGCGTCGGCTCCACCCTGCCGACCGACCTGGTCAACATGGCCAACCACATCACGGAGAACAACCCGGGGGCGTACGCGAAGGCGTACGCGTTGCAGGGCTTCCTCGCCGAGCACTACAAGTTCAACCCGACCGCCGCGAGCGGGCACGCGCTGCCCAACCTGCAGTTCTTCCTCACCAAGACCGTCGCGGAGGGCGGCAGGCAGGGCACATCGGAGCAGTTCGCGGCTTCGTTCGCCGTCCTCGGCCGGATGATGGGCCTGCCGACCCGGGTGGTCGTCGGGTTCAAGGGCCGCTCCGGCAAGCACCCGGTGCTCGCCTCGGACGCCACGGCCTGGCCGGAGGTGCTGTTCACCGGGGTCGGCTGGGTCTCCTTCGACCCGATGCCCCAGGACCAGAACACCAAGCCGCTGGAGGACGACTACACCCCGCCGCCGCCGACCAAGACGCCGTCGGTGCCGCCGTCGCAGGTGACCCAGTCGCCGCTGGCCTCGACGGCCGCCCCGGCCACCGGCGTCGGGAGCGCCGCGGAGCCGGTCCTGACGGCTCCGGTGCTCCTGATGCTGTCCGGGGTGCTCCTGTTCGGGCTCCTTGTCGTCGGCGCCCTGGTCGTGGGCCTGCTCCGCCGGTCGCGCACCGGCAGGAGACTGCGCTCCGGCACCCCTTCCGAACGGGTACTCGGCGCGTGGCTGGAGGTCCGCGACGCCATCCGGCTGGCCGGGCACACCCCGCCGCCGCACCTGACCGCCAGCGAGATCGCGTTGTACGCCTCGCTGATCCCGGTCCGCCGCCGGTCCGCCCGGCACGGCGAGCCGTTGCCGGCGCTCGGGCCGCTCGCGGAGCTGGTCAACGTGGTCGGGTTCGCGCCCGGGCTGCTGGGGGAGGCCGAGGCCCGGCTCGCGGTCGAGCAGGCCGTGGCCTACGTGCGGGAGCTGCGGGGGCGGCGGTCGCTGTTCAACCGGGTGGCGTGGTCGTTGAGCATCCGGCCGTTGCTGTGGAAGCCGAGCCGGCCGGTGGTCGCCGAGCCGGGCATGTCCCACGCGACACCGCACGCCTAAGCCGAGTCTCGCCCGCGCGGCGTTGCGATGCCAGCCGGCATCCGCTCCCGGCCGCGCGCCGCAGCCCAGCTAGCCCGTCCCCTGGGGCAGGTCCCGGGGCCGGGCTCAGGTCTTCGTCGGGCCCGGGGTCTTCGACGCGCCCGCCGACCCGCTCGGCAGCACCCGCTTCGTGCACACCTCGGGGGCAGGGGCGATGTTCGCGCCGGGGTACAGCGAGGCCACCACGAAGCAGTGGTTGAACCGCGTGTTCAACCCGCCCTTGAACTCGTGCGACGTGACACCGGCCTCCAACAGCACCGGCTGGAGCGCCGGGGTGCTCTCACCCACCCGGTGGCTGGTGATCGTGACCGGGGCCTTGCCGCCGGAGTTGTCCACCCAGGTGATCACGACCGAGCTCCCGTCGGGGCTGTCCTTGAGCGTGACGTTGGTCGGGGCGCCCTTGGCGCTCACCCCGACCGACCCGGTGGCCTGGGGGCCGGGGGTGTCGGGGTCGCCGCCGGAGTTCAGCGCGACGATGCCGCCGACGATGAGGACGATCAGCACCACGGCCGCGGCGCTCAGCCCGACGATGATCCGGTTGGAGTTGTCGGGGGCCGGCCGCTGGTAGACGATCGGGCTGACCGGCACCGGCGGATACGCCCCCGTCGGCCCGGACACCGGCTGGTAGGCACCGGGCGGCCCGGACACGGGCTGTGACGACACCGGCTGTGACGACACCGGCATCCCCGAGACCGGCGCGGAGCTGTACGGGGCCGGGCTGAACGGGGCGGGGAACGACTGCTGGTGACCCGGCGCGGGCTGGAACGGCGGCTGGGAGGCGTAGGGCTGCTGCGTCTCGTGACCGGGGGCGCGGAACCCGCTCGGCGGGCCGCTGACCGGCGGGGCCGAGATCGGCGGGTGCAGCGGGGCGGCGGTGAACCCGGTGGGCCCGGCCGTCCTCCTGCCCTCGGTCTCCGGGGCGGCGTCGTTGTGCGGGGCGACCGGCGGGGCCGCCGGGTCGCCACCGGCGAGCGTGGTGTTCTGCTGCTGCCACTCGGGGACCGGCTCCCAGCTGCGCCGGGCCGGCGCGCCGGCGCCCGTGCCGGCGCCGGGCCACATCGGCCACTCGGTGTGCCCACCGGTCTGCACCGGATGCCCACCCGCGCCGACCCCGGGCCCACCGGTCGCCGGACCGCCCGTCGCCGGCCCGCCCGTCGTCTGCGGCGGCGCGAACGGCGAAGGCTGCTGCATGAACCCGGTCGTCGCCGCGGTGTTTGCCACGGCGTTCGACGAGGCGTTGGTGGCCGACGAGAAGGTCGCGTCCATCCCGTACGAATGCCGGCGCAGCGCCTCGGCGAACGCCATCGCCGAGCTGTGCCGGTCCGCCGGGTTCTTCGCCATCGCCCGGGTGAGCTCCTCGTGCAGCCACTCGGGGACGTCGACGCGGGGCACCCGGGGCACGGGCTGGTTGAGCACCCGGTCCCGGAAGGACATCGGGTCGTTGCTGGCGTTGGGGTCGGCGAACGGCGGCCGGCCGGCGAGCAGGTTCCACATCGTGGACGCGAGGCTGTACAGGTCCGACGAGCCGCTCTGCGCGCCCAGCATGAACGCCTCCGGGGAGGCGTGGTGCGGGGTGAGCTTGCCCATGGTCATCGTGCCGGCGAGCGCGTCGGGGGCGCGGGCGATGCCGAAGTCGGCGAGCGCCGGCCCGAACTGCGACCGCAGGATGTTCGGCGGCTTCACGTCGCGGTGCACGATGCCGGCCTGGTGGGCGGCGTGCAGCGCCTCGCCGATCTTCATGCCGACCTCGAGCACCTCGGACACCGTCAGCGGGCCGCGCTGCTTGAGGATCTGCGCGTAGGAGCCGCCCTCGCAGTACTCCATGACGATGTAGGGGTTGCCGTCGGCCGTGGTGCCGGTGTCGATGATGCTCACGATGTGCGGCTGGCTGGACAGCGCGACGGTGGTGGCCAGCTCCTGCTCGACCGTGGCCTGGGTGGTCATCACGTCGTCGATGAGGAGGACCTTCACGGCGACCATGCGGTTGAGGCGGGCCTGGGTGGCCCGGAACACCAACGCCGTGCTGCCGTTGGCGATCAACTGCAGGTCTGAGTAACCGGGGAGGGCCGGGATCATCGGGGTGGACACGTGCCCATTGTGCTAGTCGGCGGCAAGGTTCGGTAGCACGGTCGGATCACGAGTATCTTTGCGTGGTTTGTCATGGTATTCAGGCCGGGGAACAGGCGTTATCCGGCGCGTGGAAAGATTGATGGCAAACCCAGGACTCTCGGAGGCAGTAGCACCGTGGCGCAGTTCATCTTCACGCTCGAAAAGGCGCGCAAGGCGCATGGTGACAAGGTCGTCCTCGACGACGTCACGCTGAGCTTCCTGCCCGGTGCCAAGATCGGTGTCGTCGGGCCCAACGGAGCCGGTAAGTCCACCCTGCTCAAGATCATGGCCGGCACGGAGCAGGTCAGCAACGGCGAGGCCAGGCTGATGCCGGGCTACACCGTCGGCATGCTGGCCCAGGAGCCGAAACTCAACGAGGAGAAGACCGTCCTCGAGAACATCGAGGAGGCCGTCTCCGAGACCAAGGCGAAGCTCGCCCGGTTCAACGAGATCGCCGAGCTGATGGCCACCGACTACTCCGACGAGCTGATGGAGGAGATGGGCGTCCTGCAGGAGGAGCTGGACCACGCCAACGCGTGGGACATCGACTCCGTGCTCGACCAGGCCATGGACGCGCTGCGCTGCCCGCCCGGCGACGCCGAGGTCGGCCCGCTGTCCGGTGGTGAGCGCCGCCGGGTGGCCCTGTGCAAGCTGCTCCTCGAGGCCCCGGACCTGCTCCTCCTCGACGAGCCCACCAACCACCTGGACGCCGAGAGCGTGCTCTGGCTGGAGCAGCACCTGGCCGCGTACGCGGGCACGGTCATCGCCATCACCCACGACCGGTACTTCCTGGACCACCTCGCCGACTGGATCCTCGAGCTCGACCGGGGCCGGACGTACCCGTACGAGGGCAACTACTCCACCTACCTGGAGAAGAAGGCCCAGCGGCTCGCGGTGGCCGGCCGCAAGGACCAGAAGATGCAGAAGCGCCTCACCGAGGAGCTCGAGTGGGTCCGCTCCAACGCCAAGGCCCGCCAGACCAAGTCCAAGGCCCGGCTCGACCGGTACGAGGAGATGGCCAACGAGGCCGACAAGACCCGCAAGCTCGACTTCGAGGAGATCCAGATCCCGCCGGGCCCGCGCCTGGGCAACACGGTGATCGAGGCGAAGGACCTGGTCAAGGGCTTCGGTGACCGGACGCTGATCGAGAACCTCAGCTTCTCCCTGCCGCGCAACGGCATCATCGGCATCATCGGCCCGAACGGCGTGGGCAAGACCACCCTGTTCAAGACGATCGTCGGGCTCGAGCAGCCGACGTCGGGCTCGGTGAAGGTCGGCGAGACGGTGTCGCTGTCCTATGTCGACCAGAACCGGGCCGGCCTCGACGGCGACAAGACCCTGTGGGAGGTCGTGTCCGACGGGCTCGACCACATGATGGTCGGCAAGGTCGAGATGCCGTCCCGCGCCTACGTGGCCGCGTTCGGCTTCAAGGGCCCGGACCAGCAGAAGCCGACCAAGGTGCTCTCCGGCGGTGAGCGCAACCGTCTCAACCTGGCGCTGACCCTCAAGCAGGGCGGCAACGTGCTGCTGCTCGACGAGCCGACGAACGACCTCGACGTCGAGACGCTGTCGAGCCTGGAGAACGCGCTGCTGGAGTTCCCGGGCTGCGCCGTGGTCATCTCCCACGACCGGATGTTCCTGGACCGGATCGCCACGCACATCCTCGCCTGGGAGGGCGACGACGAGAACGAGGCGAAGTGGTTCTGGTTCGAGGGCAACTTCGAGTCCTACGAGAAGAACAAGGTCGACCGCCTCGGCGCCGACGCCGCCCGGCCGCACCGGGTCACGCACCGCAAGCTGACGCGTGACTAGGCATCTGTACGAGTGCCCGCTGCGCTGGTCCGACATGGACGCGTACGGGCATGTGAACAACGCGCGTTTCCTCACGCTGTACGAGGAGGCGCGCGTCGCCATGTTCTTCGTCGACGTGCCGTTGCCGGAGCTCAAGGACGGCGTGGTGGTCGCCCGGCACGAGATCGACTACCTGTTGCCGGTGGGGCACGAGGCGAAGGTGCGGATCGAGACCTGGATCGAGGAGATCAAGAACAGCTCCTTCGTCGTGGCCTACGAGCTGTTCGCCGACGGCAAGCTCGCCAGCCGGGCCCGGACGGTGCTGGTGCCGTTCAACCTGGCCCACCAGGTGCCGCGCCGGGTGACGGCGGTCGAGCGGGCCTTCCTGGAGAAGTGGCGGGAGGCGTGAGCCCGCGGACGGGTGGCGA
The DNA here is from genome assembly GCF_015751905.1 of Longispora fulva. NCBI lineage: Bacteria > Bacillati > Actinomycetota > Actinomycetes > Micromonosporales > Micromonosporaceae > Longispora > Longispora fulva. The sequence goes on from NZ_JADOUF010000001.1 coordinate 7,409,837, forward strand.
CCTGGGCGCGTTCTGCGCCCGGGTCGTCCGGTTCGACCCGGGCACCCTGGTCCGGCTGAGCGGGGGAGCGGTGTGGGCCCGGCTGCCGTTCGACGTGCTGGTCACCCGCCCGGTCGAGGCCGGCTCCGGCGATGTCACCTACCGCGCGGACGAGCTCCTCGAAGCGGCCGTCAGCCCGCCGCCCAGCCGGGACGCGGAATGGCGGGGCGCCCTGCCGCGCGCCGCCGGCCGTACCCTCGAGGAGATCCCCGCCGTCGAGCTGCGTCGGATCGCCGACGCCGCTGCCGCCACGCTGCGCGACGCGCCCCCTACCCTCGGCGAGCGTCGGGTGCGCGACGCTCTGCTGGAGCACGTCGCGATCACGGTGTCCACGGATGACGGCGAGTCCGCCGAGATCCCGCTCCGCCTGGTGCTCGGCCTGACCCGGATGGGCTTCCTCGGCGAGGCGCCGGTGGCGGTCCGGCGCAGTGGCGGGTGGACGGGGCTCGTGGGGGAGTTCGGCGCGGCCTGGTACCGGCCGGCACTGACTTTTCGCACCATCTGAACAACAACGGTCCGGTGTCACGCGTCATGGAAGACGGTCTCGATTTGGCCTAACGGACCAATGCGGACAAGCCGAAAGTACTAGCCGGGGGCTTGCCCGATCGGGCCCACACTAATGTCCGAAATGATACGTACGGTGGAGAAGGTCATGCTGATTCGGGGGCTGACAGCCCCAGGTTTGTCCGGGTAGCGTCGGGGCGGCATGAACCGTCCCGATGTTAGGAGTGAGTCATGGCGTGGTGGCGCTGGGGTCACGACAACCCGCACCGCGATGAGACGGAGTCCGAGGGTGGTCTCCGGGTTCAGCTGCCCCGGCAGCGTCGCGGCACAGGGGCGGTCGGCCCGGTCACCATGGAGCGGATCGGCGCCTCGCTGTCCCGGCAGGAGATCCGGCACCTCACCGACGCCGACGGCGCGCTGCTGGCGCTCTGGGAGCGGCACGCGGTCCTGTTCACCCTCGAGGGCCCCGATGACGAGATCCTCGTCGTGCGGGCCCGCGCGCACGCCACGACCCCGCAGGAATGGTCCGAGCGGGCCTACGCCGCGGCCAACGAGTGGAACCACGCCCGCCGGTTCATGAAGGCCTACGTCGGCGACCCGACGGAGCGCGGCGGCCTGCCGTTCTACGCGGAGATGCAGGTCCCGTTCCTGGCCGGCGCGCACGACGAGCTGATCGACGAGCTGATCGACTGTGCCGCCGCCGTCGCCGCCACCTACGTCGACTGGCTGCACTCGGACGCCGGGGTTCTCTAGACCCATTTTTTGGTTACGCCACGTTCCCGACCCGGCCACGTCGGTCGATCGGCGGCAATGGCGGCCCGTCACCAGGCTCCCCGCAGGTTCACCTGTGGGGAGCCTTTCGCGGGTGCGTTCAGTTGGTCAGCCGGCAGCTCCTGAGGATCGGACTGGCCGCCACGGCCCGGTCGCAGAGGTCCCGGGCGGTGGCGAGCGCCTGTTCCTCCCCGTCGGCGATGAGGAACACCGCGATGTCGTAGCGGTCGGAGCGGACCCGGGTCCTGACGTGTTCGACGCCGTCGGCCGGGGTCGTGTGGCTCCAGAGGATCTCGGTGACGGTCGACGGTTCGAGTTCGGCCGGGTCGGGGTGTACGAGAGCGAGAGTGACGAGGTGCATGGCTGGTCCTGTTCCCGGGCCGGCTCCCGGGGAGCTGGCCGGTGTCCGAGTCGGGCCCGGGTTCATGGAGTGCCCCATCCCGCGCCGTCCGCGACCATCGTCACCTGCGACATGACAAACTCCACCCGTGTGAACAATGAACTGTTTGTGGAGGTTCCACTCCGATGTGGCGTGTTCCTCCGATGTGGTGAACTCTGCCAGCGGGGCCGGGGGAAGTCAGCGGTTCCGGGTTGGCACCAAGGTGCTTTGCACTTTCCTGCCACCTCGGAGTTGTGGCCGGTTAGCTCTTGATCCAGGTGTTTCGCCCGCCCACAATAAGGTCCGAATCAGCAGCGATCACGGGGGTGGTGCCATGCTGCAGGTACTTGGGCTGTCCGGCCCGACAGAAGCCGTATACAGGGCAATGCTCGCACATCCAGGCTGGGGCATAGCGGATTTGTCCGCTGGTACCGGTCTGCCCGACGACCTGGTCCGGTCCGCACTGGACGAACTGGCGGACCTCGCGCTCCTCCGCCCGTCGGAGCAGGGCGCCGGCGGACTGCGGGCGGTGAGTCCCGAGGTGGGGCTGGCCGCGTTGCTCGCCGCCGCCGAGGCCGAGGCCGCCGGCCGGCAGCGCCAGCTGGAGGCGACCCGGGCCGCGATCGCCGCGATCGCCGCCGAACACGACACCGGCCGCACCGAGGACGGCTCCGTCCGTCTGGAGGGCATCGACGCGGTGCGGATCCGGCTGGAGGAGCTGTCGGTCGGGGTGTGCCTCGAGGTCGCGTCGCTCAACCCGGGCGGCGCGCACCGGCCCGACGCCCGGCAGGCCAGCGGCCCGCTCAACCAGCAGATCCTCGAACGCGGCGTCGCGATCAGGGCCGTGTGCCGGGAGAGTTTCCGCAACGACCCCGACACCCTCGCGCACGCCCGCTGGCTCACCGGGCTGGGCGGCCAGATGCGTACCGTGGCCACGGTGCCGATGCCGCTGGTCATCTTCGACCGGCGGATCGCGATCCTGCCCCTGGACCCGGACGACTCCCGGGCCGGCGCGATCGAGGTCCGCAGCCCCGGGGTGCTGGCGGCCTCGTGCGCGCTGTTCGAGCAGACCTGGGCGGCGGGGACGCCGTTCGGGCAGGCGGCACTGCCCGACGACAACGGCTGCACGCCGGTCGAACGCGCCCTGCTGGAGATCATCTCCTCGGGTCACACGGACGACACCGCGGCCCGCAAGCTCGGGCTGTCGCTGCGGACGGTGCGCCGGATGATGTCGGACCTGATGGAGCGGCTCGACGCGCAGAGCCGGTTCCAGGCCGGGGTCAACGCGACGAAGAAGGGCTGGCTCTGACGGCGGCCCACCGCCCGGCGCGGAGAGCCCGCCGTGGTCGGGCGGGGCCGTCAGGGCGTGGTCGGGGAGTCCAGCCACCGGTCGATCAGCGCCGTCAGGTCCCGGCCGGTGTGCTGGTTCACGAAGGCGGTGAACGACGCCCGGTCCTGGGTGGAGCCCCGGTGCTGTCCCGGCCAGTCCCGGGCCAGCGCCCAGAACTCCGCGTCCCCCACCAGCTTGCGGATCTCGTGCAGCATCAGCGCGGCGCAGGTGTACACGTTGCCCTCCGCGAAGCTGCCGGGCTTCGGGTCGCCCGGGGGCCCGGCCGCCGTGCGTAGCCCGCCGTCGGCCGCGCGGGCGGCACGTTCCCAGCCGGCGAGGTCGGTGTGGTCGCGCTCGGCCTCCCAGACCCGCTGCAGGTACGTCGCCCAGCCCTCGTTCAGCCACACGTCCTTCCAGGTGGCCGGCGTGACGGTGTCCCCGAACCAGTGGTGGGCGTACTCGTGCAGCAGCACCCCCTCCAGCTTCGCCGGCTGTACCCGCCCGCCCAGGGTCACCATCTGCTGGGTCTCCATCCCCGACGGCGACTCGACGAGCACCACCCCGGCGGTGGGGAACGGGTACGGGCCCAGCCGCTGCTCCAGCCACGTGATCAGGGCGGGCGAGCGCTGCAGGAACGGCAACCGCTCGGCGTCCCCGGCCCGGGTCCAGTAGGTCAGGGGCAGGCCACCCGGCCCGGTGCCCGTGGTCTTCTGGTACCGGCCGACGGCCAGGGTGGTCAGGTAGCTCGCGACCGGGTCGCTCGTCGTGTAGCGGTAGGTGGAGCCCTGGACCGGGCCGGGCGTGCCCGAGGCGATCCCGGCCCAGCCGGCCGGCACGGTGACGGCGATGTCGTAGAGGGCCTTGTCGGACGGGATGTCGTTCGCCGGGTACCACGTGAAGGCGCCGTAGGGCTCCTGCATCGTCCACAGTGACCCGTCGGTGCCGATGTTGAGCCCGAGGCCGACGGCGTCGGTGCGGTGCGAGGGCATCGGCGTCGACGTCGGGGTGCCCCGGTAGCGCACGACCAGGGTGGCGCGCCCGTCGGCGGCCAGCGGGTGGGGGACCGTGAGCTTGTCGTCCGCGAGGGCGCCGGTGACGGGCGCGCCGTCGAGCGTGACGGCATCGAGGGCGTAGGTCGAGGAGAGGTCGAGAACCAGGGAGTCCAGGGCGCGGGTGGCCCGGACCGTCAGGGTCGCGGTACCCGAAAAGGTCCTGGTGTCCCAGGTCAGGTCCAGGCGGTAGCGCAGCACGTCGATGCCGGCATTGCCGCGTCTGGGGTAGATCGGGTCGGCGACCGGGGTCGACAGACCGGCGGAGTCCGGCACCGCGGCGGTGGGGACGACCCGCTGCGGCGTGGCCGTGACGGCGGTGCATCCCGTGGCGAGCAGCGCCGAGCAGACGGCGACGGCGATGGATGGACGACGCATGCCGCGACCCTACGGTCGCAAGGTCGCGGCAGCGTCACAGCGCCGGAGAGAACGGGACTACGCCGGGGTGGTCGGCGAGTCGAGCCACGCGTCGATCAGGGCTGTGAAGTCCTGCCCGGTGTGCTTGTTCACGAACGCCGTGAACGACGCCCGGTCCTGGGTGCCCTTGTTCCGCGCGATCCAGTCGCGGGCCATCGCGTAGAACCTCTCGTCCCCGACCGCCTGGTGGATCTCGTGCAGCATCCCCGCCGGGCACAGGTAGACGTTGCTCTCCGCGAAGCTGTCGGCCTTCGGGTGCCCGGGCGCGCCGAGCCTGGCCCGCAGGTCGGCGTCCCGCTTGCGCAGCCAGGTCTCCAACTGCTCGTCGGTGACGTGGTCGCGCTCGTCCTCCCAGAGCAGCTGCGCGTACATCGCCCAGCCCTCGTTGAGCCACAGGTCGTTCCAGTTCGAGGTGGTGACGGCGTCACCGAACCACTGGTGGGCGTACTCGTGCAGCATGTCGCCGTCCATCACCGCCGGCAGCCGGGACTTGTCTGCCACCTTTGGGATCCCGATCGTGATCATCTGCTGGGTCTCCATGCCCGACTCCGACGGGACGAGCACGACGCCGGCGGAGGGGAACGGGTACGCCCCGAACTTCTTCTCCAGCCACTCGATGTACGTCGGCGACTTGCGAATCACCGACAGCATCCCCTCGTCGGCCCCCGGCTTGAACCAGTAGGTCAGCGGCAGGCCGTGCGGCCCGACGACGGACTCCTTCTGGTACCTGCCGACCGCGAGCGTGGTCAGGTAGCTGGCCACCGGGTCCTTGGACCCGTAGGTGTACGTGTTGCCCTTCCGCTCCCCGGGCGTGCCCGACGCGATCGCGGCCCAGCCCTCGGGCGCGGTGACGGAGATGTCGTAGAGCGCCCGGTCGGACGGCTGGTCGTTCGCCGGATACCAGGTGTACGCCCCGAACGGCTCCTGCATCGTCCACAGCTCGTTGTCGGCGGTGACCGTCAGGCCCAGGCCCTCGGCGTCGCCCCGGTGCGACGGCATCCGCACGGTGGCCGGCGTGCCGTGGTACTTCACCACGAGCGTCACCGGCTTGTCCTTCGTCAGGGTCGCCGGGACCGCGAACTTCGCACCGGCGACGCTGCCGGCCTGCGGCTTCCCGTCGACGGTCGTCGCGTCCAGGGTGTAGGCGGCGAAGTCCAGCCGGATCTCCGTCAGGTCGGCCAGCGGACGGACCCCCAGGGTGGCCGTACCGGTCAGCGTCCTCGTCGTCGGCTCCCAGGCGAGCTCGAGGCCGTAGTGCAGCACGTCGAGCTGGGGGTTGCCGTGCTCGGGGTAGAGCGGGTCGGCCACCGGGGTCGAACGCCCGGCGTCCCAGGCGGCGTAGTCGACGGCCGGGGCCTTGGCCTCCGCGGAGGCCGTGGCGGTGGCCGCCGGTTTCGGATCCGTGGTGCAACCCGCGAGGGTCAGGGCCGCGAGGGACGCGGCCACGAGAGAGGTGCGGCGCATGCCGCGAACGTATGTGGGAAAAATATCGGGCCGATCACGGGTCGAGCGGGAAGATCCCCAGCCGCGCGTGGTACTCGCGACCCAGGTGTTCAGTGTCACTCCCCACGAGCAGTCCGCCGTCGAACGCCAGCAGCGCCTCGGTGCCCACGCCCCGGTCCTTCGTCGGGTTCCAGGCCAGCGCCTCACCGGTCCGCGCGTCGATGGCCCCGATCCCCGGCCGGGACACGGCACCCCGGCCCGCGTACTTGTTCCCGTACGGGTTGTCGAGCCACTGCTGGTGCCCGCCGACGTACACCGCCGCGTCGGTCACGGCCACCGACAACAGCGTGTTCCCGCCGGTGTGGTTGACCCACACCGGTTCCCGGCCCGCGCCGCCGTCCGTGTCGAACCGGACGGCGCTGTTGCAGATCAGGTCGGGCCCGGCGGCGTGCCCGCTGGCGACCACGACGAAGTACGAGCCGTCGGCGGAGACGTCCACGCCACGCAGGTACGTGTCGTAGTCCGGGTTGCAGGGGGAGGCCGCGACCGCGTCGGTCGACCAGGCGGCCACCTCCGCCCGCGCGCCGCCCGTGCGCGCCACGGCGAGCTGGTAACGGTCCTGTCCGGACACCGCCGTGAACGTGCCGTCGAACACCAGCACCCCGCCGTCCGCGCTCACCGTCATCGACTGGACCCACACCTTGCCGGCCGGCCGGGTCAGCGCCAGGTCGAAGTCGGGGTCCACCCCGCCGGTGGCCGCGTCGAGCCTGGCCAGCGCCCGCCGGGACACGCCGCCGATGGTGGCGAAGTCGCCGGCCACGTACAGCCGGTCGCCCCGGCTGGCCAAAGCGCGCACCAGACCGGCGCTGTCGTCGATGGCGGTCCGGAAGCCGGCGTCCAACCAGCCGTCCAGCCGGACCTTGGCCAGGCCGTGCCGCGCGCTGCCGTTGACCTGGCGGAACTCGCCGCCGGCGAACACCGTGCCGGCCGCGCCGGGGGCCAGGGCCCGCACCGGGCCGTCGACCCGCGGCGCGAAGGGGAGCACGTGGCCGTCGGCGAGGCTGAACGCGAACAGGTTCGAGCGGTCGAACGAGCGCCCGGCGGCATCGCGCACCGCGGTGAACTCGCCGCCGACCACGACGGTGTCGTCGAGCACCGCGAACGCGTACACCGTGCCGTCGAGGACGTGCGGGGTCCAGTCCACCGGGTCGACGGACACCACGTCGGGCTGGTCGAAGCCCGCGCGGGCCGGGGCGATGGTCAACAACCCGGCGGCGAGGATGGCTGTGAGGGTCAGCAGTCGGCGGCGCATAAATGGATCAACGACCCAGATCCCCCGAAAGCTACTCTTCCTCGTCGAACGTGTTGACCATGAAGTAGGCCGCCTTCTCCAGGTAGTCCCAGAGCTCGGTCTCCTGGTCCTTCGGCAGGGCCAGCCCGTCGAGGGCCACCCGCATGTGCCTCAGCCAGGCGTCCCGTTCGGCCGGACCGACCCGGAACGGCACGTGCCGCATCCGCAGCCGGGGGTGGCCGCGTTCCTCCGAGTAGGTCTTCGGCCCGCCCCAGTACTGCTCCAGGAACATCCGGAACCGGTCGGCGGCGGGGCCCAGGTCCTCCTCCGGGTACAGCGGCCGGAGCAGCGGGTCGTCCGCGACGCCGGCGTAGAACGCGTCAACGAGCCGCCGGAACGTGTCCGAGCCGCCCACGGCGTCATAGAAAGAGCTCATCCGCGCGCCTCGCTGCGCGAGGCGTCGGCTGAGCCGGCTACCGAGTTCATGATTCGCTCGCAAGCTTCGCTCATGCCCTCTATCCTGCCAGCTTGGCCGCCGCGTCGTTCGAGGCCTTGGTCTCGGCGATCGCGGCGTCGATCACGTCGGGGGCCGGCCACGCCGCACTGGCCACCACCATCAGGAGCGCGCCGCCGGCGCACCACGCCCCGATCACGTACGGCACCCGGGCGATCTGGGTCAGCGAGCCGGCCACGAGCAGCGCCGCGCCCTGGGTGAGCTGCATGCCGGCCGCCATCACCCCGAACGCCCTGGCCCGGTGGCTGGCCGGCAACGACTGGACGAACAGCGCGTTGGCCAGCGGGTTGAACCCGCCGAACATGAACCCTGCCAGCGCCACCATCCCCAGGACCACGGGCAGTGGCGGATCCAGCAGCGCCGGGACGAGGGCCAGCGGCGCGAGGATCACCAGCGGCCGCAGCGCCCGGCGACGGGTCTCCGACGACATCGCCCGGGGCAGCACGATGCCGCCCAAGGCCAGCCCGACCGGCGCGGCGGCCATGATCAGCCCCTGGGACCGGCCGTCCGGGTTGAGCACGGCGGCCCAGCCGGCGGCCAGGCCCTCCGGGACGGCGATGAAGGTCAGCCCGGCGAGCACCACCAGCGCGATGGCCCGCAGCACCGGCCGGCCGAAGACGATGCTGATCCCCTCGCCGGTCTCGCGGAGGATGTGCCGGGGGGTGCCCTGCGCGGTCGCGGACGGCCGGCGCCGGACCATCAGGCCCAGCAGGATCGCCGAGCACCCGAACGTCGCGGCGTTGAGGCCGAGCGCGATGTTCGCGTTGATCGAGGCCAGCAGGCCGCCCGTGACATACCCCAGGATCTGGAAGGCCTGCAGCGACGAGCTCTGCACGCCGATCGCCAGCACGTACCGCTCGCCGCTGAGCACCTGCGGCATCAGCGCCGAGCGGGCGGCCTCGAACGGCGGGCTCAGCATCGCCGTCGCGAACAGCAGGACGAAGATCAGCCAGATCGGGGTCTGGGGGAGCGCCACGACGCCGACCAGCACCATCCGGGCCAGGTCACAGATGATCATGACTCTGCGGTACGGATACCGGTCCGCCAACGCCGCCAGCACCGGCCCGCCGGCCAGCCACGGCAGATAGGACAGCGCGAACGCCGCGGCCGAGGTCAGTGGCGAGTGGGTGAGCTGGAAGACCAGGGCGGTGATGGCCGCCCGGGCCACATAGTCCCCGAACCATGACAACGCGGCCGCACTGAAGATCCCGCGGAACTCCGCCTCGGCGAACACCTGCCGGTAGGTGGCCCGGCGCGCGGGCACCTCCGACTCAGTGGCGGGGCTGCGCGGCTGGTCGGACACGGGCGATGGGGTCCTTCCTACGGCGACGCGTCAGGGGTGCTGGTGTTGCTACTCGTTCCAGAGTTTGCCTGATTGGCCGACATTACGGTAGTCCGAACGGCTGATGGCTGACGGAGTGCGGACATTGACACCGATTCGATATGGAGCCGCAACCAACTTGTTCGGCTACTCCGGCCGGGGCGGCATCCGGTTCGGCCCGATCCGGGAGGAGATCCCGGCGGCGTCCAGGGCCGCCGTCACCTGTCCACGCAGGTCACGCCCGATCCGCCACTGTGCCTCTGACGACGTCTTGGCCGTCACCCGCACCACGGCCCCGTCGATGGTCAGTTGTTCGACACCGAGGACCTTCGGCGGCTCCAGGAACTCCGTCGCGTGCTCCTCATCGGCCGAGAACTCCTCGACGGCCGCCCGGATCACGTCCATGGCCTCGTCCACGCCCGCGTACCCGACCGGGATGTCGAGCACCACCGTCGCCCAGCCCTGGCTCTTGTTGCCGACCCGGACGATCTCGCCGTTGCGCACGTACCACACCACGCCGCGCACGTCCCGGATCGTGGTGACCCGGAGACCGACGGCCTCCACTGTGCCGCTCGCCTCGCCGAGGTCCACGGTGTCCCCGACCCCGTACTGGTCCTCCAGGAGCATGAACACCCCCGACAGGATGTCCTTCACCAGACTCTGCGCGCCGAAGCCCAGCGCCACGCCGGCGATGCTGACCGTGGCCAGCACCGGCCCGAGGTTCAGCCCGAACTCCGCGAGGATCATCATCGCCGCGATCACCAGGATCAGCGCGCCTATCGCCGACTTCATCAACGAGCCGATCGTCTCGGCCCGCTGGGACCGCCGCTCCGACAGCAGCCCGGACTCGATCAGCGCCGCCGGGGCCTTCTCCTTCAGTGGCTTGAGGATCGCCGGCATCGAACCGGTCGTCACACGCTTGATCATCCGACCGATCAGCCACCGGATGACCATGGCGGCCAGGATGATGCCGATGATCCGCAGCGGCTTGACCAGCACCCAGTTGCTGCTCTGGGCGAGCCAGTCGTTGTGGCCGGAATACTTCCAGACGAAGCCGCAGAACGTGCTCGGGTCACAGTCGGGCGGTGCGGTTGCGCTCATCCGCCTTTCGTACCCCACGCCCCCGGGGCCCGTTCGGGCGGGGTTTCCCCGAAAGTTAGACCAGGCGTCCGATAAAAGACACGTGCATTCGGCTCTGTTGTCGGGGAGGATAGACGCAGCTCTACGCTTCGACGCGGAGGTGCCGGATGGGAGAAGGTCCGCCAGCTAGCCGATCCGTCGCGTTGCTTCTGAACGCGACGTATGAGCCCCTCTGTGTCATCTCCGTGCGAAGAGCCGTGATCCTCATGCTCACCGGCAAGGCCGTGTGCGTCACCGACGGCGACGGCCTGATGCACTCCGAGCGCGAGCTGCTCGCCGTCCCCTCGGTGATCAAACTGACCCGCCACGTCCGGGTGCCCTACCGCGCGCACGTCGGTCTGACCCGGCGCGCCGTGTTCGCCCGCGACGGCTGGCACTGCGCCTACTGTCGAGGGCCCGCCGAGACGATCGACCACGTGCTGCCCCGGAGTCGGGGCGGTCGTCATGTGTGGGAGAACGTGGTCGCCGCCTGCGCCCGCTGCAACCACCGGAAGGCGGCCCGCACCCCGGCCGAGATGGGCTGGCGCCTCTCGACGCCCCCGGCGGCCCCGCACGGCCCGGCGTGGCGGATCCTCGGCCACCGCTCGCCGGACCCGAGGTGGAAGGACTGGCTCCGCACCCCGGACTACGCGGACCAGCCCACGGCCGCGGCGGCCTGACCCCGAAGATCACAACCTTTTCCGGTTACGGAGGGGCCCGACCCGGCAGCGTCGGCCACCCGGCCACGACCCGACGTGCGGCGTCCGGCGCGGTGGGCTGGCAACGGCCCCCGCCGGGTTCCCCTCGCCCAGGCGGGCCGGTGGAAGCGTCGCAATTCCGCCCGGGGTCACCCGACCTGCCGCGCACTCGCCATGGGGCTGGAGGCCACGCGCCCGCGTCGACTCCCACGCTGCCCGGCAGGGTGGAAGGTCAGCGGGACTTCACCAGGGACGCGAAGACCACGATGTTGTCGGCGTAGCCCAGGTTGCCGCCCACGAAGGACCCGCCGCACGTGATCAGCCGCAACGTCGGCCCCGTGTACTCCCCGAACACCCGCGCCGTCGGGAACCGCCCCTTGGGGAACTGCTCGACCCCGTCCACCCGGAACACCGCCACCGTGTCGTCGGTGCGCGACACCTCGATCAGCGCGCCCGGCCGGAGTTCGCCGAGCCGGTAGAAGACGGCCGGCCCCTTCCGTCCGGACACGTGGCCGACGAGGACCGCCGGGCCGACCTCGCCGGGGGCCGGGCCGGGCCGGTACCAGCCGGCGAGTGTCGGCTTGTCCAATGAGGGCACCCCGACCTCTCCCTTGTCCAGCCCGACCGTGACCAGTGGCGCGTTCACCCCGATGGTCGCGATCCTGACCCGGGTCGGGTTGGCCCGCCGCATCGGGGCGACGGAGAACAGTGGTGCCGGCCGGGCCCTGACCGCGCTGGCCGGATCGGGGGCCGCCGGTGCCGAGGCCCAGCTCCCGAGGCCGGCCCCGGCCGTCCACACGCCCGTGAGGACGAGCAGCGCGGCGCATCCGGCCAGCAACCTGCCTCCCACGCGACCCCTAGTCGGCCAGGCTCCCGCGGCGCCGCCGCCAGGCGAGCATGCCGACGAGGCCGCCCAGGCCGGCGATCCCGACCCCCGCGGCGGTCATGACGGCACCGGAGCCGCCGCCGAGCGCGACGCCCCCGGTGTTGGGGCCGTGGCTGGGCGTGGGCGCGGACTTGTACACGTACAGGCTCTGGGAGGCCTTCACATCGCTGCCGTTGCAGTTGGCCGTGATCGTGTAGACCCCGGTGGCGGTGTCGGCCGGGATGGCGACGCTGGCCCAGACGCCGTTGTTGCCGATCGACTGGTTGAGCGTCACCGGGCCGACGGACGACGGCGCGAACACCGCGGTGGCGGTCTGGTTCTTGCAGTTGTTGGCCGTCAGCTTCACGGTGCCGCCGGTCTGGATCAACTGTGGCTCGACCACGAGCGCGATGTTGTCGGCAGCCAGGGCGGGTGTGCCCGTCCCCAGCGCCAGGATCGTCCCTGCGGACAGGGCGGTCAGTAGCCGTCGCATGCCTCCCCCTTCGGTGGGCCTAGGGAGATTAGAGCATTTTTAGGTGTACATCGGGGAAGTCCGCCAATATCCACACAGACGTACCGGCGCGCGCCGGTGACGCCCCGCCGTACCCGTCGTCAAGGTCTGGCTCTTATGTCACCCGGGCGCGCTCGGCCGGGAACGCGTCGTGTTCGCCGGCCGCGACCAGGTCGCGCAGCCGCGCGAAGCCGTCGTAGACGTCCGTGTGCCGGGTGTAGAGCGGCGCCGGCCCGATCCGCAGCCGTTCCGGGGTCCGGAAGTCCGGGATGACCCCCCGCGCCTGCCAGGCCTGGCAGACCTGCCACGCCTGCTTGTGGTGCAGTGTCACGTGCGCGCCCCGCTGGGCGGCGTCGCGGGGCGAGGCCAGGGTGAACCCGAGCGGCGCGAGCCAGGCGTCGTGCAGCGTGACCATCAGCTCGGTCAGGCTCTGGGCCTTGGCGTAGATGGCGTCGATGCCGGCCTCGGCGGTGATGCCGGCCCCCTCGAGCGCGCCGTAGAGGCCCGGGACCGGGGGAGTGCCGACCAGGAAGCGCTCGATCGAGTCCGCCGGCTGGTAGTCGTTGCCCATCTCGAACTGGTCGCGCTGGCCGAACCAGCCCCAGATCGGCTGCCGGAGCTGGGTGTGCAGGTCCTCGCGGACGTACAGGAACGCCGGCGCGCCCGGCCCGCCGTTGAGGTGCTTGTAGGTGCAGCCCACGGCGAGGTCCACGTTCGCGCTGTTCAGCGGCACCGGTACGGACCCGGCCGAGTGCGACAGGTCCCACAGGACGAGCGCGCCGGCCTCGTGCGCGGCGGCTGTGATGCCGGCCATGTCGGCGATGGCGCCCGAGCGGTACGCCACGTGGGACAGCGAGACCAACGCCACAGTGTCGTCGAGGGCCGCGGAGACGTCCGCGAGGGACACCCCGGCGTCGATATCCGTACGGATCTTGCGAACCCGCAGGCCACGGGCCTCGGCGAGCCCGGCGAACACGTACTGGTCGGTCGGGAAGTTGTCGTCGTCGGTGACGATCACGGTCCGCCCCGGGCGCGCGTCCAGTGCCGCGACGGCCAGTTTGTACAGGTTCACCGTGGTCGAGTCGGAGACCACCACCTCACCGGGCCGCGCCTCGACCACGCCACCGGCGATCACGTCCCCGGCGCGCCGGGCCAGCTCGATCCACTCGGCCCAGCCCCGGATCAGCCGGCCCTGCCACTCCTCCTCGAACAGCGCCCGCAGTCGCTCCAGGGTGGCCTTCGGCGGCCTGCCCAGGGAGTTCCCGTCCAGGTAGATCAGCTGATCGTCGCCGCCGAGGGCGAACCGGTCGCGGAAGGCGGCCAGCGGATCGGCGGCGTCGAGACGCTCGGCGAGTGCACGTTCGATGATCACGGTGGGAATACTAAGCCCCTGGCCTCGCCGACGACATGGTCTCCGATACCGTGACACCATGTTTGGATATTCGATGAACACGGTGCTGTTCGTCGTCGGTGGCGCGCTCGGCGTCGTCGCGCTGGTGTACGCCATCGTCTACGGGGCCAGCTCCCGGCAGGCCAAGCGGTACCGCCCGGGGCGTTCCTTCGAGTTCGCGCCCGTGTGGTTCCTGGCCCAGCCCGAGCTGCTCGTGACCGGGCAGAAGTCGAGCGCGCAGCTTCCGGCACTCACCGGCGTCCAGCCGGCCGCAGCGGGGACGAAGGGTGGAGCCAGTGGCAAGTGGTAACGCGCTCGCCGTGACCGGCGCAGAGCACGGACACGCCGTGCAGACCTGGTACCCCGAGGTGGTCGACGGCCCCTTCACCTCCCGGCAGTTGATCCGGATCGACGAGGCGCTCCGCCTGGCCGACGCCGAGACCGGCGCGACCTTCAGCGTCTACGTCGGGGACCTGCACGTCCCCGTACGTGGCCACGCGGAGAAGTCGCACAGCCAGCTGGCCGACCCGGACAACAGCGTCCTGATCGCCGTCTCGCCGAACCAGCGCGTGCTGGAGATCGTCACGGGTGAGAAGGTCCGCAAGCGTCTCCCGGACCGCGACTGCGCCCTGGCGGCGTTCTCGATGACGGCGGCGTTCACGGGCGGCGACCTGGCCGGCGGCATCGTCACCGGCCTCAGCCAGCTCGCCTCGCACACCCAGAAGATCTAGACGGGTACGAGAAGAGCCCGCCCCCATCGGGGGCGGGCTCTTTCGCATGGGGCTCCGGCGGGGAGCCGGAAACGGGAAAGCCCCCGACCACGTGGTGTGGCCGGGGGCTTTCCGTATGCCTCAGGCAGCGGCGGCATCTGTCTTGCGTGCGGCAAGGGCGCGCAGGACGTCGTCGCGGCCCTCGGCGATCAGCCGGCGCAGCGAGGACGGGTGGCTGGCGTCAGCGAGCCAGGCGTCCGACGCGGCGATCGTCTCGTCGCTGATCTGCAGCTTCGGGTAGCCGAACACGGCGAACATCTGGGCGATGTCCCCGTCCCGCAGCTCCCAGATCCGCGCGACGTCGGCGAAGAACCTCTCCGAGTACGGCGCGGTCAGCTCCACCTGCGTCGGGTGCTGGAACCCGAACACGAGGAACCGGGCCTGCATGTTGGTCAGGTCGCCCTCGCCGGTGAGCTGCGCCCACGCCGCGGCCTTGGCCTCGGCCGTCGGGATCAGCGCCCGGGCCATGACGGCCTCCTGCTTGCCGGTGGCCGTCGGATCCCGGTCCAGCTCCGCCTCGATGTCGGCGTCGGTGGCCCGGCCGTTGGCGGTGAGGCTCTGCAGGAGGTGCCAGCGCAGGCCGGTGTCGATGGCCAGTCCCTCCGGGACGCCGGTGCCGTCGAGCCAGCCGCGCAGCGCGTCCAGGTCGGCGGTCGAGCGTGCCGTGTTGGCGTACAGCCGGGCCCAGGCGAGCTGGAGCCCGCTGCCCGGGGCCGCCGCGGCCACCGTCTCGCGGGCGGTGCTCGCGATCAGCTCGTAGCCCTCGGCGATCCAGGCCGGGTCGGCGTACGCGCTGAGCGTCGTGTTCACCTGGCGCGAGATGACCGTGACCAGGTTGATGTCGGTCTCCGCCGGCAGGCCCTTGGCGACCTGGCGGACGTAGTCGCGGGCCGGCAGCTCGCCGTCGCGGAGCGCGTCCCAGGCCGAGGCCCAGGTCAGGCCGCGGGACAGGGAGCTGCTGAAGCCGGCGATGTGCTCGAGCACCGTGGCGGCGGACCGCTCGTCGAACCGGGTCTTCGCGTAGGTCAGGTCGTCCTCGTTGAGGAGCAGCACGTCGGGCTGCCGGACGCCGACCAGCGCGTCGACCGAGGTGGCCTCGCCGGCGACGTCGAGCTCGATCCGGTCGCGGAGGACCAGGTCGGAGCCCACGAGGTCGTACAGGCCCACGGCGATGCGGTGGTTGCGCAGCGTCGGGTAGTCCTCGGGGGCGGTCTGGTGGATCACGACCGAGGTGTAGTTGCCGTCAGCGTCGACCGCCACGGTCGGGCGCAGCGTGTTGACCTGTGAGGTCTCCAGCCACTGCGCGGCGAACTCGCCGAGCTTGCGGCCCGAGGCCTCCTCGAGCGCGCCGAGCAGGTCGCCGAAGGTGGCGTTGCCCCACGCGTTCTTCGCGAAGTACTGCCGCAGGCCGGCGACGAACGGCTCCTCGCCGACGTACGCGACGAGCTGCTTGAGCACGCTCGCGCCCTTGGCGTAGGTGATGCCGTCGAAGTTGACCTCGACCGCCTCGACGTCGGGGGTGTCGCAGTACACCGGGTGGGTGCTCGACATCTGGTCCTGGCGGTAGCCCCAGGCCTTGCGGGCCGACAGGAACGTCGTCCACGCGTCGGTGAACCGGGTGGCCTTGGCGTTGCACCAGTGGCTCGCCCACTCCGCGAACGACTCGTTCAGCCACAGGTCGTCCCACCACTGCATGGTGACCAGGTCGCCGAACCACATGTGCGCCATCTCGTGCAGGATCGTGTTGGCGCGCTGCTCGTACTCGAAGTCGGTCACCGCCGAGCGGAACACGTAGGAGTCCTCGGCGAACGTGACGCAGCCGAAGTTCTCCATCGCCCCGGCGTTGTACTCCGGCACGAAGATCTGGTCGTACTTCGGCAGCGGGTAGCGCACCCCGAACTGCTCGTGGAAGAAGTCGAAGCCCTGCCGGGTGATGAGCAGGATGTCCTCGGGGTCGAAGTGCTCCTTGAGCGACTGCCGGCAGTACAGCCCGAGGTCGATGCCGTCGTGCTCGCTCTTGACCTCGTGGTACGGCCCGGCGCACAGCGCGTTGATGTACGTGCTCATCTTCGCGCCCTGCTCGAAGTGCGTGACCTTCGCGCCGGTCTCGTGGTCCTCGACGGAGGCGATCGGCGCGTTGGAGATCAACTTCCAGTGCTGCGGGGCGGTCACGTGCCAGGTCGCCACGGACTTGAGGTCCGGCTGGTCGAAACAGGCGTAGGTGCGCTGCGCGTCGGCGGTCTCGAACTGCGAGTACAGGTAGACCTCGCCGTCGACCGGGTCGACGAACTTGTGCAGACCCATGCCCGAGTTGGAGTAGAGGAACTGGCCGACGACCACCAGGATGTTGTCGGCGGCGAGGCCGGGGACCACGAGGCCCTTCTCGCCGCTCCACCCGGTCAGGTCGAGCTCGACGCCGTTGAGGGTCGCGGACTCGATCGAGTCGGCGGCCGCCTCGATGAACGTGTCGGCCCCCGGCTCCGAGCACGTGAAGTGGATCTCCGACCGCGAGCGGTAGACCCGGTCGCCCGGCTTCCCGCCGCCATCGGTCAGATCCAGGGAGATGTCGTACGAGAGAACCTCGAGCAGACGGGCGCGTTCGACCGCCTCGGTCTGGGCGAGGTTTCGGGTTCCTGCCACCTGAATAATCCTCCATCGGCGGTGACGGCACAGATATCGGAAGGAAGTCTTGCACAATTCCAGGGGGTCCGCGCGACCGGAGGCTGGCCGGGAGCGGGCTGGCCGGTAGGGTTTTCACCATGACGGTCGCGTACCCCATCAGCAGGGCCTGGATCTCTGCGGGTGGCACTGGAGCACAGAACTACGACGAGTTCGCCGATGACGCCGAAATCACCGCCATTATCGCCGCTAATCCGGCCAGCGCGCTCGGTGTGGAGATGCCGCACCGCGCCCCGGAGAGCCTGGGCAAATCCTTCACCGAATCGTTGCCGGACGCGGCGGCCCGACTGGCCGCGGCCAAGGAACGGGGCAGGTACACCCCTGCCGAGGAGATCGTCGCCGTGTACCGGCTCGGCAAGGGCTCCTTCGGGGTGTTCTGCCTGGTCGACACCGACCAGATCTCCACGAACGCCGACGAACCCGGCCTGGTGATCCGCAACGAGGACGTCTTCATCGAGAAGGTCCGCGAGCGGGTCGCGCTCGCCGAGGCCGTGGGACACCTGTTGTCCCCTGTTCTCCTGCTGCAGACCGGCAAGGGTGCCGAACTGCACGCACTGCTCGCCGAGCTGACCGAGCGGCTGGGTGCCGCCGATGTCACCGACGTCGACCAGGCCGGCCGGGAGCACGCCATCTGGGTGCTGGGCCCCGGGGCCGACCGGGACGCGGTGCTGGCCCTCGCCGGGGGCGGCGAGCTGATCGTCGCGGACGGCAACCACAGAAGTCTGGCCGCCCAGACGGGAGGTCTGCCCAAATTCCTGGCCGTGGTGACCACGCCGGAGTCGATCGCGATCCAGCCGTACAACCGACTGGTCTCGGGTGTCGATCTTGATCTCGAGGCGCTGGGCGGCGAGCTGGTCGAGCTCGACGGCCGTCCGGAGGTGCCCACCGCCGGCGGGACCATCCACGTGTACCAGGACGGCAGGGGCTACGCCCTGAGACTCCCGGTCGCCGAGGACTCGAGCGTGCTCGACCGGCTCGACCACGCGCTGGTCGAGAAGCAGGTCTTCAACGGCGCGCTCGGGCTCGACGCGGGCGACAAGAAGATCAACTACGTCGGCGGGGACTACCCGGCGTCGTGGCTGTGCGACGAGGTCGACGCCGGCCGGGCCAGTCTGGCCATCCTGATCGCGCCGGTCACGGTCGAGGACTTCGTCGCGGTCAACCTGTCCCGGCTCAAGCTGCCCCGCAAGAGCACCTGGTTCACCCCGAAGGCCCGGGGCGGGCTCGTCCTGAGCGAACTTCCCCGCTGATCGCGTGCCGGGGTCGGTCGACGTGCCAGGCGGCACCGGGACCGGCCCCGGGCGGGGGCGCGACGGCCGGATGGAATAGTGGCCGCATGCGCGTTTACCTGGGAGCCGACCACGCCGGCTACGAACTGAAGACCCACCTGGCCAGCGTCCTGTCCAAGGAGGGTCACGAGGTCGTGGACTGCGGCCCGCACGCCTACGACGCCGAGGACGACTACCCGCCGTTCTGCATCGACGCCGGCGAGCGGGTCGTCGCCGACCCGGGCAGCCTGGGCGTCGTGATCGGCGGCTCCGGCAACGGCGAGCAGATCGCCGCGAACAAGGTCGTCGGCGTGCGCGCGGCCCTGGCCTGGAGCGTGGAGACCGCGCAGCTGGCCCGGGAGCACAACGACGCCAACGTCGTCGGCATCGGCGCCCGGATGCACACCCTCGACGGGGCCACCGAGATCGTGACGGCGTTCCTGACCACCCAGTTCTCGGGCGTAGACCGCCACATCCGCAGAATCGCGCTGATCAGTGACTACGAGAAGCGCTCTTGATCTAAGACGAAGTGGCCCGCTGAGGGCGGGGCTGGCAAGCGTCGGCGGAAGGCGCCAGGGCAGCGCCCTGCGCCTTTCACCGACGTGCGGCCAGCGTCGTCCTCAGCGGGTCCAAACGGTCTAGGAGAGCTGCTCTGGGGGGACCCAGTTGCGGCGGACCACGACCACTGCCTCCTCGGCGGTGGCCAGGTCCTCGGCGGTGGGTCTCGCCGCGTCACGGGCGCGCAGCGCCGCCCCCACGCTGACCTGCGATGATCCGGGGCCGATCAGCCCGCGCAGGCCACGGTCGGGGTCCTCACCGCCGCGTCGGCCGAAGTCCTTCACACCTGTGACGGTAGCGTAGGTGTCAGCAATGGGACTGTTCTGACGGAGAGTGAGCATGGAGACGTATCTGGTAACCGGCGGCGCCGGCTTCGTGGGCAGTAACGTGATCCGGGCCCTGTTGGAGCGCTACCCGGCGTCACAGATCATCTCCCTCGACAACTACCTCACGGGTACCCGGGACGCGCACGTCGACGACGAGCGCGTGACGTACCTCGAGGGCAGCACCGTCGACGTGAACTCCCTCGACCTCCCGCCCCTGAAGGCGGTGTTCCACCTCGGGGAGTACAGCCGGATCCCGCAGTCCTTCGACGAGCCGGACCTGGTCTGGGAGCTCAACCTCCGCGGCACCAAGGAGGTCGTCAAGCTCTGCCACGCGCGCGGCGTCCGGCTGGTCTACGCCGCGTCGAGCTCCAAGTTCGGCAACGAGGGCCAGGACGAGCACCTGAACCCGTACGCGTGGACGAAGGCCAAGAACGTCGAATACATTACGAACTTCGACAACTGGTACGGGCTCGACCACGTGATCACCTACTTCTACAACGTGTACGGCCCGGGGCAGATCAAGACCGGCAAGTACGCGACCGTGATCGGCATCTTCGAGTCCTGCCATGAGGCCGGCGAGCCGCTGCCCGTGGTCTCCCCGGGCACCCAGACCCGCGACTTCACCCACATCGACGACATCGTCGCCGGCATCCTGACCTGCTTCGAGCACGGCAAGGGCGACGGCTACCTGCTCGGTGTCAACCGCGAGTGGCCTCTGATCGAGGTCGCCAGGATGTTCGGCGGCGAGATCAGGATGATCCCGGCGCTGCGCGGCGAGCGCGAGCGCGGCGCGGCCGACTCGGACAAGGCACGTCAGCTCGGCTGGGCCCCGCAGCGGTCCCTGGACGCCTACATCGCCGACTTCGTCGCGCGGACCCCGCGCCCGGGAGCCTGAGCGCCGCGCGGGGTTTCCCGCGATCCGTGGTGCGGCCCCCGACGCCCGGGGGACCGGGGTGGTCGCGCGGCCAGGCTAGGCTCGGTAAGTGACCGAACTCCTCGATCTCGTCTGCGGCCCGGCCGGTCCGCTGCCGGAGACCCACCAGAGATACCGCCTGGTGCAGCACCTCGGCTCCGGCGGCCAGGCCGAGGTCTACCGGGCCGTGCGGGTCTGCAGTGGAGTGAGTTCCGCCCCGATGACCGTGAAGGTCTTCCGGGTCGACCCGCTGCGGCCGATCGCCGACGAGCTGCGGTCCTGGGACAAGGGCGACGCAGCCCTGATGGACCTGAACAACCGGGGCGTGCCCGGGATCTGCCGGCGCGCCGACGGGTTCTGGGGCCCGCCGCCGCACCCGCCCGGCGAGCTGCCCCCGCCCGGCGACGCCGTCCCGATCCAGGTCTACGACTACGTGCCCGGCGTCAACCTCCGGGAGTACGTCTCGCAGCGTCACGCCGGCGGCCGGCTGCTCAACGCGCCCGCCTCGCTGGCGTTCCTGGCCAGGATCCTCAAGGAGCTGCACCTCCCCGAGGACCCGTCGGCGTGCCCGGTGCTGCACATGGACATCAAGCCGTCCAACGTGATGGTGCTGCCCAGCGGTGAGATCCGCCTGATCGACTTCACCGGCGCGCGCTACCACCGCCGCGACCACATCACCCAGATCGCGTACACGGTGGAGGCCGGCGGGCCGGAGGCGTTCAGCGGCACCGTGGGCCCGGCCTACGACGTGCACGGCTTCGGCGCGGTGGCGTACTACCTGGTGACCGGCGCGTTCCCCCGCAGTGAGCACACCGGCCCCGAGGTGCCGGACGCCCCGCCACCGCCGTGGGCGACCCTGCGGTCGCATCCGATGCTGGAGGCCCGGCCGAAGCTCCGCGACCACCTGCTGGCCCCGCTGGCCGACGAGCCGGAGCACCGGCCGTCGACCGCGCAGTTGTCGGGCTGGGTGTCCGACCTGGTCGAGCTGGTCCGCGCCGCGGGGATCCCCGACATCGGGGTGGACTGGATGTCGGCGGCCCCGAGCCGCACCGTGGGCCGGGCGACCGTCACGCCGCCCCGGCAGCCGGTGGCCGGCACCGACACCGGGGCGTTCGCCCGGATCGAGAACCTGGAGCGCGAGCTCGTGCACCTGCGCGAGGTGTTGGCCCGCCCGGCGGTGCCCACCCCGACCCCGCAGTACGCGGTGCCGCCCGTGCAGACCCAGGTGTTCGCCCCGCCGGTGTCCCCGTCTCCCTACCGGCGGCCGGCCGATCCGTACCAGCAGGTCCGGCCGCAGCCGCAGGCCCAGCCGACGACGGCCTTCGACCCCCGGCAGCGGCCGGGTCAGCAGGCCACGGCGCCGCTCGACCGGACCAGGGTCGCGTCGCACGACGGTCCCGGCGGAGCGCAGGCCCGGCAGGACCGGTCCACCGCCCCGCTCGACCGGACCAGGGTCGCGTCGCCGGACCGTTCGCAACTGGCGCCGCACGGCTCCCCGGCGTCCCCGCACGGCGACCAGGGGCCGGCCGGCCGGGCGTCGGTGCCGAAGCCGCAGGCCAAGGAGCAGGACCCGACGGCGGAGATCCAGGAGCGGCACCGCGAGCCGCGGCTGCCGGTCGGGGAGCGCCTCGCCCTGCTGGCCAGGGGCTGGGAGTTCAGCGCGGTGGGCGCGGCGTTCTCGTTCGTGTGCTGGGGGATCTGGGCGTTCGCCGGGGGCTTCGGCGGCGTGGGCGGCAAGTTCGGCGCGTTCGTCTTCGAGCTGGTGATCGGGCTGGGCGTGTTCGGGCTGTGCCGGCTCGTCGGGCTGCTCATCATGGTGCGCTGGCTGGGGCGGACCCGGCGGAGCGCGCGGGTGGCGCACATCGTGGTGGCGTTGTTCCTGGCGGTGACGGGGTTGCAGTACCTGGACAGCACTGGCTGGCTGTCACGCCTTATCGGTTGATTTCTGTCACTTGGACACCGTAGATGACGGTCAATTGGGCGTGACGTGAGTCACATTCACCACGCAATGTAGTTTCTGAAGCGTCTACTTGCCGAGGTGGCTTGTGCGACGCCGACCTCTGTCGGTGCCCGTCACCCGAGGACTCCAGGACCCTTCACGGAGGAGAGCACGTTGACCGCAACCGCCCACGCCCCGGCGGCCGAGCTCGCCATGACCCCGGACCAGCGCGAACAGTTCGACCGCGACGGTTACCTCATCATCCGCGGGGTGCTCACCCCGGAGGAGATCGCGCACTACACCAGCGCGATGGACAGGGTCTACGCCGAGCACGCCGCCGCTGGCAAGCTCGGCGCCGACGGCTCGCTGCACAAGCTGAGCGCCGTCGCCAGCTGCCCGGAGCTCGCCGGCCTGATGACCCACGAGAAGGTCTTCCCGCTCGTCTGGTCGTCGATCGGCTGGAACGTGCACGTCTACCACTCGCACCTCGACGTGCACCCGAAGATCGAGGTGCACAAGCCGCCGCGCTTCGAGTGGCACCAGGACGGCGGCCGGCAGAACCGCGAGATCGAGACGGACCCGCGTCCGCAGCTCTCCGTGAAGCTCGCCTTCTTCCTCACCGACCTGTCGGAGACCGGCCGGGGCAACCTGCAGGTCGTCCCGGGCAGCCACAAGACCAACTGGATTCAGGGCCCGCCGCGCCGCGACATGGAGTGGCCCAACCCCGAGGGCGCCATCGAGGTCCAGGTCAACGCCGGTGACGTGGTCTTCTTCGACCGGCGGATCTGGCACGCCCGGTCCAACAACTACTCCGACTTCACCCGCAAGGTCGCCTTCTTCGGGTACACGTACCGGTGGATCGCGATCCGGGACGAGAAGCCGGCCTCCTTCGAGGACCTGACGCCCGTGCAGCGTCAGATGTGCGACCTGCTCGACGGGCGCGCCGTGGACCCGGTGGAGGGCGGCGACCACGCGTGGGGCCACTTCCCGAGCGAGGTCCCGCTGTACGTGCAGCTCAAGGAGGGTGGTCACCTCGACCCGACGTACCCCCCACTCAAGCCGTAACCGGTACACAACTCTGCGCGCCCGGCTGATGTCGGGCGCGTAGTCGCGTGGTTACGGTGGCGCGATGTTCACCAACGCGTTCAATTTCCGTGACCTTTCCACAGCGGACAGTGGTCGGGTGCGGCCCGGTCGGGTGTACCGCTCGGACGCGCTCACCCAACTGGACGACGCCGAGTGGGCCCGCTTCCGGGGGCTGGGCGTGCGGACGGTGCTGGATCTGCGTACCCCCGAAGAGGTTGTCCGCCAGGGGCGGGTCCGCGCCGACGCGGCGGTGGACTACCGCAACCTGTCCGTGCTGCGCACCTTCTGGGACACCGTCGCCTACGACGAGTCCCAGGGCGTGGCGCGCTACCTGTGCGACCGCTACCTGGACATGACGGTGGAGGGCGCCGACGAACTGGCCGCGTGCCTCACGGTGCTGGCCAGCCCCGACGCCGGCCCCGTCGTGTTCCACTGCGCCGGGGGCAAGGACCGCACCGGCGTGCTCGCCGCGCTGGTCCTCGGCCTGCTCGGCGCGCCGGACGACGCCATCGTCGCCGACTACGCCCGCACCGCCGACACCGTGCACCTGGTCACCGCCCGGCTCGCCGCCGGCTACGGCCACGGGCACTTCCCGCCGTTCAGCGCCTGCCCGGGCGAGGCGATGGACCTGTTCCTCGCCGCGCTGCGCGCCCGGCACGGCGACCTCGACGGGTACGTCGCCTCGATCGGTGTGCCCGCCAGCACCGTCGCGGCACTCCGCACCCACCTGCGAGCCGGGTGACCGGGCCTGGCACGCACCGGTCCGGAGCCCGGCCAGGCCCCGCCCATCCCGAACGGAGCCCCACATGACCGAGCGCTACGCCGCCCTGATCCGCCCCGTCATCGACCGTGTCTACAGCACCGCCCGCGCCGCCGGCAGAAAGCGGGGTCGCGCGGTGATCGAGAGGTTCGGGGTCCACCCCGGTTTCGTGCTGGACTACTACTTCGGGCTGCTCGCCCGCCCTTTGTCCGCCGACGGCTTGGCCGCTGGCCGGGTCTACCAGGGGCCTCCTGACCTGTACGCCGAGCTCGCTGCCGGGATCGCGGTCGTCGTCGACGACGGCTCCTGGCGGCTCACCGACCTCGGCAGGGCGGTGGCGCTGGCGGTCCAGGACGCCGCCGCCGAGGGGGCCGCGGAGCTGTGGGCGCTGACGCCGGTCGGCACGATGCCGGGGCTGGCCGGCGTACCCAGGCTGGCGGAGCTCGTCGGCATCCTGCTGGCGGCCGGGGCAGCCACCGGGGGACCGGCGTTCGCGGCCCTGTCCCCGGTCTTCGAACCGGCCGACGCGTCCCCGGCCCTGCTGCTGCTGAACCGGCTCGGCGCCCTGCGCCACCACCGGGCCGACGCGCACAAGGCGGCGTGGGCCGCGGCGGGGTTGACGGCCGCCGAGGTGCGCGAGCTGGGCGACGGGCCGGTCCGGGCCGCGATCGAGGCCGACACGAACCGTCGGGACGCCCCGGTCTACGGGTGGCTGACGGAGGACGAGCGGCTGGAGCTGCTGGCCGGGCTGGGGGCGCTGGCCGGGTAGGTCGGGAATGCGGTGAGGCCCCGGTCTGTGACCGGGGCCTCACCGTGCTGAGCGGGCGACGAGAATCGAACTCGCGTAGTCAGTTTGGAAGACTGAAGCTCTACCATTGAGCTACGCCCGCATGCGCCGAGGCGCGCTCCCAGCTTAGCGGGTAGACTCCCGGAGGTTCGACCGGGATGTGGCGCAGCTTGGTAGCGCACTCGCTTTGGGAGCGAGGGGTCGCAGGTTCAAATCCTGTCATCCCGACACAGACTGTGACCTTGGCTTCCTGTTCGGGTCCCAGCCCGTTCAGGCAGGCGACGCTTGTCTAGACTCGTTCGGTCAGACCTCTCAACCGCACACCAATCAAGGAGTACGCCCGTGCAGAGCACCGTGGAGACCCTTAGCCCGACCCGGGTGAAGCTGTCCATCGAGGTGCCCTTCGCTGAGCTCGAGCCGAGCCTCAAGAAGGCGTACCGGACGCTCGCCCAGCAGATCTCGATCCCCGGCTTCCGGAAGGGCAAGGTCCCGGCTGCCGTCATCGACCAGCGGGTCGGGCGCGGCGCGGTGCTGAGCGAGGCCGTCCAGGAGGCGCTGCCGGAGCAGTACATGGCCGCGGTCCAGGCACACGAGGTCAAGACGATCGGCCGGCCGGAGATCGACGTCGAGGAGCTGGCCGACGGTGAGCCGCTGAAGTTCACCGCCGAGGTCGACGTCCGTCCCGAGCTGACCCTGCCGGACTTCTCCGGCATCAGCGTCACCGTCGACGAGCTCGAGCTCACCGACGAGCAGGTCGACGAGCAGGTCAACAGCCTCCGTGACCGGTTCGCCACGCTCAAGGGCGTCGACCGCGCTGTCGCCGACGGCGACTACGTGACCCTCGACCTGAACGCCACGGTCGACGGCAAGGACGTCGAGGGCGGCTCCGCCAGCGGCATCTCGCACGAGGTCGGCAGCGGCCAGCTGCTCCCCGGCCTGGACGAGGCCGTCGTCGGCCTGTCCGCCGACGAGTCGACCACCTTCACCACGGCCCTCGTCGCCGGCGAGTTCGCCGGCCGGGACGCCGACGTGGCCGTCACGATCAAGGGCGTGAAGGAGAAGGAGCTGCCGGAGCTGGACGACGAGTTCGCCCAGATGGCCAGCGAGTTCGACACGCTCGCCGAGCTCCGCGACGACCTGCGCACCCGGCTCACCCGGGTCAAGCGCATGGAGCAGCTCATGGCAGCCCGCGACAAGGCGATCGACGCCCTGATCGAGGCCGTCGAGGTGCCCGCGCCCGAGTCGGTCGTCGCCGAGGAGGTCGAGCACCGCAAGCACTCGATGCTCGAGCAGCTGGAGCGGGTCGGCGCGACGCTGGAGGAGTACCTCAAGGCTGAGGACCAGACCGAGGAGGGCCTCACGGCCGAGCTGACCGAGTCGGCGACCAAGGCCGTCCGGATCCAGCTCCTCCTCGACGCGATCGCGGAGGACAAGGACGTCCAGGTCTCCGACGACGAGTTCGGCCAGGAGATCGTGCACCGGGCGCAGCAGTCCGGGGTCGCCCCCCAGCAGTACTACGACCAGCTCGTCCGCGCCGGTGTCGCCGGCTCGGTGTTCGGGGACGTGCGTCGGGGCAAGGCCCTGGCCCAGGTCGTCGAGAACATCAAGATCACGGACACCACCGGTGCCGAGCTGAAGGTCGACGACCTGCGCGGCACGGTGGCGGCGGAAGCCGACGCCGAGTAAGTAACGCGTCCGGACGGCGCGTGACCCGGGCAAGGGTCGCGCGCCGTCCGCGTCTTCTGGCCGTTTTCAGCGCGGAGCGAAACGGGCCCTTCACGGGGCCGGTTTGCCGTCGGCACCGGCTAGGGTCGCAGATAAGAAAACCCCCGACCGGCGTGATCAGCGCGCCGGGTGGTACGGCGAAGGGCTGCCATGACCGACCTGCATTCCCCGGTCGCACGCGGGGCCGAAAGTCTCGGCAACCTTGACGACTCGGTCTACAACCGGTTGCTCAAGGAGCGGATCATCTTCCTGGGCAGTGAGGTGACCGACCAGTCGGCCAACCGGATCTGCGCCCAGCTGCTGCTGCTCGCCGCGGAAGACGCCGAGCGCGACATCTGGCTCTACATCAACTCACCCGGCGGCTCGGTCTACTCGGGTATGGCCATCTACGACACGATGCAGTTCATCAAGAACGACGTCGCCACCGTCGCGATGGGCATGGCCGCCTCGATGGGCCAGATGCTGCTCTGCGCCGGCGCCAAGGGCAAGCGCTACGCCCTGCCGCACGCGCGGATCATGATGCACCAGGCTTCCGGTGGGATCGGCGGCACCGCCGCGGACATCGCGATCCAGGCCGAGCAGATGGTGTTCACCAAGCACCTGATGCACGAGCGGATCGCGTACCACACCGGCCAGACCATCGAGCAGATCGCGACCGACTCCGACCGTGACCGCTGGTTCACGGCCGAGGCCGCCCTGGAGTACGGCTTCATCGACAAGGTGATCACCGGGGCCGCGCAGGTCCCCGCTGGCGCCGGCACGGACAACTGAGGGAAGTGGCCATGTCTGATTTCGCCCCGGTCACCAACCGGTACATCCTGCCGTCGTTCGTGGAGCGCACGTCGTACGGGATCAAGGAGTCCAACCCGTACAACAAGATGTTCGAGGAGCGCATCATCTTCCTCGGCGTCCAGATCGACGACGCCTCCGCGAACGACGTGATGGCCCAGCTCCTGGTCCTGGAGTCGACGGACCCGGACCGCGACATCGTCATGTACATCAACTCGCCCGGTGGTTCGTTCACCGCGATGACGGCCATCTACGACACGATGCAGTTCATCCGGCCGGACATCCAGACGGTGTGCCTCGGCCAGGCCGCGTCGGCCGCCGCCGTGCTGCTGGCCGCGGGCACCCCGGGCAAGCGGGTCGCCCTGCAGAACTCCCGGGTGCTCATCCACCAGCCGGCCACCGAGGGCGGGTACGGTCAGGGCTCGGACATCGAGATCCAGGCTCGTGAGATCCTGCGTATGCGTACGATGCTCGAGGAGCTGATCGCGCACCACTCGGGCCAGCCCGTCGAGCAGGTCCGCAAGGACATCGACCGTGACAAGATCCTCACTGCTGAGGACGCTCTTGCCTACGGTCTGATCGACACAGTCCAGGCGCCGCGGAAGAAGAACGCCGTAGTCCGGGCCGTCAGCTAGTAGCCACCGTCGGCCCCCGGGCCGTCGAGTGGTGGAGGTTATGCGGGTTTGGGGGCCTCGATGGGGCCCCCAACCAGGTAACGTCGAAGCAGCGGGTCTCGGACGTCCGGGGCGCGAGCCCTCAGACCGTGAGCACAGGGAGTGTGACGCAGGTGGCACCTCGAATCGGTGATGGCGGTGACCTCCTCAAGTGCTCCTTCTGCGGCAAGTCGCAGAAGCAGGTGAAGAAGCTCATCGCTGGCCCTGGCGTCTACATCTGTGACGAGTGCATCGACCTCTGTAACGAGATCATCGAAGAGGAGCTCTCGGAGGCCGGCGACGTCAAGTTCGACGAGCTGCCGAAGCCCAAGGAGATCTCCGAGTTCCTCGACGCCTACGTCGTCGGCCAGGAGCAGGCGAAACGCGCGCTCGCGGTGGCTGTCTACAACCACTACAAGCGGATCCAGGCCGAGTCGGTCAGCAACCGGCCGGGCGGCGGCGAGGTCGTCGAGCTCGCCAAGTCGAACATCCTGATGATCGGCCCCACGGGCTGCGGAAAGACCCATCTGGCGCAGACCCTCGCGCGGATGCTGAATGTGCCCTTCGCGATCGCCGACGCCACGGCGCTCACCGAGGCCGGCTACGTCGGCGAGGACGTCGAGAACATCCTCCTCAAGCTCATCCAGGCTGCCGACTACGACGTCAAGCGCGCCGAGACCGGCATCGTCTACATAGACGAGATCGACAAGGTCGCCCGCAAGAGCGAGAACCCGTCGATCACCCGGGACGTGTCAGGCGAGGGCGTCCAGCAGGCGCTGCTGAAGATGCTCGAAGGCACCAGCGCGAACGTGCCGCCCCAGGGCGGCCGCAAGCACCCGCACCAGGAGTTCATCCAGATCGACACCACCAACGTGCTGTTCATCTGCGGCGGGGCGTTCGCCGGGCTCGACCAGATCATCGAGTCGCGGATCGGCAAGAAGGGCCTCGGCTTCGGCGCCCAGATCCGGTCCAAGGAAGAGGTCACCACGGATGACATCTTCAACCAGGTCATGCCCGACGACCTGTTGAAGTTCGGCCTGATCCCCGAGTTCATCGGCAGGCTGCCCGTCATCACCAACGTGCGCAACCTCGACCGCACCGCGCTGATCAAGATCCTGAGCGAGCCGAAGAACGCGTTCGTGAAGCAGTACCAGAAGCTGTTCGAGCTCGACGGCGTGGAGCTGGTCTTCGACGAGGAGGCCCTCGAGGCCATCGCCGACCAGGCGCTCCTGCGCGGCACCGGAGCCCGTGGCCTGCGCGCGATCATGGAGGAGGTCCTCCTCCCCGTGATGTACGAGGTGCCCAGCCGCTCCGACGTCGCCCGCGTCGAGATCACCCGGGCCGTGGTGCGGGAAAACGTGAATCCGACGATCATTCCGCGGGACATTCCGCTGCGGAGCGCGCCCCGGGACCGGGAGCGGCGCGACAAGTCGGCCTGATCGGTCTGTTCGGTCCTTCGATGGCGGCCCCGGGTGTCCGGGGGCGCCATTGTTGCGTTTCCCCGGCGACCCGGCGACCCGGCGACCCGGCGACCCGGGCGGCCGACATGGCGGCCCGGGCGGCCAAGAGTGGCCCGGATGGCCTGGGCGCCCGGATGGCCGGGCGGTGCGCAGCCGGCGGGGGCCACGTGTCCCAGCGGTCGCTAGCCGTTCATTCCGCCGTCTGGTCGGGGGGCCTGGGGCCTCGATACGGCAGGGTCTGGCTGTAGACCACGTTGGTGTTGGTGCCGCCGAACCGGGCCAGTTCGTTCATCAACTGTTCGAGGTGGGCCATCGAGGTGGCGGCGACCTTCAACGTGTAACAGTCGTCTCCGGTGGTCCGCAGGCACTCGAGGATCTCGAAACGTTCGCCGAGGAGCTGGTGCAGCGGCTGATGCTGACTACCCGGGTACTTGAGGCGCACGACCGCCAGCACCGGGTAGCCGGCCCGGGTCAGGTCCACGGCCGCGTGGTAGCCGGTGATCACGCCGGCTGACTCGAGCCGGCGGAGGCGCTCGGTCGTGGCGGAGGCGCTGAGGTTGACCCGCCGGGCCAGCTCGGTGAGCGTGATCCGGCCGTCGCGCTGCACCTCGACCAGGATCGCCCAGTCGGTCGGATCAAGAGTCTCGGTCATGTAGCGAGACTACCGGTGAATTCACGGTAGAACAGCCACAGAACCGGTGACAGTCTGTTCCTGATGGGCATCCTCGGGGATAATCTGATCGAGTGCAGATTGGCGTGAACGTCCCGAACTTCGGTCCCGGCACCGACCCCGGCGTGCTGCGGAGTTGGGCGCGGACGGTGGAGGGGCTGGGCTATGACCTGTTGATGGTCTCCGACCACGTCGCGATCACCCCGGACGTGGCGGAACGGTACCCGGCGCCGTTCTACGAGCCGTTCACCACCCTCAGCTGGTTGGCCGGGATCACGAGCCGGGTCCGGTTGGGCACGACGGTGCTGCTCATGCCGTACCGGCATCCGTTGCTCGTCGCCCGGATGGCCGCCAACCTCCACCAGCTCAGCGGGGGCCGGCTGGTGCTCGGCGTGGGGGTCGGCTGGGCGCGGCAGGAGTTCGAGGCGCTCGGCGTGCGGTTCGACCGGCGCGGTCGGCTGACCGACGAGCATCTGCTGGCGCTCCGGGCCGCCTGGGCTGACGAGGACGACTACGCGGCCGGGCGGGTTCCGATCTGGGTCGGCGGCAACAGTGACGCCGCCCTGCGCCGGACGGTCCGGCTCGGAGACGCCTGGCATCCGCTGCGGTTCACCCTCGACTGGTTCCGGGCGGCGGTGGACAGGTTGCGGGCCGTGGCGGCTGAGGAGCGGCGACCGGTACCGGCCCTGGCGCCCCGGATCACGCTGCGGCTGACCGAGGAACCGGTGACCGCGCCTGATCGGGGGGCCGGCGAGGGCACCATCGATCAGGTCGTCGATGATCTGGGGCATCTTCGTGGGTTCGGGGTCGAGACTGTGGTGCTGGACCCGTATCAGGGTGATCCGGCGGAGACGCTTCGGCCTGAGGTGGCGTGGGGGATGCTCGAGGCGGTGGCGGCTCGCCTCGTGCCGGCCAGAGACCGTGGGTCGGCTGAGGGCCGTGGGTCGGTCGCGGGTCGTAAGCCGGGCGCTGACCGGGAGTCGCCTGCGAGCCGTGGGTCGGGCACCGATCGTGAGTCGCCCGCGGACCGTGAGGCCGTTGCCGATCGTGTGTCTGCCGCACGTGGTGCGGACCGCACGTGACGCGCCCAGCCACCGGCCAGGCACCTTGCACACAGCAGCCACACGATACGACCCCCGCGACCCCTGGCGACACCGGCATCCACTCTCTCCGAAAGGAACACGCATGACGCCCGACGACGAACGCCACCTCCGCAGGGCACTGGAACTCGCGGTCTCAGCACGGGCCACCGGAGATGGCCCGTTCGCGTCCCTCCTCGTGGGCCCGGACGGCCAGGTCCTCATCGAGGCCCACAACACCGTTGACGTCGACAACGACATCACCGCGCATCCAGAGCTGAAACTGGCCCGCTGGGCAGCGCGCGAACTCGACCTGGACACCGCGGCCGGCACCACCATGTACACCAGTTGCCAGCCCTGCGGCATGTGCCAGGGTGCGATCGAACGCTCTGGCATCGGCCGGGTCGTGTTCGCGCTGTCCACCGCCCAGCTCACCGCCCTCAAGCCGCCGGCCCCACCGAAGACGGTCCGCCTGGAGGGCCCATCGTTGCCGGACGAGGCGGGCGTCCCGCTGGCCGGCTACTACCTGTGAACCCCGGGCGTCCGTGCGGTGCGGGATCTGCGATCTGACCCAGCTGCCGCGCCGGCTGGTCCCGCCCAACCAGCCCCTGGCGTCGGCAGGCTACACTCCAGTTCTAGAACAGTTATATCAGAGGAAGAATGTCAGTTCTAGAACTCTCATTATTGACTTTGGTCTCCCGATCCGGCATTCTTGTCGCGGGGCAGGCGTGACCTGCCCCGCGGCCTCCAGGTGGATCGAGGAAACTGTGAGTGCGGAGTTGATGGGACTGCCCTCTGCGGACGGGCGCTTCGGGGATTTCGGCGGGCGGTTCGTGCCCGAGCCGATCGTGCCGGCCTGCCTGGAGCTGGAGGAGGCGTTCCGTGCGGCCTGGGCGGATCCGGAGTTCCACGCGGAGCTGCGGGGGCTGTTGAAGCAGTACAGCGGGCGGCCCACACCGGTCACCGAGTGCCACCGGCTGTCGGCGAAGCTGGGTGTCCGGGTGCTGGTGAAGCGCGAGGACCTCAACCACACCGGTAGCCACAAAATCAACAATGTCCTCGGTCAGGCGCTGCTCGCCCGCCGGATGGGCAAGACCCGGGTCGTCGCCGAGACCGGTGCCGGGCAGCACGGAGTCGCCACGGCGACGGCGTGCGCCCTGCTGGGGCTCGACTGCGTGGTCTACATGGGCGAGGTCGACATGGCCCGCCAGGAGCTGAATGTGTTCCGGATGCGCCTGCTGGGCGCCGAGGTCCGGCCCGTGGCGTCCGGCAGTCGCACGCTGAAGGACGCGGTCAACGAGGCGATGCGCGACTGGGTGGCCAACACCCACGACACGCACTACTGCCTCGGTTCCGTGATGGGCCCGCACCCCTACCCGTGGCTGGTCCGGGAGCTTCAGCGGATCATCGGCGAGGAGGCCCGCGAGCAGTGCCTGGAGATCCTCGGCGCGCATCCCGACCAGGTGGTCGCGTGCGTCGGCGGCGGGTCGAACGCGGCGGGCATCTTCGCCGGCTATGTCGACACGGACGCCCGGCTCGTCGGCGTGCAGGCGGCCGGCGGGGCCGCGATCGGGGGCGGCAGGGTCGGGGTGGTGCACGGCTCGCGGAGCCAGCTGCTGCAGGACCGTGAGGGCCAGGTGCTGGAGGCGCACTCGATCTCCGCGGGGTTGGATTACCCGGGCGTGGGCCCCGAGCACGCGTATCTGGACTCGATCCACCGGGCGGACTACCCGACGGTGGACGACGACGAGGTGCTCGAGGCGGTCCAGGTGCTCAGCCGGTTGGAGGGCCTGATCCCGGCGCTCGAGTCGGCGCACGCCATCGCCTACGTGATCCGCGAGGCCGGCCGCGAGATCCCCCTGGGTTCGACGGTGCTGGTCAACCTCTCGGGGCGCGGGGACAAGGACATGCACACGGTTATCGGGCTGCTCGGAGAGGCGACGACGGCATGACTGGACGGCTGGAGAGCACGCTGATGGCGGCGCGGGACGGCGGGCGCAAGCTGCTGATTCCGTATGTGACGGGTGGCGTCACCGAGAACTGGACCGACTACGTGGACGCGGCCCTGGCCGCCGGTGCGGACGCCGTCGAGATCGGGGTGCCGTTCAGTGACCCAGCGATCGACGGGCCGGTGATCCAGAAGGCGTCGGTGCTGGCGCTGGAGCGTGGCACCACTGTGGACAGTATCGTGGACGACCTGGTCCGTGGCGGGCACGACCGGGCGCCGCTGATCGCGATGACGTACTACAACCTGGTGCTCCAGCCCGGGCACAAGCGGTTCGCGGAGCGGATCGGCGAGGCCGGCATCTGCGCGACGATCCTGCCGGACCTGCCGCACGAGGAGTCCGCCGAGTGGGAGTCCGACGCCGCGGCGGCGGGGATCGAGCACGTCCTGCTCGCGTCGCCGGTCAGCTCGGACGAGCGGCTGGCCGTGATCTGCGAGCGGACCAGGGGCTTCGTCTACGGCCTCGGTCTGATGGGCGTCACCGGCGAGCGGGATTCCCTGGCCCAGTCGTCCCTGACGCTGGCCCGGCGGCTCAAGGGGATCACCGACAAGCCGGTTCTGATCGGGGTCGGCGTCTCGACTCCGGCCAACGCCACCCAGATCTGCGCGGAGGCCGACGGCGTGATCATCGGTGCGCCGGTGATGCGTCGGATCGTCGAAGGTGAATCACCGGCGGCGATCGGCAGCCTTGTGGCTGATTTCCGAAAGGCGATCGGCGGGTAGCCTGCAACGGGTGGAAGCCTTCCTCCTGCTCAAGCCGGACTGTCTGCGCGCCGGGCTGTCGGCCCATGTGGAGCGTGAGATCGAGGCGGAGGGTCTGGAGATCCGCTGCCGACATCGGATCTCTCTGACCCCCGCCGATATCCGGTACCTGTGGAGTGAGTACTCCGACGACGGCCACCGCCTCATGCTCGGCCTGCTCGACCGCTACCTCGGTGGCGGCCCGTCGCAGGTGGTGACCCTGGCCGGTCCGGACGCCTACGAAGCGGCCCGACGGGTGAAGCGTGCCATCCGCTGGCGGTTCGCCGACGGCCCCTTCGCGAACGTGGTGCACGCCGCCGAGACCCCCGGTGAGCTGCTCCGGCAGAGCAAGCTCCTGCTGGGCTGGTGTGAGCGGTGTTCCGGCGTCCGGCCGACGGTGACGTTCCCCGAGAAGGAGCTCCGGCCGGCGGGGATGCCTTTTGAGGACATCGACCCGGTGCTCGACGCGCTCTGGGCCGGGCTGCGGGGCGGTCTCACCCGACCGGAGCCGGTGCCGCTGGGCGGGGAGGGTTCGGTCATCGTTCTCGGCGTGGACACGGCCCATTCTTTGGACTCCACCGTGACGGCGGTGTATCGGGCGCTGCCCGGCGTCGAGCTCGGCCACGCGATCGAGCTGGCCCTGCACGCCAACCGGGTGGGCCGCTACCCGATCGGGACCGGATCGCCGGCCGAGACGGTGGCGAGCCTGGAGCTGCTGCGCGCCAACGGCATCGCGAACTGCTGGACGGAGAACTGCTGAGGCGCTGTTCCTGCGCGGGCAGGCAGGCCAAGGCCCCGACCTCGGGCCTGAACCGGCCTCAGGCCGTGCCGCAGCGCGGGCCACGGCTCCCGGCCCCGAGCCCC
This sequence comes from Longispora fulva, assembly GCF_015751905.1. Lineage (NCBI taxonomy): Bacteria > Bacillati > Actinomycetota > Actinomycetes > Micromonosporales > Micromonosporaceae > Longispora > Longispora fulva. The sequence continues at coordinate 7,444,550 of NZ_JADOUF010000001.1, forward strand.
GGCCCTCACCCCACAGCCGCGGTCACCGACACGTCCGGCGCACTCCCCACACTCGCCCGATCCACCGTCACCACCACCCGTTCCCCGGCCAGCACAGCCCGGTCGTCGACCATCGCCCGACCCGCCTGGTCGTACGTCAACCGGTCGCTGCGGAGCGCCAGATCTCCCGGGGAGAGTTCCAGCAGTTCGGCGACCCGCCCCGACACTGCCACCGGGGTGATCACCTCCGTGGCCCGGGCGGCGACGGCGTGGCACCACAGTTCGAGGAGTTCGTACAGCGACCGGATGGCCAGGTCAGCGTCGGCGAGGGGGGTGGCGAAGGGTTCGGGGACGTAGGAGTACTGGTGCACGGCGGGGCGGCCGTTGATGATCCGGACCCGTTCGATGACGAGGACGGGGTCGTCAGGGGCGATCCGGAGCCGGGCGGCGACGTCGGGTGCGGCGGGGGTGAAGTAGACGCCGTGGACCCGGGTGGTGACGCTGATGCCCTGGGCGCGCAGGTCGTCGCCGAGGCTGCGCAGGCCGGCGGCGGCGTACGGGGTGCGGTGGCTGCGGACGAAGGTGCCCTTGCCGGCGATCTGTTCGATGACGTCCTGGGCGGCGAGCTCGCCGAAGGCCTGCCGCAGGGTCATGAGGCTGACGTCGTACTGGGCGCTGAGGTCGCGCTGGGAGGGCAGCGGCTCGCCGACCCGGAACTCGCCCGTGGCGATCCGCCGGATCAGATCCTCCTTGATGGACAGGTACTTCGGTACCCGGGTCATAGCCGCCGGTGCGCGAGGCTGGGCAGCTCGGCGCGGATCTGTTCCAGGCTGTGCCGGTCGATGTCGGCGACGGCCACGGTGACGGTGTCGGGGGCCTGGGCGAGGACCGTACCCCATGGATTGATGATCATGGAGCGGCCGAAGCAGGTCCGGTTGGGTTCGTGGTTGCCGACCTGGCCGGCGGCGAGGACGTAGGACTGGCCCTCGATCGCCCGGGCGCGCAGCAGGACCTCCCAGTGGTCGCGCCCGGTGTGCAGCATGAACGCCGCCGGGACGACCAGGATGTCGGCCCCGGCGTCGGTGAGTTTGCGGTACAGCTCGGGGAAGCGCAGGTCGTAGCAGATCGACAGGCCGATGGTGGCGCCCTCGACCTTGACGGTGACGACCTCGGAGCCGGGCGCGACGGTGGCCGACTCGTGGTAGGACACCTTGCCGGGGATCTCCACGTCGTACAGGTGGATCTTGCGGTAGGTCGCGGCGATCTCGCCGGAGCGGTCGAACACGAGTGACGTGTTGTAACTGTGCCGGTCGTCGGGGCCGCGCTCGTGGAAGCTGCCGGCGTGCACCCACATGCCGAGCTCGCGGGCGGCTTCGGCGAAGAACGTGCCGAACTCGCCGTCGACCGGCTCGGGGCGGTGCGCGCTGGGCCCGAGGTAGTCGGTGTACTCCGGCAGTACCGCGAAATCAGCGCCCTGATCGGCGGCGCGCACCAGCAACTGGCGGGCCTGGGCGAGGTTGGCGGCCCGGTCTTCGCGGGCGTTGAGTTGGCAGACGGCGACCCTCATGCCCACACCCTAGTGCCGCGACCGCCCCGTGTTCAGGCCTGCGGGGCAGATTCCGCGCCGACCCCGGACGCGGACATGTGTGCTGGCGCACGGCCCGGACGCCGACGGGCGCTGGCCCGCCCGACATATCCGCACCCACCCCCACATCGGCACGCGGACCGGCTGGACGCCTCGGCCGGGAGCGCTGACCGCCGGGCCGGGACCCCGACCCCGGCGTCGGTCAGCGCTTCTGGATCGCCCCCCGCAGCGCGACGAACTTCGGCGCGGACTCCTCAGGCGTGTGCCCCGGGAACAGCATCAACCCGGCGCTGCCGTGGTCGGCCCACCCGCACACGGGCACGCGGTCGGCGTCGATGGTCGTCACCCCGCACCGGGCCTCGCCGCCGAGCGGGCCGGCGTCCACGGCGTGCGTCCCGGTGACCCCGCCGGCCGTGTCGGTGATGACGGAGAACAGGTCGTCGAGGGTCCCCTCGGGGTCGAACAGGGTGGCGGTGCCGGCGACGACGATGGCGGACCGGTTGGCGGCGGCCGGGTCCTGGTAGACGCCGCCGACGGTCTTGTCGAAGCCGACCGGGACGGACAGTGCCTCGCGCATGCCCTCGGCGGTGCGCTGGCCGCGTTCGGACGTGTCGAGGGTGAGGCCGGCGGCCTTGGGCGGGATCGTCAGCTCGGGGTTGCCCTGGCGGACCACCTGCCAGAGGGTCGGGCCCCAGATCACCGCACCGATCAGAACGATGACTCCGAACACCCCGCCGGCGATCATGATGATCCGGCGTAGGGGGAGCGGTTTGCGCTCCTCCTCGGGGTGCTCCTCGTAGGTCTCCAGGAACGCCATCGCGGAAGCCTAGCAACGGCCCGGACCAGGATCACAGATCAACACCATCATTTTGGTACGGAGGAGCCCGGCCCGCCGCGCGCCTTACCTGCTCAGCATCGCGCGGTGCATCTCCTGGAACAGCTGCCCGGCCGTGGCCTTGTCACCCTTGACGAAGATGGCCAGCCCGATGCTGCCGTGGTCGATCCACACGCAGGCCGGCGAGTCGCCCTGGGCGGCGATGGTGCCGCACCGGATGTACCCGCCGAGGTCTCCGGCGTCGATGTCGACCCCGCCGGTGGCGTTCATGGCCTTGAAGGCGTCGTCGAGCTGGCCCTTGAGGTTGACGTTCAGGCCGGTGGCCCCGAAGAAGATCACCGGCTTGTCTCCGTCGCGGTACAGCGCGCCCTTGGACTCGTGGCCGGCGATCGAGCCCCCGGCGGACGACATGGCGTCGACGGCCTTCTTCCCTTCGGGCCCGTCGTCGAGCACCAGGTTCCCGATCTTCGCCGGCAGCGCGATCGTGGCGCCCTGGTCGGAGATGATCGGGAAGGCGAAGAGCGCTGCCCCGCCGAGGCAGAGCAGGAGGACGAGGCCGAGAACCCCCGCGACGATCTTTCCGGCCCCGCTCTTCTTCGGCGCCTGCGGCGGGGTGAAGCCCAACGGCTGGCTCTGCGGCGCGACGAACACCGGCGGCGCGTACTGCGGCGCGCCCGGCGGCGGCTGCTCAGGGGGCTGCGGATAGCTCATCGGGTCTCCCGTGGGGTGGTGTGAGGAACGCGGGACTCTAGCACTTACGTAGACTCAGCGGGTGACTACGAATGCCCAGGAACTGCCTGCTCAGTACCCGCCCGCCGACGTCGAGTCCCGCCGGTACGAGCAGTGGGTACAAAACGGTTACTTCCGGGCGGACGCGGACAGTGACAAGCCGCCGTACACCATTGTGATCCCGCCGCCCAATGTCACGGGTTCCCTGCACGTCGGCCATGCCCTGGATCACACGATCCAGGACGCGCTCGTCCGCCGCCGCCGGATGCAGGGCTACGAGGCCCTGTGGCTGCCCGGCATGGACCACGCCGGCATCGCCACCCAGAACGTCGTCGAGCGCCGGCTGGCCGCCGACGGCGTGAGCCGGCACGACCTGGGCCGCGAGGCGTTCCTGGAGAAGGTCTGGGAGTGGAAGAACGAGTCGGGCGGCTCGATCCTCGGCCAGATGCGCCGGCTGGGCGACTCGGTCGACTGGACCCGGGAGCGGTTCACGATGGACTCCGGTCTGTCCCGCGCCGTGCAGACGATCTTCAAGCGGCTGTTCGACGACGGCCTGATCTACCGCGCGAACCGGATCATCAACTGGTGTCCGCGCTGCCTGACCGCCCTGTCGGACATCGAGGTCGAGCACTCCGACTCCGACGGCGAGCTGGTCTACATCCGCTACAGCGACGAGATCGTGGTCGCCACCACCCGGGCCGAGACGATGCTCGGCGACACGGCCGTGGCGGTCAACCCGAACGACGAGCGGTACGCGCACCTGGTCGGCACCGAGGTCGAGCTGCCCCTGACCGGCCGGCGGATCCCGATCGTGGCCGACGAGCACGTGGACCCGGAGTTCGGTACCGGCTGCGTGAAGGTCACCCCGGCGCACGACCCGAACGACTTCGAGATCGGCCAGCGGCACAACCTGCCGTCGATCACCGTCATGGACGAGCGCGCGGTGATCACCGCGCACGGCCCGTTCGAGGGCCTGGACCGGTACGAGGCCCGGCCAGCCGTGGTCGCCGCGCTGCGCGCCGAGGGCCGGATCGTCCGGGAGATCCGGCCGTACAACCACTCGGTGGGGCACTGTTCGCGGTGCAAGACGACCGTGGAGCCGCGGCTGTCCCTGCAGTGGTTCGTGAACACCACCCCGCTGGCGAAGGCCGCGGGCGACGCGGTCCGCGACGGCCGGGTGAAGATCGAACCGGTCGAGCTGGAGAAGCGCTACTTCGCCTGGGTCGACAACATGCACGACTGGTGCATCTCCCGCCAGCTGTGGTGGGGCCACCGGATCCCGGTGTTCTACGGCCCCGACGGCGAGGTGGTCTGCGTCGGCCCCGACGAGACCGCGCCCGAGGGTTACACCCAGGACAGCGACGTGCTGGACACGTGGTTCTCCAGCGCGCTGTGGCCGTTCTCGACGCTGGGCTGGCCGGAGAAGACGCCGGACCTGGAGAAGTTCTATCCGACGAGCGTGCTGGTCACCGGGTACGACATCCTGTTCTTCTGGGTCGCCCGGATGATGATGTTCGGCCTGTACGCGATGGACGGCGTGGCCCCGTTCAAGACGGTCGCGCTGCACGGCATGGTCCGTGACCAGTTCGGCAAGAAGATGTCGAAGTCCTTCGGCAACGTCGTGGACCCGCTGGACTGGATCGACCGGTACGGCGCGGACGCCACCCGCTTCACCCTGGCCCGCGGCGCGAATCCGGGCACGGACGTCGCGGTCAGCGAGGAGTGGGCCGCCGACTCGCGCAACTTCTGCAACAAGCTGTGGAACGCGACCCGGTTCGCCCTGGCCAACGGGGCCACGGTCACCGGCCCGCTGCCGCGCGAGCGCTCGACGGTCGACGCCTGGATCCTGTCCCGGCTGGCCGAGGTGACGGCCGAGGTGGACCGGCACTTCGAGAGCTACGAGTTCGCGAAGGTCTGCGACGCGCTGTACCACTTCGCGTGGGACGACGTCTGCGACTGGTACCTGGAACTGGCCAAGCCCGTGCTGTACGCGGGCGGCCCCGAGGCGGAGAAGACCCAACGGGTTCTGGGCGAGGTGCTCGACACCCTGCACCGGCTGCTGCACCCGGTCGTGCCGTTCGTGACCGAGGAGCTGTGGACGACCCTGACCGGGGCGGAGACGATCGTGACCGCCGCGTGGCCGGCGGACCGGCCGGAGCTGATCAACCCCGCGGCCGGGGCCAGCGTGGCCACCCTGCAGGAGGTCGTGACCGAGATCCGCCGGTTCCGCGCCGACCAGGGGCTCAAGCCGAGCCAGAAGGTCGGGGCCCGGCTGATCGGGTCCGCCGACGGTACGGACCGCTCGGCGGCGTTCCTGGCGCACGAGCCGCTGATCCGCAATCTGGCCCGGTTGGAGGACCCGGCCGAGGGCTTCGAGGCCACGGCGACGCTGAGCCTGGCCGGCGGGATCACGGTCGAGATCGACACCCAGGGCAGCATCGACGTGGCCGCCGAGCGGGCCCGGCTGGCCAAGGACCAGGCGGCGGCCGAGAAGGAGGTCGCGCAGTGCCGGGGCAAGCTGGGCAACGCCGAGTTCCTGAGCAAGGCCCCCGACCAGGTCGTGGACAAGATCAAGACACGGTTGGCCGCCGCTGAGGCCGAGCTGGCCCGGATCGCCGCGGCGCTGGGGAAGCTCGCATGACCGACGACCGCGACGACGAGCAGCAGCGCAGGGACCTCCTCAAGGCCGGGATGGCGCTCAACGACGTGAACGCGCTCGGCGGGAAGGCCCGGCACGCCCGGTTCCAGGAGGTCGACGCCGAGCTGCTCGGCCGGGGCTTCACCCGGATGGTCTTCGACCGGATGAAGCTCCGCGAGCTGCTCGACGCGCTGGGCAACCCGGAGAAGGCGTACCGGGCCGTGCACCTCACCGGCACGAACGGCAAGACGTCCACGGCGCGGATGGTCGAGTCGCTGCTGCGGGCGCACGGGCTGCGGACCGGGCGGTACACGAGCCCGCATCTGGAGAGCGTCACCGAGCGGATCAGCATCGACGGCGAGCCGGTGACCGAGGAACAGTTCGTCGAGGTGTACGACCAGGTCGCGCCCATGGCGAAGCTCATCGACTCCCGGCACGACGAGTCGATGACGTACTTCGACATGACCACGGCCCTGGGCCTGGCGGCGTTCGCGGACGCGCCCGTCGACGTCGCGGTGGTCGAGGTGGGGCTGGGCGGCGCGTCGGACTCCACGAACGTGCTCGACGCCGGGGTGTGCGTCATCACCCCGATCAGCCTGGACCACACGGAATGGCTGGGCGACACGGTCGCCGACATCGCGTACGAGAAGGTGGCCATCGTCCAGGACGGCGCGACCCTGATCTGCGCCGAGCAGCCCGAGGAGGCCATGGAGGCCATCCTGGAACACTGCGCCGAGGTCGGCGCGACGGTCGCCCGCGAGGGCCACGAGTTCGCGGTGCTCCAGCGCGGCCTGGCCGTCGGCGGCCAGCTCCTCCAGCTCCAGGGCCTCGGCGGCGTGTACGACGAGGTCTACCTGCCCCTGCACGGCGCGCACCAGGCCCAGAACGCGGCCGTCGCGCTCGCCACGGTCGAGGCGTTCCTCGGCGCCGGCAGGGACAAGGGCGCGCTCGACCCGGAGGTGGTCCGGGAGGGCTTCGCCCAGGTCACGTCGCCGGGCCGGCTGGAGAAGGTCCGCAACGCGCCGACGATCCTGCTCGACGCCGCGCACAACCCGGCCGGCATGGCCGCGACCACTCGGGCGATCCGCGAGGAGTTCGACTTCGGCCGGCTCGTCGCAGTGTTCGCCGTACTGGCGGACAAGGACGTCGGCGGGATGCTGGAGCAGTTGGAGCCGGTGTGCGACGCGATCGTGGTCACGGTGAACAGCTCGGAGCGGGGGATGGCGGTGGACAAGCTGGCAGCTTTGGCGGAGGAGTACTTCGGGGATGAGCGGGTCAGTGTCGCGGCCACTCTGGCTGACGCCATCGAGGTGGCGATCGCGGAGGCTGAGTCCGACGAGGGTGTGTCGTTGGGGGCGATCGGGTTGCTGGTCACCGGGTCGGTGATGACGGTCGCGGACGCCCGCAAGCTGTTGGTGAGGAAGAAGTGACGGTCCCGGGGGCCGAACAGCCGGGTGAGTCGGCCGACCGTTCCGTGGTCGCGTCCGGGGACGTGACCGGGTCCGGGGAGAGCGGGGCTGGGGACGCGGCCGAGGGGAAGCCCTCCGGGTTGCGGAATCCTGGTGGGGCCGTGCGCGGGGTCGGGGCCGGGTGTCTGGTTATTGAAGGCATTGTGTTGTTGTTGGCGATCCAGCCCATTCGGATCATGGGTGGGTCGCTGCAGGGGCTCGGGGTCTGGGTGATGGTGGGCCTCTCGGTGCTCTGCTTCCTCCTGTGTGGACTGTTGCGGCACAGGTGGGCGTGGCACGTGGGCACGGCGTTGCAGGTCCTGGTGATCGCTGGCGGTTACTTTCAGTGGGGCATCGCCGCGATCGGCGTGGTCTTCCTGGCCCTCTGGCTCTACGTCCTGAATGTCCGCAAGAGCGTGCTGGGCTGAGCTGAGTCCTTGATCTAAGGCCGGTGGCCCGCTGAGGGCGGGGCTGGCAAGCGAACGGTCGACCCGCTAGGGCAGCGCCCTGCGGGTCGGCCGTTCGCGCAGTCCAGCGTCGTCCTCAGCGGGTCCTCACAAACCAGGGAACCAGAGGGCGATTTCGCGCTTGGCGCTGTCCTCGGAGTCGGAGGCGTGCACGAGGTTCTCCCGGTTGGACAGCGACAGGTCGCCGCGGATCGTGCCGGGGGCGGCCACCCGGCCGTCGGTGGCGCCGGTCAGGGCACGGACGACGCTGATCGCCTGGTCGCCGGAGAGGATCAGGGCGACGAGCGGGCCGCTGGTCATGAAGTTCTTCAGCGGCGGATAGAAGTCGCGGGTGACGTGCTCGGCGTAGTGCGCGTCGGCCAGCGCGGCGTCCATCGTGCGCAGTGTCATCGCCTCGATGGTGAGCCCCTTGCGCTCGAAGCGGTTCAGCACCTCGCCGACGAGGCCACGCTGGACGGCGTCGGGCTTGATGAGTACGAGCGTGCGCTCGGACACGAGCTCCTCCTTGAGTGGTTCGACGTCGAGTGCAGGGTAACCGTCTGTGATCGTGGGGTGGACAGCGGCCCCGATCGATCAGGTATCCGACCTTCGTCCTGCGCCTAAAGAGATCGAGCATCACCTTCCGAAAACGGTTCATCACCCCTAGCCTGGCAAGAAGGGCCAGCCTGTCGCCCAAATCCCCCCTGGAGGCCCCAGTGTCGGATGGTTCCTCGCACTCCTCCCATGCGCGGAGTCTGTTCGGTCTAGTTCTTCCCTTGGCTGCCCTTTTCATCATAATTTTCAGCATCGGTACGGGCAGCGTGCTCGTCTTCTGGCTCGGCACCGCCGTTGCCGTCGGCGCGGTCGCGTACCACGGGATGAACTCGTTCGCGCCCAACCGCCGCCGCAGGGTGGTCGAGGGCAGCGCCCGGGTGATCGCCGCCAGTCCGGCCCCGCCCGGGGTGTCCAGCGCCCGGTGCGAGTTGCAACTGGTGGTGGAGGCCCCGGGTCTGCCGGCCACGGCGCAGACGATCCGCGACCCCGGGGTGCCGGTCGCCAAGTGGCCGGTCGCCGGCCAGCAGCTGCCGGTGTTCGTGCTGCGCACTGATCCGCGCCAGGTGACGATCCGCTGGGACCGGGTGCGGGCGGCCTCGGCGGCGGCCGAGGAGGAGTTCGTCACCCGGCTGACCACCCGGGCGGAGACCGTGCGCAACGGCACGCCCCGGCAGGACGACGAGCTGGGCTCGTACCTGGATGAGTTGTTCAGCCCGGTCGACGCCGCACCGGCGGCGGAACCCGCGCCGGTCCCGGAGCCCGAGCCGACGCCGGAGAAGGAGCCCGAGCGGCCGCAGCTCCCGTCGTTGCCGCCGTTCGTGCTGCCGGAGTTCGAGCCGCTGGACCTGCCGGAGTTCGAGCTGGCGGACTTCGTCACCCCGCCGCCGACCCTGCCGACGCTGCCCACCCAGCCGACCGGCCCCGCCGAGGCCTCCGACCCGGGTCGGGTCCCGCTGCCGCGCCGCGAGCCCAAGCCGCTCGACCACGCCCGGTGGGGTTCGAGCCTGGAGGACGAGCCGGAGCCCCGGGCCAGCCGGCTGATCGACCCGAGCCTGCTCACCGGCGGCCGGGCCCACTACGAGGCCGACGCGGAGTTCGCGGACGAGGTCCCCGACGAGATCGTCCCGGCGTCGATCCAGGGCGTCGGCGTGAGCCTGATGGTATCCGACCTGTCCCGTTCGTTGGAGTTCTACCGGGACACTCTGGGCTTCACGGAGCTCGACTCGGGCGGCGGCGCGGCGATCCTGGCGGCCGGCGACGCGAAACTGCTGCTCCGCCAGCTCGACGACGCCCGGCCGGAGGGGCCCCGCCTCGCGCACGTGAACCTGGAGGTCGACGACGTCGACACGGTGTACCAGGAGCTGCGGTCCAAGGGGGTCCGGTTCCTCCAGCGGCCCCGCGCGGTGGCCGCCACGGCCCTGATGGAGCTGTGGTCGGTCTCGTTCAAGGACCCCGACGGGCACGGGCTGGCTCTAACCAGTTGGCGGTACCGGTAACATGGGTGCACAGGCTTTGACCCGGCCATCACCGGCGAGCCTCCGGAAGAACAGGTCCTCTGGGCCCCAGTAGAACCGGACGGGTCCGGCCCGTCACAGCCGAAGAACGAGCGGGCGACCCTCCGGGGCCGCCAAGCGGGGTGGTACCGCGCGGGTGACCGCGTCCTCGCATCGGAGCTATTGAGGCCCATGCGAGAGGTTTGAACCGATGTCGTATCCGAAAGACGGATCGTCAGTCCCCGCCAGCCCTGCCCTGCCGCAGGTCGAGGAGCGCGTCCTCGACTTCTGGGGGGCCGACAAGACCTTCCAAGCGAGCATCGACGCGCGGCCGGCGAACGACGAGTTCGTCTTCTACGACGGCCCGCCCTTCGCCAACGGCCTGCCGCACTACGGCCACCTGCTGACCGGCTACGTCAAGGACGTCGTCCCGCGCTACCAGACGATGAAGGGCAAGCGGGTCGAGCGCCGGTTCGGCTGGGACTGCCACGGGCTGCCCGCCGAGGTGGAGGCGGAGAAGCAGCTCGGCATCACGACGAAGGCCGAGATCCTCGCGCTCGGCATCGACAAGTTCAACGCGGCCACGAAGGCGTCGGTGCTCAAGTACACCGGCGAGTGGGAGCGCTACGTCAACCGGCAGGCCCGCTGGGTGGACTTCGGCAACGACTACAAGACGCTCGACCTGAACTACATGGAAAGCGTCATGTGGGCGTTCAAGACCCTGCACGACAAGGGCATGGTCTACGAGGGCTACCGGGTGCTGGCGTACTGCTGGCGGTGTGAGACCCCGTTGTCGAACACCGAGACGAAGATGGACGACACGTACCGGGACCGGACCGACCCGGCGCTGACCGTGGCGTTCACGCTGACCGCCCCGGGGCACAGCCTGGACGGCGCGAAGGTGCTGGTGTGGACGACCACGCCGTGGACCCTGCCGTCGAACCTGGCGCTGGCCGTGGGCCCGGACCTGGACTACGTGGTGGTCGAGCAGGACGGCGAGCGCTACGTGCTCGGCAAGGACCGGCTCGGCGCGTACGCCAAGGAGCTGGCCGAGGCCGAGCCCGTCGCCGTGGTCAAGGGCCGCGACCTGGCCGGCCTGCGCTACGAGCCCCTCTTCGACTACCTCGTCGAGCAGGGCGGGCGCAACGCTTTCCAGGTGCTCGCGGCCGACTACGTCTCCGCCGAGGACGGCACCGGGGTCGTGCACCAGGCCCCGGCGTTCGGCGAGGACGACCAGGCGGTGTGTACGGCGGCCGGCATCCCGACCGTGATGACCGTGGACGACCGGGCCAAGTTCACCTCGCTGGTGCCCGACTACCAGGGGATCCAGGTCTTCGAGGCCAACAAGTCCATCATCACGGCCCTCAAGGAGCGCGGCGTCGTGCTCCGGCACGAGAGCTACGTGCACTCCTACCCGCACTGCTGGCGGTGCGACTCCCCGCTGGTCTACAAGGGCGTGGCCAGCTGGTTCGTGGCCGTCACCAAGGTCAAGGAGCGGATGCTCGCGCTGAACCAGGACATCGACTGGGTGCCAGGGCACGTCAAGGACGGCCAGTTCGGCAAGTGGCTGGCCGGCGCGCGGGACTGGAACATCAACCGGACCCGGTTCTGGGGCTCGCCGATCCCGGTGTGGAAGAGCGATGACCCGGAGTACCCCCGGATCGATGTCTATGGGTCTCTGGCCGACCTGAACCGGGACTTCGGCACGACGGTGACCGACCTGCACAGGCCGTTCATCGACGAGCTGACCCGGCCGAACCCGGACGACCCGACCGGGCGGTCGACGATGCGCCGGGTGCCGGACGTGCTGGACTGCTGGTTCGAGTCCGGTTCGATGCCGTTCGCCCAGGTGCACTACCCGTTCGAGAACCGCGACTGGTTCGAGTCGCACTACCCGGGCGACTTCATCGTGGAGTACACGGCGCAGACCCGGGGCTGGTTCTACACCATGCACGTGCTGGCCACGGCCCTGTTCGACCGGCCGGCGTTCCGCACGGCGGTGGTGCACGGCACGCTGCTCGGCGACGACAACCGCAAGATGTCCAAGAGCCTGAAGAACTACCCGGACGTCTACAAGATGTTCGACCTGTACGGCTCGGACGCCATGCGGTGGTTCCTGATGTCCTCCCCGGTGCTGCGCGGCGGCGACATGGCCGTCACGGAGTCGGGGATCCGGGACTCCGTGCGGCACGTGCTCCTTCCCCTGTGGAGCGTGTGGTACTTCTTCTCGCTCTACGCCAACGCGTCCACGGTGGAGGCGGTGCCCCGCACCGACTCCGACAACCTTCTCGACCGGTACGTGCTGGCCAAGACCCGCGAGCTCGTGGCGGACACGGGCGCGCAGCTCGACGTCAACGACATCTCCGGCGCGTGCGGCACGGTGCGCACATTCCTCGACGCGCTGACCAACTGGTACGTGCGCCGGTCGCGCAGCCGGTTCTGGGCGGGGGAGCAGGCGGCGTTCGACACGCTGTACACGGTGCTGGAGACCCTGACCCGGGTGATGGCCCCGCTCGCGCCGTACCTGGCGGAGGAGGTCTGGAAGGGCCTGACCGGGGGCCGTTCGGTGCACCTGGCCGACTTCCCGGTCGTGGCCGACTACCCGGCCGACCACGACCTGGTCGCGGCGATGGACGCGGTCCGCGACGTGTGCTCCGCCACGCTGTCGGTGCGCAAGTCCACCGGCCTGCGGGTCCGGCTGCCGCTGGCCCGGCTCACGGTCGCCACGCCGGACGCCGAGGCGCTGCGGCCGTTCGGGGACCTGATCGCCGACGAGGTCAACGTCAAGGATGTCGTCTTCACCACCGACCTCGGCGGCTACTGCGAGCAGGTGCTCACCGTGGTCCCGAAGGCCCTCGGCCCCCGGCTGGGCAAGGACGTCCAGCGGGTGATCAAGGCCGTCAAGGCGGGGGAGTGGTCGGCCTCCGGCGAGACCGTCACGGCCGGTGGCGTCGAACTCCTCTCCGGGGAGTACGAGCTCAAGCTGGTCGCCGCCGACGCCGAGCACTCGGCCCCGGTGGGCGGCGGCGTGGTCCTGCTCGACGTGGCCGTCTCCCCGGAGCTGGCCGCCGAGGGCGTGGCCCGCGACGTGATCCGCGCGGTCCAGCAGGCCCGCCGTGAGGCGGACCTGGCCGTGTCCGACCGGATCACCCTCGTGGTGGACGGCTCCCCGGCCGTGCAGGCCGCCGTGGCCACCCACCGGGACTTCGTCGCGGCCGAGACCCTGGCCCTGGGCGTGACCTTCGGGCCGGCCCCGGACGGCTTCCTCGGCGAGGTTGGCGACGAGCAGGTCCGGGTATCAGTGACCCGCGCGTGACGGGCCCGCGTCGGGGGCGCAATGCCCCCGACGCAGCCCGGAAACACCCGCTCCCTAGAGTGGGGCGGGCACGTGGGTGACCTGGGAGGTTTGTGTGACGGCGCTGTACAGGGTTGCCAAGTGGGTCGTAGGTGCCCCGCTCCGGGGTGTGCTGCGCCCGAAGGCCGAGGGGCTGGAGAACATCCCGCACTCCGGGCCGGCGATCCTCGCGTGCAACCACCTCTCGGTGTCCGACCACCTGTATCTGCCGCTCGTGGTGTCCCGGCCGATCGCATTCATGGCGAAGGCCGAGTACTTCCTGCAACCCGGCCTCAAGGGCTGGGCGCGCGGCGCGATGGTGCGCGGGCTGGGCCAGATCGCCGTGGACCGCTCCGGCGGTCGGGCCGGGGTCGACGCCCTCAAGCGCACCCTGCCCATCCTGCAGAACGGCGGGCTGCACGGCATCTTCCCGGAGGGCACCCGTTCGCCCGACGGCCGGCTGTACAAGGGCCGCACCGGGGTCGCCCGGCTCGCCCTGGAGGCCAAGGTCCCCGTGATCCCGATCGGCCTGATCGGCACCGACCTGGCCCAGCCGATCGGCAGGGCCATGCCGGACCCGCGCGCCGAGGTGCTGATCAGGATCGGCAAGCCGCTGTACTTCGGCCGCTACGAGGGCATGGAGCGTGACAAGCACGTGGTCCGGGCCGTCACGGACGAGGTGATGGACGAGATCCGCCGGCTGACCGGCCAGGAGTACGTCGACCGGTACGCGCCGCGCGCCTCGGCCGCCCAGCCCCCCGCCGCCTGACCATGCAAGAAGGGCCCACCCCGACCGGGGTGGGCCCTTTCCGCGCGTTCTAGGCCTTCAGCGAGGCCATCGTGGCCTTCGTCAGGTCCTTGAGCTTCTGGGTGAGCTGCGCCTCGTCGTACGTGTTGAACGTCCCGTGCATCCGCATCTCGATCACGAGGTTGCTGTCCTGCACGTTCACCTCGTAGGTGACGCTCTTGAACGACGAGTAGTCCTTCTTCGTGACGACCTGGTACGCCTGCTCGCCGAGGTCGGTGACCGCGCTCTGCACCCGGCCGCTCTCGGTCTGCCCGTCGTCGTACTTCTTCGACGAGTCGTAGCTGGACTTCGCCTTGGACGTGTCCTTGGTGACCTTCACCTCGATGCCCAGGCTGGAGCTGTTCGTCCCGCTCTTGAACATCAACTGGCACGACAGCGTCGTGTAGCCGATCGACGAGTAGTCCGACGTCCGGAACGTCGGCGCGCCGTCCGGGGTGCCCAGCACGCTCTGGGCGTCGGTGGTGGAGACCTTGTCGCACAGGTTCGCCACGGCCTTGTACTTGCCGCCGCTGCCCGTCAGGCCGCCCGTGCCGCCGGCGTCGGACTTGTTGACCACCACGTAGGCCCCGATGCCGCACATCAGGAGGACCACGGCGCCGATCACGATGCCGCCGATGATCCAGCCGGTCTTGCTCGACTTGGCCGCGGGCGGGGTCATGGGAGGGCCGTACGCCGAGTACGCCGGGCCGCCCGTCACCGGGGGGCCGGACATCGGCGGGGCCGACATCTGGGGGGCGTAGCCGTAGTTCGGGTCGTACCCGGGCTGGGGCTGCTGCTCGTAGCCGGTCTGGGGCTGGTCGTAGCCCGGCTGCGCGTACTGGTCGTACCCGGGCTGCTGCTGGCCGTAGTTCGGGTCGTACCCGGGTGCGGAATACGGCTGGTCGTACTGCACCGGTGGCTGTCCGTAGTTGGGGTCGTAGCCCGGCTGGGGCGCGCCATCCTGTGGCGGTTGCCACCCGCCAGGGCCGTACTGGGGTGTGGTCACGCTGGGTCCTTCCGGGTCCGATCGTGTCGTGCGGGCCCGATTGTGCCGTATGCTCCCCGACCCCGCATCGACCCGTCGGCTCATTCTGCCGAACCGGCGCAAGTCGTGATCCGCGACGCCCCATACACTGGATCGTTATGAGCACGATCGGGCAGAGCGAGCGAGTAGAGGGTGCGATGAATGAGCAAGGCGCCACGCAGCGTGACCACGTGAGCGTCGAGTCAGTCTTCCCCCGGCTCGAGGCGCTGCTGCCGAAGGTGCAGAAGCCGATCCAGTACGTGGGTGGCGAGCTCAACGCCGTCGTGAAGAACTGGGAAGACACCGTGGTCCGCTGGGCCCTGATGTACCCGGACGCGTACGAGGTGGGCCAGCCCAACCAGGGCGTCCAGATCCTCTACGAGGTGCTCAACGAGCTGCCCGACGTCCTCGCCGAGCGCACGTACTCGGTGTGGCCGGACCTCGAGAAGCTGATGCGCGAGCACAAGGTGCCGCAGTTCACCGTCGACGCGCACCGCCCGCTGGGCGCGTTCGACCTGTTCGGGGTGTCCTTCTCCACCGAACTGGGCTACACGAACCTGCTGACCGCGCTGGACCTGGCCGGCATCCCGATCGAGGCCCGCGACCGCGACGAGACCCACCCGGTGCTGGTCGCCGGCGGGCACGCCGCGTTCAACCCGGAGCCGATCGCCGACTTCATCGACGCCGCCGTGCTCGGCGACGGCGAGGAGGCCGTGCTGGAGATCACGGAGATCGTGCGGGCCTGGAAGCTGGAGGGCTGCCCGGGGGGCCGCGACGAGCTGCTGCTGCGTCTCGCGCGCACCGAGAGCGTCTACGTGCCCAAGTTCTACGACGTCGACTACCTGCCCGACGGCCGGATCCAGCGCGTCGTGCCGAACCGGGCGGACGTGCCGTTCCGGGTGCACAAGCGCACGACGATGGACCTGGACGCGTGGCCGTACCCGAAAAAGCCGTTGGTTCCGCTCGCGGAGACGGTGCACGAGCGCTACGCGGTCGAGATCTTCCGCGGGTGTACCCGTGGCTGCCGGTTCTGCCAGGCCGGCATGATCACCCGCCCGGTGCGCGAGCGCAGCATCACCACGATCGGCGAGATGGTCGACAACGGCCTCAAGGAGTCCGGCTTCTCCGAGGTCGGGATGCTGTCCCTGTCTTCGGCGGACCACTCCGAGATCGCCGAGATCGCCCGGGGCCTCGCTGACCGGTACGAGGGCCAGAACGTCGGGCTGTCGCTGCCGTCGACCCGGGTGGACGCCTTCAACGTCGAGCTGGCCAACGAGCTGACCCGGGGCGGCAAGCGCTCCGGCCTGACGTTCGCGCCCGAGGGCGGCTCGGAGCGGATCCGCAAGCTGATCAACAAGATGGTCACCGAAGAGGACCTGATTCGCACCGTCGTCACCGCGTACAAGGGCGGCTGGCGCAACGTGAAGCTGTACTTCATGGCCGGGCTCCCCACGGAGACCGACGAGGACGTCATGCAGATCGCCCGGCTCGCCAAGGACGTGATCATGGCCGGCCGGGAGGCCACCGGCTCGCGTGACCTGAAGTGCACCATTTCGATCGGCGCGTTCGTGCCGAAGCCGCACACCCCCTTCCAGTGGGCCCCGCAGGCCGATGTCGAGACCGTGAACCGCCGGCTCAAGGCGCTCAAGGCCGCCATCGTCACCGACAAGTCGATCGGTCGCGCCGTGGGTGTCCGCTACCACGACGGGGAGCCGTCGATGGTCGAGGGCCTGCTGTCGCGCGGCGACCGCCGGGTCGGCGCGGTGATCCGCAAGGTGTGGGAGCGGGGTGGCCGGTTCGACGGCTGGTCGGAGCACTTCTCCTACCAGCTGTGGATGGAATGCGCGGCCGAGGTGCTGCCGGAGTTCGGGCTGGACCTTGACTGGTACACGACGCGGGAGCGCGGCGAGACCGAGGTGCTGCCGTGGGACCACCTCGACTCCGGGCTCGACAAGGAATGGCTCTGGCAGGACTGGCAGGACGCCGTCAACGAGGTCGAGGTCGAGGACTGCCGGTGGACGCCGTGCTTCGACTGCGGCGTCTGCCCGACGATGGACACCCAGATCCAGATCGGCCCCACCGGCAAGAAGATGTTGCCGTTGGTCGTCAAGCAAGTAGTCGGATAAGGGTGCATAAATGAGCAAGCGTCGTCAACCGGACAACCCGCAGGCCCCTGTCGTCCAGCGGGTCCGGCTCCGGTACGCCAAGCGCGGGCCGCTGCGCTTCATCTCGCACCGCGACTTCGCCCGCGCCTTCGAGCGGGCGCTCCGCCGGGCCGAGGTGCCCATGGCGTTCTCCCAGGGCTTCAGCCCGCACCCGAAGATCTCCTACGCCTCCGCGGCCCCGACCGGGGTGGCCAGCGAGGCGGAGTACCTGGAGCTCGGGTTGCAGCGCGAGGTCGACCCGGCGGAGCTCGTCCGGGCGTTGGACTCCGTGCTGTCCCCGGGCATCGACGTCCTGGACGGGGTCGTCGCGGCCCCCGGCACCACCCTGGCCGACCGGATCGACGCCTCTCTTTGGCGGATCGAACTACCTGGAGTGACCCACGTCGATGCGACCTCCGCCGTGGCCGCCTTCCTGGCTGCCGAGACCATCGAGGTCGAACGGCTGATGAAGCAGGGAATGCGCAAGCTGGACGCCAGGGAACCGGTGATTTCGATGATCATCTCGCAGGTCAGCGAGGTTGATCCGGCACCGTGTGTGATAATCGAACTCGTCGTACGGCATGTGACACCGTCCGTGCGACCCGACGATGTGTTGAGTGGCCTGCGCGTGCTCGCCGGCCTGGAGCCATCGGAACCGCCCCGCGCGTTCCGGTTGGCACAGGGGGCGCTCACCGAAACGGGCGACATTGTTGATCCGCTCGAGGCGGATCGCACGACCATCGGCGGAGAGCGCGGCGTGGAGACCGTCTCCGCGTAGCGCCGGCCGTCAATCGTGACGGGCCGGGTCAATCGACCCGGTTGGCCAGACTTCGGCGACTCGCCCCTCGAGCCGCCGCGAACAGCGTCCGACCCTGAGTGGCAGCGTTCTCGCGCCCGGGGTACGGCAGAACTGGAGAACACCCGGATGCTCGACAACGAGCCGACGGGCGGTACGGAGACGGGCCACGAGCCCACCACCGAAACCGCCGCAGATACAGAGACCACCACCCGTCGCACCCGTGCGCCCCGCAAGAGGGCGGTGAAGGCCGCCGCTCCCGAGGTGGTGGCCGACGCCGACGGCCAACCAGCTGAGGTGGCGGAGAAGCCAGCCCGGCGTACCCGGAAGAAGGCCGCACCGGCCGCTGTCGCCGCCACGGAGTCCGCGACGGCCGAAAGCACGCAGCCGGCCGTGGCTTCCGCGTCCGGGTCGGATTCCGCCGGGTCGGGGCGGGCGGCGTCGGATGTCGCGGTCGCCGCACCAGTCGTGACGGGAGCGGCCCCGGCTGCCTCCGAGCAGGCCCCGGTCGCCGCTGATCGGGCCGCGTCCGCCGCCGTCGCCCAGCCTGCCGCGTCCGCGAGTCCGGTCCAGCCGGTCGCCGCCGACGAGGAGACCTTCCTGCCCGAACCCGCCCGGGCCGAGTCGACCCAGGTCCGTGAGCGCCGCCGGGCCACCCGCCCGGCCGGCGCGCCCGCGCCCGTCTTCCGCGGCACAGAGCCGGCCCCGGTCGTCGCGGCGTTCCCGCAGCCGGTGGTTCCCGCACCCGTGGCGCAGGAGCCGGCCGCCGAGGCGGCTCCCACGACCCGCGTCCGTCGGGCGACCCGCCCGGCCGGTGCGCCGACCCCGGTCCGGCGCGACCCGGAGCCCACCGGCACCGGTTCCGAGACCCCCGGGGCGACCGTTTCCGGATCCACCGCCACCGGTTCGGCTGCGGGCACCCGGACCGCGCCGGCCGATTCCACCAGCGCCCGGACCGCGCCGGCCGCAGCCGAGGCCACCGACGCCCAGGCCGAGGCCCCGACGCGTACCCGTCGCACCCGGACCCGGGCCGTCAAGCCCGAGCCCGTAGCCGTCGTCGAACCGGACATCGAGGACCTCGACGCCGAAGAGGACGAGGTGCTCGAAGAGGTCGCCGAGGTCATCGAGGCCGTCGTCGAGCCCGAGCCCGAGCCGGAGAAGCCGACCGGCCGTCGCCGCCGGGGTGCCGCGGCCGCCGCCACCGTGCTGTTCATGCCGCCGGAGCCCGTCGTCTCGCCGGCCCCCGTGGCGGCGCCGGCGTCGTTCTCGCCGTTCGAGGTCCCGGCTGTCGCGCCGTTCGCCGTGCCGGAGCCGGTGGCCCGCCCCGTGCGGTCCGCCGACGACGAGGACGAGGACGAGGCCCCCGTGGGCCGTCGCCGCCGGACCCGTCGGGGTGCCGCGGCGGCCGAGGAGGCCCCGCTCGACGAGGCCGACGAGGTCACCGACGCCGAGGAGGCGGAGGAGACCGACGAGGACGACGAGGACCACGAGTCCCCGGAGAGCCGGCGCAACCGCCGCCGCCGTGGCCGGCGTGGCCGGGGCCGGGGCAAGGGTGGCGCCGACGACTACGACGACGAGTCCGAGGACGAGCCGACCGCCGAGTCCGAGACCGAGGCCGAGGAGGCCGACGAGGACGAGGAAGCCGCCGACACCGAGGTCGCCGCCGACGGTTCGCTGCGCCGTCGCCGCCGGTCGCGCCGCCGCCGGGGTTCCGGCGACGCCGAGACCAGCGACGACCCGAACGTCGTAGTCAAGATCCGTGAGCCGCGCAGTGCCGTCGACGAGGTACAGGGCGTCTCCGGCTCCACCCGCCTGGAGGCCAAGCGCCAGCGCCGCCGGGACGGCCGCGAGCAGCGCCGGACCCGCCCGCCGATCCTCACGGAGGCCGAGTTCCTGGCCCGCCGCGAGGCCGTCGACCGGGTGATGGTGGTCCGCCAGCTCGGCGACCGTACCCAGACCGCCGTTCTCGAGGACGGCATCCTGGTCGAGCACTACGTGGCCCGCGCCTCGCAGTCGACCATGGTCGGCAACGTCTACCTCGGCCGGGTGCAGAACGTGCTGCCCAGCATGGAGGCCGCGTTCGTCGACATCGGCCGGGGCCGCAACGCGGTGCTGTACGCGGGCGAGGTCAACTGGGAGGGTGCCGGCCTGTCGGGCCGCGGTCGCTCCATCGAGCAGGCCCTCAAGCCGGGCGACTCGGTGCTCGTCCAGGTCACCAAGGACCCGGTCGGCCACAAGGGCGCCCGCCTGACCAGCCACATCGCGCTTTCGGGCCGCCACCTGGTGTACGTGCCGCACGGCAACGCCAGTGGCATCAGCCGCAAGCTGTCGGACACCGAGCGCAAGCGGCTCCGCGACATCCTCAAGCACCTGGTGCCCGAGGAGGCCGGCGTCATCGTGCGCACCGCCGCCGAGGGTGCCAGCTCCGAGGAGCTGGAGCGCGACGTGACCCGGCTGCAGGCGCAGTGGGAGACGATCGAGAAGAAGTCGAAGTCCGGCAGCGCCCCCGTGGCCCTGTACGAGGAGCCCGACCTGGTCATCCGGGTCGTCCGGGACCTGTTCAACGAGGACTTCCGCGAGCTGGTCATCGAGGGCGAGGACGCCTGGGAGCAGGTGGAGCCGTACCTGGCCCACGTGTCCCCGGACCTGGTCGACCGGCTCCGTCGGCACACCGGCACCGTGGACGTGTTCCAGGCGCTGCGGATCGACGAGCAGATCATGAAGGCGCTCGACCGGAAGGTGTTCCTGCCGTCCGGTGGCTCGCTGGTCATCGACCGCACCGAGGCCATGACGGTCGTGGACGTCAACACCGGGAAGTTCATCGGGCACGGCGGGAACCTCGAGGAGACCGTCACCAAGAACAACCTGGAGGCGGCCGAGGAGATCGTCCGTCAGCTCCGGCTGCGCGATATCGGCGGCATCATCGTCATCGACTTCATCGACATGGTGCTCGAGTCGAACCGCGAGCTGGTGCTGCGCCGCCTGACCGAGTGCCTGGGCCGGGACCGGACCAAGCACCAGGTCACCGAGATCACCTCGCTCGGCCTGGTCCAGATGACCCGCAAGCGGATGGGCCAGGGCCTGCTGGAGGCCTTCAGCGAACAGTGCGACTGCTGCAAGGGCCGGGGCCTGATCATCCACACCGAGCCGATCGTCGACGGCGCGCAGGGCGGCGGCCAGTCGGGCCGGGGCGGCCACAACACGGCCCCCGCAGCGCCGGCCAGCTCGGGCGGTTCCGACGAGCCCCGCGAGGGCAAGAAGAGCCGGCGTCGCCGGGGCAAGGGCGAGTCGACGGAGGCCGAGTCGGCCGCCGACGACGCTCCCGAGTCCGCCGAGGTGCCGGAGCCGGTGCTGGTCGGAGCGGTCTCGGCCGCCGGGTCCACCTCGACGATCACTGTCCGGGCCAGCGACGACGACCCGGACGCCGCTGTCGACGCCGACGAGGCGGGCGAGGGCGAGCACGAGGGTGGTCGTCGTCGCCGGCGCAGCTCGTCGCGGCGGCGCGGAAAGTAACGGAAAGTAACGATGCGTTAACGGTGGCCCTGGCGGAGACGCCGGGGCCACCGGCGTTTCCGGGCCCCGCCGCCCGCCCGGCTGGCTGCGGCGCGCCGGGCTTGCCGCGCTCCGCCAACCACGCTGAGCCTTGCGAGGTGCGCCGAGCCCCGCACCGTGCGTCGTGCGGCGCAAGCCGCGCCCCACCAGGCGCTACCGGTCCGCTCCGGCCCACCTGCTTCGGCCCGCTGCCGCCCGCCAGGCTCCTGCCCCGCCTGCCCCAGCCCGGGGCGGCGCTGTCACCGCCCGTGCCGCGCTACGGTGCGGTAACGAAGCCTTCCGCCGCCTCCGACCCGACCCGTTCGGGTGGGTATGGTCGGCGTCACACCCCCGAACGATGGAGCACGAATCATGCGTCTCATCCGTGTCGCCGCCGTCCTGGCCGTCGCCGCCGCCCTCAGCGCCGGTTGCGGTGCGGCCAAGAAGACCGACTCGGCGGCCAGCCCAGGCGCCACGCCGGGCAGCAGCGTCTCGGGGGCGGCCCCGGGCGGCAGTGCGAGCCCCGGGGGGACCGGGGACGCGACCGCGGGCGCGTCGGACAACACGAAGGCGGCGTGCGCGGCCACCAAGACGGCCGTACAGGGCGCGATGGCGGAGATGAGGACGCCGCTCACCCAGATGATCGAGGCGGGCGTCAAGGGCGACGAGGCGGGTCGGAAGGCCGCAGGGGACAAGCTGAAGAAGCTGTTCCTCGACGCCGCCACGAAGGTGGAGGCCCAGGCCAAGGTCGCCACGGACGCGAAGCTGAAGACGGCGCTGACGGACATGGCCGGGTCCTACCGCACGGCGGGTGAGGCGTTCGCCAGCGGCAAGGAGGACGCCCTGGCCGACCCCAAGTTCGACGCGGCGGCCGATGTCTACGTCGGTGTGTGCGGCGCGTAGACTCATAGCTCGGCTGCGCGGGGGACCGGAGACGGTGCTCGTGGCCTCACCGGGATCGATTGCCTGGTGAGCTGGCGCACAGGGGCCCGATTTGAGGCCCGGCACCCCGGTGAAGTACCCTTGCCTACGGCGCATCTCGGTGCGCCACGTTCTCGCGTGTCCCCGGTGCGGTAGGCAGCCATCGCCCGCGAGAAGCCGCGAGACCTAGCAAGAACGATGTCCGAAACGCCGCAAGCCTATTGAGTAGACAGCGGCTGCCACAGCGAGGAGACCTGCGTCATGTACGCGATCGTCAAGACCGGCGGCAAGCAGTACAAGGTCGCTGAGGGCGACGTGATCGAGGTTGAGAAGCTCGTTGGCGCGCCCGGCGACACCCTTACTCTGCCTGCGGTCCTCCTGGTCGACGGCGCCGAGGTCATGACCGACGCCGCGAAGCTGTCCGGCGTTGCCGTGACCGCCGAGCTCGTCGCTCACACCAAGGGCCCGAAGATCCGGATCCACAAGTTCAAGAACAAGACCGGCTACCACAAGCGGCAGGGTCACCGTCAGCCGCTGACCCAGGTCAAGGTCACCGGCATCCAGAGCGGGAAGTAGGCGCCGACATGGCACATAAAAAGGGTGCGTCAAGCTCGCGGAACGGGCGTGACTCCAACGCCCAGCGGCTCGGCGTCAAGCGGTTCGGTGGCCAGCTGGTCTCCGCCGGCGAGATCCTGATCCGCCAGCGGGGCACCAAGTTCCACCCGGGTGACCTGGTCGGTCGCGGTGGCGACGACACGCTGTTCGCGCTGTCGAGCGGCCACGTGCTGTTCGGCACGAAGCGCGGTCGCAAGACCGTGAACATCGTGCCGCTGGAGACCGCAGCCGCTGCGTAGCTCCGTAAGCGTCGAAGGACGGGCCAGAGTTCTTTCTGGCCCGTCCTTTCATTTTTAGCGTTATTTTCAAGACATAAGGAGGCGCTGTGGCCACGTTCGTAGACCGGGTGGTGCTGCACGTGCAGGCCGGTAACGGCGGCCATGGCTGCGCGTCCATCAAGCGTGAGAAGTTCAAGCCGCTCGGCGGGCCCGACGGGGGCAACGGCGGGCACGGCGGCAACGTGATCCTGAAGGTCGACCCGCAGGTGCACACCCTGCTGGACTTCCACTTCAAGCAGCACGCCAAGGGCGGAAACGGGCAGCCGGGCCAGGGTTCGTACAGGGACGGGGCCAACGGCACAGACCTCGTCCTTCTGGTACCGGACGGCACAGTCGTGCACTCCGCGACCGGCGAGGTCCTGGTCGACCTGGTCGGCAACGGCACGGAGTTCGTGATCGCCGAGGGTGGCCGCGGCGGCCGGGGCAACGAGTCCCTGGCCAACAGCAAGCGCAAGGCCCCGGGCTTCGCGGAGTTGGGCGAGCCGGGCGAGGCGCACGAGGTCGTCCTGGAGCTCAAGAGCGTCGCGGACGTCGGCCTGGTCGGTTACCCGAGCGCCGGCAAGTCCTCGCTGATCGCCGCGTTGTCGGCGGCCCGGCCGAAGATCGCCGACTACCCGTTCACGACCCTGGTGCCGAACCTGGGCGTGATCCGGATCGACGACAAGACGTTCACGATGGCCGACGTGCCGGGGCTGATCCCGGGCGCGGCGCAGGGCAAGGGCCTCGGGCTGGAGTTCCTCCGGCACATCGAGCGCACCGCCGTCCTGGCGCACGTCATCGACTGCGCGACCCTGGAGCCGGGCCGCGACCCGATCTCCGACATCGACGCGCTGGAGCACGAGCTGGCGGAGTACGGCGGGCTGGCCGACAAGCCGCGCCTCGTCGTCCTGAACAAGATCGACGTGCCGGAGGCCCGCGAGCTGGCCGACCTGGTCCGCCCGGAGATCGAGGCCCGTGGCCTGCGGGTCTTCGAGGTCAGCGCCGCGACCCGCGAGGGCACCAAGGAGCTGACGTACGCGCTGGGTTCCATCGTCGCCGAGCACTGGGCCAGCCAGGTCACGCCCGAGCCGACCCGGATCATCCTGCGCCCGAAGGCCGTGGACGACACCGGCTTCAAGGTCGAGGTCGAGGAGGACGGCACCTTCGTGGTCATCGGCCAGCGGGTCCAGCGCTGGGTGCTGCAGACGAACTTCAACAACGACGAGGCGATCGGCTTCCTCGCGGACCGGCTGGCCCGGATCGGCGTCGAGGACGCGCTGGTCAAGGCCGGCGCGAAGCCGGGAGCCCCGGTGCGGATCGGCACCCGCGAGTTCGACTGGGAGCCGACCGTCTACGCGGGCATGGACGTGTCGCCGGTCGGCCACCGGGGCACGGACGCCCGGATGGAGACGACGGACCGCAAGCGCGCCTCGGAGCGCAAGGAAGAGCGCAACCAGCGCCGGGTCCGGTCCGAGGACGACACGGACGGCGACTACATCGTCGAGGAGTACGAGGTCTGACCGCCGTCACCGGGTCGGGCCCGCCGTACCGAATAGTGATCTTAAAATCACTATTCGTTATGGAGGTCCCCGACCCGGTGGGGCCGGTTCAGGCGTGCTCTTCAGTCGAGCAGGCCGATCGCGGCGCGGGCCCGGCTGACCGTCGGGTAGGCGGTGTCGCGGGCCCGCTTCGCGCCGCCCAGCAGCGCCTGGCGCACGTCGGACGGGTCCAGCGCCGCGTAGCGCTCCTGGATCGGGGCCACGGTGGCCACCACCGCGTCGGCCACCGCCGCCTTGAGTTCGCCGTAGCCGGTGAAGGTGCCGGCCAGTTCGCGCGGGTCGCCGGAGGTGCACGCCGCGAGAATCGTGAGCAGGTTGGCCACGCCCGGCTGCTCCTCGGGGGCGAACCGGACGACGCCGAGGGTGTCGGTCACGGCCCGCATGACCTTGCGGCGGATCACGTCCGGCGGGTCGAGGAGCTGGATGCTGCCGTGGTCGGTGGCGCCGGTCTTGCCCATCTTGCGGTTCGGGTCGCCGAGGTCCATGATCCGCGCGCCGACCAGTGGGGCGACGCCGACGGGGACGGTGAAGGTCGTGCCGTACAGGGAGTTGAACCGCTGGGCGACCGTGCGGGTCAGCTCCAGGTGCTGGAGCTGGTCCTCGCCGACCGGCACCTGGTCGGTGTCGTGCAGCAGGATGTCGGCCGCCATCAGCACCGGATAGGTGAGCAGCGAGATCCGGGAACCGGTGCCGCCCTTCTCCTTGAACTGGATCATGCGGTGCGCCTCGCCGTAGTGGGTGACGCATTCCAGCAGGTAGTGCAGTTCGGTGTGTTCGGGCAGGTGGGACTGGGCGTAGAAACACGACGGGTCGACGCCGCTGGCCAGCAGCAGGCCGGCGCACTCCATGGTCAGGGCGCGCAGCGTGGTGGGGTCGTGCTGGACCGTCATGGCGTGCAGGTCCGCGATGAACACCGTGGTGTCGCTGTCCTGCCGGCGGGCGGCGATCGGCCGGACCGCGCCGATCAGGTTGCCGAGGTGCAGGTGTCCGGTGGGCTTGAAGGCGGTGAGCAGGCGGGGCATGGGTTTCTCCTGGTTTAGAAAAGCCCCGAACCCAGGTGCAACGACAACGGCCGCCCCGGATCGGGGCGGCCGCGTCAGAATCTGTGCGCGTAGGTCGAGGACCGCCCGGTCAGGGCAGCCACCAGCTCAGGGTCGTCGACATCCGCATCCGTCGACCGTAGCAGGACCGCCCGGTGGGCCGGAAGTAGAATCCTCCGAATGGCCGCATCTCCGAGGGACAGATTCATCACCGTGTACGGGCGGATGCCCGTCCTGGAGGCGCTACGGGACCCGGCGCTGGAGATCGAGAAGATCGTGATCGCCGAGAACGCCTCGGGCCGGTCCCTCGACGAGATCCGTGACCTGGCCAAGCGCTACCGGGTGCCGGTGGAGTTCTCCACCCCGTCGCGGGTGAAGTTCCTCGCCGGCAACGGCAAGCACGACCAGGGCGTGATCGCCGACATCGTCGCGCCCCGGATGGGCCGGCTGGAGGAGTTCCTGGAGTGGCGGGGCTCCCGGCCGACGAAGCTGTTCGTTCTCGACGGGGTGACCAATCCGAGCAACGTGGGCATGATCCTGCGCTCGGCCACCGGGGCCGGGTTGGACGGGGTGGTCCTGCCCCGGGCCGGTACCCCGCATGTCGGGCCGCTGGTCATCAAGGCGTCGGCCGGGGTGGCGTTCGCCGCGCCGATCCTGAACGCCGACACGGCGCTGCAGGCGGCGGATCTGCTGCGCGCCGCCGGGTACACGCTGTACGGCCTGTCGGCGGACGCGCCGGCCTCGCTGTTCGACGCCCGGTTCGCCGAGTGCGCGGCCTTCGTCCTGGGCGGGGAGACCGACGGGCTGACGGTGCCGACCGACGAGGACGTGGCGATCCCGATGTGGGGCGGGGTGGAGTCGCTGAACGTCGCGGCGGCCGCCTCCGTCGTGGCGTTCGAGATCGCGCGCAGGGAGATAGGGTCG
Organism: Longispora fulva; assembly: GCF_015751905.1. NCBI lineage: Bacteria > Bacillati > Actinomycetota > Actinomycetes > Micromonosporales > Micromonosporaceae > Longispora > Longispora fulva. The sequence goes on from NZ_JADOUF010000001.1 coordinate 7,471,190, forward strand.
ACCGGTGCCTAGTCTGACGCGTACCGAGGCCGCCGAGCGCGCCGCCCTCCTCACCGTTCGTGCCACCGATGTCGCGCTCGATCTGACGACCGGTGACACGGAGTTCCACTCTGTGACCACGATCCGGTTCTCCTCGACCGGCCCGAGCACGTTCGTGGACATCAAGCCAGCGACGCTGCACTCCGCGACCCTCAACGGCGTCGCCCTGGACGTGGCGGCCTTCGAGGACGAGCGGCTGCCGTTGACCGGCCTGGCCGCCGAGAACGAGCTGGTCGTCGTCGCCGACATGCTCTACTCGCACGAGGGCGAGGGCCTGCACCGGTTCGTCGACCCGGCCGACGGGCGGGTGTATCTGTACGCGCACAGTTTCATGGACGCCGCGCCCCGCTGGTTCGCGTGCTTCGACCAGCCGGACCTGAAGTCGCCGTACACGTTCACGGTGAAGGCGCCCGAGGGCTGGACGGTGCTGGGCAACGAGGCCGCGACGCTGGTCGACGGGCTGTGGCGGCTGGAGGAGACGAAGCCGCTGTCGACGTACTTCGTCACGTTGATCGCCGGGCCGTACCACGCGGTGCGCTCCGAGCACGACGGCATCCCCCTGGGGTTGTACTGCCGCCAGTCCCTCGCGGAGTTCCTCGACGCCGACGCGGAGGAGCTGTTCACGGTCACCGGGGAGTGCTTCGACGAGTTCCACCGGCTGTTCGAGGTGCGCTACCCGTTCGGGAAGTACGACCAGGTGTTCTGCCCCGAGTTCAACGCGGGCGCGATGGAGAACCCGGGCTGCGTGACGTTCCGCGACCAGGTGATCTTCCGTGGCGCCGTGACCGACAGCGAGCGCGGGATGCGGGCCATGACCGTGGCGCACGAGATGGCGCACATGTGGTTCGGCGACCTGGTGACGATGCGTTGGTGGGACGACCTGTGGCTCAACGAGTCGTTCGCCGACTACCTCGGGCACCGGGTGACCGCCGACGCGACCCGGTTCACGGAGTCGTGGACGGCGTTCGCGGTCCGGGACAAGACTTTCGGGTACGCGGCCGACCAGCGCCCCTCCACCCACCCCATCTCAGGCAAGGTGCCTGACGCGGCGTCCGGCCTGCTCAACTTCGACGCGATCTCCTACGCCAAGGGCGCGTCGGTGCTCCGCCAGCTCGTGGCCCGGATCGGCGACGACGCCCTGCTCGCGGGGCTGCGGGAACACTTCGCCCGGCACGCGTACGGCAACGCCGAGCTGAAGGACTTCCTGGCCGCGTTGTCGGAGTCCAGCGGCCGGGACCTGTCCGACTGGGCGAAGGTGTGGCTGACTGAGGCCAATGTGAACACCCTGCACCCGGAGATCACGGTCACCGACGGGGTGATCACGGCGGCGGCGATCCGGCAGACGGCCGCCGACACCCACCCGGTGCTGCGCCCGCACACCCTGGGCGTCGGCCTCTATGACGAGGACACGTTCGACGTCGTCCGGGTCGAGGTCGACGGCGCGCTGACCGAGCTGCCGCAGCTCGTCGGCCGGCCCGCCCCGAAGGTGGTGCTGCTCAACGACGGTGACCTGACGTACGCCAAGGTGCGGTTCGACGACCGCTCGCTGGCCGCGCTGCCCGAGGTGCTGCCGAAGCTGTCCAGCCTCAACCGGGCGATGGTGTGGGGGGCGCTGTTCCAGGCGGTGCGCGACGGCGGGCTGTCCGCTGTCGGGTACGCGGATGTGGTCGCCGGTGCCGTAGCCGCCGAGTCCGAGGTCACGACCCTCACGGTGCTGATCCGGGTCGCCCGCACGCACGTCGTGGACGTGTTCTGCACTCCGGACGAGCGGCCCGGCGTGCTGGCCCAACTGGCCGGCGCGTACCGCTCGATGCTCGCCGACGCCGAGCCCGCCAGCGGCCGGGCGCTCGCGGTGTTCCGGGGCCTGATCGACGTGAGCGTCGACGTGCCCCAGCTGCGCGGCTGGCTGGACGGCGACGGCGTGCCGGCCGGGCTGACCGTGGACGTCGAGCGCGCCTGGCAGATCCGGCTCCGGCTCGCCGTGCTCGGCTCGCTGACCGGTGCCGAGCTGGACGTGGCCGCCGCGGCGGACCCGAGCGCGCACGGCCAGGCCAGCGCCGACATGTGCCGGTCGGCCCGGCCCACGCCGGAGGCCAAGGCCGGCGCCTGGGAGGCGCTGATGACCGACGGCGGCTTGTCCAACTACACCGTCTGGTCGCTGGCGGAGGGCTTCTGGCAGCCGGAGCAGCAGGAGCTGACCGCGCCCTATGTGGAGCGGTTCTTCACCGAGCTGCCGGTGGCCGGGAAGCTGCGGTCGTTCCAGGTGCTCGAGCGGCTGGCGAACCTGTTGTACCCGCGCTACGCGGTGGCGGCGGAGACCCTGCGGCTGACGGCGGACCTGCTGGCCGGGGACGACCTGGCGCCGCCGGTCCGCCGTGCTGTGGTGGACCGGTCGGACGACCTGCGGCGGGCGTTGGAGGCGCGCGGCTAGCTGGCCGGGTGCGTGCGGCCCGGCGGCCCGGTGCTCGAGGGCGGGCGGTGCGCTAGGCGGTCATCCGGAAGTCGAACTCCGGCGGGAGCGGCACCTGCGGGTGCGTCTCCCGCCAGAGTTCGTCCAGGGACGTCTCGCCCTCGCGCAGGTTCGGCACGACCAGCCCCCGGGCGAACACCCCCGCTGCGCGGGTCCGGTCGCCGAGCGCGAGGGCCGCGCGGAGTTCGAGCAGGTCGAGACGGCCGTGGAGTCCCGGCACCGCCAGCGCGAGGGCCTCCGCCGCGCGGTCGGCGGACAGCAGCGCGTCCCCGGCCTCGGCGCGCAGTTGCCAGCAGTCGGGGGCCAGTTCGACGGCCGCGAGGTAATCGTCGGGCGAGCTGGTGAGATGGGCCAGCGCGCGCAGGGCCCACGCGGTCGGAGTGGCGGCGACCGACTGCCGCAGCGCCGCCGTCGCGCCGTCCGGGTCGGTCCGCGCCGTGATCAGGCCGATCTGGTACCAGGTGTGCCAGTCCCGGTCACCTGACCGTTCGAGCAGGTCCAGCCAGTACGCGGAATGTTGTGGGACCGCGGGGGACGCGGTGGCTGGCAGGTGGCCGGTGGCGCGCAGGGTCTGCCAGGGGAGCTGGTCGGGGCCGAGGTCGCCGGGGAACGCGCCCTCCAGCACGCCCCAGCCGGAGCCCTCGTGGAGCCGGGCGCCCGGCGCGTCCCACCAGCGGGGCCAGTCGGCGAGCCGGTCGCGGAGTACCCGGAAGTCGAGGGTGTCGGCGACGGCGGCCCGGGCGGCGTCCCAGCCGTGACCCACGTCGGCGCCGACCGGGCCGTAGGCCTCCACCCACGCGAAGGTCTCCCCCGGCGGCAGCGGCACGTGGTCGAGCTGGGTCCTGGCCAGCCCGGCCTGGATCTCCGCGTAGCCGCCGCCGAGCCAGTCCTGCCAGTGCCGGCCGCCGGGGGAGTCGCCCCAGACGAACAGCTTGCGGCCGGTCAGGCGCGCGGTGGACTGCTGCACCAGGCCGTGCCCGTCCGGCCCGACCGCCGCGATCCACGGCTCGTCGGTGTCGAGCTTGAAGAAGTAGTCGGCGGCGTGCGTCGCCTCGGCCGGGTGGCTGTAGTCGTGGCCGTCGTGCACCGGCGCTTCGATCAGGGTCAGCTCGCGGGTGTAGTCGTAGCGGTAGCTGTGGTCGGCGGGGGCCACGACGCGGCAGTCGACGGGGACGGCGATGTTGGACCACCAGTACACGGGAACGGTCCCGTCGGTGGGATTGGTGATCCGGACGTGCACGAACAGCCTGTGCGACCCGGGCGGCAGGCAGAAGTCGATCTGGTACGGCGTGCCGTTCACCCGCTCGAACTCCCACACCCGCAGCACCGGCCCGTCGGTGGTGTCCACCCGGGCGGCGTGCATCGGCGCGCAGGTCAGCGGGGTGTGACCGGTGGTGCCGATGTTCCACTCCACCCCGCCGGCGAACCACGCGTCGCGCAGCGCCAGGTTGCCGGGCTGGAACACCGGGTTGCGGTGCAGCAGCTCGCGGCCCTCGTGCTCCAGCGACCACAGCCGGGCGCCCAGGTCGAGGGCGATCGTCGCCCGCACGTGCTCGTTCTCCAGCACGGCGACCCGCAGCTTCCCCGGGAGCAGCTCCCTGCCGTAGCCGTCCTGGGTCGGGTACGGGAAATGACCGGGCAGGCCGGGCAGCGCCGGCAACGGGGAGTCCGGGCCGAGTCCGGCTGTGGGCAGCGTCATGTCCGCGATAGTGAGCTCGGTCATGCTCCCGGACTCTACGCTGGCGATCATGGAGCCTGTGAAGAGACGGATCGGGATCATGGGTGGCACGTTCGACCCGATCCACCACGGTCACCTCGTGGCCGCCAGCGAGGTCGCCGACCGGTTCGCGCTCGACGAGGTCGTGTTCGTGCCGACCGGGAAACCGTGGCAGAAGTCGGGCGCGCCGGTCAGCGCCGCCGAGGACCGCTATCTGATGACGGTCATCGCCACGGCGTCCAATCCGCGGTTCCAGGTCAGCCGGGTGGACGTGGATCGACAGGGTCCGACGTACACGGTTGACACTCTTCGCGACCTTCGTGCGCATTTCGGGGCCGAAGTTGATCTCTTCTTCATCACCGGGGCCGACGCGTTGGACAAGATCCTGTCGTGGAAGGACACGGCGGAGATGTTCGCGCTGGCCCACTTCATCGGCGTCACCCGCCCCGGCTACGAACTCAGCGACGCCCACCTGCCCGACGACGCGGTGAGCCTCGTGGAGGTGCCGGCGATGGCGATCTCGTCGACGGACTGCCGGGCCAGGGTCGCCGTCGGCAAGCCGGTCTGGTATCTCGTCCCCGACGGTGTGGTGCAGTACATCGCCAAACGCCGTCTTTACGAGTGGGAGTAAGGCGGGGTCGCGTGCGAGACTGGGTTGTTGAGTCGGGCACACGTGCCGGACATGGTGGGATAAAAGGAGCATTGTGACTGCATCTGAGCGCGCCGTGGAGATCGCCCTCGCCGGCGCTCAGGCCGCGGCGGACAAGAAGGCCGAGAACATCTCGATCATCGACGTCAGCGACCACCTGGTGATCACCGATGCCTTCCTGATCGCGTCCGCCCCCAACGAACGCCAGGTCCTCTCCATCGTCGACGCGATCGAGGAGGCCCTGCTCCAGCTGCCGGAGAAGGCCAAGCCGGTCCGGCGCGAGGGCGGCAACCCCTCCGGGCGCTGGGTCCTGCTCGACTTCATCGACGTCGTCGTGCACGTCCAGCACAACGAGGAGCGCGAGTTCTACGGCCTCGACAAGCTGTGGAAGGACTGCCCGATCATCGAGTTCCAGGACCGCGACCTGACCGAGCAGCTGGTCGAGTCCGAGTAGTGAGCCGGCTGATCCTCTGGCGGCACGGCCAGACCGCGTGGAACTCGATCGGCCGCATGCAGGGCCAGACCGACATCGACATGGACGCCACCGGCCACGCCCAGGCGGCGGCCGGCGCCGAACTCCTGGCCGCCATGGGACCAGCCAAGATCGTGTCCAGCGATCTGCGCCGCTGCTATGACACCGCTGTGCACCTCGCCGAGCTGACCGGGCTGCCCGTGACCACCGACAAGCGGCTCCGCGAGCGCTCGTTCGGTGACTGGGAGGGGATGACGGGGACCGAGGTCGCTGAGCGGTACCCCTCCGACTGGGAGCTGTGGAGCACCGGCCAGCCGCTGCACGGCCACGGGATCGAGGACTACGACGCCGTCGCCGTCCGGATGCACGCCGCGATCACCGACGCCGTCGCCGACTGCGACGGTCTCGTCGTCGTCGTCACCCACGGCGGCTCGTCCCGCCGGGCGTTGGCCGCGCTGATCGGCGTGCCCGGGTTCAGCGAGGCGATCGGCGGGCTGTACAACTGCCGGTGGACGGAGCTGCGGCAGCGTAACGGCGTGTGGAAGCTGCACGCGCACAACGTCGGCGAGCCCGTGGGGGCGACGCCGCCGGGGCAGGGCGTCCAGGAAGCCGGGAACCGGGCGCGGGGCGCGCACGTCTGAGGCGTATGAGACGCGTCGGTGTGGTGCTCGGAGTGCTCGTCGTGGTCGCGGGATGCGGGTCACCGGCCCCTTCCGGTCCTGCCGCATCACCACCCGCGGCTCCCACCGCACGGTCCGCGTCGCCCGCCTCGACCCCCGGGGGTTCCACGATGATGCCGTCCAACCCGCCCACCAAGGGCGAGCTGACCCTGACCGGTACCGTCGAGGACGGGGTCGAGAAGGGCTGCACGATCCTGCGCACCCCGGTCGGGGTGTATCTCCTGCTCGGCGGCGACCGGACGCTGATCGGCGAGGGCAACCGGATCACGGTGCGGGGACGGGCGGAACCGGGCCTGCTGACGACGTGCCAGCAGGGGATCCCGCTGCACGTGCTGGAGGTCCGGGCGGCCTGACGGGCCCCGGGCACGTGACGGTGGACTCCCTCCTGCCGCACCGGGCCTCGCCGGCCCCGCTGGGCACTAGCCTGAGGTGATGTCCCGTCGACGCGTCGCGGTGGTCACCGACTCCACCGGCTGCCTGCCCCCGGCCCTGGTGACCCGCCACAAGGTCACGGTCGTTCCTCTGTACGTGCTGCTGTCCGGCACCGAGGGGCGCGAGGGCATCGACGTGACCTCCGCGGACGTGGCGGCGGCGCTGCGGGCCCGGCGGTACACGGCCAGCACCTCGCGGCCGACGCCTGAGGAGTTCGCCGTCGAGTACCGCCGACTGCTCGACGCCGGCGCGCCCGGCGTGGTCTCCGTGCACCTGTCCGCCAAGCTCTCCGGCACCCACGAGTCCGCGCTGCTGGCCGCCCGCGAGTTCGGGGACAAGGTCGTCGTGGTCGACGCGGGCAGCACCGGCATGGGCCTCGGATTCGCCACCCTGGCCGCCGCGCGGGCTGCGGCGTCCGGCGCGGCACTCGACCGGGTCGCAGCCGTCGCCGCGGACACCGCCGCCGCCGCCAGCACATACTTCTACGTGGACACCCTCGAGTTCCTCCGCCGGGGCGGCCGGATCGGGGCGGCGTCCGCGCTGCTCGGCACCGCGCTGGCCGTGAAGCCCATCCTGCACGTCGAGGGCGGCGAGGTCGTCGTCCAGGAACGGGTCCGGACCGCCTCACGCGCCCTCGCCCGGCTCATCGACCTCGCGGTCGCCGTCACCGACGGGCCGGTGGACCTCGCCGTGCACCACCTGGCGGCCCCCGACCGGGCGGCCGACGTCGCCGAGCAGCTCCGGGAGCGGCTGGGGGAGCGGTTGGGGGATCTGTACACGACGGAGGTCGGGGCGGTGGTGGCCGCCCATGTGGGGCCGGGGCTGATCGGCGTCGTGGTCAGCCCCCGCACCTCCTGAAGACCGTTCATTCCGGTACCGCGGCACCCGCCCCGGGTCCGCCGGCGGCCGTGGTGGGCTTCCTCGGACCCTGGCGGCGTTGACGAGGCGCAATCCGGGCCGTGGCGGCGTTGACCAGCGTCGTCTACGGGCCGAGGCGGGACTGACCAGGCGTGGTCCTCGGTCCTTGACGGGGCTGACCGGGGCCGGGTTGTCCACAGGGTCGGTGGTTATCCACAGGGGAGCTGTCGGGGCTCCTGGCGGGATCTAGCTTTCGTCCGTGCCTACCGAAACTCCCGTCTGGGCCGACACGGTCCGTGCCCGTCTGATCCGCCTCACCGGCTCCGAGCCGTCGCTGTCCACGTCCGGCCCCGACGACGAGGACTGGCCTCCACTGCCGGACATTCCCAACGGTCCCTTTCCGGTGCGCGGAGGATCCGACGACGGTGCCGCCGTCCCTCTACGTGGGAGGTCTGGCGACGGCGCCGTCGTGGCAGGGCGTGCCGGCCCGGAGCAGCAGCCGCTCCTCGTGGTCCGGGCCCGTCGTTCGCCCGGAGATCTGGGCGGGCCGGTGGTGACCGTCCATGCCGCCTCGGCCCGGTGGGCTCCGCCGGATCCGGTGGCGGCCCAGGGCGGCTGGGATCAGCTGGCCGGCAGGTCTCTGCCAGTTCCGGTCGGCGGATCTCCGCCGGACGACGCCGTGGACTCCAGCCCCGGGCGGCGACAGGCCCGGGACGACGCCTCGGACTCCAACCTCGGGCGGCGCCAGGTCCGGGACGACGCCGTGGACTCCGGTTTCGACCCGCTCGCCGGCGGCTCCCTCCTGGAGCGGCTGCGGATCGACCCCGGCCGCCGAGGGGTCCGAGCCCTGGCCGCCGTCGTGCTGCTCGTCGCCCTCGGAGCGGCCGGCGTCGCGTACTGGAACCGGCCCGAGCCAACTCCCGTCGCCCCGGTCCGCGCCGCGCATCCGTCCCCGACCACGGCGGCGAGCCTCGTGGTGGCCGTGACGGGGAAGGTGCGCCGGCCCGGTCTCGTCCGGGTGGCCGCGGGCTCCCGGGTCGCCGATGTCGTGGAGGCCGCTGGCGGCGCACTGCCCGACGTGGAGCTCGACGGCCTGAACCTGGCCCGCAAGGTCACCGACGGCGAGCTGATCGTCGTCGGCGGTCCGGCCCCGGGTGCCCCGGGTGTGCCGGGGGTCCCGCCCGGCAAGGTCAACCTCAACACCGCCTCCCCGGCCGAGCTCGACGTGCTGCCCGGGGTCGGGCCGGTCACGGCGCAACGCATCATCGAGTACCGGACGGCACACGGCCCCTTCGCCGACATCTCGGGACTCCGGCACGTCGAGGGCATCGGCGACGCCCGGTTCGAGCAGCTCAAGGACCTGGTGACGGTGTGACGGCCCCCGTGGACGGCTTCCCGGTCGACCGAGGCCGGCGGCACGACCTGCGGCTCGCCGGGGCGGCGCTCGGAACGTGGCTGATGTCCTGGGCGGCGCTGAGCCTGCCATGGTCGACCAGCGCACTCGTCGGGGCCGGCGCGCTCGCCGCGAGCGCCGTCGTGTGCCGCAGCCGCGCGCGGTTCGCCACCGTCCTGGTCGCGGTGCTGCTCGGGGTGGCGTGCGGGGGCCTGGCCACCGCGGGCCGGACGGTGACCCGGGACAGTCCCGCCGTCGAGCGGGTGGTCCACGACCGGGTGAGCGTGCCGGTGACGCTCGTGGTGTCCGACGATCCCCGGCTGATGCGCGGTGGCCGCGGCTACGTGATCGCCGCTGACCTGGTCCGGATCGGCGCGCCCGGGGGCGGGCCCCACCCAGTGGGCCTCGCCGCCCACGAGGGGGAGTCGGTCCTCGCCGAGGGCTCCGAGGTGTCCCTCGACGTGCGGGTGACGGTTCTCGCGACAGGTGACGGCTGGGTCGGGCTGCTCCCGGGCCAACGGGTGCGGACCATCGCCCGGTTCGCGCCGCCCCGGGGTGGTGACCTGCGCGCCGCGACCCTCAGTACCTCGGGTGCGCCGGAGTTGCTGGGCGCGGCCCCGTGGTACCAGCGGGGGGCAGGGAATCTGCGCGCCGGTCTCCAGCGGGCCAGCCGGTCCGTCACCGGTCCCGCCGGAGGCCTGCTTCCCGGGCTGGTCATCGGGGACACCAGCCGACTCGACCCGGCGCTCGCCGAGGATTTCAAAGCCACCGGTTTGACCCACTTGGTCGCTGTTTCCGGTGCCAACTGCGCCATCATGATCGGCTGTGTGCTGTTCGCCGCGGCCTGGTGCCGGGCCGGCCCCCGGACCACCGCCGTCCTCGGCGCGCTCGCACTGGTCGGGTTCGTGCTGCTCGCCCGGCCGTCGCCCAGTGTGCTGCGGGCGGCGGCGATGGGCACCCTCGGGCTGGTCGGCCTGGCGTCCGGCCGGGCCCGGGCCGCGGTGCCGGCCCTCGCCGCCGGGGTGCTGGCCCTCGTCGTCCTCGACCCGGAACTGGCCGGGGACATGGGCTTCGCGCTGTCCGTCGCCGCGACGGGCGGGTTGCTGCTCCTCGCGCCGGGCTGGAGGGACGCGCTCCGTCGCCGCGGCGTGCCGGCCGGGCTCGCCGAGGCGCTCGCCGTGCCCGCCGCGGCCCAGGTCGCCTGTGGCCCGCTGATCGCGGTGCTGTCGTCCTCGGTGAGCCTCGTCGCCGTGCCCGCGAACCTTTTCGCCGAGCAGGCGGTCGCCCCGGCCACGGTTCTCGGCGTCGCCGCCGCGCTGCTGTCCCCGGTCTGGCCGGACGGGGCGTCGTTCGTCGCCTGGCTCGCCGGTTGGGCCGCCCGGTGGCTGGTGCTCGTCGCCCGCACCGGGGCGGGGGTGCCGGCCGGATCGGTGCCCTGGCCGGGCGGTGCGACCGGTGGTCTGCTGCTCGGCGCGCTCACCCTCGCGCTGCTGTGCGCCGGCCGGTACCGCACGGTCCGCCGTCTCGTCGTCGTCACGACGCTCGGTGTGGCGCTCGGGGCTGTACCGGTCCGGTTGATCGCCCCGGGCTGGCCGCCGCCCGGCTGGGTGTTCGTCGCCTGCGACGTGGGGCAGGGTGACGCGCTCGTCCTGCGCGCCGGGGACGGCGAGGCGGTCCTCGTGGACGCCGGACCCGACCCGGACAAGGTCGACGGGTGCCTGCGCCGGCTCGGCGTGCACACCGTGGCACTCCTCGTCGTCAGCCACTTCCACGCCGACCACGTCGACGGGCTCCCCGGGGTCCTGCCCGGCCGCCGGCTCGGGGCTGTCCTGGCGCCCGAGTTCGCCGAGCCCGGGGCGGGGGTCCAGGTGGTGCGGGCCGTCGCGGGGCGGGCCGGCGCGGCGGTCAGTACCCCGCAGACCGGAGCGGACCTCCAGATCGGAGACGTGCGGCTGCACGTGCTCGGGCCGACCCGACGCCTGACCGGCACCCGCAGCGACCCCAACGAGAACTCCCTGGTGGTCCTGGCCACGGTGCGCGGCGTGCGGATCCTGCTCGCCGGGGACGCGGAGACGGAGGAACAGCACGAGCTGGCGGGGCTCGACATGCGCGCGGACGTGCTCAAGGTGGCCCACCACGGCAGCGCGTACCAGGATCCGGCGTTCCTGGCCGCCGTCGGCCCCGCCGTGGCCGTGGTCTCCGTGGGCGTCGGCAACGGGTACGGGCACCCCAACCAGGGCGTTCTCGACACTCTGGGCGGCGGGGGAGCCCAGGTGGCGCGCACCGACCGCGACGGCGACATCGCGGTGTCCGCCGACCGCGACGGCGCCCTCAGCGTGACCCGCCGCACCGGCCACCCGCCGTAGCCATCGCGACGCCCGGGACGGGCGGGAGCACCCGGGTGAGGGGCGGGGCAGTCGGGTATCGGCACGACCCGGGTACTCGGCGGACCCGCCCCGGGCATGGGACGATGGCCGGGTGAGCACTGCGGCTAGCGGCACCCTCAGGCTGATCCTCGGCGACGAAGAGTTCCTGGCGTCCCGGGCGGTCGCCGCCACCGTGCGCGCGGCCCGGGACGCGGAGCCGGACGCGGACATCCGGGAGTACGACGCCGGAGACCTCGCCTCGGGCGCGCTCGCCGAGGCGGTCAGCCCGTCCCTGTTCGGCGGACGGCGGGTGCTCGTCCTCCGCAACGGCCAGGACGCCAAGAAGGACCTGATCGCCACCGTGCTCGCGTACGCCAAGAGCCCGGACCCCGACGTGTGCCTCGTCGTCACCCACCTGGGCGGGGCGAAGGGCAAGGCCCTCGCCGACGGCCTGAAGTCGGCCGGGGCCGAGATCGTGCCCGCCGCGAAGGTCACCAAGCCCCGGGAGCGGCTCGCCTTCGTCCGCGACGAGATCCGCCGGGCCGGCGGTTCCTGCCCGGAGGACGCCGCCGAGGCCCTGCTGTCCGCCGTCGGGAACGACCTGCGCGAACTCGCCTCGGCCTGTTCGCAGCTGGTCGCCGACACCGGCGGCAAGATCACGCTCGACGTCGTGCACCGGTACTACCGCGGCCGGGCCGAGGTCAGCGGCTTCACGGTCGCCGACGCCGCGGTGATCGGCGACGCGCCCGGCGCGCTGGAGGCGTTGCGCTGGGCGCTGGCCGTCGGGGTCGACCCGGTGCCGATCGCCGACGCGCTCGCCGACGGGGTGCGTTCCGTGGCCAGGGTCGCCGGAGCGACCGGTAGCGGCTACCAGCTGGCGAGTTCGCTCGGCATGCCACCCTGGAAGGTCGAGCGCGCCCAGCGCCAGGCGCGGGGCTGGACCCCGGAGGGCCTGGTCACGGCGATGCGGGCCGCCGCGCGGGTCAACGCTGACGTGAAGGGCGGCGCGGACGACCGGGCGTACGCACTGGAGAGAGCCGTCCTCGCCGTCGCCCAGGCCCGCCGTGGAGCCGGCCGATGACCCGCCCCCGTCGTGCCCGCCGCGCCCAGCCCGCCCCCGGAGGCGCCCGGTGATCCGAACGCACCCCGCGCACCGCCCGCTGTACGCCCGCGTCCTGCGCCTGCGTCACCTGCGCCCCGGTGGCCTGATGTGCTTCCTGCTCCTGGAAGGCTCGGTCCTGCTCGCGGTCCTGCTGTCCATGGCCGAGCTGGTCACCTGGTGGTCCCTCGTCGTGCTGCCCGTCGTCGTCGCCGTCATGGTCAAGGTCAACGACGTCATCGCCGGGGCCACCCGGAGCCAGCAACCCCCGCCGGCCGTCGGTCTGGCCCGGGTCGACGGCGACCCGCAGCTCCAGGAAGCGCAGACGGTCCCGGGGCTGTCCGGTTCCGGCGAGGTCCCGGCCCAGTGGTCGAGCGACCGCTCAGTGCCCCGCAGGGGTGGCCCGGCGCGGCAGCGGCCCCACGAGCCGGAGAACGTCCGCGCGGCACGCAAGTCGGACGCCCGCCGCTTCGACTAGCGCCCCTGGCACGATGCTCAGCCGGGCGCCCGAGGGCTGCGGCCGATCTCGCCCGGGGCCATCGGGGCGTCCAGCTGCACCCGCGCGCCCAGGAGTTCGAGATCCGCTCTGACCTGGACACCCGGGGCTCCAGCCGATGCGCGCCGGAGCAGGAACCACCGTAAGCGTCATAGGGGTTACAGGGGTTTTGCGCCCAAGGTGGTGAGAATCTCCCGGAGAGTCACGATCTCCTTCTGCTGGCCGGCCTTCATCGCCGTCGCCAGCCGGGTGACCTCCGGGTCGTCGGTGGCCTTCAGGATCCCGTCGACCATGTGGATGCCGCCGAGATGGTGCCGCAGCATCAGCTGGCAGACCAGGATGTCGAACGCGGGCCCGGTGGCCGCGCGCAGTTCGGTGAGTTCCGCCGGGGTGGCCATGCCGGGCATCAGGCCGTTGACCAGCAGGCCCGAGCCGTCGGGCATCCAGGCCATCCGGGGGCGGCTGCCGGTGGGGAGCAGGTCCCAGTCGATCAGCCAGGCGCTCATGGTGCCGATCTGGGCTTCCTGGGTGAGCGCGATGTCGTAGCCGAGGTTCTTCAGGTCGGGGGTCGTCGCCCGGTCGTAGGCGAGCATGGCGATCTCGACGGCCTGGGCGTGGTGGCTGGACATGTCCCGCGCGAAACCGGCCTCCGGGGAGTCGTCGCCGGGGTGGCTGGGCCAGAACTGGGCGAGCGCGAAGCCGGTGGCCAGGGCGAGGACGGCCGCCAGCAGGACGAGGGGCCAGCGGCGGGCCCGCGGGGGCGTGGTCACGTCACTCATGGTCTCCACCTTAGGTTCCCGTCCCGGGACCGTCGCGTCCGCCGAAGGTGCGTCCTCCGGGGGTCTGTCGCGCGGCGGCCGATGGCCGCGCCGCGCATCGAGCCGGCCCCACCCATCCGGGCGACGGCCACCTCACGCGTGGAACCGGCCGCCACCCCACCAGGGGCGACGGCCGGTCATCTCACACCTACGGGGTCGCGCTCGGAGCCGGAGTGCCCGACGGGGCCGCGCTCGGCACCGGCGTCTGCGGGTCGGCGCCGCCCTGCGGGGTGGTGCCGGTCGCCGTGGTCCCGCCGGAGCACACCGCGCCGGGCTCGACGCTGGCGTTCTTCCGCAGCGCCTTGATGAAGTCGTCGATCCGGCTGTCGGAGGCCGAGTTCACCTTGAGCTGCCAGCCCCAGGCCTGCAGCGAGATGGGGCTGCCCTGGTTCGGGAAGGGGCTGAGCAGGGTGTACTCGTTGCCCTGGACCTTCGACGTCAGCTTCTTGATGTCGTCGGGGGAGACGGAGGCCGGGTCGTAGGTGACCCAGACGGCACCGTGCTCCATGCTGTGGGTGGCGTGCTCGCTGGCGATCTGCTGGGGGTAGACGTCGCCCATGCAGTTCTGCCAGATGCCGTTGTGGTTGCCGCCGACGGACGGGGTGGCGAAGTACTTGACGAGGCCCTGGACGTGGTTGCCGTTGCCGGCAGCCAACTCCTTCTCGTTGGTCTTATGCCAGTCGACGATGCCGTCGATGCCCCGGGCCTTCTCCTCCCAGGTCTTGGAGCCCTGGATGGCCTGCACCGTGCCGTACCCGATGATGCCGACGACGATGAGGCCCACGATGGTGAACATCGCGATGCTGCCCCAGTTCTTCTGCTGGTTGACCTTCACCGGGGCGAACGACTTGCCCTTCGCGCCTTTTGCCCCCTTACCAGCGGGTTTGGCCGGTGGGCGCTGGGCGCCCTTCTTGGGAGCGCCGGCCGACCGCTTGGGTGCCGCCGAGGCCTTGGGGGCGTCGGCGGCGGAGGACGTGCCCGGCTCGCCCGTGGAGGCCTTGGACGGCAGCTTGTCGCCGGGCTTGCGCGGCTCGCCGGACGGGGTGGTGATGCTCATCGAGTTCCTCGTCAGGGTGTCGAAGGGGTGGTCGTCGGCATTCCCAGCAGGTGGTACCGCCGGATAGGTCGCCGTCGAGGGTCGAAGCTTACCCCCCGTATCATGTTCGGGTGACTCCCGCAAAGCTAGCCGAAGCTGTCCTGACCGCCGCCCACGCCGTTTTCGTCGCGCGTGGGCTGGATGCCGCCTTGCTGCCGGCGACGGCGACGGTGGAGCGACCGAGGAGTCCTGAGCACGGCGATTACGCGTCGAATCTGGCCATGCAGGTGGCGAAGAAGGCCGGCGTGAACCCGCGCGATCTGGCGACCGACCTTGTTAACGAATTGGTAAAGGCCGACGGGGTCGCCAGCGCGGAGATCGCCGGTCCCGGCTTCATCAACATCAGGGTGGACGCGGCGGCCGTCGGGGAGCTCGCCCGGACGATCGTGACGGCGGGGGCCGACTACGGCACCGGCGACGTGCTCGCCGGCCAGAACATCAACCTGGAGTTCGTCTCGGCGAACCCGACCGGCCCGGTGCACATCGGCGCGGTCCGGTGGGCGGCCGTCGGCGACGCGCTGTCCCGGCTGCTGCGCGCGTCCGGCGCGAGCGTGACGAACGAGTACTACTTCAACGACGCCGGCTCCCAGATCGACCGGTTCGCCCGGTCCCTGCTGGCCGCGGCGAACGGCGAGGAGATCCCCGAGGACGGGTACGTCGGGGAGTACATCACCGACATCGCCACCACGATCCGCGCGCAGCATCCGGACGCCAACGACGTGGAGACGTTCCGCACCCACGGCGTCGAGCTGATGTTCGCGGAGATCAAGCAGTCCCTGGCCGACTTCGGCGTGCACTTCGACGTGTACTTCAACGAGAAGGACCTGCACAACAAGGGCGAGCTCGACGCGGCGCTGAAGCGGCTGACGGACCAGGGCAACACGTTCGAGCGCGACGGCGCGGTCTGGGTGCGCACGAGCGACTTCGGCGACGACAAGGACCGGGTGATCCGCAAGTCCGACGGCGACTGGACGTACTTCGCCGCCGACTGCGCCTACTACCTCGACAAGCGCGAGCGGGGCTTCACCAAGGTCGTCATCATGCTGGGCGCCGACCACCACGGCTACGTGGGCCGGCTGCGGGCCATGGTGTCCTGCTTCGGCGACAACCCGGACGAGACGCTCGAGGTGCCGATCGGCCAGATGGTGAACCTGGTGCGCGACGGCCAGCCGGTGCGGATGTCGAAGCGGGCTGGCACGATCGTGCTGCTCGCGGACCTGGTGGAGGCGCTGGGCGTGGACGCGTCGCGGTACGCGCTGGCCCGGTACTCCAGCGACTCGAACATCGACCTGGACATCGACCTGTGGACGAGCGCGAGCCGGGAGAACCCGGTGTACCGGGTGCAGTACGTGGCCGCCCGGACCGCCAGCGTCGCCCGCAACGCCGCCGAGCTGGGCCTGGACCGGGGCGAGTTCGACCCGGCCCTGCTCGGGCACGAGAAGGAGCACGAGCTGCTCAAGGCGCTCGGCGACTACCCGGCGACCGTGGCCGCCGCCGCCGACCTGCGCGCCCCGCACCGGCTCGCGCACTACCTGGAGGAGCTGGCCGGCACCTACCACCGGTGGTATGACGTGTGCCGGGTGCTGCCGATGGGCGACGAGCCGGCCACGGACACGAACCGGGCCCGGCTGTGGCTCAACGACGCGACCCGCACCGTCATCGCCAACGGCCTCGGCCTGCTCGGCGTGACCGCCCCTGAGCGGATGTAGTCGTGTCGTCCCACGAGGCGGGTGCCCTGCACGCCGAGGCCGGCCACCACGGCCCCGAATGGCTGCGCCCCCCGACCGACGTCAACGCCCTGATGCCCAAGCTCTGGTCGTCGACGGTCTTCCGCACGGACGAGGGCTCCCTGAGCTTCGGCGGCGTGGACGTCCGCAAGCTGGCCGCCGAGCACGGCACGCCGGCGTACCTCTTCGACGAGGACGACTTCCGGTCCCGCTGCCGGGCCTTCAAAACCGCGTTCGAAGGCGCGGAGGTCTACTACGCCGGCAAGGCGTTCTGCGCGAAGGCCGTGATCCGGATCGTCGCCGAGGAGGGACTGTCCCTGGACACCTGCTCGGGCGGCGAACTGGCCGTGGCGCTGGCGGCCGGCATGCCGCCGGAGCGGATCGCCCTGCACGGCAACAACAAGTCGGTCGCCGAGCTGACCAGGGCCGTCGAGGCCGGGGTCGGCCGGATCGTCGTCGACTCGTTCACGGAGATCGAGCGGCTGACGGCCATCGCCCGGCAGCGCGGCGTCCGGCCGAAGGTCATGATCCGGGTGACCGTGGGTGTCGAGGCGCACACGCATGAGTACATCTCGACGGCGCACGAGGACCAGAAGTTCGGCTTCTCCCTGTCAGGTGGCGCCGCCCGGCAGGCCGTCGACCAGATTCTGGCCGACGACGTCCTCGAACTGCGCGGCCTGCACTCGCACATCGGCTCGCAGATCTTCGACACGTCCGGCTTCGAGGTCTCGGCCCGGCGACTGCTCGGTTTCCAGAGCGAGATCTTCGAGGGGTACGGCCGCCAGCTCCCCGAACTCGACCTCGGCGGCGGCTACGGCATCGCGTACACCTCCCAGGACGACCCGCTGCCCCCGGCCGACCTGGCGCGCAACCTCCGCAAGATCGTGGAGCACGAGTGCGCCGGGTACGGCCTGGCCGTCCCGCACCTGTCCGTCGAGCCCGGCCGCGCCCTGATCGGCTCGGCGATGTGCACCCTCTACGAGGTCGGCACGACGAAGGACGTCGACGGCATCCGCACGTACGTCTCGGTCGACGGCGGGATGAGCGACAACATCCGCCCGGCCCTGTACGACGCCGCCTACAGCGCCACCCTGGCGTCACGTTCGTCACAGTCCCCGGCGATGCTCGCCCGCGTGGTGGGAAAGCACTGCGAGTCGGGGGACATCGTGGTGAAGGATGAATTCCTGCCCAGTGACATCGGCCCCGGAGATCTTCTCGCCGTGCCCGGCACCGGGGCATACTGCCGGAGCATGGCGAGTAACTACAACCACGCGGTCCGCCCGCCCGTGGTCGCCGTACGTGACGGGGCCTCCCGCGTGATCGTGCGCCGGGAGACCGAGGAAGACCTACTGCGGTTGGACGTGGGATGAGCAACGGGAAAAGCAGCGTGGGGTCGGACACCACCACCAGGGCGGGCGCTCCGGCGCACCGGCCACTGCGGGTGGCACTGCTGGGGTGCGGCGTGGTCGGCGGCGAGGTCGTGCGCCTGCTGCACGAGCAGGCCGAGGACCTGACGGCCCGGATCGGCGCGCCGATCGAGATCGCCGGCATCGCGGTCCGCCGGCCGCAGCGGGACCGGGGCGGCCTGCCGGTGCCGGCCGCGATCTTCACGACCGACCCGCTGGGCCTGGTCAAGCGCGACGACGTGGACATCGTCATCGAGGTCGTCGGCGGCATCGAGCCGGCCAGGACCTGGCTGGTCGAGGCGCTGCGCTCCGGCAAGAGCGTCGTCACGGCGAACAAGGCCCTGCTGGCCGAGGACGGCGCGACCCTGCACGCCGCGGCGGCCGAGGGCGGCGCCGACCTGTACTACGAGGCCGCCGTCGCCGGGGCCATCCCCCTGCTCCGGCCGCTCCGCGAGTCCCTGCACGGGGACAGGATCACCCGGGTCACCGGCATCGTGAACGGCACGACCAACTTCATCCTGTCCAAGATGTGTACCACCGGGGCCGGGTTCAGCGAGGCGCTCGACGAGGCGACGGCGCTGGGCTACGCGGAGGCCGACCCGACCGCCGACGTCGAGGGCTTCGACGCCGCAGCGAAGGCCGCGATCCTGGCCAGCCTGGCGTTCCACACCCGGGTGACCGCCGCGGACGTGTACCGCGAGGGCATCACCGAGGTGACGGCCGCCGACGTGGCCAGCGCCGCGGCGATGGGCTGTGTCGTGAAGCTGCTCTGCATCGCCGACCGCACGGCCGACGGCGGCGTGACCGCCCGGGTGCACCCCGCGATGATCCCGACGAGCCACCCCCTCGCGAGCGTCGGCGACGCCTTCAACGCCGTGTTCGTCGAGGCGGAGGCCGCCGGCCAGCTGATGTTCTACGGCCGGGGAGCCGGTGGCGCGCCGACGGCGTCCGCGGTGCTCGGCGACGTCGTGGCCGTCGCGCGCAACCGGATTTCGGGCACTGTTTCCCGGGGCGAATCCAGCTACGCTGACCTGCGGGTACAGCCGATGGGCGAGGTCGTCACCCGGTACCACATCAGTCTCGACGTGGCCGACAAGGCCGGCGTCCTGGCCGCCGTCGCCGGGGTGTTCGCCCAGCACGCGGTGAGCATCTCGACGGTGAAGCAGTCCGGACGCGGCAACGACGCCGTGCTCGTGATCGTGACGCACGCGGCGACCGACGCGGCCCTGGCCGCGACCGTGGCGGAGCTGCGGAGCATGGACATGGTCCGCGAGGTCGCCAGCGTCATGCGGGTCGAGAGTTAGTCCAGGGAACACAGCCGGCCCGCCGGTGACCGCGACGGAGCGGTCACGGCGGCCAGGGCGAGAACGGCAACGACAGAGGAGCACAGCATGGCTGCGTGGCGTGGTCTGATCGAAGAATTCCGGGACCGGCTGCCGGTCACGGCGACGACGCCGGTGATCACGCTGCACGAGGGCGGCACGCCCCTCGTGGCCGCGCCCGGCCTGTCCGAGCGGACGGGCTGCGAGGTGTTCCTGAAGGTCGAGGGCGCGAACCCGACCGGCTCCTTCAAGGACCGCGGCATGACGATGGCCGTGTCCAAGGCCGTGGAGTCCGGGGCGAAGGCGATCATCTGCGCCTCGACCGGCAACACCAGCGCCTCGGCCGCGGCGTACGCGGCCCGGGCCGGCATCACCTGCGCCGTCCTCGTGCCCCAGGGCAAGATCGCGCTCGGCAAGCTGGCCCAGGCCCTGGTGCACGGCGCGCGCCTCCTCCAGGTCGACGGGAACTTCGACGACTGTCTGGCCCTGGCGTCCAAGCTGTCCCAGGACTACCCGGTCGCCCTGGTCAACTCGGTGAACCCGGACCGGCTGCAGGGCCAGAAGACGGCGGCGTTCGAGATCGTCGACGCGCTCGGCGACGCCCCGGACTACCACTGTCTCCCGGTCGGCAACGCCGGCAACATCAGTGCGTACTGGATGGGCTACTGCGAGGACTTCGAGGCCGGCAACAGCACCCGCAAGCCGAAGATGATCGGCATCCAGGCGGCCGGCGCCGACCCGATCGTGCGCGGCGAGGTCGTGCAGCACCCGTCGACCATCGCGACGGCCATCCGGATCGGCAACCCGGCCTCGTGGACGAAGGCCCTCGACGCCCGGGACGCCTCCGGCGGTGCGATCCGCTCGGTGACGGACCGCGACATCCTGGCCGCGTACAAGCTGCTGGCCCGCACCGAGGGCGTGTTCGTCGAGCTGGGCAGCGCGGCGAGCGTCGCCGGCCTGCTGGCGAGCAGCGCCGACGGCCTGATCCCGCGCGGGGTGCGGATCGTGTGCACCGTGACCGGTCACGGGCTCAAGGACCCGGACTGGGCGGTCGCCTCGGCCCCGGCCCCGATCACGATCCCGGTCGACGCACACCGCGCCGCCCACGAATTGGGCCTCGCCTGAGGTTTGGTTCCGCAGCTAGCGCACAAGCCGCGTTCTTGATCTAACGTCTTGGCCCGCTGAGGGCGGGGAGGCGAAGGCGGGAAGGCCCCTGCATACCGGTGTTGTATGCAGGGGCCTTCCCAACGCGCGCATCGTCGCCCTCAGCGGGCCCCCACCACGTTGCGTTAGGGTCGTAATGTGTCTGGCCCCCTCATGCTCCTTACCCGAAACGCCGACTTCCGCAGAATGCTCGGCGCCGAGCTCATCATGTTCGGCGGCGACTGGTTCGTCATGGTCCCGCTGCTGGTCCTGTTGCAGCAGCTCACCGGCAGCGGGGTCTGGGGCGGCCTGATGCTCGCCGTGGACACCGGCTGCATGGCGCTCCTGCTGCCGTACACCGGGACCCTCGCCGACCGGCTCGACCGGAAGAAGATCGTGCTGTGGGCCAACGCCGTCAGCATCCTGGCCGTGCTCCTGCTGCTCCTCGTGCGCAGCCCCGGCATGGCCTGGCTGGCGCTGGTCGCGATGGGCTCGATCGCCGTGGCGAAGGCGTTCTACTCCCCGGCCGCCCAGGCCGCGCTGCCCAACCTGCTCGCTCCGGAGGACCTGCCGGCGGCCAGCGTGCTCACCGGCAGCTCCTGGGGCACGATGGCCGTGCTCGGCGCGTCCCTGGGCGGGATGTCCAGCGCGGCGTTCGGCCCGTACTGGTCCTTCGTCGGCGGCGCTCTGTGCCTGGCCATGGCGATCACGCTCCAGTTGCGGGTCCGCCAGCCGTTCCAGGCGGCCCGATCGACCGTCGCGGTGTCGGCGTGGTCGGCGCTGCGCGAGTCCATGGGGTACCTGAGGGTCAAGCCCAGGGTCCGCGCCCTGATCACGGTCAAGTGCGCCGTGGGCGTCGGCAACGGGGTGCTCGCGGTGTTCCCGGTCCTCGCGGCCACGGTGTTCCATGTCGGACCGCTCGGCGTCGGCGCGCTGTTCGCCGCCCGGGGCCTGGGCGCCCTGTTCGGGCCGCTGCTCCTGCGGGGCGTGGTGCTGCGCCGGCAGAGCTGGCTCCTGCCCGGCCTGGCGGTCTCGATGGCGACCTACGGCGTCGCGTACCTGATGGTGGGTCTGACGCCCTGGTTCTGGCTCGCCCTGGTCCTGGTGGCCGTCGCGCACATGGCCGGCGGCGGGAACTGGGCGATGTCCAGCCTGGCCCTGCAGCTCGAGGTGCCCGACAAGCTGCGTGGCCGGGTGTTCAGCGCGGACGTGATGATCGCGTTCCTCGCGGTGTCGTTGAGCCAGGGCACCGCCGGCGTGCTGTCCGACCACGTGCCGGCGCGGGTGATCGTTGCCGTGGGCGGCGCGCTGACCCTGGCCTACTCGATCTGCTGGTACCTCGCGACGGCCCGCCTCCGCCGCGCCCAACCGGCCACGGCCTGACCGGGAGCGCCCCGGACCGTCCGATCCCTACTGCTGCGGCGGATACGGCTGCTGGTGGGGCGGCCCCGACGGCTGGCCCCCGGGCTGGAACGGCGGCCCCGACTGCGGGGCCACTCCCGGCTGGCCGTAGGGCCCCGGCTGCTGCGGCACGTCCTGCCCGTAGCCGGGCGTCCACCCGGCCTGCCCCTGCGGGTTCCACCCCTGCTCGCCCTGCTGCGCGTACCCCTGCTGCGCATGCCCCGTCTGGGTCGGCGCCTGCTGCCCCCACCCGCCCTGCTCCGGCTGGGGGGTGTTCCACGGCTGCTCCGGCTGGGCGCTCCACCCACCGGGCTGCCCGGCCGGCTGCGCCGCAGCCTTGCGCGGCAGCAACGCGCCGGAGAGCAGCAGCACGATCCCGGCGACGTGCAGCACCGCGGCGAGGATGCTGAGGGTGACGATCGAGCCCTCGGAGTACGAGATCACCCGGTAGCCGATCGTGAAGACCAGCTCGCCGACGAGGAGCACCCCGCACCCGGCCATCGCGAGCCCGGACGCCCGCCCGTTGCGCCGGATGGTCACGGCGGCGACGATCAGCCCGGCGATCAGCACGAGGGCGGTGAGGCTGGCGGACAGGATGCTGGCGAGCTGTATGCCGACCATGTTCATGGGCACCTTTCTGGGTCCGGGGGTCCGGATGGCGGACATACTGCCACACCCGTGCGACATCCCCGTGTCCCCTTTGTAGGCTGCCGGGATGGTCACCATCTCAGCGCCCGCCACCAGCGCGAACCTCGGCCCGGGCTTCGACGCGCTGGGCCTGGCCCTGGACCTGTGCGACGACGTGACCGTCGCGCTGAGAACGGACGGCCTCACGGTCGAGGTCATCGGCGAGGGCGCCGACCAGGTCCCCACCGACGAGACGCACCTGATCGTCCGCGCGATGTACGCGACCTTCGACGACCTCGGCCACCCCCGCCCGTCCGGCCTGGCCCTGACCTGCGTGAACCGGATCCCGCACGCCCGCGGCCTGGGCTCCAGCTCGGCGGCCATCGTCGCCGGGGTGCTCGCGGCCCGCGCGCTGGCCGGCGCGCCCGACGACCGTGCCGAGGCCCTGCGGGTCGCCAATGACCTCGAAGGGCACCCGGACAACGTCGCGCCGTGCCTGCTCGGCGGGTTCACGATCGCCTGGACTCCCGCTGGAGGGGCACGTGCGGTGACCATCGGGCCACATCCGGCCGTACACCCGATGATTTTCGTGCCGCAGGACCGCGGACTGACGAAGGAGGCGCGGGCGGCGCTGCCGGCGAGCGTGCCGCACGGGGACGCCTCGTTCAACGCCGGGCGCTCGGCGCTGCTCGTGCACGCGCTCACCAGCGCGCCGGAGTTGCTGTTCGACGCGACCGAGGACCGCCTCCACCAGGGGTACCGGGCCGCGGGAGCCCCCGCGACGGCGGCACTCGTCGCGGACCTGCGGTCCAGGGGAGTGCCGGCGGTGGTGAGCGGGGCCGGACCGAGCGTGCTAGCGTTTGTCCCCGACAAAGATGTTATACCGGATATAACCGGGCATAACTTCGCTTCCTGGCCTCTCCGAGTTGACACGACCGGGGCTCGGATATCTCATTAGCGACACGCGGGGGGTGACCCTGTTGCCGCAGCTAGGCAACGTTGACTACGCTTAAGCGAGAACAGTCGCCCGAAGCGCGCGATCTAGGCGGGGCTTGTGCCCCGTTCCTCCGTGGATAAAGTCATCTCGATGCTTCATCGCTATGACACCCCCACACACCCCGAACGGATCGCGGGTCCGACGGCAAGCGCCGCCAGTCACCATTCGGCCGCGTCTACTGGCTGTTCTAGACCCGCGAGCATCTTGACGCGGGGTTTCACGGGCCGTTCGGTGTCACCGTCAGATCTTCGTGGCGAACACCCGGGCCAATCGATGGAAGGAAACCATTGAGCGACATCACCGACCAGAAGTCGGATGTCACCGACACCGCAGCGCCGGCCGACAAGCCGGAGACCGCTGGCACCTCTCGGCGTCGGCGTACGGGCACCGGCCTGCAGGCCATGCTCCTGCCGGAGCTGCAGACCATGGCCTCGTCGCTCGGCATTTCGGGGACGGCGCGCATGCGTAAGGGCGAGTTGATCGCAGCCATTCAGACCAACCAGGGTGTGCCGGTCACGGCCGCCGCTGGAACGACCAGCGAAGCGCCTGCGACGACGCGGCGCAGCGCCCCGGAGAAGCCGGCCGCTGCCGCTGCCGAGCAGCCCAGCCTGCCCGGCACCGAACAGGGGGACGACTCCCGCTCCGAGCCGCGCGCCCGTCGGGCCACCCGCCCGGCAGGACCGCCGCAGCCCCGCGTCGGCCGTGCCGCCGCCGAGGCCCCGGCCGACGAGCCGGCCCGTGCCGCCGAGGCACCCGCCCGGGTCAACGCCGAGCCGGTCGCCGCGGAGCGGACGAACGAGCGGACCAACGCCGAGCCCGCCGCCCGGAGCACCCGTGCCGACGAGGCCCGCAACGAGCGCCGTCCGGCCCGCGGTGAGCGCACCCAGGACCAGCAGGGTCGCAACGAGCGCCCCGAGCGCGGCGAGCGTTCCGAGGAGCAGGGTGGCCGCGACCGCGGCGAGCGCCGCGAGCGCGGTGCCGGTCGCGCCGACGAGGCCGACCGTGGCCAGCGGAACAACCAGCGCTCCGAGCGTCCGGCCCGCGACGCGGACCAGGCCGCCAACCGCGGCCAGGCCCGCAACGAGGACCGGGGCCCGGACCGCGACGACGACGGGGACGACGACGGCGACCGTCGGGGTCGGCGCAGCCGGTTCCGCGACCGTCGGGGCCGTCGCAACGACCGCGGCGAGGCCGGCGGCAACGAGCGCGAGCCTCAGCAGCAGTTCAACGACGACGACGTCCTGGTCCCCGTGGCCGGCATCGTCGACGTGCTCGACAGCTACGCGTTCATCCGCACCACCGGCTACCTGTCCGGCCCGAACGACGTCTACGTCTCGATGTCGCAGGTCCGCAAGTACGGCCTGCGGCGCGGCGACGCGGTCACCGGTGCCGTCCGGCAGGCCAAGGACGGCGAGCAGCGGCGGGACAAGTACAACCCGCTGGCCCGGCTCGACACGGTCAACGGCATGGAGCCGGACGCGGCGCGCAACCGCCCCGAGTTCTACAAGCTGACCCCGCTGTACCCGCAGGAGCGTCTGCGGCTCGAGACGGACCAGAACGTCCTCACCACCCGGGTCATCGACCTGGTCATGCCGATCGGCAAGGGTCAGCGCGCGCTGATCGTCTCGCCGCCGAAGGCCGGTAAGACGATGGTCATGCAGGCGATCTCCAACGCCATCACGGCGAACAACCCGGAGTGCCACCTGATGGTCGTCCTCGTGGACGAGCGTCCGGAGGAGGTCACCGACATGCAGCGGTCGGTGAAGGGTGAGGTCATCGCCTCCACCTTCGACCGGCCGCCGTCGGACCACACCACGGTCGCGGAGCTGGCGATCGAGCGGGCCAAGCGCCTGGTCGAGCTGGGCCACGACGTCGTCGTCCTGCTGGACTCGATCACCCGCCTCGGCCGCGCGTACAACAACGCGTCGCCGGCCAGCGGTCGGATCCTGTCCGGTGGTATCGACTCGACGGCGCTGTACCCGCCGAAGCGGTTCCTCGGCGCGGCCCGCAACATCGAGAACGGTGGCTCCCTGACCATCATCGCCACGGCGATGGTCGAGACGGGCTCCACGGGCGACACGGTCATCTTCGAGGAGTTCAAGGGCACGGGTAACGCCGAGCTCAAGCTCGACCGCAAGCTCGCGGAGAAGCGGATCTTCCCGGCCGTGGACGTCATCACCTCGGGCACCCGGCGTGAGGAGATCCTCATGGCGGGCGAGGAGATGGCGATCGTCCACAAGCTGCGCAAGGTGCTGCACGGGCTCGACCCGCAGCAGGCCCTGGAGCTGCTGCTGGACCGGCTCAAGAAGACGAGCACGAACGTCGAGTTCCTGATGCAGATCGCGAAGTCGACGCCCGGGGAGTAGTCCCCGACATGACTGTGGCCCGCCGGGGAACCGGCGGGCCACAGTCGCTTGAAGATCAAAACCATTATTTGTTACGCCGCGTCCCTCACCCGACGCGCGGCGGCCGTTCGGCTAGAAGTTCCCCTCCGCCACCTGCATCACGGTGAGCCCGAGCGACCTCCACATCCGGACAACTTGCATGCGATCGTCAAAAACGCAGGCGACCTGGTACTTGTCCCGGATCTCGCGGTTGAAGATCTCCTTCTTCACGATGGAGTCCTTCCGCTGGTCCCCGGCCGGCCGCATGAACAGCCCCAGGGACGGCAGCCCCACGTACTTGTCCAGCCACGCCTCGGTCTCCGCCCGGCACGCCTCGTCGCGCCCGGAGCAGTAGACGATGCCGTGCCCGGCGGCGTGCATGGCCCGGACGGCGGCGATCACGGGCCGGTTGGGCAGGTCGATGCCGACCCGGGCCCAGTCGTACGGGCTGCGGTCACCCATCAGCGCCACCGTCCCGTCGATGTCGACGAGGATGATGTCGGCCCCGCCGGCCGGCGCGAGGTAGGGCCGCTCGGCGTCCACGGACACCTCCGGCACGGCCAGCGGCAGCTTCTTGCCGGCGAGGTAGCGCTCGTACATGCTCCGGATCACGTACTCGCCGACCTGTTCGGACGTGTCCCGCCCCGCGTCGCGGCGCACGCACTCGGCCACGTCCACGTCGGTGAAGTCGCGCACCACGAACCCGGCCCCGCACGCGGCGGCCAGCTCGGCGAACTCGCGGACCACCCGGGACCGCAGGTTCGTGTCGTCGCAGATCACGCTGGTACCGGCCCGCAGCAGCCCCTCGACGGCAGCCTTCTGCGCGACGGTGACCTGCTTCTCGGCCCAGCCCGTACCGAGGTGCGAGCCGTGCAGCATCCGCCGCAGGTCGTCGCGGTTGACCCGCACCCCGTCCGCGGTGCGGGCCCACGTGGACTTCCCGGAGGCGGGCAGTCCACGCGTCACAGTGAGCGTCACACGCTCGGTCATGCGTTCTCCTCATCGAATACTCGACCCGTGGGGGTCCAGTCTGCCGCCGGCTTGGCCTGCTGCCACAGGAACTGTCGGTAGTCCCGCCCGTCGAGTCGGCTGAACAGGCAGCCCCGGTCGGGGTGGCGCCCCGCGACCAGCGCGAAGTCCTTCCGGGTCCAGCCGTCGGGCAGGCCGGCGACGATGCCGGCGTAGACGGCCTCGACCCGCTCCGCCTCCGCCTCGACCCGCGCCGTCAGTTCCGTCGACACGGCCCGCGCCCAGGCGTGGAACTCGTCGGGCAGCCGCTCGACCAGGGCGCCGAACGCGTCGTCGACCAGCGCCTCCCACACCACCCGGGCGTTGAGGCCGGTGACGACGCGGTGCAGGGCGACGTACTCGTCATATTTGATCTTGATCCGGCGCTCCGACCCCGTGAATCGGACAACTAGGCCCTCGCGGCCCGCCCGGGGCTCGGCGGCCAGCGCCTCGCCCAGCGTCGGGTAGCCGAACGACTCGACCCGGGGCCCCGGCCAGGCCAGGTCGTCGGGGGACAGCGACATGCCCGTCGCGACCGAGACCGCGCCCAGCAGGATCAGGTCGTCGAGGTCGGCGTAGTCGACGACGATCCGGTTCGCCGGGTACACGATCTCGAACAGCAGGGTCAGGCCGGCCGGCGGCGTGTAGGCCGCATAACGCTTCCGCCACAGCGCGGTGGCGTGCAGAGCCTGGTCGCTGGCGAACGAGCCGCGGGTGGCGATCTCGTGGCCGTTTCCGGCCGGGTACAGCACGCCGAGGGACCCGTCGGCCTTGTCGGTGACGGACACCGGCGCGCCCAGGTCGAGCGGGCCGACCTCGACCTGGCCGTAGGTGAAGAACTTCGGGAACGGCCGGGCGAGCACCTCGCCGGTGCCGGTGTGGCTGATCAGGCCCCGGCAGGCGAGGGTCGCGGCGTTCCAGACGCCCTCGTACTGGGCCTTCTCGCTGTAGTTGTGGATGGCCAGGGGGAGGGTCGGGTGCGGCCGGACCCGGACGTAGCCCTCGGCGACCATGGTCGCGAGCAGCGTCGGGTCCACCACCTCGTCGAGGCGGATCATGGGGTTGTCCTTAGGGAGGGGTGATCCTGGTCACCGGAACGCGGTGCCAGGGAAAGTGCCGGAAGGGGGTGAAACGCCTAATGACGTTTCGAACGCCGCCTTGTTTGTCGCGGGGCGACCCCGCACTGCCGGCTACTCATGGTCGCCGAGTCTGCCGGATCACAGCCTCCGGGGCCAGTGCATTAGGCCACCCCTGACGGCCTGGAATAGGTGCCCCATGGCAGACTGTTACATCGGCCAGGTACCGGTTCCCGCCCCGCGAACCCGCGAAGGCGACCCGGCGACCACATCGAGAGGACCCGCGCTATGCGTAAGGACATTCACCCGGAGTACGTCGCGACCGAGGTCGTGTGCTCCTGCGGCAGCACCTTCTCCACCCGCAGCACCGTCAAGGGCGGTTCGCTGCACGTCGAGACGTGCTCGGCCTGCCACCCGTTCTACACCGGCAAGCAGCGGATCCTCGACACCGGTGGTCGGATCGCGAAGTTCCAGAAGAAGTACGCGAAGACCGCCGCCAAGTAGCTTCGCCGACGCCGCCCACCCCTGCTCAGGGGCGGGCGGCGTTCGCTTTTCCCATCGGTGTCCGAAAAGTCACAGGAGTCACGCATGAGCACGGACAGGCTTTCCTCGCTGCTCGCTGAGCACGCCGACCTGGAAAAGCAGCTCTCCGACCCGGCCATCCACGCCGACCAGGGCCTGGCGCGCCGCGTCGGCCGCCGGTACGCGGAACTCAACGGCATCGCCGCCGCCGCCAAGGAGCTCGAGCAGGTCCGTTCCGACCTGGAGGCCGCGAACGAGCTGGCCGGCGAGGACGAGGCTTTCGCGGCGGAGGCCGTCGAGCTGGCGGCGCGGATTCCGGTGATCGAGGAGAAGCTGTCCGAGCTGCTCCTGCCGCGCGACCCGAACGACGCCAAGGACGTGATCATCGAGATCAAGGGCGGCGAGGGTGGCGAGGAGGCCGCCCTGTTCGCCGGGGACCTGCTGCGGATGTACCTGAGGTACGCGGAGAAGCACGGCTGGGTCGCGGAGGTCATCGACTCCGAGAACACCGACCTGGGCGGCTTCAAGGACGTCTCCGTGGCCGTGAAGACCAAGGGCGTGCCCGAGGACGGCCGGGGCGTGTGGTCGCGGCTGAAGTACGAGGGCGGCGTGCACCGGGTCCAGCGGGTGCCGGCGACCGAGTCGCAGGGCCGGATCCACACCAGCGCGGCCGGCGTGTTGGTCCTCCCCGAGGCCGAGGAGGTGGACATCGAGATCAACCAGGGCGACCTGCGGATCGACGTCTACCGGTCCGGCGGCCCGGGCGGTCAGTCCGTCAACACGACCGACTCGGCGGTGCGGATCACGCACATCCCGACCGGCGTCGTGGTGAGCTGCCAGAACGAGAAGTCCCAGCTGCAGAACAAGGAGTCGGCGATGCGGGTGCTGCGCGCCCGGCTGCTGCTGCACGCCCAGGAGCAGGCCAACGCCGAGGCGTCCGACGTGCGCAAGTCGCAGGTCCGGACGATGGACCGTTCCGAGCGGATCCGGACGTACAACTACCCGCAGAACCGGATCTCCGACCACCGGATCGGCTTCACGGCCTACAACCTCGACCTGGTGCTCAACGGGGAGCTCGACGGCGTGCTGGACGCGTTGTCGACGGCCGACCGCGAGGCCCGGATCGCCGGCGAGGAACTGGGCCGCAAGTAGCCCTTGACCTGACGTCTTGGCCCGCTGAGCGCGGGGAGGCGAAGGCGGAGGCGCTCCCGCATACCGGTGTTGTATGCGGGAGCGCCGACAACGCACGCATCGTCGCGCTCAGCGGGCCCCCACCCACTAAGCCGTGTGCTTGAGCCATTCTCGGGCTTGCGTGCCCTCGGCAGGCTTCTCCTTGGCCCGCAGCATCGCCACGTCCGCGCTGGTGAACGCCGAGGCCACCGTGTCCACCCCGTTGGTCTCCGACCAGCCGATGGTCACCCCGACCGGGGTGCCGGGCACCAGCGCGTCCCAGTCCTCGACCGTGATCGCCGTGGCGACCCGGTTGGCGATCTCGTGCGCCTCGGCGATCTGGGTCTCGGGCAGGACGAGGACGAACTCGTCGCCGCCGTACCGGGCCACGAAGTCGCCCCGGCGGATCACCTTCGCGAGGATCCCGGCGATCCGCTGCAGCACGGCGTCCCCGGCGAGGTGCCCGTGGTTGGTGTTGATGGCCTTGAACTTGTCCAGGTCGACCACGCCGAGGATCGCCGGCTGGCCGCGCTGGGCCATGGTCGTGACGTAGTGCTCGAGGTGCCGGCGGTTCGGCAGGCCGGTGAGCGGGTCGGTGAGCGCCTGCCCGTGGTACTGCGCGACGGTCCGGCGCAGGTCGGCGTGGTCGAGCCAGGCGGCGACCCCGTCGACGAACAGGTCGCGGATCTTGTCGTGGTGCGAGGACGCGAGCCGGAACGCGTGCCGGTCCTCCCGGTACGCCGCCGCCGGGTCGTTCGCCCGCAGGTGGGCCAGGGCGCGCAGCCGGCGGGGCTCGGCGGGGCCGAGGGTGTCGGGGGAGACCTCCAGCGTGCCGAGCCGGACCAGGGCCTCGATGGGCCGGCCGGCGGCGATGGTCAGGCACACGTCGCCGAGGTGCCGCAGCTCGCGGGAGCGCACGCTGTCGCCGACGTGCCGCAGCAGCCGGGCGGCGTCGACCTCGATCGGCTCGCCGAGGGCGGCGAGCCGCGCCGCCGCGTACCCGAAGTTGCCCTGGATCGTGGGGCGCAGCCGGGGGACGGCGCCGGACTCGACGTAGCGCCACAGTTCCGCGTACACGTCGCGGAGGACGCGCAGGCAGCCGTCGGTGTCGCCGGTGTGGTCGAGCGCCACGGCGAGCCGCAGCCGGACCCTCGGGGTGGCCAGCTCCTCCTCGGGCACGCCGACCTCGGCCCCGACCTCGCGGGACCGCTCGATCGCGCCGAGCGCGTGGCCGTGGAACCCGATGTACGAGTACGCCATCGCGAGGTTGTGCCAGCCCAGCGCCGTGTCGACGTTGGCGGGGGACACCGACGACAGCGCGCGGGCGCTGCGCACGAGGTGGGTGACGCAGTTGTCGAGGGAGCCCTGCACGTGGGCGACTATCGCGGCGATGGCGTGCGCCCGGCCGTAGAGCGTGGGGTCGTACCAGTCCTTGAGGGCGGTGAACACGGCGTCGACCGCCGAGGCGCACTCGACGGTGCGGCCGAGATTCACCAGAGCTGACAGGCGGAGCACTAGGGCGCTGGCCCGCTCCTCGGGATCGAGGGTGCTGGCGGCGAGGCGTTCTGCGAGGGTCGAGGCCTCGGCGGACCGGTTCGCGCGCAGCAGTCTGCGGATGCGCTCGATGGTGGAGGCCACGCGATACCCCCCTTCCGGTCCGGCTCTTGGGGCTGCAGTGATGATTATGGGGTGTACGGAGCGGGTAAGGACATGCCCAGACGGCTGATCGCGGAAGCGACTTCTCGTCTGAATGCTGCCGGGGTGCCGTCAGCCAGGGTGGATGCGGAACTACTTGCGGCTTTTGTGCTGGATGTCCCACGGGGCAGGCTGGTGCTGGTCGACGAGTTCCCTCCCGAGTTGGTCACGAGATTCGAGGAGTTGGTCGCAAGGCGGGCCGAGCGGATACCGCTCCAGCATCTCACCGGCCGGGCGCACTTCGCCGGGCTGGAGCTCGCGGTCGGGCCCGGCGTGTTCGTGCCGCGCCCCGAGACCGAGCTGCTGGTCGAGTGGGGACTGTCCCAGGTACGGGCGGGGATCGCCGTGGACCTGTGTTCGGGGTCCGGGGCCATCGCGTGCGCCGTTGCACGGACGATCCCTGTCGTCTACGCGGTGGAACGTGACCCCGACGCGTTGCCGTGGCTCCGCCGCAACACCCAAAATACATCGGTCACGGTCGTACCGGGTGACGCGACCGATCCGTCCACCCTGGCCGACCTCGACGGCACAGTGGACCTTCTGCTGACGAATCCGCCGTATGTGCCCACCACAGAGGCGTTGCCGCCCGAGGTGATCGACCACGATCCGGCCGTCGCGCTGTTCGGCGGCGAGGACGGACTGTCGGTCATCCGTCCCCTGCTGGTCCGTGCGGCGGGCCTGTTGCGTACCGGAGGATCGTTCGGCATGGAACACGACGACCAGCACGGCGAGTCCGTGCCGGCCCTGATGGCGGCCTCGGGGGACTGGGAAGCGGTCACGGCGCACCGGGACCTGGCCGGCCGGCCGCGCTTCGTGACGGCGGTGCGGCGATGACCGGCGTGCAGGCCGCCCTCGTCGAGGCCCTCGCGGCCGTCCGCCGGGGCGAGCTGGTGGTCATGCCGACCGACACTGTCTACGGCCTGGCCGCCGACCCCTTCGACAAGGTGTCCGTCGACCGGCTGCTGACCGCGAAGGGCCGGGGCCGGGAGCGGCCCTCCGGGGTGCTGATCGGCACCTGGGACCAGCTCGACCTGGTCACGGCCCCGCTCGCCCCGGTCGCCCGGGCGCTGGCGGAGCGGTTCTGGCCGGGCGCGTTGTCCCTGGTCGTCCCGCAGGCCGAGGATCTCGGCTGGGATCTGGGCGAGACCGGCGGCACGGTCATGGTCCGGATGCCGGCGGACCCCGTGGCCCGGGAACTGCTGACCATGGCTGGCCCGCTGGCCGTGTCCAGCGCCAACCTGCACGGCGAGCCCCCGGCGACCACGGCGGAGGAGGCCGCACGCCAGCTCGGGACCAGGGCTGCGGTCTACGTCGACAGCGGGCCGGCGGCCCTGGGCACGCCCTCGACGATCGTCCGGTGCGTCGGCGCCGGCTGGGAGGTGCTGAGACTCGGGGCCGTGAGCGTGGAGGAGATCGAGGCGGTCGTGCGAGACTTGCGCACGTGATGCTCTACGACTGCGCCAAGCTGGCCGAGCGGGACCGCGGACTGACGGCTGCCGTCGAGGCGGTGAAGCGCGGCGACCTGGTCGTCTTCCCCACCGACACGGTCTACGGGATCGGCTGCGACGCCTTCAAGTCCTGGTCCGTCGGAACCCTGCTGCGCGCCAAGTCCCGGGGCCGCGACGTGCCTCCCCCGGTGATGGTCGGCTCCCGGCAGATGCTCGACGGCCTGGTCTACGGCCTGCCGTCGGCCGCCAGGGACCTGGTCGAGGCGTTCTGGCCGGGCCCGCTGACGATCCTCGTCGAGCACGCGCCCAGCCTGGACTGGGACCTCGGCGACACCGACGGCGTGATCCAGGTCCGGATGCCGCTGCACCCGGTGGCCCTGGAGCTGATCCGCGAGACCGGCCCGATGGCCGTGTCCAGCGCGAACAAGCCGTCGGACCCGGCGGCGCTGACCGCCGACGAGGCACGGACCCAGTTCGGCTACGAGGTCAGCGTGTACCTGGAGGCCGGCGCGGCCCCCGAGCAGCTCACCTCCACGATCGTGGACTGCACGAACGCGACGCCGAAGATCCTCCGGGTAGGGGCGCTGTCCCTCGCCCAACTCCGCGAGGTGGCCCCGGACGTGGCGGAAGAAGACGAATGAGCTGGCCCGTCGAGCGGGGCGGGGCGGCCGCGTGACGCCTTTTTCGGTCCTGCACGTGTGCGTCGGCAACATCTGCCGGTCCCCGATGGCCGAGCGGCTGTTCCTGCTGGCCCTCGGCGGGCACGCCGGCCTGGTGTACAGCCACAGCGCCGGCACCGGCAACTGGCACCGGGGCGAGCCGATGAACCCGCCGGCCGCCCGCCAGGTGCTGGCCAGGGGCGGGGACGTCGACGGCTTCGGCGCCCGTCAGCTCACGGTCGGGCACATCGAGGGCTCTGACCTCATCCTGACGGCGACCCACGAGCAGTACGACCACGTGCTGAACCTGAGCCCGACCGCGCGGGGCAGGACGTTCGTGCTCGGCGAGTTCGGCCGGCTGCTCGCGGCGTACGCCGGGGAGCTGCCGGACTTCACCGGGGACGCGGAGTCGCTGTACGGCCGGGGGGTGGCGCTCGTCACGGCGCTGGACGCGGCCAGGGCCGGCTCCCGTCCGGTACCCGGAGATGATCTCGCCGACCCCTACGGTCTGGACGAGCGCACCTACGCCCGCACCGCCGATGAGATCGAGTCCACCCTGCGCCCGCTGGCCGGGGTGCTCGTCGGGGGCTCCGCGTAGAATCGCCGGCATGATTACCCGTGCCGCGCTGACCAGGCGCCTCCGGCATCTGCCGACCGCCCTCGCAGCCAGCGGCGTGGGGCTCGTCGTCGCGGCCCTCGCCGGTCTGGTCTTCCAAGGTCCCGTCGGCGCGGCCGGCGCGGCCGCCGGTGTCGGGCTGGTCAGCGTCGGCTACGTGCTGTCGCACCTGATCGTGGCCTGGGCCGACGCGGTGAACCGCAAGATGGTCCTGCCGGTCGGGCTCACGGTCTACTCAGTGAAGTTCATCCTGCTGGGCATCTGGCTCGCCGCGCTGAAGGAGACCGGCTGGGCCGGGCTGAACCCCATGGCCTTCAGCATGGTCGGCGCGGTCATCGTGTGGACGACGGCTCAGGCCGTGTGGACGTGGAAGGCCCGGATCCCCTACGTCGAAATCGAACCGAATTAGTCGTCTGTTCGCTCTTACGCAACCCGAATGGGCCGCGATTGTGAGCGGGGTTACGGTGGGAATCTGCGTACCGGCAGTTCGCCGGGGGTCGATGTCACTCATCCGACCCTCGGCTGATATCGTCTGCGCGTCATGACCGACAACAAAGAGTCGCCGAAGCGCCCCAGCTCAGCTGATGGTGCGAACGTGGGCTGGGCCGCCGTCGGGTACCTGATCTCCGGGATCGGAGTCTGGGGCTTCCTCGGCTGGATCGTCGATCGCTGGCTGGATGTGCCCAAGCACTTCGGCATGATGATCGGCATGTTGGTCGGCATGGCCGGGGCGATCTACCTGGTCGTCAAGAAGCTTGGCGCGTAAGCGCTTCCGTCTCCGAGAGCGAAGGATGGTGCGGTGAGCGTCTCGATGGTCGTCCTCGCCAAGGCAGAGATCCCGTGGCCGCCCACGGTCGACGAGGGGTTCTTCTTCGACCCGGTGGTGGGCACCGGCCCGTGGGTCACGAAGTTCACCATCATGCTGTGGATCGCGATCGCGGCGCTGATCGTGCTGTTCGCCGTGGCGCTCCGGAAGCCGAAGATCGTTCCCACCAAGGGCCAGTGGATCGCCGAGTCGGTCATGGACTTCGTGCGCAACGGCATCGGCCGCGAGATCATCGGCCCCAAGGGTGACAAGTTCGTGCCGTATCTGACGGTGCTGTTCTGCTTCATCGCGTTCATGAACGTGTTCGGCATCATCCCGCTGGCGCAGATCTCGCCGATGACGCACATCGCGTTCCCCGTGGTCCTCGCGATCATCTCGTACGTGATGTACATCTTCGTCGGCATCCAGAACTCCGGCCCGGGCAAGTTCTTCAAGAACCACCTGATCCTGCCGGCCCCGTGGTACCTGCAGCCGCTGCTGATCCCGATCGAGTTCTTCCAGAACTTCATCGTCCGGCCGGTCACCCTCTCGGTGCGTCTGTTCGCGAACATGTTCGCCGGCCACCTGATCCTGCTGGTGTTCACCCTCGGCGGGTTCGTCCTGATCAACGCCGGCACCGCCTTCACCTACGGTGTCTCCGTCTTCTCCTTCGCGATGGCCATCGCGATGACGCTGTTCGAGTTCTTCGTCGCGATGCTGCAGGCGTACATCTTCGTCCTGCTGACCGGCACCTGGCTGCAGGGCGCTCTCGCCGACGAGCACTAGGGCTCAGATATACCCCCGTTAGCTGTTTCGCGTGAGAGTCACGCGAGATACTCCAGGAGGAATACCGAAATGACGCTTGCCGAACTCACCGGTGACATCAGCTCGATCGGCTACGGCCTCGCGGCCATCGGCCCCGGTATCGGTGTAGGCATCGTGTTCGCCGCCTACATCCAGGCGACGGCCCGTCAGCCCGAGTCCGCCGGCCTGACCCGCGCCTACCTGTTCATGGGCTTCGCGCTCTCCGAGGCGCTGGCGCTGTTCGGCCTCGCGCTCGCCTTCGTCTTCTCGCACCCCGCCGCCTAACAACCGGTCCGCAAGGGAACGGGAGTTTCTCATGTTTCTCGCGAGTGAGCACAACCCGCTCATCCCGATCTGGCAGGAAGTTGTCGTCGGGACGATCGGTTTCGCCCTGCTGTGCTTCGTGCTGATGAAGTTCGTCTTCCCCAAGATGAACGAGGCGTACGAGGCTCGGGTCGACGCGATCGAGGGCGGCATCAAGCGCGCCGAGGTCGCCCAGGCCGAGGCGAACGCGCTGCTGGAGCAGTACCGCCAGCAGCTCGCGGAGGCCCGGACCGAGGCCGCGAGCATTCGCGACGAGGCCCGCGCCGACGCTGGTTCGATCAAGGACGACATCCTCGCCGCGGCGCAGGAAGAGCGTGACCGGATCATCTCGGTCGGGCGCGAGCAGCTCGCCGCCGACCGTCAGTCGCTCCTGCACGAGCTGCGGGGCGAGCTGGGTTCGCTGTCCGTGGAGCTGGCCAGCCGCATCGTCGGTGAGTCGCTCGCGGACGAGGCTCGGAAGAAGGGCACCGTCGACCGGTTCCTGACCGAGCTGGAGAACAGCGACGCTTCTCCGGCCGGGCGGCGCTGATGCAGGCCGCCAGCCGCGAGTCGTACGCGGCCGCCCGCGCGCAGCTCGACAGCTACGCGTCCTCCGCCCCGGCGGGGGACGTGGCGGCGACCGCCGGCGACGTGCTCGGGGCAGCCGTGCTGCTCGGCCGTGAGCCGAGCCTGCGCCGGGCCCTGGCCGACGCCAACCGGACCGGTGCCGACCGTTCCGCGCTGCTGAACCAGATCCTCGCCGGCAAGATCAGCGAGGGCGCGGCGCAGCTGCTCGGCGCTCTGGTCTCCGGCCACTGGTCGCGGCCGACCGACCTGGTCAACGCCACCGAGCGGCTCGGGGCCGAGGCGCTGCTAGCCAGCGCCGAGTCCTCCGGCCAGCTGGCCGATGTCGAGGACGAGCTGTTCCGGCTCGGCCAGGTCGTCGCTGGTGACTCCCGGCTCGCCTCGGCGGTCGGTGACACCACGGCCGAGCTGACCCGTCGGGTCCAGCTGGTCGGCGACCTGCTCGCCGGCAAGGCGACGCCGGTGACGGCGCGACTCGCCGAGCTGGCCGTGTCCGGGTTCGAGGGGCGCAACTTCGACGGTTCGGTGAGCCGGCTCGTCGAGTTGGCCGCCGAGCGGCGGAACCGGTCCGTGGCTTATGTCACGGTTGCCGTACCGATGACCGACGAGCAGGAACGGCGACTCGTCGCCGAGCTGGCCCGGCGGTACGGTCGGGAGATCACCGCCAAGGTGACCGTCGATCCGGAGATCCTGGGTGGGATCAGCGTGCGGGTCGGCCACGACCTGTACGACGGCACCATCCTCCGGCGGCTCGCCGAGACCCGCAACGCCCTCGCCGGGCGCAACTAAGCGACTTCCGCATAGCGCCTGGGCCGTCACGCCGAGTCGCTAACGACCCGATGAATAGAGGAACCTGAAGATGGCCGAGCTGACCATCTCGTCGGAGGAGATCCGGGGCGCTCTGGAGCGCT
The DNA here is from genome assembly GCF_015751905.1 of Longispora fulva. Classification (NCBI taxonomy): domain Bacteria; kingdom Bacillati; phylum Actinomycetota; class Actinomycetes; order Micromonosporales; family Micromonosporaceae; genus Longispora; species Longispora fulva. Next base: position 7,508,384 of record NZ_JADOUF010000001.1, read on the forward strand.
ACGTCTCCTCCTACAAGCCGGAGATCTCCCGCGAGGAGGTCGGCACCGTCGCCGAGGCTGGTGACGGTATCGCCCGTGTCGCCGGTCTTCCGTCGACCATGGCCAACGAGCTCCTGGAGTTCGCGAACGGGTCCCTGGGCCTGGCGCTGAACCTCGACGTCCGCGAGATCGGTACCGTTATCCTCGGTAACGCCGAGGGCATCGAGGAGGGCCAGCCCGTCAAGCGGACCGGCCGTGTCCTCTCGGTCCCCGTCGGTGACGCGTTCCTCGGCCGGGTCGTCGACCCGCTGGGCAACCCGATCGACGGCCTCGGCGACATCGAGGCCGAGGGCTACCGCGAGCTGGAGCTCCAGGCGCCGACCGTTATGCAGCGGCAGTCCGTCAAGGAGCCGATGCAGACCGGTATCAAGGCCATCGACGCCATGATCCCGATCGGCCGTGGCCAGCGTCAGCTGATCATCGGTGACCGCAAGACCGGTAAGACCACGGTCGCGCTCGACACGATCATGAACCAGCGCGCCAACTGGCTGACCGGGGACCCGAAGCAGCAGGTCCGCTGCGTCTACGTCGCCACCGGCCAGAAGGCCTCCACGATCGCCTCCATCAAGGGCGCGCTCGAGGCGGCCGGGGCCATGGAGTACACGACGATCGTGGCCTCCCCGGCGTCGGACTCCGCTGGCTTCAAGTACCTGTCGCCGTACACCGGCTCGGCCATCGGCCAGCACTGGATGTACGCGGGCAAGCACGTCCTCATCGTGTTCGACGACCTGTCGAAGCAGGCTGAGGCGTACCGCTCGGTGTCCCTGCTGCTGCGTCGTCCGCCGGGCCGTGAGGCGTACCCGGGTGACGTCTTCTACTTGCACTCGCGTCTGCTCGAGCGGTGCGCGAAGCTGTCCGACGAGCTCGGCGGCGGTTCGATGACCGGTCTGCCGATCATCGAGACCAAGGGCAACGACATCTCGGCGTACATCCCGACCAACGTGATCTCGATCACCGACGGTCAGATCTTCCTCGAGCAGGACCTGTTCAACCAGGGTGTCCGCCCCGCCATCAACGTCGGCACCTCGGTGTCCCGCGTCGGTGGTTCGGCCCAGGTGAAGGCCATCCGTGGCGTCTCCGGCCGTCTGCGGGTCGACCTGGCCCAGTTCCGTGAGCTGGAGGCCTTCTCGGCCTTCGCCTCGGACCTGGACCGCGCGTCCCGGATGCTGCTGGACAAGGGCGTCCGCCTGGTCGAGCTGCTCAAGCAGGGCGTCGGCCAGCCGGTCGCCGTCGAGGAGCAGGTCGTCTCGATCTGGGCCGGTACGACGAACAAGCTCGACGACATCTCGGTCTCCGAGGTCCGTCGCTTCGAGACCGAGTTCGTCCAGTACCTGCGGCACTCGCACAAGGGCCTGCTCTCGGGCATCGCGACCACGAAGCTGCTGTCCGACGACGCGGTCGCCGAGCTGGAGACCGCCATCACGCGGTTCAAGCAGATGTTCCTCGCCGCCGACGACTCGATCGTGCCGAACGCGGCCGCCGAGGCGCAGGAGGCGATCGACCACGAGCTCAGCGAGTCCGTCACGCGCTACACGGCCCCGCCGGCCGAGAAGAAGTAGGGCTGCGCGATGGCTGCCAATGTCGGTGCTCTGAATCGCCGGATCCGTTCGGTCAAGGCGACGAAGAAGATCACCAAGGCGCAGGAGCTTGTCGCCACCAGCCGGATCGCCAAGGCTCAGGCGCGGGTGGCGGCTTCGCTGCCGTACGCCCGCTCCATCACCGGGGTGCTCACAGCGCTGGCGACCAACACCAGCAACATCGACAACCCCCTGCTGACCGCGCGTCCGCGCGTCCGGCGGGCCGGGGTGCTCGTCGTCACCAGTGACCGTGGTCTGTGCGGTGGCTACAACGCCAACGCGATCCGGACCGCCGAGCAGCTGATGACGAAGCTCCGGTCGGAGGGCAAGGAGCCGGTGCTGTACGTGTCGGGCCGCAAGGGGCTGGCGTACTACAAGTTCCGCAACCGCACGGTGACCGCCAGCTGGTCGGGCTTCTCCGAGCAGCCGGACTTCGACAACGCCCGCGAGATCGGGGTGACGCTGATCCAGGCGTTCATCAACGGCGCGGACGACGGCGACGACCACGCTGGCGAGGACGGCGTGCTGGGTGTCGACGAGTTGCACATCGTCTACACGCAGTTCAAGTCGCTGATGACCCAGGTTCCGGAGGCCAAGATCATTGGCCCGATGGAGGTCGAGGTCAAGCCGCGCGAGGAGGGGCTGGCCGCTGGGCTGCTCCCGTCGTACGAGTTCGAGCCGGAGGCCGAGGTGCTTCTGGACGCGTTGCTGCCGAAGTACATCAACACCCGGATCTACGCGGCGCTGCTCGACGCGGCGGCGAGCGAGTCGGCGGCACGTCGCAAGGCGTGCAAGGCGGCGACGGACAACGCCGATGACATGGTCCAGAACCTGACGCGGATCCGTAACTCCGCGCGACAGGCTGCGATCACCCAGGAGATCAGTGAGATCGTCGGCGGCGCCAACGCGCTAGCGGCGGCAGGGAGTGAAGTGTGATGACCACTGCTGTAGAGAGCAAGACCGGCCTCGGCCGCGTTGTCCGGGTCATCGGCCCGGTCGTCGACGCCGAGTTCCCGCGCAACGAGATGCCCGACATCTTCAACGCGCTGCACATCGACGTCGAGCTGGCCGGCGGCAAGAAGACCCTGACCCTCGAGGTCGCGCTGCACCTGGGCGACGGCATGGTCCGCGCGATCTCGATGCAGCCGACCGATGGTCTGGTCCGGGGTGCCGAGGTGCGCGACACGGGCTCGATGATCTCGGTGCCCGTCGGTGACGTCACCAAGGGCAAGGTCTTCAACGCCATCGGCGACTGCATGAACCAGCCCGACGCCGAGTTCGGCGAGCGCTGGGGCATCCACCGCAAGGCACCGGCCTTCAAGGACCTCGAGCCGAAGACCGAGATGCTGGAGACCGGCATCAAGGTGCTCGACCTGCTCGCCCCGTACGTCAAGGGTGGCAAGATCGGCCTGTTCGGTGGTGCCGGTGTCGGCAAGACCGTTCTGATCCAGGAGATGATCGTCCGGGTCGCGAACAACTTCGGTGGCACCTCGGTGTTCGCCGGTGTCGGTGAGCGCACCCGTGAGGGCAACGACCTGATCGCCGAGATGACCGAGTCCGAGGTCATCGACAAGACCGCACTGGTCTTCGGCCAGATGGACGAGCCGCCGGGCACCCGTCTGCGGGTCGCGCTGTCGGCTCTGACGATGGCCGAGTACTTCCGGGACGTCGCGAACCAGGAGGTGCTGCTCTTCATCGACAACATCTTCCGGTTCACCCAGGCGGGTTCCGAGGTCTCGACCCTGCTGGGCCGGATGCCGTCGGCCGTGGGTTACCAGCCCACCCTGGCGGACGAGATGGGCGAGCTCCAGGAGCGGATCACCTCCGTCCGGGGCAAGGCCATCACGTCGATGCAGGCCATCTACGTGCCCGCTGACGACTACACCGACCCCGCGCCGGCGACAGCGTTCACCCACCTGGACGCGACCACCAACCTCGAGCGGTCGATCTCCGACAAGGGCATCTACCCGGCCGTGGACCCGCTGGCGTCCTCGTCCCGGATCCTCGCCCCGGAGATCGTCGGCGAGGAGCACTACCGGGTGGCGGCCGAGGTCAAGCAGATCCTCCAGCGTTACAAGGACCTGCAGGACATCATCGCCATCCTCGGTATGGACGAGCTGTCCGAAGAGGACAAGATCGTGGTCGGTCGGGCTCGTCGCATCGAGCGCTTCCTGTCGCAGAACACCTTCGTCGCCAAGCAGTTCACCGGCGTCGAGGGCTCCTACGTCCCGATCAAGGAGACGGTCGACGCGTTCAAGCGGATCTCCGCTGGCGAGTTCGACCACTTCCCGGAGCAGGCGTTCTTCATGTGCGGTGGCCTCGAGGACCTCGAGCGCAACGCCGCGGAGCTGATGAAGTAACTGTTTCACCCGAGAAGGGCCCGGCCGCCGTTGGTGGTCGGGCCCTTTTTCGACGGGTACGAGTGGGGCCTCCCCGCCGCGCGCCGGCCACCCCCCGCTGATCGCGACCCGTGACGCCCACCCGGCGCCGGCGTCCGGCGGCTCCCCGACAGCGCCGGAGGGTGGCTGTGCTCACATCCGGCCTGTGTGCGGGCCGACCCGATTCCGCATTCGGGTCGACCGCCCAGTAGGATCGACCTCGTTCCCCGTCTTCGCGCGTAGGAGTGTCGTTGTGGCGAAGAAGCTGCACGTTGAGCTAGTGGCCGTTGAAGAGAAGGTCTGGTCCGGCGAGGCCGAGATGGTCAGCGCCCGGACGACCGAGGGCGAGCTCGGCGTTCTCCCGGGGCACGCCCCGCTCCTCGGTCAGCTGGCCGAGCCGGGTGAGGTCGTGATCAAGGGCACGGAGACCGGCGACCTGTATTTCACGGTCGAGGGTGGTTTCCTCTCCGTCACCTCCGAGGGGGTCACGGTCCTCGCTGAGGAGTGTGCGCCCTCAACCGCCAAGTCGGCGACGCACTAACCCCGGGCCGGACGCCGATGCACGCAGTCATAGCGATCGGGATCGGCGTCCTTGCCCTGCTCTGCCTGCTCGCCATGCTCTTCGTCCGCCGCCTCATGATCGCCCGGGGCGGCGGAACTGTCGACATGTCCATCCGGCTGACCTCCAGCGTCGCCGGCCGGGGATGGGCGGTCGGCATGGGCCGCTTCGCCGGCCGTGAGCTGCGGTGGTACAGGCTGTTCAGCCTCGCCCCCAACCCGCGTCGGATCCTGCTCCGCCCCGAGCTGTCGGTGGTGTCCAAGCGGTCACCGGACGGCGCTGAGCAGCTCGCGATGCCGGCGGACAGCGTGATCCTGCAGTTGAACAGCGGCCGGGGGCCGGTGGAGATCGCGATCGCCGACGCCGCCCTGACGGGCTTCCTGAGCTGGCTGGAAGCCGCGGGCCCCGGCCGGCACTGATCCGAGGTCCAGGGCGCTACCCGGCACTCATCCGAGGCCCAGGGCGTTACCGCGACGCCGACTGGCGGTATTTGCGGATCGACAGCGGCACGAACACCACCAGGATCAGCAGGATCCAGCCCACGGCGAGCAGCACCGGGTGCTCCCCGGGATAGCCTGGCGGCCGTTTCAGGCCCGTGTTGCCCCACAGCGCCCGCAGCGCGAGCACGATCGAGCTGATCGGGTTCCAGTCGGCGACGTACTGCAACACCTTCGGCAGCGAACCGGTCGGGATGAACGCGTTGGACAGGAACGTCAGCGGGAACATCCAGATGAACCCGGCGCTCTGGGCCACCTCGACGCTCTTCACCGACAGGCCGATCAGCGCGGACACCCAGCTCATGGCGTAGCCGAAGCCGAACAGGATCGCGAAGCCGGCGATAGCGCGCAGGAAACCGTCGTGGATCCGCCAGCCGACGATCAGGCCGCAGAGGCTCATCACCAGTACCACGAACACGTTGTTGAGCAGGTCGGACGTGGTTCGGCCGATCAGCACGGCAGCCCGGGACATCGGCAGGGACCGGAACCGGTCGATGGTGCCCTTCTGCAGGTCCTCCGCCAGCCCGATCGCGGTGATGGCGGCCCCGAAGGCGACGGTCTGGGTGAAGATGCCGGCCATCAGGTACTCCTTGTAGTTCACCCCCTCGATCTTGATCGCGCCGCCGAACACGTACGCGAACAGCAGCACGAACATGATCGGCTGGATCGTGGAGAAGATCACCAGGTCCGGGATCCGGCGGAACTTGATCAGGTTGCGTTTCGCGACGACCCAGCCGTCGGTGAGCGCCATGGCCACGGGGTTCACGCCGTCACCTCCTCTGTCGAGACCCGCTCGCCGGTCAGCTGCATGAACACGTCGTCGAGGGTCGGCCGGTGCACGGCCAGGTCCACGGGCTCGACCCCGGTGGCGTCCAGTTCGCGGACGGCGGCCACCAGGGCCGGGGCGCCCCGGGTGACCGGGATCGTGATCTGGTGGGTCTCGTGGTCGACCTGCGGCTCGCCCGTGCCGACCCCGCGCATGATCGGCAGGGCCAGGTTCAGGTCCTGGGCGTTGCGCAGGGTCAGGGCCAGCCGTTCGCCGCCGACGGTGCGTTTGAGCTCCTCGGGGGTGCCGTGCGCGATGGCCCGGCCGTGGTCGATCACCACGATGTCGTCGCAGAGCTGGTCGGCCTCCTCCAGGTACTGCGTCGTCAGCAGCACCGTCGCCCCCTGCCGGACCCGCTCGCCGATCACGTCCCACATCCCGAGCCGGCTGCGCGGGTCGAGCCCGGTGGTCGGCTCGTCCATGAAGATCACCGGGGGTTTGGCGACGAGCGCGCCGGCCAGGTCGAGCCGGCGGCGCATGCCCCCGGAGTAGGTCTTCACCGGGCGGTTGGCGGCATCCGTGAGCGTGAACCGTTCGAGCAGCTCGTTGGCCCTGGCCCGGGCGGTCTTCTTGCCCAGGTGGTACAGCCGGCCGATCATCTCGAGGTTCTCGTACCCGGTCAGGTACTCGTCCACGGCCGCGTACTGTCCGGACAGTCCCATCACGCGCCGGACCTCCTGCGGGTGGTGGAGCACGTCGATCCCCGCGACGAACGCGCGCCCGGCGTCGGGTCGCAGCAGGGTGGTCAGGATGCGCACGGCCGTCGTCTTGCCCGCGCCGTTGGGGCCGAGCAGTCCGAGCACTGTGCCCTCCGGGACCGCCAGGTCCAGGCCATCGAGTGCCGTGAGCTGCCCGTACCTCTTGACCAGCCCCTCGGCCATGATCGTCGGGGTCATGACGTCCAGCCTAGGCCGGCTAAGGTGACCCGATGACCGAATTTCATATTCTCGCCGATGACTCTGTCTGGCGTGCTGGTTGGGAACAGCGGGTCGAAGCCCGGCACCTCGAGGTGGGCCTGTCGGAGGAGTCCTGGGACTCCCGGCTCCCCCGGTTGCGGGCGTACCGGGACCGGGGCGAGGAGCACGCGGTGGCGGCCGTGCAGGACGGCGGGACGCGCGTCGGCTACGTGGCCGTGGCCCTGGACAACGCGCAGACCCGGATCGACGACATCTGGATCGAGCCGGACCACCGGGAGCACGGCCACGGCCGGGCCGCCCGGGACTGGGCCGAGGCGTGGGGCCGCGAGCGCGGGGCGCACCGGGTGTTCCTCCAGGCACTGGAGCCCACCCCGGTGTTCGACGACTACCCGCTGCGCGCGCAGACCATGGTGAAGGTGCTGGGGGCGGCCCCGGACCTGCCGGCGGGGGTGCTGGGGCGGCCGATGTCGGCGGCGGAGTACCCGACGTGGTTGGAGAACGACATCATCGGCTACATGGCCGACATCGTGGACTCCGGCAGCATGGAGCCCGAGGCGGCCCGGCGCAAGGCCGACGAGGACTTCGCGAACCTGCTCCCGCAGGGTCTGGACTCCCCGGACAACACCCTGTGGACGGTCGAGGCCGGCGGCGAGGGCGTGGCCTTCCTCTGGCTGAAGCACCACACGTCCCCGGGCCAGAGCTTCGTGTACTCGGTGTCCACCTCCCCGGCCCACCGGGGCAAGGGCTACGGCCGGGCGGCGATGATCCTCGGCGAGCGGGCGACCCTCGACGCCGGCGACCAGGCGTTGCTGCTCAACGTGTTCGGCCACAACCGGGTGGCGATCAACCTGTACGACAGCCTCGGCTACGCGGTGCTCGACCAGTCCCGGTCGACGGACGGCACGAGCTCCACCTCGTAGCCCTGGGTGTCGACGAGATAGGCCGCGCCGTTGCCCGGGTACGGGTAGTCGAACAGCTTCCGCCAGCCGTGGCCCGGTGCGGCCTCGACCAGCCGGTCGAGGGATTCCGGGCTGCCGGCATGCAGGGCGAGGTGGTTGAGCCCGGGCGTGGTGCGGTCGTGGGTGGTCCCGGTCAGCGCCGGGGACTGCTCGAACACGATGTACGTGTCGCCGAACTTCCAGGACCGGCCGGCGGGCCAGTCCTGGAAGAGCTCGTAGCCGAGCTGTCCGAGCAGCCAGCCCCAGCTCCGGTTGGCCTCGGCGAGGGAGGGCACCCAGAGCTCGACGTGGTGGATCACGCGGCCCCGCCGCCCGGCACCCACTTCACGTCGCCGTCGGGGTTGGCCACCCGACCGAGGATGAAGAGCAGGTCCGACAGCCGGTTCAGGTACTTCGCCGCCAGCACGTTCGTCCGGTCCGGGTCGGCCTCGATCAGGGCCCACACCCGGCGTTCGGCCCGTCGGGACACGGTGCGCGCCTGGTGCAGCAGCGCGGCGGCCGGCGTGCCCCCGGGCAGGATGAAGGAGTCGAGCTTCGCCAGCCGCCCGTTGAACTCGTCGCACCAGCCCTCGAGCCGGGTCACGTACTCCTCGGTCACCCGCAGCGGGGGATACGCCGGAAGGTCGGTGATCGGGTTGCACAGGTCGGCGCCCACGTCGAACAGGTCGTTGTTGACCTGGGCCAGGACGGCCCGCACGTCGTCGGCGGGGTTGCCGAGGGACAGGACCAGGCCGATCACGGCGTTGGTCTCGTCCGTGTCGGCGTACGCCTCGATCCGGGGGTCGGTCTTGGGCACCCGGGAGAAGTCACCGAGGCCGGTGGTGCCGGCGTCGCCGGTCTTCGTATAGATGCGGGTGAGGTGGACTCCAGACATGCGGCCAGCATACGTAGTCTGGGCGGGTGGATCTGATCAGAGTGCACGGCGGGGTCCGGCTGGCAGGCGACGTGGCGGTGGTCGGCGCGAAGAACTCGGCCCTGAAACTGATGGCCGCGGCCCTGCTCGCCGAGGGTCGTACCGTGTTGCGCAACGTCCCCCGGATCACCGACGTCGCGATCATGGCCGAGGTGCTCCGCCGGCTCGGCTGTGCCGTGGACCTGACGACCGTCGACGACAAGTCCTGCCTCGTCACGATCGACGCTCCGGCCGAGCTGGGCGTCGAGGCCGACTACGACCTGGTCCGCCGGCTACGGGCCTCCATCTGCGTCCTGGGCCCCCTGCTGGCCCGCCGGGGGCACGTCAGGGTGGCGCACCCGGGCGGTGACGAGATCGGCTCGCGCGGGCTCGACATGCACGTGTCCGGGCTGGCCCGGATGGGCGCGACGATCTCCAACGAGCACGGTTACGTGATCGCCCGGGCGGACCGGCTGCGGGGCGCGATGATCTGGCTGGACTTCCCGAGCGTCGGGGCCACGGAGAACCTGCTGACGGCCGCCGTGCTCGCCCGGGGTTCCACCCAGATCGACAACGCCGCGCGCGAGCCGGAGATCGTGGACCTGTGCGCGATGCTCACCGCGATGGGCGCCAAGATCGACGGCGCCGGTACCGCGACGCTGGTCATCGAGGGCGTGGAGGCCCTGTCCCCGGTCACCCACCACACGATCGGGGACCGGATCGTGGCCGGCACCTGGGCGTTCGGGGCGGCGATGACCCAGGGCGACGTCACGGTGCGCGGGATCGACCCGGCGTTCCTGGAGCTGGCACTCGACAAGCTCGGCCAGGCCGGCGCGGAGGTCACCGGGGTCGCCGACGGCTTCCGGGTCGCGATGTCCGGCCGGCCGCGGGCGGTGGACATCCGTACCCTGCCGTTCCCGGGTTTCGCCACCGACCTGCTGCCGATGGCGATGGGTCTGGCGGCGGTCAGCGAAGGGGCGTCCCTGATCACGGAGAACATCTTCGACGGCCGGTTCATGTTCGTGAACGAGATGTCCCGGCTCGGCGCGGACATCCGCACCGACGGCCACCACGCGGTCGTCCGGGGCCGGGAACGGTTGTCGGGCGCGCCGGTGCGGGCCACGGACATCCGGGCCGGTGCCGGTCTGGTCCTGGCCGGGCTGTGCGCCGAGGGGGTCACGGAGGTCGGCCAGTCCCACCACATCGACCGGGGCTACCCGGGCTTCCTCCGCGACCTGCGCGGCCTGGGCGTGACCGTGGAACGCGGTGTCGCCCCGGAGGAGCCGGAGTTCGACATCTGACGGTTACGCCGCATCACCGACCCGGCGGCGTCCTGGTCAGCCCAGGACGCGGCGGGCCTGGTCGAGTTCGTCGTTGAAGACCAGGACGCGCACCCTGCCGTCGGATTCGATGACGACAGTGGTGCGTATGTTGACCAGGGCCAGGGCGTCACGGACCGTGTCCGCCGCGGCCGGCCCGTCGACGATGGCGACGTCGCGCAGCAGCCCGTAGTCCCGCGTTCCGGGCGGCCAGGGCGCGTCGTCCCAGGCGATCCAGTCGACGTCCTCGGCGGCGGTGCGCGCCTCCGCCCGGAACGCCCAGCGCAGTATCAGCGCGAGTCCGCCGAGTACCGAGAAGGCGATCAGCGGGCCCGCGACCAGGGATAGACTCTCCGACCCAGGCACACACTCAGTGTGACATTTCGCGTACTCCGCGCGCAGCTACTCGGCCCACCTGAGTGACCGTTCAGTAGGCACAATAGGCTGCGGGACAAGCTGACGAGAGGGGTACGGACATGGCGGGGCGACTCGCGGTGATCGGTGCGGGCCTGATGGGTTCCGGCATCGCGCAGGTGGCGGCTCAGGCCGGCTGGCAGGTGACCCTCCGCGACCTCACCGACCAGGCGACGGCGCGCGGGCTGGCCGGGATCGAGGCCTCGCTGACGAAGTTCGCGGCCAAGGGCAAGATCTCCGAGTCCGACGCGCACGCCGCGATCGGCCGGATCTCCACGACGACGGAGCTCGGCGACGCCGCCGACGCCGACATCGTGATCGAGGCGGTGTTCGAGCAGCTCGAGGTCAAGCAGGAGATCTTCCGGGCACTGGACAAGATCTGCAAGCCGGGTGCGGTGCTGGCCACCAACACCTCGGCGATCCCGATCACCCAGATCGCCGCGGTCACCGAGCGCCCGGAGTGGGTGGTGGGGACGCACTTCTTCTCCCCGGTACCCATGATGAAGCTCTGCGAGTTGGTCAGGGGTTACAAGACCTCCGACGAGGCGCTGGCCACCGCGCGCGCCTTCGCCGAGGAGATCGGCAAGACCTGCATCGTGGTGAACCGCGACATCGCCGGCTTCGTCACCACCCGGCTGATCACCGCCCTGGTGATGGAGGCCGTGAAGCTGGTGGAGACCGGGGTCGTGTCCGCCGAGGACCTCGACACCGCCTGCAAGCTGGGCTTCGGGCACGCGATGGGCCCGCTGGCCACGACCGACCTGACCGGCGTGGACATCCTGACGAACGCCACGAAGAACATCTACGCCGAGACGAACGACCCGAAGTTCTTCCCGCCGGAGCTGCTGCTGCGCATGATCGCGGCGGGCGACCTGGGTCGCAAGACCGGCAAGGGCTTCTACGAGTACGAGTGAGCCACCGGGCCGCCCCTCACGGGAGGGGCGGCCCGGTCTCACCCCTCCTCGCCGGACATGTGCGGACGTAGACTGGCGCACCAGTTCACGAGCTGTCGATGACGCGGGGAGAACGGCGTGCCGAACGAACAGGACGACTGGTCCCGGCGGGTGGAGGGCTGGGAGCGGGCCGACGACGCCGCGGAGTCCCGGACCGGGGTGGTCAAGGTGGTCGCCTGGACCCTCGGGGTGGCGCTCGTGCTGGTCTGCGGCGTGGTGATGCTGCTCGGCCGGAAGCCTGGCCCGCTGTTCGACCCGGCGGACTATCCGGGTCCGGGGACGGGGGAGGCGGTCGTCAGGGTGCATGACCGGCAGCCCCTCAACGAGATCGCGCAGATCCTCAAGGACGCCGACGTGGTGAAGAGCGCGCGGGCGTTCCTGGAGGTGGCCGGCACCGACATCGCCCCGGGCACGTACACGCTCCGGCGGCAGATGCGGGCCCGGGACGCCTACAACCTGATGCGGGGGCAGACGCCGGCCCGCGACACGCCGAACCCGTCGAGGTCGACGACGGCGTAGCGCCGGCTGGCCCCTCGCCGCCGCGACCCGACGGGTCGGTGCGCCGGCATGTCGGGTCGCCCCGGACCCCGACCGGGCGGGCAGGTCGCCCCGGCCACGCGATCGATCCTGCGGGGAGGGCGGCCTGTGGTCGATCAGGCGGCTTCCGCCGGTTCCCCGACCGGGGCCGGGGACTCGGCGTCGGGCCGCTCCGCCGGTTGCCGCACGTGCCCCCAGAGGATGACGGCGACGAGCACCCCGGCGAGGAACCAGCTGAACGCCTGCACCGTCAGGATGTTCACCACGCCGAGCCGGTCGGTGAACGCCCCGGCCAGGCCGGCCCCGACGAGCGACCCCGCGGCCATCAGCACCCCGATCACCGCGAACACCCGGCCCATGAACGCGTCGGGCGTCTCCTGCTGGATGATCGTCATCAGGGCCGCCATCGCCACGGCCGCCGGCACGCCGACCAGTACCCACAGGCCGATCTGCGGCGCCATCGACGGGGTGAACCGGGGCAGGGTGAAGATCGCCAGGTCGACCAGGCCGAAGACCATCAGGCCGACGATCAGGAGCCGCAGCGGTGTCCAGCGCGCGGCGAACCAGCCGCCGGCCAACCCGCCGAGGATGCCGCCGACCGCCTGAGAGGACATCAGCCAGCCGAACTCCTGGGCCCCGCCGTGCAGGCCCACGTCGACGAAGATGGCGAACGTCGACATCATGATGCCCTCGCCGATCGCGCCGATGGTGAGCACGAGGAGCAGGACGCTGAGTACCCGGCTGCGGCGGATCAGGGCGAGTCCGCCGGTGAACTCCCGGCCGAAGTGCCGTTCCTCGGGCGCGCCGGTCGCGCTGTCGACGACGGCGTCCGCGCGGTGCCGGCCAGGGATGGCGGCGACCAGGGCGGCGGCGACCAGGAACGAGGCTCCGTTGATCAGGGCCGAGCCGCCCAGGCCCAGGTAGGCCGCCGACAGGCCGCCGAGCGCCGGACCGACCAGGCGGGCGAGGTTGTTGTTGAGCGCGTTCATCGCGTTGGCCGCCGTCAGGTCGCCGGAGTCCACGAGGCGGGGGAGCATCGCCCCCTCGGCGGGCTGGGTGAACTGGCCGATGACGCCCTGGAGGAAGACGACGCAGTACACGATCGGCACCGCCCTGGCGTTGTGCACCAGGGTCAGCGGGACCATGGCCGCCGCCTGGAGCAGGTTGCCCACGATCATGACGGTCTTGCGGTCCCAGCGGTCCACGAACACCCCGGCGACCGTGCCGAACAGGAGCCGGGCCGTCACGCTCGCCACCACCGAGCCGGCCATCGCGGCCGGGGAACCGGTCAGCTTGAGCACGTAGATCGGCAGCGCGACCATGAGCAGCCAGTCGCCGGTGAACGAGATCAGCCCGGAGGTCCAGAGCAGGGCGAAGCCGCGCCGCCGGAACAGGGAGAGGGAACCCTTTTGCATGGCGTCATCGTGACACCATCATCTGATGTCATGCAAGCCCCTCTTTGGCGTCAGTCCTTGTCGCTATGACGTCAGGTGTGTCACCCGTCCCGTCGGCTGGTCCAGCGGAAGGTCAACATGCACAGGGCGAGGCCGATCACGACCCACGCGGCCAGGACCAGCGCCACCCGGCCCAGTTCCCAGCTGCCGGCCGGTTCGAACGCCGCCTGGGACTCGGGCAGGAACACCGACCGCATGCCCTGACACATCCACTTCAGCGGGAACAGCGCCGCGACCTGCTGCATCCAGCCGGGCAGGGAGGTGAAGACGAAGTACACCCCGGAGATGAACTGGAACACCAGCGCGATCGGGGTCACCACCGCCGATGCCCCGCGACCCGTGCTGACCAGCGACGACGCGGCGATCCCCAGCAGGGTGCACCCGGTGATGCCGAGGACGAAGACCCAGGCGAAGGTCAGCCACCTCGCGGGGTCGGTCGGCAGGGTGACGCCGATGAACAGCACCGCGTAGGCCAGCAGCAGCGCGGTGCAGATCGCGCCGATCGCGAGGACCATCAGGATCTTGCCTATGAAGTACGAGGCCTTGGGCATCGGCGTGCCGGCCAGCCGCTTCAGGACGCCCCGGTCGCGTTCCATCGGGATCTGCATGCCGAGCCCCTGGAACCCGGTCGCCAGCAGCCCCGCGGCGATCATGCCGGTCACGATGTACTGGCTGTAGCGGACGCCGGAGGCGAGGCTCCCCGGGTAGATCAGGCTGAAGATCGTCACCATGACGATCGGGAACGCGAGGGTGAACACCACGGACTCGCGACTGCGGAGGAACTGCTTGATCTCCAGCCGGCCCCGGCGCACCCCGAGGACTATGACCCTCATGCTTGACCTTCCTGGTCGCTCAGTCTCTCGGCAAAGGGCGCCTCGAGCCTTCGCTCGAAGATCATCTCCAGGTACACGTCTTCCAGCGTCGGCCGGGTCACGGTCAGCCGCGGGATCTCCCCGCCCAGCTCGGCGGCCAGCGCTGTCACGAACGCCGTCGGCTCGGCCGTCTCCGCGCTGCGCGGCCCGTCCGGGGTGCTCCACCGCACGGTCGCCGGCCGGTTGGCGCGGTCGCCGAGGGCCGCCGGGGTGTCCACGGCCACGAGCCGGCCGGCGCTGATCACGCCCACCCGGTCGGCGAGGGCCTCGGCCTCCTCCAGGTAGTGCGTGGTCAGCACGATGGTCGTACCGGTCTCGGCCAGGCCGCGGATCAGGCCCCAGAACTCCTGCCGGGCCTGCGGGTCGAAGCCCGTGGTCGGCTCGTCCAGGAAAAGCAGCTCCGGCCGGCCGATGACGCCGAGGGCCACGTCGAGCCGGCGGCGCTGGCCGCCCGACAGGGTGCGGGCCCGGGCCCGGCGTTTGTCCGCCAGCCCGACGAGTTCGATGAGTTTGTTTGGATCATCCGGGTTCGGGTAGTAACCGGAGAAGTGTCGGACGACCTCCTCGACGGTCAGTTCCTCGAACTCGCCGGTGCTCTGCAACACCACCCCGATCCGGGCCCGCCACGCGGCGGTCGGCCGGGCCGGGTCGACCCCGAGCACGCTGACCTGGCCGGCGTCGCGTTGCCGGAACCCTTCGAGGATTTCGACCGTGGTGGTCTTCCCCGCGCCGTTCGGCCCCAGAAGGGCGAAGATCTCGCCGGTGAGGACCGTCAGGTCGAGGCCGTCGACGGCGGCGAGTCGGGGGCCGAGACCGCGCCGGTTCGACTCACCGGCGGTCGCCGTCGATTTATATGTTTTTCGCAGATCTTGCACATGTATTGCGGCATCAACGAGCACGTCAGACACTATGCCTGAACGTCTTCGTGCTACTTCGGGTGGAGGCGGGAATCGGTTTCCGGGATGACGTGCCTCGGGGATCGCCCTGAGAGAGTTCAAGGGGCAAAGCCGGAGGCGCAACCTTCGGCGGGCGGTTAGCGTCACCTAGGGGAGCAGCGAAGCGACGGAGATCGGGGGGCGATCATGCTGAGACTGGTAGACGGGGGCGAGCGGGTCACGCTCGTCGGGCGGTTGGACGGACAGACTGTCGCGGGCATCCGCGAGCAGCTGCACGCCGCGCTCGCCGAGGGACATGGTCCGCTCGTCGTGGAACTCTCGGCGGTGGACATCATCGACGCGGCGGGGCTGGGCATGCTCGTCGCCGCTCAGCAGAAGGCTGTCCGGGCCGGGCGTCGGATCGTGCTGCGGGGCACCCCGGCCCGGTTCGCCCGGCTGTTGCGGGCCACGCGTCTCGACCGCGTTCTGCCGGATGAGCGCGCGCTGTTGGCTGCGTGACCAGCATCACGGGCGCAGACTTAATTACCGTTCAGTAGAGTTGTGCCATGGCAGACCGTCCCTGGCTGATGCGGACCTACGCGGGGCACTCCTCGCCGGCCCGGAGTAACGAGCTGTTCCGTCGCAACCTGTCGAAGGGGCAGACCGGGCTCTCGGTCGCCTTCGACCTGCCGACCCAGACGGGGTACGACCCCGACCACGAGCTCGCCCGCGGCGAGGTCGGCCGGGTCGGCGTCCCCGTCGCGCACCTCGGCGACATGCGGACCCTGTTCGACGGCATCGACCTGTCGGCGGCGAACACGTCGATGACGATCAACGCGCCGGCCATGTGGCTGTTCGCGCTCTACGTCTCGGCGGCCGGCGGCGACGCCTCGCGCCTGTCGGGCACCACCCAGAACGACATCATCAAGGAATACCTCTCCCGGGGCACGCACATCTTCCCGCCCGGCCCGTCGCTGCGGCTCACCGCCGACCTGGTCGCGTGGTCCGTGCGGCACGCGCCCAAGTGGAACCCGATGAACGTCTGCTCGTACCACCTGCAGGAGGCCGGGGCGACCCCGGTGCAGGAGGTCGCGTTCGCGCTGGCCACCGCGATCGCCATCCTGGACGAGGTGCGGGCCCGCGCCGAGGTGACCGACTTCGCGGCCGTCGTGCAGCGGATCTCCTTCTTCGTCAACGCCGGGGTGCGGTTCGTCGAGGAGATGTGCAAGATGCGGGCTTTCACCCAGCTCTGGGATGAGATCACCCGCGACCGGTACGGCATCGAGGACCCCAAGGCCCGCCGCCTGCGCTACGGCGTCCAGGTCAACTCCCTCGGCCTCACCGAGGCCCAGCCGGAGAACAACGTCGCCCGGATCGTGCTCGAGCTGCTGGGCGTGACCCTGTCCAAGGACGCCCGGGCCCGCGCCGTGCAGCTGCCGGCGTGGAACGAGGCGCTCGGCCTGCCCCGGCCGTGGGACCAGCAGTGGAGCCTGCGCATCCAGCAGATCCTGGCCTTCGAGTCCGACCTGCTGCACTATGGCGACCTGTTCGCCGGCTCGCATGTCGTCGAGGCCAAGACGGCGGAGATCGCCGACGGGGCGCGCGCCGAGCTGGACCGGGTGCTGGAGATGGGCGGCGTGGTCGCCGCCGTGGAGTCCGGGTACCTGAAGAGCGCCCTGGTCTCCTCGCACGCGGAACGCCGCAGGCGGGTCGAGAGCGGCGAGGAGGTCGTCGTCGGCGTCAACAAGTACGCCGAGACCGAGCCCAGTCCGCTGACCGCCGCCGGGGCCGCCCCGATCGAGCAGGTCGACCCGGCGGTGGAGGCCGCGGCGATCGCCTCGCTGAAGGAGTGGCGGCAGGACCGCTCGCAGAGCGCCGTGGACGACGCGCTGGCCGAGCTGCGCCGCGCGTGCCGTACCGACGAGAACCTGGTCGACGTGAGCATCGCCTGCGCGCTGGCCGGGGTGACCACCGGCGAGTGGGCCCAGGCGCTGCGCGAGGAGTTCGGGGAGTACCGGGCGCCGACCGGCATCGCCGGGGTCTCCGCCGACGGCGGCGGTCTCGCCGACGTCCGGGCCAGGGTGGCCGCGACGTCCGCGGAGCTGGGCGGGCGCAAGCTGCGGCTGCTGCTCGGCAAGCCGGGGCTCGACGGGCACTCCAACGGCGTCGAGCAGATCGCCGTCCGGGCCCGCGACTGCGGCTTCGAGGTCATCTACCAGGGCATCCGCCTCACCCCGGGCCAGGTGGCGGCCGCGGCGATCGAGGAGGACGTCGACCTCGTGGGCCTGTCCATCCTGTCCGGTGCGCACCTCCAGGCCGTCGCCGACGTGATGGCGGGGCTCGGCGACGCGGACATCCCGGTCATCGTCGGCGGCATCATCCCGCCCGAGGACGAGAGGACCCTGCTGGCCACCGGGGTCGCGCGGGTGTTCACCCCGAAGGACTACGCGCTGACCGAGATCATCAACGAGCTGGTCACCGTGGTTCGCCAGGCGAACAATTTACAGGATTAATTCACTCATGCCTGTGGATGGAGACAAGGGCGGGGTGGATGCCGGAAACTGCGGAAGTATGGTCCTGCGCTAGCTGCCGTCCTGTTCGACCTCGACGGAACACTCGTCGACAGCGAGTCGGTCTGGGACGAGGTCTTCTGTGAACTCGCCGGTCGGGCACTGCCCGCCGAGCTGCTGAGCCGTACCGACGGGCTCGGGGTGCTGGCCGCCATGCGGCTGATGCACGCCGAGCTGGGTTGGCCGCTGCGCACCGCCCCCGCCAGTGCCGTCTGGGTCGAGCGCCGCGTCGCCGAGCTGTTGTCCACCGGGACCCGCTGGCGGCCCGGCGCCGTGGAACTGTTGGCGGAACTGCGGGCCGCCGGGGTGCCGACCGCGCTGGTCACCGCCACCCGGCGGTGCGTCGTGTCCCGGATCCCGGGGCTGGTCGGCTTCACCGTGGTGGTGTGCGGCGACGACGTCGCGCAGTCCAAGCCGCACCCGGAGCCGTACCGGGCGGCGATCCGGTCGCTCGGGGTGCCCGCCGGCGGCTGCGTGGCCGTGGAGGACACCGTGATCGGGGCGACGAGCGCCGCCGGGGCGGGGTGCGCGGTGCTGTTGGCGGCCGAGGAGCCGGTTCCGGGGTACTCGTGGACGGAGAGTCTGCACGGCGTGGACGCTGAGTACCTGAGGCGACTGCTCCCTCGTCCCGCCTGATGGGATGCCCGTGAGTCCGACATGACCGAAGGGCGGGCAGCATAGGATCATCTCGCCCGACCGGGTGCGGCCGGGCGTTCCCATGCTAGAAGCAGGATGGACCCTGCCCGGTGACGATCGTCCAGGACCCGTGCTCCACGATGGCCTCGTTGGGGGTCGCCCAGATGGGAGACCCACAACTGAGCAGGTTCGCCCGGCGACTCACGTTACCGGCGGAGCGATCCGTGGCGGAACGGGTCGAGGAGGCACTCCTGCTGGCCGCCGAGCGGGTCCAGCACCACCACCCGTTCGCCAACGGGCTCGGGGTCGCGGCCAACCAGCTCGGGTACGCCGAGTCCGTCGCCGTCGTCCGCCCGCGCGATGGAGGCTACCTGACCTTCTTCAACCCCCGGATCATCGAGCGCTCGGTGGAGCACGACGAGCAGTACGAGGGGTGCCTGAGCTTCTTCGACGTCCGGGGTCTCGTGCCGCGCCCGCTGCGGATCGTCGTCGCGCACACCGGCATCGACGGGGTGGAGCGCAAGTCGGAGTTCACGGCCGGCCTGGCCCGGCTCGTCGGGCACGAGCTCGACCACCTGGAGGGCCGGCTGTACACGGCCCACATGCGCACGCCCCTGATGCCCGTGGAGGAGTACCTCCGGATCCGCAAGGACTGGGACTACGGGCAGAGCTAGCGGTGCCGGGGGCGGCCCGGCCCCCGGCACCGCGTCCTCCTCGAGGACGTGAGTTCCGCGGCCGGGGTGGCCGGCCGCGGAACCTCCGTGGTCAGAGCTGCAGTTCCAGGTGGTAGCAGCTGTTCGTCGCGCGCTCGTCGAGCACCCGGGTCACCTGGGCGGTGACGGAGGCCACGAACAGCGGCCCGTTGCTGGCGTTGAACACGCCGGCCCCGACGTCCACGACGTTGAGGACGGCCGGGTCGGCGCAGTGCCGCGACACATTGGACGGTCCCTGCGCCACGATCTCCGCCTGCATCGCGCCCCGGACCGTGGCGGCGTTGGCGTTGATCTGCGCGAGGGTCATGCCGGCGGTGGCGGCCGTGAACCGGTTCACGACAGCCCGGCCGGGCGCCTGGTACAGCGCCAACTGGTTGGCCGTGTTCTGCGCGACGGTGCGCGCCGGGTTCACCAGGTTGTTGAACATCGCCCGCGCCTGGTCGGCCGGGGTCCGCGCCGTGCTGGTGATCGTGGCCGTCGACTGGCCGGCCGACCGGAGTGCGTTCTTGATCGCGGTGATCATCCCGGGGGCGACCGACGCCTGGTTGGCCTGCGCGCCGAACCCGACCGTCACGTCGGCGATCGCGCCCACCTGGTTCGGGCTGCTCGCCGCGATCAGGTGGGTCGCGCCGGCCGGCGGGTTCTGCAGCAGGCTGCCGGCGATCCGGACCGGGCCGTGCGCGCCCTGGGCGTCACCGGCCGGGACCGGGTGGCTGAACAGGGCCGTGCCGATCCGGCTCTCGTAGCCGGCGCCGCTGGCCCAGTACACGTCGATGGTGCCGGCCTGCTCCAGGTCGTGGTCCTTGACCTCGTAGCGCAGGTCGAGGCCGCCCTGGGTGTTGTTCCAGGCGAGCTTCGGTTCGACCTGGTCCTTGATCTCCTCGACGAAGTCCACGACGACCTGGGAGTCCAGCAGGCCGTCCGCGACGTTGGCCACCCCGAGGTCGACCTGGATGGTGTCGCCCTTCTTGTCCACCTTCAGCTTCAGTTCGCGCCACGCGGTCGCGCCGCTGCCGTAGTCGAACGCGCCGAGGCCGAGGCCGTTCATGCTGTTGGTCTCGACAGTGGAGTCGCCGCCCTGCTGGCTGCGGATGGAGACCCGGTAGTAGTCGTTGTACTGGCTGCCGAAGTACCCACCGGGCACCTCGCTCGTGACGAACCGGAACCGGATCTTCACGGCCACCACGTCCGGGTCGGTCTGGAAGGCCCGCGAGATGGACTGCTCGCCCTGGCCGGCCGTGCCGAGTGTCAGGTCCTTGTCGGTGACCGGGGCGTTCAGGCCGGCGGGCGGCTGTCCCGTGCCGCCCTGACTGGCCGGGGTCATGAGCGGGGCCTCGGCGTGCTCGCCGACCGGCGGGGCCGGCGCCACGCCCGCGACGTGCGGGATGCCCTCGACGTGGTCCTTCACCTGCACCGGAGCGCCGCCGGTGTTCCAACCGGCCGTGCCCTGGCTGAAGTCGTTGTTCTTGACCGGGCTCGGGTCCTTGAAGCCGTGCAGCTCGACCATGAAGAACGGCCTGGACGAGAAGTCGCCCAGCACGCCGAGCCGGTTGCCGCTCGCCGTGGCCTTCACCAGGATGGTGCGCGCGGGCACACTCGGGATGGTCAGGGTGCCGGTCGTCGTGGTGGCCTCGGCGTACACCGCCAGGTTGTCCGACAGGCTGACCCGGACGGTCACCAGGTCGGTGATCAGCACGTGGTTCACGTCGTCGACCACCCGGACCGGGACCGAGGTGTTGCCGGCCCAGATGGTGTCGGTGCGGTAGAGGGGGCGTCCGGTGGTGTCGTACCCCTTGAAGGAGATCACGTTCTTGCCGGACACCAGCCGGTTCGTGCCCGCGGAGATCTTGCCGGCCGTGACGGTGGTCGGCACCGGGTTGCCGTTGATCGTGAAGGAGCCGCCGCCCTGGTCGGCGTCGAACGCCGCCCCGGTCAGCGTGTACGCCACCTCGGCGGACGTCGCGTTGAACCCGGTGGCCGACAGTCCGGCGAGCTGGAGCGCGCCGTCGGGCAGCACCTGGTCGAGCGGGTTGTCGCTCGCGAGCCGCAGGCTGGTGGCCGCGCCGAGGTTGCGGTTCGCCCGTGCGGTGTCGTCGGCGTCGATGACGCCGTCGCGGTCGGTGTCCGCCCAGGCCGAGTAGCCCGGGTCGCCGGTGTGCTTGCCCTGCAGGCCGCCGATCACGGCCAGGTCAGCGGCGTCGACCACGAAGTCGGCGTTGGCGTCGCCGACGAGCACCTTGACCAGCTCGTACCCGCCGGTGGTGGCGAAGTTGCCCTTGATCTGGATCTCGTAGGTGGTGCCGGTGCACAGCGTCGCCAGGCCGTAGTCGGAGGCCTCGCCGGGGGAGTTGATGGTGTGCGCGCCGAGGATGTCGGCGGTCTCCGTGGTCTTGCGGACCCGGATGATGCCCGGGTTGAGGCCGCTGCCCGGTGCGGCCTCGACCGAGAATCCGACGAGGACGTCGCCGTGCGCGTTCGCGGTGTAGTCGGTGCCGGGCAGGCTGAAGACCAGGCGGTCCTGGGCCTCAGCCGTGCGCAGCTCGCCAGGGTTGACGGCGAACGCCGGGGTGCCGGTGCGGTCCACGGCGGCGACGGGCGCCGCGGACGCGGCCGTCGGGCCGAGCGGCACGGCGAGAGCTAGGGGGACGAGAACGGCCAGATAACGCTTCTTCACGTTTCCTCCTGACACAACGGGAAGGTGTGTCAGGCGGGAGCTTATCTATGCCTTAACAAACGACGGGTGTCAGATATCCATCTGGGCTGATGACTTGACGAGCGTCTACTCTCGACTGTCCACCTGCCGCGAGGCGTGCCCGGGCTCGGCGAAGGACCACTCCAGCCGGTACCTGGCGTGCAGCGGCGGGGCGTTCGTCTCCCAGCTGTACTCCACCATCCCGTCCTCCGCGACCTGGTGGATCGGGCTCAGCTCGCCCCGGTCCGAGCTGGTCATCAGGATCTCCACACCCCACACCTCGGGGATCAGCTCCGCCGGGAACCGCATCCGCACCGACAACCGGTCCGTGGGGTGCCGGATCGCGCGCTGGAACCAGGATCCCCAGGTCTCCCGCTCGACGCTGTAGGAGTACTCGATCCAGGTCCGCTCGCCCGGATACAGCGGGAACCGGCCGAGGGCGTTCTCGAACAGCAGCCACACCTCCTTCAGGGTCGGCAGGTCCAGGTTCGGCACGCACTCCATCGTCAGGCCGCGACACGTGGCGCGCAGGTCCAGCTCCGGCCAGGTCAGGGGGGTCGTCGCCTCCTGGTCGGCCGCGATCTTGATGAAGTAGCGCGCGACCGGGTCGGCCTGGCCGTTGAAGAGCTGGCGGCGGATCGTCACCCAGTACCGCTCGCCGTCGTAGCGCATCAGGGCTTCCTCGTGCTCCACCGTGAGGTCGGTGGCGGTGCCCCGCTCGACCGGCGGCGGGGCCGGGGTCGCGCGGCGGGGACGGGAGTCGTCGTAGAGCCGCCAGAGGCCGAGGAGCTCGCCCTCGGCGCGTAACACGTCGTCGGCGCGGCGGGCGAAGTCCTCCGTGGGTCGGTGCCGGCCACTCTCGATGTGGCTCACATAGGACGGGTCGAACAACATCAGGGCGCCGAGCTGCTTTTTGGACAGACCTCTGCGCTCCCGCCAGGCTGTTAACTCCCGACGGAAGGTACCCATAGCCTCCTGGGCCGACAACTCCACATACTCCAGCTTGTCTGGCGGGCCGAGATCTGGCTACCCCGCTTCAGCGGATGAGAAAAGTCAGCGAACAACTCACCACCAGACCGCCGAGGACCGTGAGGGCCACGGTGCCGACCCCCGTCCGCTGACCGCGGAACCGTGCCATTCCCCAGACCACCAGCGGAATCCCGGCGAAGGGTGACAGGAACACCGCGAGCTGGGCGAGCAGGTTCGACAGCAGGGTCTCCTCGTCCCCGAACCCCAGCACCAGTCGGGCGAGTCCGAAAATTGACGCAGCAACAATTGCTCCAATAAGGACCGCTACAATCCCGCTGTACTTGATGGGATCGGGCGACCACTCACCCCGCCGGGCGCGGGCCATCAGGTCCTTGGCCGTCGACAGCAGCTCCTCCGGGTCGGTGCCGGCCGGCGCCACGAGCACGTCTGGCATGTCGCCCATCCGCTTCGCCATCCGCCGGCCCACGTACGACCGGACGTCGCGCCACACCCGCTCCGCCGTGTTGTCCGCCCGCTCGACGTCCTCCCGCGCGCGGGCCAGGTCCTCCTGCCGGGCGAGGACGGCCGCACGGGCCGCCTCCAGCCGCTCCTCGATCCGCCGGGCCGCAGCGTCGTGCGCCTGGGCCGCCTGGCGCGCCTCGGCGTTCGCCTGCTCCAGGGCACCGGCGACCTGGCCCACCAGCGCGCGGTACTCCGCCACCGAAGACATCAGTGCACCTCGTACGGGATCATGATCTCGGGCACCCGGTGGTGCGCCCGGTCGAAGAACAGCGCCCGGTTCTCGCGCGGATACCAGGCTGGGCCGCCCTGGCCCGGGTACAGCGACGCCAACTCGTTGCCGTGCACGTCGAGCGCCACCCAGGCCCCGACGACGTCCAGCTTCGCGGCCGTCCCGCCCAGGTCGTCCTTCAGCCGGGACACCGAACGCCACCAGCCGAGCACATGGGTACGCCGCTCCGGGCCGGACTGCATCACCCGGCGGAGGTTGACGTGGCCCTGGCCGGCGAGGCGGGAGGCGGCGGCGTCCACCGCGTACACGATGAGGTAGTGCGGGTCGCCGGAGTCGTCGGCCGCCAGCTCCCGCAGCACCTCGACCACGTCGTCGCGCAGGGCCGCGCCGGTGTGCCCGGCGCTCCACAGGTGCCCGATGACGGTGGACGCGGCGTCCACGGCGTCCGGCTCCAGACAGACCACGGTGAACCGGGCCGTGCCCGGGGCGTGCTGGCGGGCCAGGGACAACACGGCCGCGCCCAGCACGGAGCACGCCTCACCGACCCGGGTGCCCAGCACGGCCAGGTTGCGACCAGGGGTCCGCCCCAGGCGCACGTGCGCCGGCCTGGCCTGCACGTCGATCGTCTGGCCCACCCAGGCGACCGGATCGCGGCCGCCGTCCGGGGTGTGCCGTGGCAGCGGCGGCACGTGGCTGCCGTCGAACAGGATCGGCTCCGGCGCGTCCGGCGATCGCATGCCCCACAGCCGCCGCTGCAGGTCCTCCCAGACCTGCCGGCTGCCCGCGTCGGGCACCCGGACCACCTTGTTGGCCGGCAGCACGCCCGAATCCGGGTTCACCACGGCGTGGTAGCGCGGGATCACGTCGGAGACCACGTTGTTCTCCGCCATCATCCGCCGCGCCTTCGGCAGCGCGATCCGCAGCGTGAACTGCGAGACCAGGGCCGAGCGGCCCCACAGCGCCTCGATGCCACCGATGTCCTGGCTGGCGAGCACCAGGTGGATGCCCTGCGACCTGCCGCGCCGGGCCAGGTCCTCCATCAGGTCCGTCGCCTCGGCCGACACCGGGTCGCGCATCGTCGTCAGCAGCACCTGGAACTCGTCGATCACGGCCACGATCCGGGGCCACCGGCCGCCCGGATCCTCGGTGCGCAGCTCCTCCAGCTTCGTCGCCTCGTGCAGCTTGGCCGCCTCGGCCCGCCGGCGCAGCTCCCCGGCGAGGAACCGCAGCAGGGCCAGCCCGAACTCCCGGTCGGAGTTGACGTTCACCCCGACCAGGCGGACGTGCGGCAGCCAGCTCTCGTCCCGCCGGCCCCGGGCGAAGCGCGCGAAGGACACGCCCTCCTTGAAGTCGAGCAGGTACAGCTCCAGCTCGTCCGGGGAGTAGCGGCTGCACAGGGCGCCCAGCCACGCGTACAGCAGGTTCGTCTTGCCCGAGCCCGACGGGCCGCCGATCAGCGCGTGCGGCGGGGCGTCGCCCAGCGCCAGGTCCACCAGCCGGCCGTCGGCAGCCTCGCCGATCGGGGCGACCAGGCCGGCGGCCGAGGACTCCGTCCACAGCTTCTCCGGCAACAGATCCGCGAACACGCCCGGAGCCGGGCCGGCCGCGACGATCTCGGCGATCCCGCGACAGGTCCGGGTGATCAGCTCGGCCGGCGGCGCGGGGTCCAGCGAGATCCGCATCGGGCCGGTGACGCTCGTGGTCCGGTTGTCCAGGTCCACCGTCTCGGCCGGCGTCGTGGGCACCCCCACAGTGATCAGGTGCACGCCGCACGCCGCGCCGGTACGGGCGATCCGGTCCAGCTGGGCCCGCTGCCGGTCGGACAGGTCGTCGACCGAGTCCCCGATCGACCCGTCGCCGAGCAGCACCGCCACCCGCCACGGCTCCGGCCGCCGGCCGGTGGTCGCGGCCAGCTCCCGCAGCGACGTGTACTCGCCGGCCAGCACCGTCTCGTGGATCCGGCGGATCTCCTCGACCAGCTCGTCCAGCAGGCCGGTCAGCGCGCCCGGGCCGTAGAAGCTGGCCAGGCCCGCCGGGCTGAGCGCGGCGAAACCGGCCAGCGAGCCGCCGAGCTGCTCCGGGTCGTACACGCTCAGGCGCAGGCCGCCCGGGGCCGTGCCGCCCAGCGCCCGCAGCAGCAGCGTCGCCACCACGCCCACAGCTTTCGTGGGGTCGCCCTCGATGGCCAGGTGCGCGTGGTCGAGCAGGGGGAGGAGGGCGGGGATGTCGGGGGAGACCGCGCCGATCCGGTACAGCGCCGGGGCCGTGCCCCGCTCCGGCCGGCTCGGCGTCCACCCGTCCCAGGCGGCGCTCGCCGCGCCCGGGGCCGCCGTGGTCACCAGGGCGCGGATCGTGGCCGTGCGCGCGGCCAGGGTGGTCCCGGCCGCGTCCGTGCTCACCGCGCGGGCCGCCGCCAACCCCACGGCCAACTCGTCGCGCAGCCGCAGCACGTCGTCCTCGGTGTTGCGCAGCCGCAGCTCGCT
The DNA here is from genome assembly GCF_015751905.1 of Longispora fulva. NCBI lineage: Bacteria > Bacillati > Actinomycetota > Actinomycetes > Micromonosporales > Micromonosporaceae > Longispora > Longispora fulva. The sequence goes on from NZ_JADOUF010000001.1 coordinate 7,534,266, forward strand.
GTCCGCCAGCGCCTCGGCGGCCCCGGCGGCCGCGGCCCGCGCGGCACCCCTGGCCTGACCGAGCGCGGATGCGACCTCGGTGGCCACCGCCGTCCGTGGACTGCGCATCGTCTACTTTTCCTCGGTCTCGGGCAGGGACAACGACTCCGGCGGCCGGCGCAGCGTGGCCAGCAGCGCGCCCACCAGCACGGCGCTGCCCGTCGCCGAGTCCACCGGATGCTCGGGCACCCCGTGGTTGCCGTGCGTCGGCTCGGCGTGGCAGGCCCGGCCCAGCAGGATGTCGGGCAGCTGCGGCGGCAGGCCGGGCAGCGCCTTCACGGTCAGCTTGTCCAGCCGCTCGCGCAGCTCCGGCACGTCGGCCGGGCCCGGCTTGCGGCCCAGCAGCTCGCCGGACAGCTCCTGGATCAGCGGCGCGCACAAGGCGGTCAGCCGCAGCCCGATCGCCGGCCCGGCCTTCCACAGCTGCACCCGCAGCGGCTTCGGCTCCTCACGGCGGACCAGGGTGGCGACCCGACGGAGCAGCTCGGCGGCCGGCGGCGGCTTCTCGTCCTGCTTCTTGTCCACCGGGTCGTCGAGGCCGGTGACCACGTCGACCCGGGTCTCCCACCAGTCGTCCAGCGCCGGGGCCTGCTTCGGCTCGACCTTCGGCTTCGGCCGGTCCTGCTCCTCGGGCCGGGCGGGCAGTGGTGCGGCGGGAGTCGCGCCGGCGACCCCGAGACCGATCGCCAACTGGTACTCCGCGAGAGTCTCCTGCGCGCGCGCCAGCGTCGCGAACGCCTGCTCCAGATGGGTGGTGGCCGCAGCGAGCTGGCTCAGCCCGATCGAGCGCCCCGACGTGTGCAGGACGTAGCCGAGCAGGCCGGTGGCGGCCTGCACCCGGTCGGCGGCGAGCCGCAGCTCGGACAGGGGGAGCCCGGCGGACACGCCGTTGAGGGTGGCGCCGAGTTCCTGGATGACGGACATCGCGGGCTACAGCGTCGCGACGTACTGCTCGGCCTGCTCGACCGCCGCCGCCGTCGCGGCGAGGCACTCGTCGAGCTCCAGCGCGGCCTGGGCGAGCGCGGCGTGGCAGGCCAGCACCGCGTCGTGGCCGCTGCCGTCGAGGGCCACGGCCAGGGCGCCCTGCGCCTCGGTGAGCTTCTCACCGGCCGCGGCCACGACCTCCTGCCCCTCGAGGACATGCTCCATCGCGGTGTTGATCGCGGCCTTGACCTCGGCAACGCTTGCCAAGCGGCACCTCCTGAGGTGTGAAAGTCAACTGTCCCAAAATGAACGGACCACCGCTAGTAACCGCGCCGGTCAGAAGGCTGAATGAACTGCTAGAACAGGTCGGACAGCACCACGGGCTCCAGCCCCTTCGCGCGCAGTCCCGCGATGATGGCCGGCAGGGCCTTGTCCGTGACCGGTGCGTTCACGTCCGTGCAGTGCATGATCACAATAGAGCCGGCCCGCACCTTGCCGAGGACGGCGTCGGACACCGCCTTCGGGTTGGTGGCGAACGGATCGCCGCTGACCACGTCACCGTCCACGACGGTCACCCCCTGGGCCCCGACGGCGGCGAGCGCCGCAGGGTCGTGGCACAGGCCGGGGAAGCGGAAGAAGCGGGTCTGGCGGCCGCCGTACCCGTCGAGGAGTTGGAAGGTCCTCGCCACCTCGCCGGTCATCTCCCCCGCCGGCACCTGGCCGAGGGTGTAACAGTTCGGGGTGAACCCCCGGTGGCTGAACGAGTGGTTGGCCAGCTCGAACGTCGGGTTCGCGGCGAGCCGGCGGGTGAACTCCGGATACTCCTCCACGAACATGCCCGACATGAAGAACGTGCCCGGCACCTTCTCCCGCTCGAGCACGTCGAGCACCCGGGTGTTCGCGTAGGACTTCACGGAACCGGCCCGCAGCTTGGCCCGCATGTCGGCGGTCAGGTCGGCGTCGAAGGTGAGCGCGACCCGGTTGCCGGTCCGCTTCCCGAAGTTGACCACCGGAGCCGGCCGCCCGGCCGGGGCGGCCCCCGGGCTCGGCGACGGGCTGGGTGACGGGGAGGGCGTGGGCGACGGGGTGGGCGAAGCCGTCGTCAGCGGCACCCTGCTCGGCCCGGCGGCCGGCGCGGCGGCGACACCGCACCCGGCCAGCAAAGCGCAGGACAGCAGGGCCACGACGGTGAGGGGTGCTCGCACCCGTTTACTCTAGCCAGATGTCCGGCGGAGCCTGCGCCGGTTCAGCAGCCACCACGCCGCGACGAACAACCCGGCCAGGCACAGCAGCACCAGGATCGGCACGATGATCGCGACCAGGGACATCACGACGCTGGTGAAGTCCTCAGCCGTGGACACCACGGGCGCGGCCACCCCGATCGACATCGCGTTCAGCAGCGGCCGGGCCAGCGACTTGATGCCGTGCACGACCAGCGCCACGAAGATGCCCAGCACGATCGACACCCACTGGTGGCCGCTGAAGAACGAGCCGGGGTCCTGCACGCTCACGGTCTCCGACGTGGACGCCGCCCCGAACGCCAGCCCGCCGGCCGTCGGCCGGACCACGGTCTGCACCACGTCGTTGACGCTGTCGACCACCGGCACCTTGTCGGCCACGACCTCGATCAGCAGCAGCACCCCGAGGATGACCAGCACCCAGCCGTTGGACAGCCAGCTCCAGCTCTGCGGCAGCGTGATCAGGTCGGTGTACCGCCCGAGCAGGCCCACGAGGAGCAGCGGGATGTACGCGTTCAGCCCGGCCGACGCCGCCAGGCCCGTGCCGGTGAGGGCTTCGAGCATGGCTCGACGGTACCCCCTGCCCCTGGTCCCCGGCGCGAAATCGGCACCGGCGGCCGCCGGCTAGAACAGGGTCAGCTCGTCCTTCTCGATGCCGCGGAGCCGGTCGTAGTCCACGGTCACGCACCGGATGCCCCGGTCGTTGGCGAGCACCCGGGCCTGCGGCTTGATCTCCTGGGCGACGAACAGGCCGGACACTGGCGCGAGTAGCGGGTCGCGGTTGAGGAGCTCGAGGTAGCGGGTCAGCTGCTCGACGCCGTCGATCTCGCCGCGCCGCTTGACCTCGACGGCGACGTGCGCGCCGTTGGCGTCCCGGCACATCAGGTCCACGGGGCCGATCGCCGTCGGGTACTCCCGGCGGACCAGCGTGAAGTCCTTGCCCATCGCGGTCGGGTTGTCGGCGAGCAGGATCTGCAGGTGCGCCTCGACGCCGTCCTTGCGCAGCCCGGGGTCGACGCCGAGCTCGTGGGAGGTGTCGTGCAGGACCTCCTCGATGGTGATCCGCAGCTCCTCGCCGGCCTTGTTGATCACCTTCCACGCGCCGGGGGCCTCCTCGACCCTGCACGGCGGTGACATCCAGTTGAGTGGCTTGTAGGCCCGGTCGTCGGCGTGAATGGACACGGAGCCGTCCGCCTTGATCAGCAGCAGCCGCGTGGCCATCGGGAGATGTGCGGTGAGGCGGCCGACGTAGTCGACCGAGCACCGAGCGATGACAAGACGCACCCGATGAGGGTAACGGAGGCCGGGCGAAACGGGCCGTTCACATCCTTGACATCGATGGGCGTCGAGGAGTGTGATGTGGGGACTGCTGTTTGATCCTGGGGATTCATGTTCGACCATGATGGGATTGATGCTCCATGCTTCGAAAACTGTCGGTACTGGCGCTCCTCGCCGGGCTGATCGCGGTGCCCCTCGCGCCCGCCGGTCCGGCCGCCGCCGTGGGCAACGGGCTGGCCCTCACTCCGCAGATGGGGTTCAACAACTGGAACTCGACCCACTGCCGCGCCGAGTTCAACGAGGCCATGGTCAAGGGGACCGCCGACCTGTTCGTGTCCTCCGGCCTCAAGGCCGCTGGCTACCAGTACGTGAACCTGGACGACTGCTGGGCGCTGCCGAACCGCGACTCCGCCGGCAACCTGGTGCCCGACCCGGTCCGGTTCCCCCACGGCATCAAGGCCGTCGCCGACTACGTGCACTCCAAGGGCCTCAAGTTCGGCGTCTACTCCAGCGCCGGCACGAAGACCTGCGACTCGCTGGGATTCCCCGGCGGGCTCGACCACGAGACGGCCGACGCCAACCTGTGGGCGTCGTGGGGGGTGGACTACCTCAAGTACGACAACTGCAACAACGCCGGGGTCGACGCGCAGGTCCGGTACAAGAAGATGCGCGACGCCCTCGCCGCCACCGGCCGGCCGATCCTGTACAGCATCTGCGAGTGGGGCTCCAACCAGCCGTGGAACTGGGCGGCCGACGTCGGCAACTCGTGGCGCACCACCGGCGACATCTCCGACAACTGGTCGAGCATGGTGTCGATCCTGCACCAGAACGAGGCGCTGGCCCCGTACGCGAAGGTCGGCGCGTGGAACGACCCCGACATGCTCGAGGTGGGCAACGGCGGGATGACCGACACCGAGTACCGCAGCCACTTCAGCCTCTGGTCGATGATGGCCGCCCCGCTGCTGATCGGCTCGGACCTGCGCACCGCGAGCGCCTCGACGATGACCATCCTGACCAACACGGACATCATCGCCCTCGACCAGGACTCCCTCGGCAAGCAGGCGACCGTCGTGGCCACCGGCGTCTACGCCAAGCCGCTCGCCAACGGGGACCGGGGCGTGGCCCTGTTCAACGAGAGCGCCACGGCGAAGACGATGAGCACGACGGCCGCGGCGGTGGGGATCGGCGGGGCGACGTCGTACACGGTGAAGGACCTGTGGTCGAAGGCGACCAGCACCGGCACCGGCACGTTCACCGCCACGGTCCCGGCGCACGGCACGGTCGTCTACCGGGTCACCCCCGGCAGTCCCGTCCCGCCGCCCACCGGGATCTCGCAGCTGTCCGACCTGTCCTGGCGCAGCGCCACCAACGGCTGGGGCCCGGTCGAACGCGACCGCAGCAACGGCGAACAGGCCCCCGGCGACGGGCGCACCCTGACCATCGGCGGCACGACCTACGCCAAGGGCCTCGGCACCCACGCCGCCAGCGAGATCGTCTACCACCTCGGCGGCACGTGCACCACGTTCACCGCCGACGTGGGCGTCGACGACGAGGTCGGCGTCACCGGCTCGGTCACCTTCCAGGTGTACCGCGACACCACCCTGGTCGCCGACAGCGGCCCGGTCACCTACGCCGACGCCGCCAAACGCCTGACCGCCGGCCTCGCCGGTGGCCAGCAACTCCGGCTCGTCGTCACCGACGCCGGCAACGGCATCGGCTACGACCACGCCGACTGGGCCAACCCGAAGATCGCCTGCGGCCCCGGCCCCGGCGCGGGCGCCCACCCGCTGTCCGACCTCACCTGGAGCAGCGCCAGCAACGGCTGGGGCCCGGTGGAGAAGGATCTCAGCAACGGCGAGCGGGCCGCCGGCGACGGGCGCGCCCTGACCGTGGGTGGCGTCGGCTACGCCAAGGGCCTCGGGGTCCACGCCACCAGTGACATCGTGTACTACCTCGCCGGCGGCTGCTCCACCCTCACCGTCGACGTCGGCGTGGACGACGAGTCGGGCAACAACGGCTCGGTCGCCTTCCAGGTGTACCGGGACGGAACGCTCGTCGCCGACAGCGGCGTCGTGCGGGGGACCGGTGACCCGGTGCACCTCACCGCAGACGTCACCGGAGGCCAGGAACTGCGCCTCACGGTCACCAACGGCGGGGACACCGTCGACTACGACCACGCGGACTGGGGCGGCCCGGTTCTTACCTGTTGAGATGTGATTCCTGCTAGTTGGGAATGGGGTTAGCGTGGTGCCCATGTACACCCATGGGCACCACGACTCCGTGCTGCGTTCGCACCGCTGGCGCACCGCCGAGAACTCCGCCGGCTACCTGCTGCGGCACCTCGCCCCCGGACAGTCCCTCCTGGACGTCGGCTGCGGGCCGGGCACCATCACCGTCGACCTGGCCGAGCGGGTCGCGCCGGGGCGGGTGGTCGGGGTGGACGCCTCGGCGGAGGTGCTGGAGGAGGCCCGGGCGCTGTCCGAGCCGGCGGTGGGCCGGGTCGGGGGCGGCGGGGGCGCGCCGGCGTTCGTGGTCGGCGACGTCATGGCCCTGGAGTTCGCCGACGCCTCCTTCGACGTCGTGCACGCCCACCAGGTCCTCCAGCACCTCGCCGACCCGGTCGGCGCGCTCCGTGAACTCCGACGGGTCAGCCGGGGCGTGGTCGCGGCCCGGGACGCGGACTACGCGGCGATGACGTGGTACCCCCGCGTCCCGGCCCTCGACGACTGGCTGGCCCTCTACCAGCGGGTCGCCCGCGACAACGGCGGCGAGCCCGACGCCGGTCGCCGGCTGCTGTCGTGGGCCCGGGCCGCCGGGTTCGCCGAGGTGACCCCCGGGGCGTCGGTGTGGTGCTACGCGACGCCGGAGGACCGGGCCTGGTGGGGCGACCTGTGGGCGGACCGGATGGTGGACTCCGCGTTGGCCCGGCAGGCCGTGGCGCGGGGCTTCGCTGGCGAGGCGGACCTGCGGGCGATCGCTTCCGGCTGGAGGGAGTGGGCCGGATCCCCGGACGGGTGGTTCCTCGTGCCGCACGGGGAGGTGCTGGCCTGGGGCTGAGGGTGCCGCCGGCCGACGGACGCCGCCCCGCCCGGGCCCGAGCCGCCCCACCCCGCGCCACGTCGCCCGGGGCCGTGGCACCCTCGAAGGGTGAGTTCCGAACTGTTCGGCCCGCGCAGCGTCACCTGGCAGCTGCACGCCGACCCCGCCATGTGGGTCGCCGGCGTCAGCGCCCTCTTCCTCCAGGCCCTGCACCCCCTGGCCGTCCGAGGCGTCGTCCGGCTGTCCGACTTCCGGGACGACCCCCTCGGCCGGCTGAAGCGGACCGCCAGCTTCGTCAGCGTCTCCACCTACGGCACCGCTTCCCAGGCCGAGGAGGCCGGCGCCAGGGTCCGCCGGATCCACGCCGCGCTCAAGGTCCCGCTGCCCGATGGCGGGAAGCACCCGGTGGACGACCCGGAGCTGCTGCGCTGGGTGCACTGCGCGGAGGTGGCCTCCTATGTGGACATCGTTCGCCGGGCGGGGTTTCCGGTCACCGACCGGCACGTCGACCTCTACCTCACCGAACAGCGCCGGTCGGCGGCCCTCGTCGGCCTCGACCCCGAGACCGTGCCCGGCACCTGGGCCGACATGACCGCCTACTTCGCGCGGATGCGCCCCGCGCTGGCCCGGACGACGGAGTCCGACGAGATCTACGACTTCCTCACCACCCCACCGGTGAACCCGCCGATGCGGGCGGGCTGGTGGCCGGTGGCCCGGGTGGCGTACGCGCTGCTGCCGCCCTGGGCCATCGCGATCTACGGCCGCCCGGCCTGGAGTCCGGCCCAGGCCGAACGCCGGCTGCGCGCGCTGCGCCGGACGGCGAAGCTGATCCCCGACCGGCTGCGCTGGCGGATCCCGACCGGCAACATCCTGCGCGCCGTCGAGCGCCTGGGCCCGGAAGCGACCCCGTCGCCGAGGAACCTGCCCTAGGATTTGATCTTGCGCGGGCGCCGCGCGGAACGGGAGAGCCATGTCCACGCTGTACCACCGGATCGCCGCCGGCAGTCTGGACAGACTCGCGGCGCTGAGCGACGGGGTGTTCGCGGTGGCGATCACCCTGCTCGTCCTGGACATCAAGGTGCCGGTCTCCGAGGCGGTGCACGAGCAGCGGCCCCTGTGGGAGACCGGTGCGGTGCGTTCGGAGCACGAGCTGTGGGTGGCGCTGGCGCACCTGGCGCCGAGGCTGCTGCCGTACCTGATGAGCTTTGTGACCCTGGGCATGTTCTGGGTCGGCCAGCAGACCCAGCTCAACCACTTCGCCCGCAGCGACCGGCGGCTGACGTGGATCCACCTCGCGTTCCTCAGCGGGGTGACCCTGATGCCGTTCTCCACCGCGCTGCTGGCCGAGTTCATCACGTTCCGGCTGGCCCTGTTCGTGTACTGGCTCAACCTGCTCCTGCTGGGCGCGGTGCTGTTCGCCAGCCTGCGCTACGCCCGGCGCGCCGGCCTCGCGAAGCCGGACGCCGAGCCGCGGGCGTTCGCGGCCCAGGAGCGCAGGATCGTGACGTACCAGGCGCTCTACGCGGCCAGTCTGCTGCTGTGCGTGGTGAACACCTACCTCAGCATCGCGATGATCATGCTGCTCCAGCTCAACTCCGCGATCGCGCCCCGGATCTGGCCACTGAACCGGATCTAGCCGCGGGACTGGCGCCGACCGGTTCCCGGCACCGCCCCCGAGCCGGATCCGGCCCCCCGGTCCAGACCTGGCGAACCGCGCCGCAGCCTCGCGCCTCCGCGCCTACCTGCGCCCGTGCAGGATCCGCAGCGCCAGCCGGGTCAGCTTCGTGTCCCGCGGCCCCTTCTCGAACGTCAACACCTTCACCAGCGACGGCATCCACCGCTTCGCGATCGCCTTCGGCCGGGCGAACTCCCGCAGCCCGTCCGCCCCGTGGATCCGGCCGAACCCGGAGTCCCCGACCCCGCCGAACGGCAGCGACGGAATCCCGGCGAACGACAGCGTCGAGTTGATCGAGGTCATCCCGGACCGCAACCGCCGGGCCGTCGCCATCGCCCGCGCCTTGCCGAACACGGCGCCGGCGAGCCCGTAGTGCGCGGCGTTGGACCGCTCGACGGCCTCGTCCACGTCCCGGACCCGCGCGATGGTCAGGGTCGGGCCGAAGGTCTCCTCGCGGACGGCCTCGGAGGTCTCCGGCACGTTCACCAGGATCGTCGGGTGCACGAACGGCGGCCGGACCGCCTCGGGGCCGCCGAGCACGGCCTCGCCGCCGTCGGCGAGCGCCGCGGCGATGTGGCGGCGGACGACGTCGATCTGGCTGGGCATGGTCATCGGGCCGATGTCGGCGCCCGGCTCGGCCCCGACCGTGAGCTTGCCGGCCTTGGCGACGACCTTGGCGAGGAACGCGTCGTAGACGGCGTCGACGGCGTAGACCCGCTCGATGCCGATGCAGGTCTGGCCGGCGTTGAACAGGCCGCCCCACACGGCGGCCTCCGCGGCGGCGTCCAGGTCGGCGTCGGAGTCCACGATCATGGCGTCCTTGCCGCCGCACTCCAGGAGCACGGGCGTCAGGGTCTCCGCTGCCGCGGCCATGACCTTCTTCCCGGTACGCGTCGAGCCCGTGAACGCGATCTTGTCCACCCCGGACGTGACCAGGGCGGCCCCGGTGTCCCCGAGCCCGTGCACGATCTGGAACACGGGATGCTCGGGCACCACCTCGGCGAAGGTGTCGACGAGGAACTGCCCGACCGCCGGGGTGTACTCACTCGGCTTGAACACCACGGTGTTGCCGGCCGCCAGCGCGTACCCGATGGAGCCGACCGGGGTGAAAACGGGGTAGTTCCACGGCCCGATCACGCCGATCACGCCATAGGGCTGGTACTCGACGTGCGCCGTGTACTCCGACTGCATCAGCGTGCCGCCCACCCGGCGGCTCCTCAGCACCCGCTTGGCGTGTTTCGCCGCCCAGTGGATGTGGTCGATGGCCCCGGCGGACTCGGCCGTGGCGTCCACGATCGGCTTGCCGCCCTCGCGGTGCATGATCCCGGTCAGCTCGTCCAGCCGGGAGGTGATCAGGGCCCGCCAGGCGTACAGCCGCTTGCGGCGGCCATCGAAGCCCAGGTCGCGCCACCAGTCGGCGGCGTCGCGCGCTCTGGCCACGGCGGCGGCGACCGCCGCGGCGTCGGCCACGGGGAATCTGCCGACCTCCTCCCCGGTCGCGGGGCTGGTCGAGACGAGGTGGCCGCCGTCCACGACGGGGCTGCCGGAAACGCTGACGCCAGGGGTCATGATCTATCTCCTCGCCGGTGGTGTCCCCGAGTCTAGCCCTGTTCCTACTCGCAAGTAACCCTGTGACGGACTGCATTCCACCCGCATGTTGCGCACTGCTAAGTTGGCCTGAACGATGGGTCAGCACGAGGGTGCGCGGCGGTCCGCCGGGCGATCTGAGGTCGGCAGCACAGGAGGCACGGCGTGACGGGCATCAACAAGGTCGGCGTGGTCGGGCTCGGCACCATGGGGGCCGGCATCGTCGAGGTCTTCGCCCGCAACGGCGTCGAGGTCCTCGGCGTCGAGATCACGGAGGCGGCGCTCGAACGCGGCCGGCAGACGCTGCGGTCGTCCACCGACCGGGCCGTCGCCAAGGGCAAGCTGTCCGAGGCCGACCGGGACGCGCTGCACGACCGGGTCAGCTTCAAGGTCGGCCTGCCGGCGCTGGACGACGTCGACCTCGTGATCGAGGCCGTGCCGGAGCGCCTCGAGCTCAAGCGGGCGATCTTCGCCGAGCTGGACAAGGTGTGCAAGCCCACCGCGATCCTCGCGACCAACACCTCCTCCCTGTCGGTCACCGAGATCTCCGTGGCCACCCACCGCCCCAACCGGGTGATCGGGATGCACTTCTTCAACCCGGCCCCGATCATGAAGCTCGTCGAGATCGTCCGGACCGTCGTCACCGAGCAGTCGGTGGTCGACGACATCGAGGCGCTGTGCACCCGGCTGGGCAAGGTCGACGTCACGATCTCCGACCGGGCCGGCTTCATCGCCAACGCCCTGCTGTTCGGCTACCTGAACCACGCCGTCTCGCTGTACGAGTCGAAGTACGCCAGCCGCGAGGACATCGACGCCGCGATGCGCCAGGGCTGCGGCCTGCCGATGGGTCCGCTGGCCCTGATGGACCTGATCGGCATCGACACCGCGTACGAGATCCTGGACACCATGTACAAGCGCGGTGGCCGCGACCGCCGGCACGCGCCCGTCCCGCTGATCAAGCAGATGGTCACCGCCGGCCTGCTGGGCCGCAAGTCCGGCCGCGGCTTCTACACCTACGAGAAGCCCAGCTCCCCGGTCGTGGTCAGCGACCCGGAGCCGGCCCCGATCCCGGAGGAGAGCGCCCGCCCGGTGTCCCGGATCGGCGTGGTCGGCTCGGGCACGATGGCCGCCGGCATCGTCGAGGTGCTGGCCAAGTCCGGCTACGAGACCGTGTTCGTGGCCCGGGGCGCCGAGCAGGCCGCCCGGGCGATGGACCGGATCGAACAGTCCCTGAACAAGGCCGTGGTGCGCGGCAAGCTGACCCAGGAGGACCGCGACGCGGCCCGGGCCCGGATCACCAGCGCGCACAAGCTCGACGATCTGGCCGATGTGGACCTCGTGGTCGAGGCGGTGGTCGAGGAGGTCAGCGTCAAGAAGGCCCTCTTCGAGGCGGTGGCCGAGATCTGCAAGCCCGGCACGGTGCTCGCGACCACCACGTCCTCGCTCCCGGTGATCGAGTGCGCGATGGCCTCCGGCCGGCCGGAAGACGTTGTGGGACTGCACTTCTTCAACCCCGCCCCGGTCATGAAGCTGGTCGAGGTGGTCCGCACGATCCGTACCTCACCTGCGGCGCTGGCGACTGCGGTCGCGGTGTGCGAGGCTGTGGGGAAGCGTCCGGTGGTGTGCGCCGACCGGGCCGGTTTCGTGGTGAACGCGCTCCTGTTCCCGTACCTGAACGACGCGGTCAAGATGCTCGAAGCCAGCTACGCGACGGCGGACGACATCGACTACGCGATGAAGCTCGGCTGCGGGTACCCGATGGGCCCGTTCGAGCTTCTCGACGTGGTCGGTCTGGACGTGTCGCTGGCCATCCAGCGGCAGCTGTACCTGGAGTTCCGTGAGCCGGGCTTCGCCCCAGCGCCCCTGCTGGAGCACCTGGTGACCGCCGGTTACCTGGGCCGCAAGGCTGGCCGGGGCTTCCGGGACTACAGCACCCCCTAGCAGCCTCCACCCCCTCGGAGCGCGTTGTGGTCAAGCGGGTCCTGGTCATCGCCGGCGCGGCTCTCGGCGTCGTCCTGGTCGCCGTGCTGCTGTTCGGCAACAGCGGCAAGAGCGATCCGGTGACGTTCACCGAGGGCGGGGTGGACGTCAAGGTCGAGTTCCTCGACACCGGCCTCGTGGGCGACCGGGTGAAGGTGACCCTGAAGCCCGAGGCCATCGACGGGTACATGGCGGCGGCGGTCACCCTGGAGGTCTCCGGCGACCTGGCGCCGATCGCCCCGGTGGACCTGCCGCACGCTCTGACCAAGAAGGACGTGCCGGTGCCGGTGTTCGCCGCCGGTGCCGCCCGGGTCGAGGTCAAGGTGAAGCGTGCCTCGGACAAACCCGGCAAAGCCACTGTCAAGGTTGGATACCAGGCGTGTGACAAGACGGGCTGCAAGCCCGCTGTGGTCGGCAAAACGGTCACTCTCACCCTGAAGTGATCCGTGCCGCAGCACCGGTCCCGCGCCGGGACCGGCCCGTATTCTTGACCCCGTGAGCCCTCGTCATAACCGTCGCCAACACACCGGCCCGAGTGGGCCCGGCGACGAGGACGACGAGGGCGTCATGCGGCGCGCCTCCCAGGCCGTCGAGGGCGACTGGATGGTCCGCACCCTGCCCGGCAACCCCGGCACCGGCAAGACCTACCGCTGCCCGGGCTGCGACCACGAGGTCCCGGCCAGCCAGGGGCACATCGTGGCCTGGCGGCTGGACAGCGACGGCGAGGACCGGCGGCACTGGCACACGGCGTGCTGGCGGTCCCGGGGCCACCGCCTCCCGAACATCCAACGCGGCCGTTCGGCACCGAAGTACTAGCAAGGAGATCCGTCATGCAGCCGATCCGGGCGAACTCGATCCTGCCGGCCCGCCGGGAGGACATCGAGCTGCACACCGCCGACGGGCACACGCTCGTCGGCGAGCTGGCGCTCCCCGCCGACCGGCCGCCGGTCGCCACCCTGATCTGCCTGCACCCGCTGCCCACCCACGGCGGCATGATGGACAGCCACGTGTACCGCAAGGCCGCCTGGCGGCTGCCGGCGCTCGCCGACGTCGCGGTGCTGCGGTACAACTCGCGGGGCACGTCCAGTGTCCGGGGCCGCAGCGGGGGAGAGTTCGACGGCGGCAACGCCGAGCGCTTCGACGTGGCCGCCGCGCTGGAGTTCGCGGAGTTCGCCGAGCTGCCGGACATCTGGCTGATCGGCTGGTCGTTCGGCACGGACCTGGCGCTGAAGTACGGCCTGGATCCCGGGGTGCGCGGCGCGATCCTGTTGTCCCCGCCGCTGCGGTTCTCCGAGCCGGCGGATCTGGCGGCGTGGGCCGCCGACGGCAAGCCGCTGACCGCGCTGGTGCCCGAGTTCGACGACTACCTGCGGCCGGCCGAGGCCGCTGAGCGGTTCGGGGTGATCCCGCAGGCCGAGGTCGTGGGGGTGCCCGGGGCCAAGCACCTGTGGGTGGGCGACGCGGAGACGGTGCTGGACGAGATCGTCCGCCGGGTGGCGCCGGACCGGTATCCGCTGCCCCGGGAGTGGGCCGGCGAGATGGGCCAGGGCGACGCGAGCGCCTACGCGGACCGCACGGTCGCCGCTTTCAAGGACGTCCCCCGCTAGGGACGCTTCTTGGCCGCCCGCTGTTCGGCTTCGGTCACGGGGTCGACCACCTCCGGCCGGCCCGGCTCGTTCCAGTAGTTGCCGCGCCACTCGTTGGACTCCCGGGTCCACGACGTGGCCGGCCCGTAGTGTCCGCACTTCGCGTACGGGGTCCGGGCGAACGCGTTCCCCACGATCCGGACATTGTTCGCCACCGGGAACGGCTTGGTCACGAGGCTGCCCGCGTACAGGCAGTAGCTGCCGCCGGAGAACAGGTTGCCCTCGACGAGCACGTCGTGGATGGGCCCGAAGTTCCCGTACAGGGCCAGGGCCGCCGAGCAGTTCCCGGTCGCCCCGCAGTCGAGCGTGTTGCCACGGATCACGTTCCCGCCGCCCCCGTGGCTGGCCATGGCGCTGTTGTGGCTGGCCCCGGCCTCGTACGGGTCGTGCAGCCACGACTCCGTCACCGTCACGTTGTCGGTGAAGTGCAGCTGCGAGCCGCCGCCGTGCAGGTCACACCGGTGGCAGGTGTAGTTGGAACCGACGACGAGCGGCCAGGTGGGCGCGCGGCGCTGGCCGTCGACCTCCACGTGGTCGAGGACCGTGTCGCGGGTCAGTCCGTCGATGTCGGTGCGGACGGTACCCACGGCGCACGCTCCCCGGATCCGGCTGTTGCGGATCGTCACGTGGTCCGCCTTGATCATCACGCAGCCGGCGATGTCGACCCCGTCGAGCACCGTGCCGGCGACCGTGATCGTGGTGCCGGCCATCGGGCGCAGCACGGTACCCGGCGGCACCCCGGTGGTGTCCGGCCCCGGCCAGCCGGTGATGTCCGTCCGCGGCCCGGTGGTCTGCCGCGAGTCGTCCGGCGCGACCCGCCCGGACCTGGTCGGCACGGGACCGGTCGGCCCGTCCGGGTCGTCGTCCCCGTCGACGGCGGTCGGTCCGGCCGCGCGCCGGGTGGGGTGTTCGCCGGGGGCCAGCGCGAGGAGCCCTATCGCGACCAGGAACGCCACGGTCAGGCCGACGACGAACAGGACCAGGCCGAGCGGCTGGCGGGTTCGCCGGGGCGGGTGGGTCGGCGCGTTGAGCAGATCGGGCGCGTACTCGTCGATCGGCGCGGCCATCGCTGTGACCCTAGGCCGATTCCGGCGCCGGGACCGGGCCGGAAGCCGGAACCGGTCCGGAATCCGGACCAGGCACCGAGGCCGGAGCCATGGCCGGAGTCGAGGCCGGGATCGGAGCCGGAGCCGTGGGTTCCGGCCAGCCGGCCCGCCACTCGGCACGCCGTCCCCACACCTCGGCCCACCCCTTCCCGACCAGCGACCGCACCCACACCCCGAGCCCGATCAGCGCGAGCCCGACCCGGCCCCGGAGCGGCGACCACCGCAGCCGGACGAACGTCACCTTGCCGCGCAGCACCATCACCCGCTTGACGGTCTGGCTCGACGACGCCCCGTTCTCGTGCACGACGGTCGCACCGGCGACCAGCACCGGACCCCGGCCGAGCAGGCCGGCGCGGTAGCTGAGGTCGACGTCCTCGGAGTACATGAAGAACCGGGGGTCGAAGCCGCCGAGCCGCTCGAACAGCGCCCGCTCGAGCAGCATGACGCAGCCGGAGGCAGCCGGGGCCGGCCCGCCGACCGCGCGGTCGGGCCCGGCGCACTCCTCGGGGTTGAACAGCCGGGAGCGCCGGAACACCGAGGACAGGCCGGTGGCGAAGCACAGGTAGCCCCACAGCGTCGGCAGGCCGAAGACGGAGCGGCCGTCGTCGGAGCCGTCCCGGCGCAGCGTGCGGCCGGCGTAGATGCCCGGCTCCGGGTGGGCGATGGCGTGGTGCAGGAGCGCGCCGACCGGGTCGCCGACCGGTTCGGTGTCCGGGTTGAGCAGCATCAGGTAGGGCGTCCGGACCCGTGCGGCCGCGAGGTTCACGGCCCGGGCGAAGCCGAGGTTCTCCTCCGACCGAACAAGATCAATTTTCGGGTACGCCGCCTCGATCGCCTCAGCCGTCCCGTCCCCCGAGGCGTTGTCCACCACGATCACGGGGCACTCGGGCGGCAGCCCGGCGAGGCACGTCAGGATGAGCTCCCGCGTCCGGTACGCCACGAGAACCACGGTCACCGCGTCCACACCCGGCGTGCCGTCCCCGCCCCGGGCCGCCACAGCCTGCGGGCCCTCGGTGGCCGTCACCGGGCCACCTCCCACGTCGTCGGGGTCGTCCGGCGGCGGCGCTCGGCGGCCACGGTGATCGCCACGTAGCACAGCGCGGCAGGCCACAGCCACGGTCGGGGCGCGGCGAGCCTCAGCCACGCCGTCCGGCTGCCGGTCGCGCCCTGCTGGGCGGTGCCGGCCCGGACGCGGGACAGCCGGCCGACCAGCTCGGCCGTGCCGCGCGCGGTGTCCACGACGCTGTCGCCGTCCGCGACGGCCTTCTCGGCGTCGGTGAACAGCCGGTCGAGGAACAGGTCGTCGGCGATGATTTCCTGCGCGCTCGCGTCCGCGGCAAGGCCGGCCTGTGGCGCTCGCGCGGCAAGGCCACCGAACGTGTCGAACCGGGCCCGACCGGCTTCGCTGACCGCGACCACGCCCCGGCCGAACAGCGCCCGCCGGTAGAGGGGGAGCCGGGCCTGGATGGCGAAGTAGCCGCGCAGGGCCAGGGGGCGGCCGGCGACGGCGAGTTTCCGGCGCAGGGTCGCGGCGTACACCCGAGGGTCGTCGAAGGCTCTGATCAGGGCGGCGATGCCCTCGGCGGTGACCTGCACGTCGGCGTCGAGGTAGATCCGGGGGAAACCGGTCGCGGCGGCGTCGCCGGCGTTGAGGGCCGCGGCCTTGGACGCCTCGGCGAGTTCGATCACCCGGACCCCGGCGGCGCGGGCCACCTCGGCGGTGTCGTCGGCGCAGCCGTTGGCGATCACGGTGACGTCCAGGCCGGCGAGCCGCGGCAACAGTCGGGCCAGGCCGGCGGCGTCGTTGTGCGCGGGGATCAGAATCGAGCAGCCGCCCGCGCCGGAACCCGCCACGGTGTTCGACCCGTCCGGCTCCGTCGCCGGGCACCCGTCCTCGGTCGCTACCACGGCGCCTTCCCCGTCAGGGTCCTCCGGATCCTCCGGAACACCGACCTGCGGGTCTTCCGCCAGCCGAAGTAGTCACGCAGGTCCAGCGAGGCGGTCTGGGCGACCACCGCCGAGCGCTTCATCTGCGCCGTCCAGTCCGCGAGGGTGTTCACCCCGGTCGTCTTGGCCGACAGCGGGAGCCGGGCGCGCAGCTCCTCGTCGTTCGTGTACACGGTGTGCGGGCTGCGCGGGTCGTCCATGTGGTCCTCGGGGATGAACGGGAAATACCACCCGTTGACCCAGCCGGCCCGCGCGGCATCCAGACACCAGCTCGTGAACGAGTGCCCGTCGGTCAGCGGCCCCACGCCCTCCAGTACCGCGCGCTTGGCCAGGTAACCGGAGCCCTGCACCCAGTGGTTGCGCAGCAGCTGGTGGCCGCCCGCGTACTCGACGGTCTTTTTCGAGGCCAGCTCGGGGCGGTAGTCCTCCTCGAGGAACCGCCAGCTGCAGATCACGCCGAACTCCGGCACGTCCTCGTGCGCGGTGCGCAATTTCTCGATCCATCCGGGCGATACGAGGCAATCGTCATCCACTTTGGACAGATAAGAGCCGTCGGACTCGGCCCACAGCCAGTTCGTGGGGATCCGCAGTCCGACGTTGTCCGGGCTGTGGTGGAACCGGGCCACTTTCGGGTGCTCGGCGTACTCCCGGGTCACCGCGAGCGTCTCCTCGTGCCCGCCGTTGTGCCAGAGCCACACCCGGTCGTCCGGTCCGCACGTCTCCAGCAGCCTGGGCAGCGAGAGCCGGACGTACTCCGGCCGCTCGTAGGTGATCATCAGGATGTCAGTACCGGTCATGAGCTCTCCCCGACCCGCTGATCCGCCAGAGCGCCCCGACGGCGCCCAGCAGCAGCCCGAGCGTCACCACGAAGGTGGTGAAGAACAGGGCATCGAACGTGAACGCCGAAAACGTGAAGGCGGCCAGACCGCCGACCAGGCAGGCGGACAGGTGCCGGTCGGACTCCCGGGCGGCGCGCCGCCAGACCGCGATCCCCTGGCCCATGCCGGTGAAGAACAGCGCCACCAGGCCGAGCACGCCGATGACGCCCGAGCTGACCAGGGTCAACAGCCACTGGTTGTCCAGCAGGAAGTACTGCTCCGGGATGAACGTGCCCGTGCCCCGGCCCAGCCACGGCCGCTCGAAGATCAGCGGGAACACCCGGGCGTAGTCGTCGGTGCGGCCCGACAGGCTCGGGTCGTTCTCCGAGTGGAAGAACAGGGCGCGCAGGGTGCCCAGCAGGCCCGGTCTGATCACGCTGAACGCGGCGGTGGTGGCCAGGGTCGCCAGCCCGATCGTGATCCGGCGCTTCCACGGCCACGCGATCCCGACGACGAGCATCGAGATGAACAGGGCCAGGATGCCCGTCCGCGACAGGGCCAGCGGGATCGCGCAGGCGCTGATCACCGTGGCGACCGCGATCAGTTGGCGCTCCAGCGACCGGACCGCGTACCGGCTGAAGTGCAGGCCGAGCGGCACCACCACGGCGGCGACGAGCGTACTGAACTCGATGTAGTGGCCAACGGTGCCGGCCACCCGGACCAGCCCGCCGGAACCCCGGTTGGAGAAGCCGACCGGCGGAGCCTGGAACACCAGGCCGGGCGGCTGAATGTAGATCGTGATGTCCTTGCGCAGCGCGAACTGCAGGATGCCGACGATGGACATGAACACCCCGGACCAGAACAGCACCCGCAGCATCAGCCCGAGCTGGCGCCGGCTGCGCAGCCCGTCCGCCGCCATCAGCGCGACCCCGATCAGGGCCCCGGCGGCGAGCATGGTCCGGTCGGCGTTGTTGGACTCCAGCACGCTGAGTCCACGCAGCTCGCCGGAGATGTAGGAGGCCGCCAGGGTGAGGAAGTACGCCAGCAGGCCCCAGCGCATCGGCTGCCGGCCCGCCACCACGTGGTCGGGATGCAGGTGCGCCAGCAGCCACAGCAGCATCAGGCCGAGGGCCAGCAGGGTGCCCGGCCGGCCGATGCTGGTCAGGCCCGGCACGATGACGCGTGCGGGCAGCCAGTAGATGAGGAAGACGACGGCGGACAGCAGACCGACCGGGTTGGCGGCGATCCGGACGAGGGCCTGCCCGGACGACCGCGGAGTCACGCTGAGTGGCTCCGACGATCGCGGGGCCGCACTGAGGGGTACGGACGTCATGTCAGTGCTGCGGCGGGCCATCTGGCGCACTCGGGCCGGCGTTCTGCCCGGCCTGCCGCACGGTCGGCTCGTCCTCCGCTGAGATCACGCTCAGCACCATGGTGTCGGCGCTGGTGATCGACTTGGCCTTGGCGTCCCGCGCGCTGAACAGGCTGGAGTGCACGGTGGTCTGCCCGGCGGGCACCACGGCCCGGACCGCGCCGCGCACCATCTTCTCCCTGCGGCGGCGGATCATCGTGATCAGCGCGTCGACGATGATGGTGAAGACGATGGTGATCAGGAAGCCGACGCCGGCGATGCCGATCTGGGCGCGGCGGACCCCGGTGGTCACGGGCGTGACGGTGCCGGCGCCGTCCAGGGTCTCCGTGTTGATCTTCAACGTGGGCTGTTCGGCGAACGCCTTCTGCTTGTCGTTGATCTCGTTGGTGATCTTCTTGAGCACCCACTGCACGGTGGCCTGCGCCTTGCCGGTGCTCTTCGAGGTCACCGAGGCCTCGATGATCGCGCTCCGGGTGACGATCTTCAGCGTGTACCCGGGCTCCACGCCCTGGGTCGCCGCCTCCTGGCGGACCTTCTGGCTCTCCAGGATGATCGTGACCGCCTGGGCCATCTGCACCGGGCCGAGCTCCGCCCACGGGTTACCGGGCGGGGCCTGCTTGCCGGCGGGCACGGGCGCGGCCTTGCCGTTCGGCGGCACGAGGAGCAGCGAGCCGGTCGCGGTGAACTCCGGCTTCACGTAGTTCGACGTCTGCAGCGTCGCCACGGCCGTGATCAGCAGAAGTGGGATGAACACGAACCAGCGGCGCAGAAGGAGCCGACCGATGTCCCAAAGATCCATAATGGGGCCTCACGAAGTTTCTGCGCGTGCACGCCCAGTGGTGACCTGGTCGTGTGGAGCTGGGCGGGGAGCGGGCACCTTATCGGCACCGTACCGTGCCAGTAACCTATCCCACAGGGCGATGTAGCGGGACGCCTGATGTTCCCAGGCGAGCTCCTCGACAAAGCGGGACCTACCTAAACCGGACATCGTGGCACGCCGTTCCGGGTCGGACAACAGTTCGTCGAGCGCGGCCGCCAGTTCCTTCGGCGCGCCCGTCGGCACGTACACGGCAGCTTCCGCCGCGCTGCGCCGGGTCTCGATCAGGTCCACGGCGACGACCGGCACCCCGCGACCGAGATATTCCACGGTCTTCGCCATCGTGGACCGCTCGGCGTGCGGGGTCGGCGGGTCGGGCTGCAGCGCCACGGTCGCCCGGGAGAGCAGCTCGTCCACCTCCTCCGGGCCCAGCCAGCCGGTGAACTCGACGACGTCGTCGAGGCCCTGGGCGGTGCTGAGCGCCTTCAGGTCGGCCAGGCACTCGCCGTCCCCGGCGATGACCATCCGCCAGTCGGAGCGGACGTGCCGGAGTTCGGCGGCGGCGAGCACCGCGGCGTCGACGCCGTCCTGGGCGCCGAGGACGCCGAGGTACACAATGGTGTGTTTATCTGATTTATGGACAGGTCGGACAGTGATCTCGCCGGCGGCCGGCCCGTTGCGGACCACCGTGATCCGGTCGGGCCGCACGCGCCCCCGGTCGATCGCCATCTGCTTGTACGACTCGTTCGTCGACACCACGGCCGACGCGCACCGCAGCGACAGCCACTCCAGCAGCCGGAGCACCCGGTGCACCGCGCCGGTCGGGTTGCCGCCCCGGCTCTCGTACACCTCGGGGGACAGGTCGTGGTGGTCGAAGACGAAGGGTTTGCCCAGGGCGCGCATCGCCAGGGCCAGCGGCCAGAACACGTCCGGCGGGTTGCACGCCTGCGCCGCCCGGGCCCGCTGGAACAGCACGGCCTGGGCGAGGCGGAGCGCGATCCAGAAGAAGGACCAGGCGAACTCGACTGCGAAGGACAGCAGCCCACCACCGGCGAACGGCTGCGGGTAGGCCAGGATCCGGGTGTCGGCGGTGCCCGGGACGACCCGGAGACCCCTGGTTCCCCGGGGGCAGATCACCGAGACCCGGTAGCCGGCGCCCTCCAGCGCGCGGCACTCCCGGATCACCCGGCGGTCACGCTCGACCGGCAGGTTGGCCACGGCGATCACCACGTGCGGCCTGGACATCAGCGGGCCACCGAGCGGTCGAAGATGACCTGGACGGTCTTGAGCAGGATCTTCAGGTCGAACCACAGCGACTTGTTGCGGACGTAGATGACGTCGAGCTCCAGGGCGGCCTTGTAGTCCACCGTGGACCGCCCGCTCACCTGCCACAAACCGGTCATTCCGGGCCGGGCGGCGAACCGCTGCTCCGCCCCGGGCGGGAACAACGCCGCCTCCCACTCCAGCACCGGCCGCGGGCCCACCAGGGACATCTCGCCCTTGAGGACGTTCCACAGCTGGGGCAGCTCATCCAGGCTGGTCCGCCGCAGGAACGCCCCGATCGGGGTGATCCGGGCGTCCTTGGTGAGCTTGAAGACCCCCTCCTCGCCGCCATGCGCGGCCTTCTCGGAGGTGAGCATGCTCGACACGTACTCCCGGTGCTGCCGGTCGTCGTTGTTGTGGCTCATCGTGCGGAACTTGATGACCGGGAACTCCTCCCGGTGCAGCCCGAGCCGGCTCTGTCGGAACAGCACCGGACCCGGACTCGTCGCCTTCACCGCGATGGCCACGGCGATCAGCAACGGGGACAGCAGAAACAGCAGCACGATCGCCGCCGCGGCCTCGACGAGCTGACGCGCGCTCATCCCCCGCGGTGCGATGCGTAGTACCGCCTGCTCGACGCTCATCCTCGCAGCGCCCCCGTAAGGGCGGCGGACACGTACTCCACCTGGGCCTCCGTCATGGTCGGGAACAACGGCAGGGACAACAGCTCACGAGCGGCCGACTCGGCGACGGGCGCGTGCGCGGCCACGTTGTACGCGGGCTGCTGGTGACACGGGATCGGGTAGTGCACGCCGGTCTGGATCTCCTTGCGGTCCAGTTCGGCGCGGACGGCGTCCCGGTCGGCGACCCGCACGACCAGGAGGTGCCAGGCGGAGGTGACCCCGTCGGGCGGCTCAACGATCATCCCACCGAGCTTGTTGCGGTAGAGGTCGACGATGTCATCCTTCTGGGCGTTCCATCCGTCCAGAAGGGGGAGTTTGAGGGACAGGATCCCGGCCTGCATCGCGTCCAGCCGGCTGTTGATGCCGATCTCCGCGTGCCGGTAGTGGTCCCCGCCGGCCCTGCCGTGGTTGGCCAGGGTGCGGATCCGCTCGGCGAGCGCCGGGTCGTCGGTCACGACCGCGCCGCCGTCGCCCCACGCGCCGAGGTTCTTGCCCGGGTAGAAGCTGAAGCAGGCCGCGACGCCGAACGAGCCGGCCCGCCGGCCCTCCCAGGTCGCGCCATGCGCCTGCGCCGCGTCCTCGACGACGACGAGGCCGTGCGCGTTGGCGAAGGCCAGAATCGGCTCAGGAAGGACAATGTGCCCATAGAGGTGTACGAGCAGGACCGCCTTCGTCCGCTCCGTCCGCCCGGCGTCGAGTGTGTCCGGTGTGACCTGCAGGTGCACCGGGTCGACGTCCACGAACACCGGGGTGGCCCCGGCGGCGGACACGGCGGCGGCGCTGGCGATGAACGTGTTCGCCGGGACCAGCACCTCGTCGCCCGGGCCTACGCCCAGCGCCCGCAGGGTCAGGACGATCGCGTCGGTGCCGTTGGCGACGCCGACGGCGTGCTCGACCCCGCAGTACGCCGCCCAGGCGCTCTCGAACTCCGCGACGTGCCGGCCGCCGATGAACGCCGACGTGCCGGCGAGCTCCCGGACCAGCTCGAGGACCCGGTCCTCGATCGGGGCGTGCATCGCCCGCAGGTCCATGAAGGGAACCTTCATGCCTTCGTAACCTCCAGCAGTTCGACCGTGCGACCGGTCTGGATGGATTCGTTCGCGGCTTCCAGGACCCGGACGACCGCCAGGCCGGCGTAACCGTCCGTCTTCGGGCGGGCCCCGGTCCGGATGCACTCGACGAAGTGCTTGTCCTCGCTCATCAGCGGCTCGGTGAACGCGATGTGCGGGGAGACGATGCCGCCGTACCGGTAGGTCATCGGCACCGCGCCGTCGTTGGTGGGCTGGGCCTGGACGCCCTTGTCGTAGATGCGCAGCCGGCCCTCGTCGAGCATGTCGTCGTACACGGCCATCCGCTGGCTGCCGACCACGGTGGTCTGACGCACCTTGGAGGGGTGCAACCAGCTGACGTGCAGGTTGGCCGTTGCGCCGATGGTGCCGTAGTCCAGCCGCAGATACGCTACGTCCTCAAAAGGTGACCCAGCGTGCTTGGAGCCGAAGGCTGTAACGGAAGTGGGCTCCGCGTCGAGAACAGTGTTGATGATGGAGATGTCGTGCGGGGCCAGATCCCAGACGACGTTGACGTCGGGCTGGTAGAGGCCGAGGTTCAGTCGAGCGGAGTCGAGGTAGTAGATGGAGCCCAGTTCGCCGGAGGCCACCAGGTCCCGCAGCGCGATCACCGCGGCGTTGTAGGCGAAGGTGTGCCCGGTCATGAGCGTCAGGCCGCCGGCCTCGGCGAGCGCGATGAGCTCCAGCGCCTCGGCGGTCGACGCCGTCATCGGCTTCTCGACGAGCACGTGCTTGCCGGCCGCGAGCAGCCGCTTCGCGATCGGGCCGTGGGTGCGGGGCGGGGTCGCGACGATGGCCGCGTCCACCAGGTCCAGCGCCTCGTCGAGTTCCGAGACGCACAGCACGCCGGGGAACTGCTGCTGGAGCTGCTTGAGCTGGTCCTCGCGGCGGTCGATCGCCACGACCAGATCGACGTCCGGAATCTGCGTGAGGACGCGGAGGTGCTTCGCTCCCCAGTACCCGCAACCGATGACACCAACGCGCATTACCAGATCTCCCCAGGCTCGCTACTAAACGTATATGACCGGTCACATAGGTTGTCGGGAAAGCTTCCCGGTTGGGCTGGCACCCGCGCAAGTGGAGTACCGGTCAGAGCTGGTGTCGCCTTCCTTACTTCCGCGTAGCGGAAGAAAATAGTGCTGGGACTAATCCGATAAGCGCGTTTTATTACTTACTCCCTCATCGGATTGAGTCGTCATATGATCCGATGTGGACGGCTTGCGCGGCTTATATGACACTTGCCGGATTCAGCCAATAGTCATGAGTTGATGACACCTGTTCGACATGACCCGAAACTGACCCTCACGCAGCGCAGTGGTGAACTCTGCTGCCGATAGGCTGGCCGGGTGCTGTTCACGCCACTCGCCCCCGCCGGGGCATACCTCATCACGCCCGAGCCCGTCGGTGACCACCGGGGCCTGTTCGCCAGGGTGTTCTGCGCCGACGAGTTCGCCGAACACGGCCTGGCCACGGTGTACGTGCAGGGCAGCGTCGCCACCAATCCCCGCGCCGGCACCCTGCGCGGCATGCACTGGCAGGTCGCGCCGCACGCCGAGGTGAAGCTCGTCCGGGTCACGGCCGGCGCGATCTGGGACGTGGTCGTCGACGTCCGCCCCGACTCGGCGACGTACCTGGAGCACGCGGCCGTCGAGCTGTCCGCCGCCAACCGCGCGACACTCTACGTGCCCGCTGGCTTTGCGCATGGTTACATCACGCTCACCGACGACGTCGAGATCACCTACCAGATGTCCGAGAGGTACGCCCCGGACGCCTACCGGGGCGCGCGGTGGGACGACCCGGCGTTCGGGATCGAGTGGCCGCGCGAGCCGACCGTGATCGCCGACCGGGACGCGACCTACCCGGACTTCGTCCGCTAGCCGGCCCGGCCTGCCGGGAGGCCCGGCCCGGGCAGGTCAGACCCTGGCCGGGGTCAGCCGCAGCTTCCGGCCGAGCCGGCCCAGGATGTCCCGCGCCTTGGAGTCCAGCACGATCAGCAGCCCCCCGGCGACCAGCACGGCCACCGTCCCCTGCAACAGCACCGCCACCGCGGGCGGCAGGTGCCGGTCCACGGCGTCGATGAGCGCGGCCACCCCGAACCCGACCACCCCGGCCAGCGCGGCCGGCAGCGTCGGTCCCAGGGCCGGCCACAGCGGCACCTGGAGCACCCGGTGCAGCGTCCACCACAGCGCGGCGGCCACTACGACCACCTCGGAGACCAGCGTGGTCAGGGCGATCCCGAACACCTGCTCGGCCACCGTCATGCTGTCGGCGAAGTGCCCCACGACCGCGTAGCCGACCAGGGAGAGGCCGGCCTGGCTCCAGACCACCACGGACAGCGTTCCGGGCCTCCCGGCCGCCTGGAGGGCCGGGCCGAGCAGGACGCCGTAGACGTTGACCGCGCCGACCAGGCAGAGCAGTTGCAGTGCGTTGGCCGCGGGCGACCAGGCCGGGCCGAGGAACACCATGAACGGGTGCGCGATCCCGGCCAGGATGCCGAGCGCCGGCAGGCCGAGCAGCGCCCCGAGGTGCTGGAGCGCGCCGAGCCGGGCCGCGAACGCCGGTTTGTCGTCCTGCAACCGCGACAACTCGGGCAGGGACACCTGTTGCAGGGACCGGGCGGCCACGTCCACCAGGGTCTCCGACAGTCGGGAGGCCAGCCGGAGCAGACCGACGGCGACGGCGCCGAAGTAGTACCCGGTGATCAGGACGTAGCCCCGGGTACCGATCAGCAGGCCCACGCTGGCCAGCGCCGACCGGGACGAGAAGCTCCACAGCTCGCGGGCCGGGCCGACCCGGGGCCGGCTCGGCCGCCAGTCGGTCCGCGCCCACAGCACGGCCACCCCGACCGCGGCCGTGATCAGCTGCTGGGCGACGAGGGCCCAGACCCCGTACCCCGCGAACGCCATCCCGACGCCCACGACGCCGCCGAGCATGACCGAGGACAGCGACCGCATCGTCAGGGTCTTGAACTGCAGCTCCCGGCGGAGCAGCGCCTCCGGGATCAGGGACAGCGCGAGCAGCGGTAGCAGCGGAGTGAGCGCCAGGCAGACCCCGGTCAGGGACTTGGAGTGCGCCGCGCTGGCGTAGAGCGGGGTGACCGCCGCCAGGCCGAGGGCGAGCACGACGCTGAGGACCAGGAGCAGCCAGAACGCGGCGTTCAGGTGCTCGTCGCGCAGCTCGGACCGCTGGATGATCGCGGCCATCAGGCCCTGTTGGAGCACGGCCTGCACGAGGTTGACGAGCACCAGGGCCAGGGTGAGCACGCCGAGCGCCGCCGGGCCCAGGAGCCGGGCCAGCAGCAGCATCACGATCATGGTCACGGCGAGGCGTCCGCCGGTGAGGATGTAGGACCAGCCGACGGCGCTCTTCACCGGACGAATCTCCTTTTGAGTCTGCTGAGCCGGTCCTTGGTCTTGCGCGCGTTCCAGTTCAGCGTCCAGGCCACCGCCGAGGCGGGGTCGATCGCGAGCAGCGCCCGCGCCGTCTCCGCCTGCATCCGCAGCCTCGGCGCGCGGGCCCTGGCCGGGCCGTCCGGGTTCCACCACCGGGCCAGGTCCGCCAGTTTGCGCTCTGGGGCCAGGGCCGTGGAGTCCTCGTGCACCCGGCGGAAGAACAGTTCTTCGGGCACCTCGTGGAACTCGCCCAGCGCGGCCAGCTCCGCGAGCATCGTGTAGTCGCTGGAGACGTAGGTGCGGAGGATCCCGGTGCGCCGGAGGGCTGCCGTGCGGATCACGCCGTACATCGGGTTCACCAGGCTGATCTTGCGGGCGTAGCGGGCCACCCGCCGCCACGGCGACGGTGCGCGCAGGTCGAGGAAGTCGCGGTGCGAACGGGTCCGTTCGCCGGCCCCGTCGATCAGGACCGTGCGCGGGTAGGCGAGCACGGCCCCCGGCGCGGCGTCCAGGGCGTCGACGCAGCGGCTGAGCATCGTCGGGGCGCACATGTCGTCGTACCCGGTCCACTTGAACAGCTCGCCCTCGGCGAGCGCCACGACCCGGTTGAAGTTGTGCACGCCGCCGATGTTGCGGTCGGTCCTGGTGTAGCGGATCCGGTCGTCCCCGAACGACCTGACGATCTCCGGTGTGCTGTCGGTGGAGCAGTTGTCGCTGATCAGGAGCTCGAAGTCGTCGTAGTCCTGGGCGAGCAGCGCCGCGATGGTCTCCGCGACGTACTTCTCGCCGTTGTACACGGGCATCCCGACGGTCAACCTCATGCGCCCGCCTCGCTGCGCTCGCCGGCCGCATGAGGCACGTCGCCGCTGTGTCCCTGATTCACTCGCTGGCGCTCGCTCATGCGACCAGCACCTCGCAGGTGACGCCCAGCTCCGCGACGGACCTTTCGATCTCCTTCTGGTACGCCGGGTTCGTGATGATCACGACATCGGTGTCCGGGGGGAGGCTCGACGGCGGGTCGACCCGGTGCCCGGTTGCCAGGAAACGACCGTGTTTGCCCGGGTTCAGGTCGACGACGGTCATGGCGTGCCCGGGGTCCACGGTGGCCAGGAAGGTCAGGCCCCGGGCCCCGGCACCCCACAGCGCCGGCCTGTGGTGGGCCTTGACCACGCCCTGCCACCGGTCGATCAGCGCGCCGAACCGGTCGCCGAAGTTCTGCGCGACCGCACGCTGGTGGTCGTTGTCCAACGGCCCGCAGTCGACGCAGGCCTCGGCCCTCTCCGCCCCGGGATGGGTGCTGACCTCGACATACAGGTACTGGTCGTGGAACGTCAGCCCGTAGTTCGTCACCGTGAACCCGGCCCGCTCGCACATCGCGACCAGGGACCCGGCGTGGAAGTACTGCGCGTGCGGGTAGATCACGTCCCAACCGGCCGCGCCCAGGTCGTAGCCGGCGTCGGGGACCTCGAAGTAGCCCCGGCCGTCGGTGACGCTCCGGAGCTGGCGCAGCAGGCCGAGCGGGTCGGCGACGTGTTCGAGGACGTGCCGGGCGACGACGAGGTCGTAGGCCCCGGCCCCGGGGGTCCAGGAGCCGGCGTTGAGCGTGTAGCCGCCCAGGGTGGTGGGCTCCGGCACGTGCCGGCTCCAACCGGTCCGCTCGCCGGGCAGCAGCTCGAGCAGCTCGCCCTCGCCGCAGCCCAGTTCCAGGGTGCGGGTCGGCAGCGCCCGGCCGAGCACCCGTTCGGCCACCCCCGCCACGTGCGCGCGGTACGACGCGGAGGACAGCATGCCGTTGTCGAACAGCCCGTCGGTGGCCCGGAGGTCCTCGGTGAAGGCCCGGTTGACGACGTGCGCGCAGCTCGGGCAGTACCACAGGTCCATCCGGCCCAGGACGGGGTCGGTCGGGGGCTCGGGCCAGGTCATCCCGCAGGTGGCCGGGAACAGCCCCAGGTCGGCGCACGGTGTGAGGCCGAGGGCCCCACAGGCCTCGCAGGTCAGCTCGGAGGTGTGCTGCCGGGTCACGACGCGGGGCGCAGGTCGGGTCCCAGCAGGCCGCTGTCGAGCAGCTCCCGGATCCGGGCGATCCGCTGGTACTTCACGCCCGCGAACTCCTCGGCCGTCAGCCCGTGCTCCCGGTACGCCGCGACGAGCTGCGCGATGCCGGTCGGCACGGTCCACCGCGGCTGGAACCCGGGAATCTCGTTCTTGATCCGCTCACAGTCGACCCGGTAGTCGCGCTTGTCGGAGGACGCGCCCTCGGCGAAGCTGACCACGCTGCCCTCCACGGCCGCGCCGACCAGCTCGGCGACCTCGCGGATCCGGTAGTTCTCGCTGGTCAGGCCCACGTTGTACGCGCGGTCCCTGATCAGGTCCTCGTCGGCCTCGAGCAGGGCCACGAACGCGCGGGCGATGTCCTCGCAGTGCACCAGGGGTCGCCACGGGGTGCCGTCGGACTGGAGCAGCACCTTGCCGGTGGTCACGGCGTGCGCGACGAGGTTGTTCACCACGATGTCGCCGCGCAGCCGGGGGGAGACCCCGTAGGCGGTGGCGTTGCGCAGGTAGGTGGGCACGAAGTCGGCGTCGGCGAGCTTGGAGATCTCCTGCTCGGCCAGCACCTTGGACTCGCCGTACGGGGTCACCGGGTAGAACCCGGCGTCCTCGGTGACCGGGGCGTCGCCGCCGGCGCCGTACAGGCTGCAGGAGGACGAGAACAGGAAACGGCGGACACCGGCGGCCTTGGCGGCGGCGGCGAGCCGGACCGAGGCGTGCTGGTTGATGTCATATGTGATCTGAGGGGACAGGTTGCCCAGCGGGTCGTTGGACAGCGCCGCCAGGTGCAGGACGGCGTCGAAGCCCTCGCAGTGCGCCGGCGTGACGTCGCGGATGTCCACCTCGACGGAGGGCACCTCGTCGACCTCCGAGCCCAGCAGGCAGGATGCGAAGAAGTCGGTGTCCAGGCCAACCACGTCGTGCCCGGCTTCTTTGAGCAGGGGTGTGAGGACACTTCCGATGTATCCGTGGTGACCGGTGACGAGCACGCGCATGTTCTTTGACCCCCAGGCCCCAGGCAGAGTGATACGCCGCGACTGTAAGCGATAAGTATTGTGTCCCATACCCTCTGACGGGTTTTTTACTGACCCCTGGACCGCACGTGTGGAGAGATCATTGACTAGCCCGGTGATCGTGCCTGAGTGCCGTCTGTGCGGCGCCGATTTGACCGAAACCTTCGTCAATCTGGGGATGTCCCCCCTGTGCGAGTCTTTTCTCGCTGCGGACAAACTTGATGAAAGAGAATCATTCTACCCGCTGCATGTCCGGGTCTGCCCGAGTTGCCTGCTCGTCCAGCTGCCGGCGTATGTGGCCGGCGAGGACATCTTCTCCGACTACGCCTACTTCTCCTCCTACTCGGATTCGTGGGTCGCGCACGCCAAGAACTACGCCGACTCGATGGCCGAGACCCTCGGGCTGGACGAGAACAGCCTGGTCACCGAGGTGGCCAGCAACGACGGCTACCTGCTGCAGCACTTCGTCGCGCGCGGGATCCCGGTCGTCGGGGTCGAGCCGGCGGCCAACGTCGCCGAGGTCGCCCGCGCCAAGGGCATCCGCACCGAGGTCGAGTTCCTCGGCCCGGAGACCGGCGCCGCCGTGGCGGCGAAGCACGGCCGGGCCGACCTGGTCTGCGGCAACAACGTCTATGCGCACATCCCGGACATCACGGGCTTCACGAAGGGGCTCGCCGCCCTGGTGAAGGAGACCGGGCTGGTCACGCTGGAGTTCCCGCACCTGCTGCGGCTGATCGAACGCCGGCAGTACGACACGATCTACCACGAGCACTACCAGTACTACACGCTCCTCACCGCCCAGCGCGCGCTCGCCAGCGGCGGCCTGCACCTGGTCGACGTCGAGGAGCTCGACACGCACGGCGGGTCGCTGAGAGTTCACGCCCGGCTCACCGAACAGCCGCTCTCGCAGCGCGCCCAGGACCTCCTCGCGCGCGAGGCTGAGGCCGGCCTGCACGACGTCGCCGGCCACAAGGGCTTCGCGGCGGAGGTCGACAAGGTGAAGTTCGACCTGCTGGACTTCCTGATCACCGCGCGGCGCGAGGGCAAGACGGTCGTCGGCTACGGGGCTCCGGGCAAGGGCAACACCCTGCTCAACCAGTGCGGCATCCGCGAGGACCTGCTGGCCTACACCGTGGACCGCAGCCCGCACAAACACGGGAAGTTCCTCCCCGGTACCCATATCCCGATCTTCGCTCCGGATCGCATCGAAAAGGACCGACCGGACTATGTCCTCGTCCTGCCCTGGAACCTGAAGATCGAGCTGGACGCCCAGTTGGCATACGTGCGCGACTGGGGCGGCAAGCTCGTTTACCCGATCCCGACCCTGGAAGTGTCGTGAAGGTAGTCCTGTTCTGCGGTGGTTACGGGATGCGGATGCGCGACGGCACGTCCGACGCCCCGAAGCCCATGGTGATGGTGGGCGACCGCCCGCTGCTCTGGCATGTGATGCGCTACTACGCGCATTTCGGGCACACCGACTTCGTCCTCTGCCTCGGCTACGGCGCGTCGGCGGTCAAGGACTTCTTCCTCAACTACGACGAGACCCGGTCGAACGACTTCACCCTGTCCGAGGGCGGCCGGAAGATCGAGTTGGCCTCCAGCGACATCGAGGACTGGACGATCACGTTCGTCGACACCGGGCTGAAGGCCACGATCGGTGAGCGACTGCTCGCGGTGCGCAAGCATGTCGAGGGCGAGGAGATGTTCCTGGCCAACTACGCCGACACCCTCACCGACGCGCCGCTGCCGGAGATCATCGAGCGGGTCCGGGCCACCGGGGCCCAGGCCTCGCTGCTGGCCGTGCCGCCGCAGTCCTCGCACCACATGGTCGAGTTCACCGCCGAGGGGCACGTCGAGCGGCTGCGCCCGATGCGCGAGATGCTCGCCTACGAGAATGGCGGCTACTTCGTCCTGCGGCCCAGCGTCTTCGACGTGCTGCACGAGGGCGAAGAGCTGGTCGTGGAGGCGTTCGCGCGGCTGGCGGAGCGCAAGGAGCTGCTGGCGTACCCGTATCACGGGTTCTGGTGTCCGGCCGACACGCTCAAGGAGCGGGCCGAGCTCGAAGCCCTCTACAACCACGGCACCGCGCCGTGGATGCTGTGGGACGAGCTGCACGGCGCCGACCGGGGGTCTGATGGCTCGGCTTGAGGCCGTCGAGCGGCTGACGCTGCTCGGCGCGCACCCGGACGACATCGAGATCGCGGCCGGCGGACTGCTGCTGTCGCTGAACCCCAAGACCGTCCATTATGTACTACTGACCGGGTCCCCGGCCCGGCTCGCCGAGGCCAGGGCCGCCGCCGCGGCGTTCCTGCCCGGCGCGGAGATCACGTTCGCGTTCTCGGCGCTGCCCGACGGCCGGCTGCCGGCGCACTGGGCGGAGGCCAAGGCCGCCGTGCAGGCCGCGGCCACGGTGCCGGCCGACCTGGTGCTCGCCCCGTCGCTCTACGACGCGCACCAGGACCACCGGCTGCTCGCCGAGCTGGCCCCGACCGCGTTCCGCGACGCCCAGATCCTGCACTACGAGATCCCGAAGTGGGACGGGGACCTGGGCCGGCCCAACGTGTACGTGCCGCTGACCGACGACGTCGCGCGCCGCAAGGTCGAGCTGCTGCACAAGTGCTACCCGTCCCAGCACGCCCGGGACTGGTGGGACGACGAGTTCTTCCTGGCCCTGGCCCGACTGCGCGGGGCGGAGTGCCGCCGCCGGTACGCCGAGGCCTTCACCGTCTCGAAGATGACTCTGGTAGTTGAGTGACACAACGTGGTCGAGTGACCACCGAACGAAGTGAGGCGCGTCTCGTGATTCAGGAATCCGCCGACATCGACGAGGGCGTGACGATCGGTGCCGGCACCCGGGTCTGGCACCTCGCCCAGATCCGGACCGGGGCGGTGGTCGGCGCGGACTGCAACATCGGCCGGGGCGCGTACATCGGGCCGGGCGTGACGATCGGCGACCGGTGCAAGGTGCACAACTACGCCATGGTGTTCGAGCCGGCCTTGGTCGAGGACGGCGTGTTCCTCGGTCCGGGCGTGATCCTGACCAACGACAGGTATCCCCGGTCGATCGACCTCGACGGCGAGCTGAAGAACGCCGACGACTGGCACGCCGACCCTGTGACGGTACGGACCGGGGCCTCGGTCGGGGCCCGCAGCGTGGTGGTCGCCGGTGTGGAGATCGGGAGTTACGCCCTGGTCGGGGCGGGGTCCGTGGTGACGAAGGACGTGCCGGCGTTCGCTCTCGTGGTCGGTAACCCGGCCCGGTGGATCGGGTGGGTCGGCCGGTCCGGAGAGCGGCTCGTCGCCGACGGCGCGCGGTGGAAGTGCCCGGCCACCGGCGAGGTGTTCGTGGCGGTCGACGGCGTGCTCGCGCCAGCGACGCCCGACACCGTCGTCCGGCCGTCCCTCGGCTTCGACGGTGCGACCTCGGCCGCCGGTTCTCCGGTCGGCGACGGTTCGGGCGGTGTCGCGTGAAGGTCGCCCTGTTCGGCTCCAACGGCGAGGCCCGCAACCGCGGCGTCGCCGCCCTGGCCACCGCCACGGCCACCGGCATCCTCAGCAGGGTGCCCGACGCCGAGGTGACCTGGTACGACGACGGCTGGGGCGTGCGCCCCGACCCCAAGCTGCCCGGCGTCACCCGGGTCGGCGCGCGCCTGACCCGGCGCTACCACCGCCCAGAGTCCTACCACCATATGGCCGTGTCCGCCGCGCTCGGCGGCATCGCCAACCCGGGGGCCGCCCGGCTGAACGCCGCAGACGCCGTCCTGGACACCTCGGGTGGGGACAGCTTCACCGACCTGTACAGCCCGGTGCGCTGGCGGCTCGTCAACTGGCCCAAGAAGCTCGCCGTGGCCCGCAGCCGCCCGCTGATCTTCCTGCCCCAGACGTACGGCCCGTTCCACGGCGACGCCACCCGGCGCGAGGCCCGCGATCTGGTCCTCGCCGCCGCCGGGGCCTGGGCCCGCGATCCGGACAGCTTCGCCCGACTCAAGGAACTCGTCGGGGGCGGCTTCGACCCGGCCAAGCACCGCCAGGGCGTGGACGTCGCGTTCGCGCTGCCCACCCGGCCGTTCGAGTCCGAGGAACTGGAGGCCTGGCTGGCGCTCGGCGGCGGCGACGTCGCCGTCCTCAACGTGTCCGGTCTGCTCCTCGACCCGGCCGAGACGCGCTTCGGGCTGTCGGCCGACCTCGTGAAGGTCGTCGAGGTGCTCACCCGCAAACTCCTCGACGACGGCGCGCGGCTGCTGTTCGTGCCGCACGTGTCCACCCCCGGGGCGCGGGACGACGACGACGCGATCACCCAGACCCTGGTGTCGCGGCTGTCGAAGGAGTACGGCCCCGAGCGGGTCACCGCCGCGCCCGCCGGCCTGGACTGTCAGGAGTCCAAGTGGCTGATCGCGCGGGGCGACTGGTTGTGCGGAATGCGGATGCACGCCACGATCGCGGCGCTCTCCTCCGGGGTACCGGCGGCCTGCGTCGCCTATTCGGACAAGGCCCGGGGCGTGTTCGCCACCGCCGGCCAGGGCCACCGGGTGGCCGACGCCCGCACCCTGGACACCGACACCCTGCTGTCGGAGCTGTGGGACTCGTGGACGGCCCGCGCGGCCACCCGCGAGGAACTCGTCACCGGCTCGGCGCGGGCCCGGACCGCCGCCGGGCAGCAGCTCGACGACCTGGTGGAGCTGATCCGTGCGCAGCATTGAGGATGTGGCGGCGCGGAAGATGTGCACGGGGTGCGGGGTGTGCGCGTACATGGCGCCGGAGTCCTACCGGATGGTGGACGTCCTCGCGGAGGGCCGCCGGCCGCTGCCGATCCGGCCGGTCGACCGGGGCCCGGGGCCGGAGGCTCCGGGCCGCGCGCCCCGCGAGGCCGACGCGCTGCGGGCCTGCCCCGGGGTCGGGCTCACCGCCGTCGCCGACGACCGCCCGCAGCTCGACGGCTGGGGACCGGTCCTCGGCATGTGGGAGGGCTACGCGGCTCCCGAGTCGCTGCGGTACGCCGCCTCCTCCGGCGGGGCCGCCACTGCCCTCGCCGGGTTCTGCCTCGAACACCGGGGCTTCGGCGGGGTGCTGCACACCGGCGCCCGCGCCGACATCCCCTACCTCAACGAGGTCAAGTTCAGCCGCACCCAGGCTGAGCTGCTCGAACACGTCGGCTCCCGGTACGCGCCCGCCAGCCCCGCCGAGGGCCTCGGCCTCGTCGAGGACGCCGACGCGCCGAGCGTGTTCATCGGCAAGCCCTGCGACGTGGCCGCCTCGCACAAGGCCCGCGCGCTGCGCCCTGGCCTGGACGCCAAGCTCGGTCTCACCATCGCCATCTTCTGCGCCGGCACGCCCTCAACGCGCGGGACACTGGAGCTGATCAAGGCCCTGGGCTCCGATCCCGAGCAGCTCAAGTCCCTGCACTACCGGGGAGAGGGCTGGCCCGGCGAAGCCCGCGCCGAACCCGGCGAACGCCAGCTCAGCTACGACGCCTCCTGGGGCGGCATCCTGGAGAAGCACCGGCAGTGGCGCTGCTACCTGTGCGCCGACCACACCGGCGAGTTCGCCGACGTGTCCGTGGGCGACCCGTGGCACCGCCCGACGGCCGGGGACCCGGGCCGGTCGCTGATCGTGGCCAGGACCGCGCGGGGCGTGGAGATCGTGCTCGCGGCCATCGCGGCCGGGGTGCTCGTCGCCGAAGCGGTGCCGTATGACCGGTTGCCGGCTTCGCAGGCCGGTTTGTTGAAGGTGCGCGGGGCGGTGTGGGGGCGGACCGTGGCGCTGCGGTTGTCGGGGCTGCCCGCGCCCCGGTATCGCGGTCTGCCGATGTTCGGGATCTGGCTGCGGAAGCTGACCGTCAAGGACAAGCTCAGGTCCACTGTGGGGACTGTGCGGCGGATCGGGCGGCGGGGGCTGCGTCAGCGGTCCGTTGTCGAGGAGTATCGGCCTTAATAGTGGCTGTGCCGTGGCCTTGGCTGTGGCCCGGCAGGGCGTGCGGAGCGCGCCCTGCCGGCGAGCGGACGCCGGGCTGGACCCGGACCCACCCCGTTGCCGGTGCGCGCGGGGAGCCCCGCGAGGCCCCCGCCGATGGACACCGGGTCGGGGACCTCTCGTAACCGTATGAAGCTTTCAGGGTTTCGGGGCCGCGAGCAGGTTGAGCAGGAACGCCACGGTGTGCGGGTCGCCCGGGCGGCGGCCGTCCAGCAGCTCCGCCACGTACGAGGGGCGCACCAGGTCCGGCAGGCCGTCGAGCAGGCCGCGGTTCGCGCGCCAGTGGTCGACGACCAGCCGGGACAGCAGGGGAGCGCCGAGCGGGGACCGGCGGCTGCCGGCGACCCGCTGGGCCACCTTGCCGACGGCCTTGCGGGCCGTGGCCCGCCAGTTGCCCCGGCCCTTGGCGAGCTGATTGGGGCTGCGGCCGCTGTCGAGGCGGATCACGGCCAGTTCGAGGTCGAGCTCGCGCATGATGGCGGCGAGCAGCCGGGAGTCGCGCTTGTCCGCCGGGTCGGCGGCGCGGGCCAGTTCGATGAAGCGGCGGTCGAACATCGGGTTCAGGAACACCCGGTCGACGGCGGCGACCGTGCCGTGCACCCCGCCCCAGCGCTGCATCCGCTGCCACAGGTAGAACTCGTCCAGCGAGCGCAGCCACTGGTCGCCGTAGCTCGTCAGCTGAGCCGTGACCAGGCCGATCGTGTACTTCTCCGCGGCCTCAGTGAATTCCGGCACCAGCGCGTCGCGGTCCACGGCCTCGTTGGTGAACAGCCGCCACCGGGCGAAACGCTCCGCCAGGTGCGCCGTGGTCGCGCCCGAGGGCTGCGCGCCGTAGTAGAAGCCGCGGGCCACCTCGCCGCCGAGGCCGGACAGCCGGCGGCCCTGCGGGAGCTGGCTCTCCGCCGCCGACAGCGGGGCGAGCGCGAGCGGGTTGGCCGAGCAGTCCAGGCGCAGGGCGGCGGCCGTGGCCAGCGCGTGGCCTTCGGCGGCGGACAGGCCGGTCAGCGAGCTGGTGTCGAAAACCTGGTGCACCATCTTGTACCGGGCCGACAGCGCCCCGGCGATCGGCGCGTCCCGCCCACCCTGCGAGTCCAGGGTCAGGGTGTGCAGCCCGCGCCGCCGGTTGCTTGGGATCGCGCCGAGCAGGATCCGCGAGTCGTGCCCACCGGTCAGCTGCAGCACCGGATCCTCGTGCTCGTCCAGGTACCGCACCAGCCACTCCCGCAGCAGCCCCGCGGCCTCCACGGCGGTCGCCTGCCGGCCCCGGGGCTCCTCGGTACGGTCGATGTCGTAGCGGACCAGCTCCACCGTGCCCCGGTGCAGCCGCGCGTAGTGCCCGGCGGGCACCTTCGACACCCCGGCGAACGGGGTCGCGTCGCCGAGCTGCCAGCCGAGGAGGCTCTGCACGCCCAGCGCGTCGTGGTCGAGGCCGGCGCCGGCCACCCCGGCCAGGGCGGGGGCGCTCGTGCTGATGCCGGCGACGCCGGAGCCCTGCCACCAATACACCTGGCGGAAGCCCAGGTAGTCGGTCACCGCGACGACCGGCTCGGTCTCCGCCGCACGGTGCGCCGCGGCGAACGGGGGCGTGACCAGGCCGAACGCCTCCGGGCCCGTCACGAGCCAGCCGGCAACGTCGGCCGGGGTGACGTCGCCGTGCGCGGCGCGGGGCTCGCGGTTCAGCAGGACGGTGAAGCCGCCCTGGGCGAGGCTGCCGTCGGGCAGCTCGACGCGGTCGGGGACGGACGGATCGGCATGACTGACCGCGAGAAGGTGCACGCGCTCATCCTGCCCGGTGCGTTCCCCGCCTGTCAGTCGGGTAACGGTCAGGCTTTCCCGGGCCGTTCGGGTCACACCTTCGCGAGCTGCTCTGCGACTTTCGGGGCGAGCTGGGCGACGGTGGCCTTGGCGATCGCCTCGTTCTCGACGGAGTAGTGGAACGACGCGACCATGTCCATGCCGGCCGCCTTCCGACCCACGAAGACGGCGCATTCGCTCTTCTGGTGGCCGGACGGGATGAAGGAGACGGTCAGGCAGTAGCCGTAGCTCGCGGTGGTGCCGGGCAGCTCAGGGAGCACCACGTCCGACGAGTAGTCGACACTGCGGTCCACGATCGGTGTGGTGGCTTTCCAGCCGTGACACTTCTCCGGAATGGTCTTTCGGATCTCGTCGATGACCTGCACGGCGGTCGTGTCCTGGAACCCGGCGGTCGCGCTGAGAGCCCACGGGCCCTCCCCGGAGGTCCAGACCCGCACGTTTCGGCCGGTGATCGACGAATCAGTGCTCAGCCCCGGGTGACACTCGACGAGTAGTCCCTGGTAGACCCGCTCGGTTTCCGGCTCGCTCTTTCCTGGGAACGAGATCGCGGTGAGGGCGTCCTCCGGGAGCAGGGCCTTCTTCGTCATCGCGTACATCTCGGGGTCGGTCAGCTTCGTGGCGCTCGGGCTGGGAGCACTGGTGCTCGGCGCGGCGGCCGGCTTCTTCTCCGGGGCGGACCCGCACGCTGTCGCGGCGGTGGCGAGGAGCAGGGCGGTCAGGGTGAGGGCTACCCGACGGGGCATGCGGAATTCCGTTTCACAGGGGAGCGTGTGCCGGAGCAACCTAACCCATGCGCTGCGAGGATGGGAACGTGATTCCCACTGTGCTGCTGCACGCGTTCCCGCTGTCCTCGGCCATGTTCGCCGCCGTCGACCTGCCCGGCCTGATCGCCCCCGACCTGGCCGGCTTCGGCACCTCGGCCGTCCCCGACGCGCCCCCGGGCATGTCGGCCCTGGCCGCCGACGTCGTCGCCGAACTCGACCGGCGCGGGCTCGACCGGGTGGTCCTCGGTGGCGTGTCCATGGGAGGTTACGTCGCGATGGCGGTGGTTCGGGAGTACCCGGAAAGGGTCGGCGCTCTGATTCTCGCCGACACCAAGGCCGGCGCCGACGCTCCCGACGCCGCGGCGAACCGGCTGCGGATGGCCGAGTCGGTGCTGGCCGGGGGCGACGA
Source organism: Longispora fulva (assembly GCF_015751905.1). Taxonomy (NCBI): domain Bacteria; kingdom Bacillati; phylum Actinomycetota; class Actinomycetes; order Micromonosporales; family Micromonosporaceae; genus Longispora; species Longispora fulva. The sequence goes on from NZ_JADOUF010000001.1 coordinate 7,572,157, forward strand.
CACCGACGTGCTCGCTGCCCGGATGCTGGCCCCCGGGTCCCCGGTCCTCGCCGAGGTCCAGGCGGGGGTACGCGCCGCGCGCCCCGAAGCCGTCGCCTGGGCCCAGCGCGCGATGGCGGCCCGACCCGACTCCTTCGACACGTTGCGGCAGGTCACCGTGCCGACCCTGGTGATCGTGGGGGAGTTGGACTCCACGACCCCGCCGGCGGAGGCGCGCCTGATCGCCGAAGCGGTACCGGGCGCCCGGCTCGTCACCATCCCTGGCTCCGGGCACCTGCCGCCCTGGGAACGTCCCGCCGAGTTCACCGCCGCCGTCCGGGAGTTCATGGGGGGCTTGCCGGCGGGCGCTAGGCTCGGCGCATGACGGGCGAGGAACCGACGCACCCCACCGCACCGGGCGAGCCTGCCGAGGCTCTCGAAGAGCTGGCCGAGGCCGCCGAGCACGCCGCCGAGGAGGTCTCCCGGTTCGGTACGCCGGGCAAGCCCTTCTCCCGCTCGCCCTTCCTCACCGGGCTGGTCGGCGGCGCCGGCCTGATCACGGCGTACGTGGCCTACCAGGCCGTCGTCAACGTCTGGTCCATGCTCCTGTTGATCTTCGTGGCGGCGTTCCTGGCCGTCGGGCTCAACCCGGCCGTCGTCAAGCTCCGCGCCTGGGGCCTCAACCGGGGCCTGGCTGTCGCGATCGTCGGGCTGGCCATGGTGCTCGTCTTCTGCGGCGGCATCGCGGCCCTGATCCCGCCCCTCGTGCAGCAGGGCGACCAGGTGATCGGCAAGTTCCCCGACTACCTGCAACAGCTCACCCACAACCAGTGGCTGCACGACCTCGACAAGAAGTACGACATCATCACCAAGGTCAAGGAAGCCGCGACCGCCACGAATATCAGCAACCTGTTCGGCGGGGTGCTCGGCGGGGTCAGCACCCTGTTCGGCACCATGTTCAACGCCCTGATGACCGTGGTGCTGACGTTCTACTTCCTCGCGGCGTTCGACCGGCTCAAGTCCGGCGCGTACAAGCTGGTGCCCGCCTCGCGCCGGGTGCGCGCCGAGCGGCTGGGCGACGAGATCCTCGCCAAGGTCGGCGGGTACATGATCGGGGCGATCGGGATCGCGGCCGTCGCCGGGGTCGCGTCCTACATCTTCATGCTGATCGTCGGCATCCCCTACGCGTACGCCCTCGCGCTCCTCGTCGCCATCCTCGACCTCATCCCGCAGGTCGGCGCCACCCTCGGCGCGGTCATCGTGTGCATCGTCGGCTTCGCGGCCGGCTCCGTGGGCGTCGGCATCGCCTGTGTGGTGTTCTTCGTGGTCTATCAGCAACTGGAGAACTGGATCATCTACCCCAAGGTGATGAACCGGGCCGTGGCGGTGACCGACCTCGCCGCGATCATCGGGGTACTGGTCGGCGTCGCCCTGTTGGGGGTTGTCGGCGCGCTGATCGCGGTACCGGCGGTGGCGGCGATGCAGCTGATCATCCGTGAGGTGGCCATGCCCCGCCAGGACCAGTGCTGACCCCCTGAGCCCCCGCGCCCCGGGCTGACGCCTCCGGCTGCGGTCATGGTCGTGGCGATGGCATGCGGGCGGCGGTCGTGGAGATGGCCGGGATATTTTGACGGCGGAGGCGTCCGCCCGCCTTGGCCTGGGACGCAGCGTCTGCGGGCCGGTCAGAGGACGACCGTTGTCCGTGCCCGCACTGGCACCGTGTCCTCACCGGAACGGTGCTTGACCAGGACGGGAACAGCGTCGCCCCGGTCGTGTGCCGACCGGGGCGACGCTGACTGATCTGGTGGCTACTTCGCCGCGGCGGTCGACTTCGGGCTGGCCGGCTGGTCGGACTTCGCCGGCCCCACCGTCGCCTTGGGGCCCTCGGCCTTGTCCGCTCCGGCTGACGACGCCTTCGTGCCCGTGGCCTGCGCGGACTCGCGATCCGTGGACTTCGCGGACGCATCGGTCGACTTCTGGGACGTGTCGGTTCCCTCCGGGGCGGCGCTCTCGGCCTTCGCGGCGGGGTCGGTAGCCGAGGCATCCGCCTTGGCCGTCGATCCGTTCCCGCTTCCGGACTTCGCGGCGGCGATCCGCACGGTCTCGGTGCCCGGGGTCCCGCCGGCCGCCTTCTGCGCGGCCCCGCCCGACGATCCGGCAGAGGTGCCAGCCTCAGACTTCGCTGCCGACTCGGCCGGAGCGGGAGCCCCGGCACTGGCCTTGGCCGCGGACGGTGCCGGAACCCCGGCCCCCGACGAGGCACCCGACCCGGCTGGACGAGCAGCCGCACCGACGTCAGTCCCCGCTGTGACAGGGGCCCCGGCAGCGGCGGGCACAGCCGACGCACCGAGCTCGGCGGCTGCGGAAGGCTCGGAAGCGGTGCCAGTCGCGACAGCGGCAGCAGCGGGAGACGCGGCAGGGGCCGGAGTGGAAGCGGCGGAAGCGGCAGCTGCCGGAGTGGCAGCGGCAGGAGCGGCAGCGGCGGCAGGCATGACCGGGGCGGCGATCGCGGCCGGCCGGCGGAGCGGCTCGTCGTCCTCCACGGTCGCGAACAACGCCGCCGAGTTCCCCGTCAGCTTCGCCAGGGTCTCCCGGAGCCGGGCCACGTCCTCGCGGATCTCCTGTCGGCGGTCCGCCAGATCCGCGATCTTGCGGTGGGCGTCGCCGACGACCGACTGCGCCTCGGCGTGTGCCGCGGACAGGGTGGCGGCGGCCGTCTGCTGGGCGGCACCCACCGCCTTGCTGGTGTGCTCGTCCGCGGTCGCCCGGGCGGCGGTTAAGGCCTGCTCCGCGTGGGCCTTGGCCTCGGCGATGATCCGCTGGGCCTCGGTGCGGGCCTGCTCGGCGGCGGTCTGGGCCGCCTTCTGCAGGGACTCGGCCTTCGAGTTCGCCTCATTGACCGTGCGCTCGGCCTTCGAATTCGCTTCACTGATCGTGCGCTCGGCCTTCGAGTGCGCCTCGCCGACCGTGCGCTCGGTCTCGGACTTCGCCTCGGCGCGCAGGGCCGTGGTCTCGCGCTGGGCCACGGAGCGCAGGGTGTCGGCGTCGGACCGCGCCTTGGTGAGGGTGGCCTCGGCCTCGGCCCGGTGTTCGGCGGCCTTGCGCTGGGCTTCGGCCCGCAGCTCCTCGATCTCGCGTTGCGCCGTCGCGCGCCGCTCGGCGACCTCGCGCTGCAGCTGCTGGTGCAGGTCGGTGATCTGCTGCTTCGTGGTGGCCCGCAACTGCTGGGTCTCGGCGTGGGTCTGTTCGGCCTGGGTGCGGGCCGCGGTGAGCATCTGCTCGGACTGGACCTGGCTCTCCGTCTTGAGCGCCTCGACGGACCGCTGGGTCTCCGCGGTCAGCTGGTCGGCCTGGCTGCGGGCGGCGGACACGAGGCGCTCGGCCTCGGCGCGGGCCTCGGCGAGGGTGCGCTGGGCGTTGGCGGTGGCCTCGTTGACCTGTTTCTCCAGCGCGGCCCGGCGGGCGGCCTCCTCCTGCTCGGCGGTGACCCGGCGGGCGTTGAGGGCGGTCTGGAAGTCCTTGGTCGCCTGCTCGGCCTGCGCGCGGGCCTGCCCGACGGTCTGCTCGGCCTGGTTGCGGGCCTCGACGAGGGTGCGCTCCGCGGCGGCGCGGTGCTCGGTGATCGCCTGGTTGGCCCGGGTGGTGATCAGACGGGCCTCCTCCTCGGCGAGGGCGAGGATCTGCTCCACCCGGGGACCGAGGTGCTTGTACTGCGCCTTGTCGCCGACCACGGACCGGCGGCGCAACTCCGCGATCTCCGCCTGCAGCTGGGCGACCTGGCCCGCGTACGCCTGGGCCTGGGCGAATGCCTCTTCCCGCTCGGCGGCCAGCCCGGCCACGAAACCCTCGATCTGCGTCACATAGCGGTCGACCTGCTTGCGGTCGTACCCCCGCAGTGTGGTTTCGAAGGTTGTCTCGGTGGAGGTATTGCCCAATGTGAACACATCACCCTGCTGACCCATGCACCTAATACTAGCCAGAAGGTGTGTGAGCACGGTGTGAGGAGCACGTGCCACGAGAAAATACGGCGGTGCCCGGCGCAAGGAACGCGCCGGGCACCGTGGGTGAGGCTGGGGTTACTTGTCGTCCTTCTTGTCTTCGGCCTTCTCCTCGGCCTTGGCCGGGGTGCCGCCGAGCACCGCGCCCAGCGCGCCGCCGCCGATGTTGGCGAGGCCACCGAGCATTTCGCGGAGCTGGCCGAGTTGGGCGGTGACGGAGTCCCGCTGGCGGGTGAGCTCCTCCACCTCCCGGCGGGCGGCCGTGGTGGTCAGCTCGGCCTCGCTGCGGGCGTCGGCCGTGGCCCGCGCCGCCTCGCTCCGGGCCTCGCTCGTGGTCTTCTCCGCGAGCGCCTTGGCCTTCTCGATCGTGTCGTTCGCCGTGCGGTCGGCCTCGATCCGCCGGGACTCGGCGCGCTGCTCGGTCTCCTTGGCCCGCTCGTCGGCGGTGCGGGCACGCTGCTCCGCCTCGGTGACGAGCTTCTGGGTCGCGGCGACCGCGGAGTTGTGCCGCTCGGACTCCTCGCGCTCGGAGGTCTCGCGACGTTCCGCGAGCTCGAGGGCCAGGGACTGCAGGTCCTTGTCCCGCTTCTCCTTGGCCTCCGCGTAGAGCTTGGTGGCCTCGGCGCGCTTCTCCTCCGCCTCGCGGGCGGCCTTGGCGCGCAGCTGGGTGATCTCCCGCTCGGCCGTGGCCCGCAGGGTGGCGACCTCGCGCTCGACCGTCGCGCGCAGCTCGGCCACCTCGTGGGCGGCGGAGGTACGCAGCTGCTTGGTCTCGCGGTCGGCGTCCGCCCGCAGCGTGTCGGCTTCCCGACGCGCCTGCACCCGCAGCTCGGCTGCCTCGCGCTCGGCGGCCGTCTTCAGGCCGCTCGCCTCGCGCTCGGTGGTCGCCTTCATGGCGGCCGCCTCCGCGCGGGACTTGTCCGTGATCTCGCGTGCCTCCAGCCGGGCGGTGGACAAGATGCCCTCCGCCTCCCGCTTCGCCTCGGCGCGGTGCTCGTTGGCCTGCTCCTCGGCGAGGCGGAGGATCTGCTCCACCCGGGTGCCGAGCCCCGAGAGCGTGGGCCGTGAGTTCTCCTCGATGGCCTTGGTCTGCTCGGTGACCTTCTGTTCCAGCGAGCCCATCCGCTGTTCGGACTGGCGGAGGCGACGCTGGGCGTCGGTCATCCGCTGCTCGGCCTCGGAACGGGCACCTTCGGACTGGGCCAGCGCAGCATTGAGCCGCTGGACGAAGTCGTCGACCTGCGCGCGGTCATAACCACGCAGAACGACCGTGAAATCGGGTTGACTGTTCGCTTGCTCGAAGAATGTCATGGAGGGCTGCTGGGGCATTGGCACATACTCGCAGACCGGCAGGGGTCTCGCCAAGGGTGGAAGCCCTTTACGTAGACCGATAAATACGTATACGAACGGTTTCTAACCGTAGGCTCGAGAACACGCTCTGTCAAAAACTACTGTCCTCGGAACCGGTTGATTTCCGTCAGGTGCTTGGCCCGCATCTCCGGGTTCCGCACGCCCTGACCTTCCTCAGTGGCGAGACAGAGCACGCCGACCTTGCCCTGGTGCTGGTTGCGGTGCACCTCGTAGGCGGCCTGACCTGCCTGCTCAAGGGGGTAAACGCTGGACAGCGTCGGGTGGATACGGCCCAGTGCCACGAGCCGGTTGGCCTCCCACGCCTCGCGGTAGTTCGCGAAGTGGCTGCCGACGATCCGCTTGAGACTCATCCAGAGGTACCGGTTGTCGTAGGTGTGCCAATATCCGGAGGTCGACGCGCAGGTGACGATCGTGCCGCCCCGCTTGGCGACGTAGACGGAGGCGCCGAAGGTCTCGCGGCCCGGGTGCTCGAAGACGATGTCGGGGTCCTCGCCGCCGGTCAGCTCGCGGATCTTCGCCCCGAAACGGCGCCACTCGCGCTCGTCCTGGGTGTTCTCGTCCTTCCAGAACTGGAAGTCGCGGCGGTCGATGATGTGCTCGGCGCCCATCTTCCGGCAGATGTCCGCCTTGTCCTCGCTGGAGACGACGCAGATCGGGATCGCGCCGCCGTTGAGCGCCATCTGGGTGGCGTAGGAGCCGAGGCCGCCGGACGCGCCCCAGATCAGGACGACGTCGCCCTGCTTCATGTCGGCGCCGTTCTTGGAGACCAGCTGCCGGTACGCGGTGGAGTTGACCAGCCCGGGGCTGGCCGCCTCCTCCCAGGTCAGGTGGTCGGGCTTCGGCATCAGCTGGTTGGCCTTGACGAGGGCCAGCTCGGCGAGCCCGCCGAAGTTGGTCTCGAAGCCCCAGATCCGCTGCTGCGGGTCGAGCATCGTGTCGTCGTGGCCCTGGGGCTCCTCCAACTCGACGTTGAGGCAGTGCGCGACGACCTCGTCGCCGACCTTCCACTTGGTGACGCCCGCGCCGACGGCGAGGACGACACCGGCGGCGTCGGAGCCGATCACGTGGTACGGCAGGTCGTGCCGCTTGGTCAGCTCCGACAGCTTCCCGTACTTCTCCAGGAACCGGAACGTGGACACCGGCTCGAAGATCGAGGTCCACACGGTGTTGTAGTTGACCGCGCTGGCCATGACGGCGATCAGCGCCTCGCCGGGGCCGACCTCGGGGGTGGGCACCTCCTGGACGTGCATGGACTGCCGGGGGTCCTTGTCGCGGTGCGCGACGCCGTCGAACATCCCCTCGTCCTCACGGCGGACGACGACCCCTCGGTAGCTCGCCGGGATCTTGATCGCGGCGAGTGCCTCGCGGTCGCCCGCGTTGATGGCGGTGCGGATGTCGTCCATGGGTGCCTCCTGTGACCGGCGTCTCTGCCCGCATGTTACTCATGGGTAGCAGGGTGCGCGCAGCATTCTGTGAGATACCGCACTCAGGTCAAAGGGTGTCACGTGAACGATCGTTAAGGAAGACCTTCCGGCGAGAAATCCCGCCGGATCAGTGCCCGGCGGCGGGCTCGACGAGCTCGACCAGCACGCCCCCGGCGTCCTTGGGGTGGACAAAGTTGATTCTGGAGTCGGAAGTACCCCGCCGCGGGGCGTCGTAGAGGAGCCGGACGCCGCGTTCGCGGAGTGTGGCGCAGGCCACGTCGATGTCGGCCACGGTGTACGCGACCTGCTGGACCCCCGGACCCGACCGGTCGAGGAACTTGGCGATCGTGGAGGAGGGGGACAATGGGGACAAGAGCTGGATACAACCGCCCTCGGAGGTGGGGCCGACCGCGAGCATGGCCTCGCGTACCCCCTGCTCCTCGTTGGTCTCGGTGTGGACACAGCGCATGCCGAAGGTGTTCTCATAGAACGCGATGGCGGCGTCGAGGTCGGCTACGGCCACCCCGACGTGGTCGATGCGGAGCAGGCCGATACCGTCGGAACGGGGTGCTGCCCCCGGGGCTGCGGATGTGGTCATGCCCCTAGTCTGGACGAACTTCAATCGTGGAGGCGACATGGGCTCGGTGATCGTCAACGGCGCGCGTACCCCGATGGGGCGGCTGCTCGGCAACCTCAAGGACTTCTCGGCCACCCAGCTGGGATCTGTCGCGATCAAGGCCGCTCTCGAGCGGTCAGGGGTCGCGCCGGAGCAGGTCCAGTACGTGATCATGGGTCAGGTGCTGCAGGCCGGCGCGGGGCAGATCCCCGCCCGTCAGGCGGCCATCGGCGCGGGCGTTCCGATGAACGTCCCCGCGCTCACCATCAACAAGGTCTGCCTCTCCGGGCTCGACGCGATCGCGCTGGCCGACCAGCTGATCCGCGCCGGTGAGGTCGACATCGTCGTCGCCGGCGGCATGGAGTCGATGACCAACGCGCCGCACCTGCTCGTCGGGCAGCGCGCCGGTTACAAGTACGGCGACGTGGTCATCAAGGACCACATGGCCCTCGACGGCCTGACGGACGCGTACGACAACATCCCGATGGGCCAGTCGACGGAGAACTTCGTCAGCAAGCTGGGCATCTCCCGCGAGGACCAGGACGCGTTCTCCGCCCGCAGCCACCAGCGCGCGGCCAAGGCGCAGAGCAACGGCGTGTTCGCCGACGAGATCGCCCCGGTCAGCGTGCCGCAGCGCAAGGGCGACCCGGTGCTGCTGACCGAGGACGAGGGCATCCGCCCGGACACCACGGTCGAGACCCTGGGCAAGCTGCGCCCGGCGTTCGACAAGGCCGGCACCATCACCGCCGGCAGCTCGTCCCCGATCTCCGACGGCGCGGCCGCCGTGATCGTGATGAGCAAGGCCAAGGCCGAGGAGCTCGGCCTGGAGTGGATCGCCGAGATCGGCGCGCACGGCAACGTCGCGGGTCCGGACAACTCGCTGCACTCCCAGCCGTCCAACGCGATCAAGCACGCCCTCGCCAAGGAGGGCCTGACGGTCGCCGACCTCGACCTGATCGAGATCAACGAGGCGTTCGCGGCCGTGGGCATCCAGTCGATGCGCGACCTGGGCGTCAGTGACGAGATCGTCAACGTCAACGGCGGGGCGATCGCGCTCGGCCACCCGATCGGCATGTCCGGCGCCCGGCTGGCCCTGACCCTCGCGCTGGAGCTCAAGCGCCGGGGTGGCGGGGTCGGCGCCGCCGCGCTGTGCGGTGGCGGTGGCCAGGGGGACGCGCTGCTGCTCCGCGTGCCGCGTAGCTGATGCGCGGAGGGGTACCGCTGGCGTTCTTCGCCCGGCTCCTCGGTGGCCAGCCGGCCACCGAGGCGTCGGACGGCTACGACGGTTACGAGTTCTGGCTGGGGGCCGACGAGCGCGGCACCGGCGGGGCGCTGATCGTCATGCGCGAGGACGAGCCGATGGTGCCCGACGAGCCGTACTGCCTGGTCTGGGGCGTGCAGGAGGGGACGACGTACGGCGGCGTCCGCTCGGTGACCGTGAGCGAGGGTCAGGTCGAGTTCGACCTGGCCCCCGGGAACGCCGCCGAGTTGGACGTGCCGCGCACGTTCCGGATCACGTTCGCACCGGACCAGACCGAAACCGTACGAAGAGGCCTACAGCGGACGCTGGGTGAGGAAGTCGTGGCATGATGCAGGACGAGGCCCCGGCCCGGTTCCGACTCCGTGACGCCGACGTCCCGACCCTGGTCGCGCTGGCCCGGCAGGGTGACCCCCGGGCCGTGGCCCGGCTGATCACCCTGGTGGAGAACGCCAGCCCGCTGTCCCGGGAGATCGCGGCCGAACTCGCACCACACACCGGGCGCGCGCCGGTGATCGGGATGACCGGCTCGCCCGGCGTCGGCAAGTCCACAACCACGTCCGCGCTGGTCACGGCCTACCGTGAGGCGGGCAAGCGGGTCGGCGTGCTGGCCGTGGACCCGTCGAGCCCGTTCTCGGGCGGCGCGATCCTCGGCGACCGGGTCCGGATGCAGGACCACGCGACCGACCCCGGGGTGTACATCCGCTCGATGTCCAGCCGGGGCCACCTCGGCGGGCTGTCGGCGACCACCCCGCAGGCCGTCCGGGTGCTCGAGGGCGCCGGCTGCGACGTGATCATCATCGAGACGGTCGGCGTCGGCCAGGCCGAGGTGGAGATCGCCTCCCTCGCCGACACCACGCTCGTGCTGCTCGCCCCGGGCATGGGCGACGGGATCCAGGCCGTCAAGGCCGGCATCCTGGAGATCGCCGACATCTTCGTGGTCAACAAAGCCGACCGGGACGGCGCGGACAGCACCGCCCGCGACATCCGGGGCATGGTCGCGCTCAGCGCCCCCGGCCCGGGCGCCTGGCGGCCGGAGCTGGTCAAGACCGTGGCGTCGAAGAACGAGGGCATCGATCTGGTGCGCGCGGCGATCGACAACCACCGCGAATGGCTGATCACGCACGGTGAACTCGACCGGCGTCGGACGGCCCGGGCGGCTGCGGAGATCGAGGCGCTCGCACTATCCACTCTCAGGGCAAAACTGGGCAACCTGCGTGGTGAGGCCGCATTGCCCGATCTGGCGGCAAAGGTGGCCACCGGAGGTCTCGATCCGTTCACAGCGGCAGACGCGCTTCTCGCTGGCCTTTCCCAGTAGCTAAGCTCCCTGCGCGATCCCCTGCGATGTGGCTCGGGCGCTGAACCAGGGGAGGCTACGTTGACGGCTTGGACCGTCACGCTGCGTGGGATTCGGTACCGCTGGGGCCGCTCCCTCGCCGTGCTGCTGCTAGCCACCGTGGCCGTGACCGCCGCGGTGCTCGCCCCCGCGTACTCCCGGGCAGCCCAGCAGTCCGTGCTGCTCGACGGCCTGACCCACGCGTCCCTGACGAGTACCGGGCTGCTGGTCGGCGCGGCCACCCCCGCCGACGCCGCCGCCGCCCCGACCTCGGGCACCAGGCTCGCGATCAGCAACGCCCTGGGGCGCTACCCCACCCTGAAGGCCGCGTTCGGCACGCCGGTCGCCTCGGTGGAGGCCGAGTCACAGTTCGGTGACCCGTCGGACGCGCTGGCCGCCCGGCTCGCGTACCGGGACGGGGCCTGCGAGCACCTGGTCGTCACCGGCGCCTGCCCGACCGCCGAAGGACAGGTCCTGGTCAGCGACCGCTCGGCCAAGGACAACAAGCTCGCGACCGGCCAGCAGGTCACGCTGCGTGGCAAGCCCGGCCGGACCCGCACCCTGATCATCACCGGCACCTACACCCCGGTCGACGCCTCCGCCGGCTACTGGGGCCGCACCGCGTACTTCAACGCCGGCTCGCCCGGCCCCGACGGCGCGAGCACCCGGACCGACGCCCTGTTCGTCGGCATCGAGGAGGACGTCCGGTCGCTGGGCACCGACGCGCGGGTCCGGTTCGAGTACCCGTTGAAGCCCCAGGCCCTGGACCTGGACAACGTGGCCTCGGCCCGCGAGGACCTCAAACTCCTCGGCCGCGCGCTGCCCTCGGCCGGCGGCCTGCAGGTCACCTCCGCGCTGCCCGGGGTCCTCGACGACATCGTCGTGGAGCAGGAGGCCGTGGCGCGCAACGTACCCGTCGTCGCCATTCCGCTCGTCCTGCTCAGCCTGTTCGTGCTGTTCCTGCTGGTCGCGGCCGTGACCGAGGAGCGCTCGCCCGAGCTGGCCCTCGCCAAACTGCGCGGCTACCCGCTGGCCCGCGCCGGACGGTTCGGGTTCGCGGAGTCCCTGGTCCTGATCGTGCTGGCCGCCCCGCTCGGGCTCGTGGCCGGGCTGCTGCTGGTCAGGGCAGCCGCCGCCATGGTGCTTGCGCCAGGCACCGCCGTCGAGCTGTCCGGGCCGGTGCTGCTCACCACGGTGGCAGCCGTCGCCGGGGCCGTGCTCGCCGCGCTCGGGGCCGGCTGGCGCACCCTGGGCCGGCCGGTGCTGGCGCTGCTCCGCCGGGTACCCAACCGGGCGAAATGGCGGGCCACGGTGCTGGAGGTGGCTGCGGCGACCCTGGCGGCGGTCGCCCTGTTCCAGGCCTTCCGGGACCGGTCCTCCGCGCTGGCGCTCGTCGCCGCGCCCCTGTTGGCGCTGGTCGCCGGCATGGCCGTCGCCCGGCTGCTCACCGGCTACGCCCGGGGCTCGCTGCGCCGCGCCGGCCGCCGGGGCCGGCTCGCCGCCCTGCTCTCCGCCGCACAGCTCGCCCGCCGGCCCGCCGGGCACCGGATCGTCGTCGTGCTCACCGTCGCCGTCGCGCTGCTCACCTTCGCCGCCACCTCCTGGGACGTGGCCGCCGGGGCCCGGACCGAGCGGGCCCGGCAGACCATGGGCGCCGACCGGGTTTTCACGGTCGACGTCGCGCACCCCGACGCGCTCGTCGCCGCCGTCGCGCAGGCCGACCCGTCGGGCCAGTCGATGGCCGTCGTGCGCGGCCAGCAGCACTACGGCGACGGATCCGTGGAACTCCTCGCCGTCGAGTCCGCCAAGCTGCCGGCCGTCGCCGACTGGGCCGGGCACGACCTCAAAGCACTGGCCGGCAAGCTCCGGCCCGGCGCGGTCGCCCCGGTCGTGGTCAAGGACCGGATCGAGGTCGACGCGTCGGCCGCCAACCTGAAGACGGAGAAGGACCGGCCGCTGCGGCTCGTCGCCGTGGTCAGCGCCCCCGGCGAACCGCCGCGCACCGTCGGCCTCGGCGTCATCGTCGCCGGCGGGCACACGTACGGCGCACCGCTGCCCGGGTGCGCCACCGGCTGCCGGCTCCTCGGACTGGGCGTGTCGCGCACCCCGGGCAGCACCGACGTGTACACCGTCGACGTCACCCTCTCCGCCGTGCGCGGGGCCGATGGGCCGGTCGACGCTGGCTTCGAGGCCGACGGCCGCTGGCGCCGGCTCGCCGCCCGCGCCCCGCAGGCCGAACTCACGGTCCGCTCCGGGCCCGGCCTCGGCCTCGGCATCCGCAGCGGCGACGCCGGCGACGTGATCGCCGAACACGTGTCGGCCCCGGACACGATCCCGGTCGTGGCCGTCGGAGCCGTCCCGAAGGGCGACGCGTTCGCGTTCCCGGCGCTCACCGACCGGCCCCAGCAGTTCGGCGTCGCCGCCCGGGCCGACCGGCTGCCGAGGGCCGGCGACCGGGGACTGCTGTTCGACCTGGACTACGCGGTGCGCTCCGCCGAGCGGACCACGAGCCTCGCGGACACCGACACCCTGCGCTACGAGGTCTGGGCCTCCCCGAAGGCCCCCGCCGACCTGGGCAAACGACTGACGGCCGCCGGCGCGCGGGTCCTGGAGTCCGACTCCGTCGACGGCACCGTCACCCGGCTCGAACGCCTCGCCCCGGCGCTGTCCCTGCGGCTGTACCTGCTCGCCGGCGCGGCCGCCGTGCTGCTGGCCGTCGGGGCGGTGCTGCTGACGGCGTACGTCGGCGCGACGGCCCGGCTCAACGAACTCGCCGCGCTCCGGCTGGCCGGGGTGCCGGCGTCGACGCTGCGCCGGGGGGTGCTCCGGGAGTACCGGGCGCTGCTCGGGGTTCCACTCCTGGTCGGCGCGGTCACCGGGATCGGCGGGGCGGCCCTGATGCTGCCCGGCCTGCAACTCGTCTCCGTCCGCGACGCCGCCGGACTGGGAGATCTGGCCGACGCGTTCGGCCCCGGCTGGCTGCCGGCGGCGCTGCTGGCCGTGGTGTGCGGGCTCGGACTGGCCGTCGCCGTGGTGCTCCGGATGTTCGCGGGCGCGTCCCCGCACCGACTGCGGGAGGGTGAGCGATGACCGAGCCCCGACACGACCAGACCGGCGGGGCCCACGAGTTCCGGGGCTGGCTCGCCAACCCGGAACCCGAGGCGGAACCGGCCCCGGAGCCGTGGCCGAGGGAGGCCGCGCCGGAGTCGTGGTCCCGCGAGGCGGAGCCCTGGCCGCCGGCCCGCGAGGCGGACCCGTGGACCCGCGACTCCGATCCGGGCCGTGACTCCGGCCGTGAATCGGGCCTGGGCCGTGACCCGCGGCCGGTCCGTGAACCCGGACTGGCTCCGGCCGCGCCGCCGGGCACCGACCAGTGGACCCCGGTCCGCCGCCCCGAGGCCGGCGCCACGGTCGAGCCCACCTGGCTGCGCGACCACACGGCCCAGCCCCCGGCCCTCACCGACCTGGACCGCCCCCTGACCCGACGGGACGTCACCGGCTACACCACCTCCGGCCTGCCCCTGGTCCGCAGGGTCTCCGGAGCGGCGGTCACCTGCCGCGGCCTGGTGTACATCTACCGCCTGGAGGGCTATGACGTCGTCGCCCTGTCCGGCGTGGACCTCGACATCGCCCCCGGCGAGTCCGTGGCGCTGGTCGGCCCGTCCGGTGCCGGCAAGTCCACCCTGTTGTCCCTGCTCGCCGGCCTGATCTCCCCGGCGGCCGGCCGGCTGGAGGTCGGAGCGCACGACCTGGCCAAGGCCACGGAGGTCGAGCTGCAGCGGATGCGGGCCACCGACATCGGCGTGATCCTGCAGGGCGCGGCCCGCAACCTGCTGCCGTACCTGACCGCCGAGCAGAACATCCACTTCGCCCAGGGCGGCGCGGCCCGGCAGAACCGGGGCCAGCTGCCCAAGCCGAAGGAACTGCTCAGCCTCGTCGGGATGAGCGGCCGGCGGGCCCGGCTCAAGCCCTCGGAGATGACCCCGGGGGAGCGCCAGCGGCTGGCCCTGGCCGTCGGGATCGCCAACGGCGCCGGCCTGCTGCTCGCCGACGAGCCGACCAGCCAGCTCGACGCGCGGTCCCGGGACGAGATGCTCCGGGCCCTGGACGCGGTCAACCGGGCCGGTACCACGGTCGTCGTGGTGACGCACGACCCCGAGGTCGGCGCGCAGATGGGCCGCACGGTGACCATCCGCGACGGCCGGGTCGGGGCCGAGGGGCTGCGCGGGGAGGACTTCGCGGTGATCGGCCGCGACGGTTCGCTCCATTTGCCCCCAGAGGTGCTGGAGGTTTATGCACCTGGAACCTTGATGCGGGTTGAGTTGCAACCGGACGGAACGGTACGACTGAACGCGATGACACCGCCCCAGGAGGACCAGTGAAAACCCTTGTAGTCGACGGACTGACCGTCAGGTACGACGACCACGCCGTGCTGACCGATGTCTCCGTCGTCGCGGCCCCCGGTCAGCTCCTCGCCGTGACCGGCACCTCGGGCGCGGGCAAGACCACCCTGCTGTGGGCGATGGCCGGCCTGTTGAAGCCGGCGGCCGGCGCGGTCACCGTGGACGGCGCGGCGCTGCGGGACCGCGACCACGCGGTGTCCGAGGGCGTCGTGCTGATGCCGCAGGACAACGGGCTCGCCGCGATCCTGACCGCCAACGAGAACGTCCAGGTCGCCCTGCTCGCCGGCGGGGTCACCCCGAACGACGCCGCGCAGCGCACCGCCGACAGCCTGGAGAAGCTGGGCCTGACCGGCCAGGCCGAGCAGCTGGTCGAGGAGATGTCCGGCGGCCAGCAGCAGCGCGCCTCCATCGCCCGGGGCCTGGCCATGCACGGCACGATCGTGCTGGCCGACGAGATCACCAGCGAGCTCGACGCCCAGAACCGGCAGCGGGTGATCGAACTGCTCCAGGCCGAGGCGCGCCGGGGTGCCGCAGTCGTGTTCGCCACCCACGACCCGGAGGCCGCCGCGGCGTGCGACGCCGAGCTGCACCTGGTCGACGGCCGCGCGGAGCTGGTCAGAGGCTAGAAACGTCAGACGGTTACGGCGGGGCCCGACCCGGCACGCGCCGGTCAGTCCGGAGCCCCGCCCGGGCACGGCCCGCTCCGCGGGCCGCCCGGCTCACCTCTGGGGCAGCTCCGGCGTGTGGATGTCGTCCACGAGGATGTTCACCTCGGACACCCCCACACCCAGCATCCGCTCGACCGCCTCGATGACATTGGCCCGCACGGCGTCGCACACGGTCAGCACCACGTGCCCGTACTCCACGACCAGGGTCAGCCGCACCTCCGCCTGCCCGCCGGTCAGCTCGACGGACACCCCACGGGTCGCCGAGGCGTCCGCGGCGCCCAGCCCGATCCGCTCGCGGACCGACTGGAACATCCGCGACACGTCCCCGCCGAGGTCGTGCACGCCCTCGACCTCACGGGCCGCGATCGCCGCGACCTTCTCCACGACCTCGTCGGCCACCCGGGTCACGCCTCTGCTCGCGGGGATCTCCGCGGTCGCCCGCCGGTCCGGCGCCCCGCCGGCCCGACGCTCCGGGGTGTCGGCGACGGCCCGCCGTTCGGCGCGGGCCGGCTCGGCGCGGGTCGGCTCCATCCGCTGTTCCGGGATCTGTTCGACCTGCTCGGCGCGGCGAAAGGCGCTGAGGGAGTGCTGTCCTGTCGGCGGTTCCACGACCACCGGCGGCACGTATCCGACCGGGTAGTTGTTGGTGTGCGCCGGGGTGTACTCCTCCGGCATCGCGACGTAACCACTCAGGCGGGGGGCCGGCGCGTCGGGCTGCTCCGTCATAGTTCGCAGCCTATCCGCGCGGTCAACCCCTCCCTAGCGATCGTTAAGGTGGCCGGCCTACTATCGGGGCGGGGCGCCACCGCGCCTGGATGGCAACAGACCCAAACCCAGGGGGATGTCGTGGACGCCGAGCAGATCGCCGCAGGCCGGGCCCGGTGGCAGGAGCGGTACGAGAAGTCGAGGGTCCGCGACGCGGACTTCACCACGTTGTCGGGGGAGACCGTCGAGCCCGTCTACGGGCCGCCGGAGGGGATCGACTACCCCGGGTTCGAGCGGATCGGCTGGCCGGGCGAGTTCCCCTACACCCGCGGTCTCTACCCGACCGGTTACCGGGGCCGGACGTGGACGATCCGGCAGTTCGCCGGCTTCGGCAACGCCCAGCAGACCAACGAGCGCTACCACCTGCTGCTCAACTCGGGCACCGGCGGCCTGTCCGTCGCGTTCGACATGCCGACCCTGATGGGCCGCGACTCCGACGACCCGAAGTCGCTCGGCGAGGTCGGGCACTGCGGGGTGGCGATCGACTCCGCCGCCGACATGGAGACCCTGTTCAAGGGCATCCCGCTGGGCGACATCACGACGTCGATGACGATCTCCGGCCCGGCCGTCCCGGTGTTCTGTATGTACCTGGTCGCGGCCGAGCGGCAGGGTGTGGACATCCACGGGCTGGACGGCACGCTGCAGACGGACATCTTCAAGGAGTACATCGCGCAGAAGGAGTGGCTGTTCCCGCCCCAGCCGCACCTGCGCCTGATCGGCGACCTGATGGAGTACTGCGCGGCGGAGATCCCCAAGTACAAGCCGCTGTCGGTGTCCGGGTACCACATCCGCGAGGCCGGGGCGACCGCCGCGCAGGAGCTGGCGTACACCCTGGCGGACGGCTTCGGCTACGTCGAGCTGGGCTTGTCGCGCGGCATGGACATCAACCGGTTCGCCCCGGGCCTGTCCTTCTTCTTCGACGCGCACCTCGACTTCTTCGAGGAGATCGCCAAGTTCCGCGCCGCCCGGCGGATCTGGGCACGTTGGCTGCGGGACACCTACGGCGCGACCAGCGAGAAGGCGCTCTGGCTGAAGTTCCACACCCAGACGGCCGGCGTGTCGCTGACGGCGCAGCAGCCGTACAACAACGTGGTCCGCACGGCCGTGGAGGCCCTCGCCGCCGTCCTCGGCGGGACCAACTCGCTGCACACGAACGCCCTGGACGAGACCCTGGCGCTGCCGACGGACTCCTCGGCGGAGATCGCGATGCGCACCCAGGCGGTCCTCATGGAGGAGATGGGCCTGACGAACGTGGCCGACCCGCTGGGCGGCTCGTGGTACGTCGAGGCGCTCACCGACCAGGTCGAGGCCGAGGCCGAGCGGATCTTCGCCAAGATCAAGGAGATCGGCGGCGACGGCACGATCACCACGGGCCTGCTCAAGGGCATCGAGGACGGCTACTTCATGGCGGAGATCGCCGAGAGCGCCTTCGTGTTCCAGAAGGCTCTGGAGTCCGGGGACAAGAAGATCGTCGGCGTCAACTGCCATACCGAGACGATCAGCCACGAGCTGGAGATCCTCCGGGTGTCCCACGAGGTCGAGGTCGAGCAGAAGCGCCTGCTGGCCGAGCGTAAGGCCGGCCGGGACCACGCCCGGGTCGATGCGGCGCTGGCCGACCTGGTGGCGGTCGCGCGGACCGACGGGAACATGGTTCCGCCGATGCTGGAGGCCTGCCGAGCGGAGGCCACCCTGGGCGAGATCTGTGACGTGCTGAGGGCGGAGTGGGGAGAGTACCGGGAGCCGGCCCGCTTCTGACAGACTTTCTCTCATGAAGCAGCTCGATCCGCGCAACGCACCATCGATGTTCACCCGTGGCGCCGTCGACCTCGGCGCGATCCGGGACCGGGCGGCGGCCCAGGCCAAGGCCGAAGCCGCCGCCGCTGCCGGTGCTCCGCCGGCCCCGGCCCCCGCTCCGGCGGGCGGCGCGATCGTCGACGTGACCGAGGCGTCGTTCCAGGAGGTGATGGAGCGGTCACTGACCGTTCCGGTGCTCCTGCTGTTCAGCACCGAGTGGGCGACCGAGGCCGCCGACCTGCGTGCCGAGCTGGAACGGCTGGCGACCGAGTCGGAGGGCGCGTTCGTGCTCGGCCGGGTCGACGCAGAGAAGGAGCCCCGGGTCTCCCAGGCCTTCCGGGTGCAGAGCGTCCCCACGGTGTACGCCGTGATCGGCGGTCAGCCCACCCCCGGTTTCGAGGGCGTGATCGACAACGCGCAGCTCAAGCAGTTCGTGGACGCCGTGATCAAGGCCGGGGGCGGGGAGCCGGCCGAGGCCCCGGAGGACCCGCGCCTGCTGGCGGCGGAGGACGCGCTGATGGACGGCGAGCTGGACGCCGCGGCGACGGCGTACGGCGAGATCCTGAAGGAGAACCCGGGGGACGCGGTGGCCCAGGCCGGGCTCGCCCAGGTGGAACTCCTCCGTCGGATCGCCGGCGTCGACCCGAACGCCGCCCTGGCAGCGGCCGAGGCGAACCCCGACGACGTGGCCGCCCAGACCCTGGCCGCCGACATCGAGGTGCTCTCCGGAAACGCCGAGCAGGGCTACAACCGGCTCGTCGGGCTCGTCCGGCGCACCGCCGGGGCCGAGCGCGACCAGGCCCGGCTGCACCTGATCTCCCTCCTCGCCCTCGCGGCCCCCGAGGACCCGGTCGTCGCGAAGGCGCGCCGGGCCCTGGCCAGCGCGTTGTTCTAGACGGGACCCCGATGCCCCCCGGCCCTTCGGACGACCCGAGCACCGCGCGCAGGATCGCGGTGCTCGACGCGCCGTCGAACCTCGGCCTCCGCCCGCCGACCATCGGGTCGGTCCCGGGCTGCGGCAAGGCTCCCGGCGCGCTGCGGGACGCCCGGATCGTGGACCGGCTGAAGGCGTACGACGCCGGCTGCGTCACCCCGCCCCGGTACGACCCGGGGGAGTGGCGGCCGGGGGACGGGGTGGCCCAGGCGGGCTCGGTGGCGGTGTACTCGAAGATGCTCGCCGCCCGGATCGGCGACCTCCTGGACCGGGAGTACTTCCCGGTCGTCCTCGGCGGGGACTGCTCGATCACCCTCGGGGTGGCGCTGGCGCTGCGCCGCCGGTCGCTGTCCCTGGCCGCCGAACAGGCGGCGCACGCGGCCAGGGAGGCCGCGCGGGTGGCGGAGGCGGAGACCGACCCGGAGCGGTACGCGGCGGAGGTCGCGGCGGCCGTGCGGGCCACCGTCCTCCCGCCCCAGCTGCCCGAGGGCCCCCGCTACGGCCTGGTGTACCTCGACGGGCACTCCGACTTCCGGCACGAGGGCAACGCGCCCTTCGTCGGGGCTGCGGCGGGGGAGAACCTGGCGCTGGCCACCGGGCGGGGCCAGTTGGCGTTGACGGACATCGACGACCTGAAGCCGTACCTGCACGACCAGGACGTGGTGGTGCTCGGCATCCGACAGCACGACGAGCACCGGATGGATCTCCGCGCGGCCGGGATCGAGCACCGCACGGTGCCGGCGCTTCGCGCCGAAGGAGCGTCCCGGAGCGCGGCGTGGGCCCGGGAGGTGCTCGCCGACTGCGCCGGCTACTGGGTGCACGTGGACGTCGACATCCTCGACCCCTCGGTGATGCCCGCCGTGGACGCCCCGGACCCGGGCGGCATCGCCTACGGGGAGCTGGAGCTGCTGATCGCGGGCCTGACGGACGCGCCGGAGTGCCTGGGCCTGCACATCTCCGTCTTCGACCCGGACTACGACCCGACCGGCACCTACGCCGAGGAGCTGGTCCAGCTGCTGGTGAACGGGCTCGGGGTCTGACTTGGCTACCCAGGGTGACCACACATGGAGTGCGATCGAATCACGCTCCGTGCTCGTTGCACTGGGGTGGGACAGCGCGATTGTCCGGTACGCCATGATGTGTCATCGGCCATATGGCCAGCACGCGGCGGCCGGGTGGAGCAAACCCGACTGGCCGTTCAGTTGGGACCGGGCAGCGCATAGGCTGGGACCCAGCACACAGCGCGGTGGGCGAAGGGGAGTGGACCCATATGGAACGGCGTCCGGCGACCGTGACAGACATTACAGAGAGTCTGTCTGGGATCGGTGTCGATGACGAGGCCGAGCTCGCAGAGCCGGTACCGAACCGCGATCGTTTGATCGCCGATGCGTGCGCGTTGGCGGGTGAGAAAGATCAAGAGCTGGCGGAGCTGTACTGGCGCCTCGTCCCCGACGAGGAGCTGGTGGACGAGAGCCCCCAGGACATGCTGCGCGCCACGCTCGAGCACAAGACCCTGGCGGCCCAGCGGCTGCCGGGCGAGCTGAAGCTCGACGTCGACAGCACCTCCAGCGACGGGCACACCACGGTCACCGTCGTGACCGACGACATGCCGTTCCTGGTCGACAGCGTGACCGCCGCCCTCGCCGGCGAGGGGCTGGGCATCCACCTGCTGGTCCACCCGCAGGTCGTGGTGAGCCGCGAACCGCTCGGCCGGCTGACGGCGCTGTTCCCGTCCGTGGACCCCGACGACGCCGGTGACGGCCAGCTCGTCGAGAGCTGGATGCGGATCGAGGTCGACCGGGTGCGCGACGAGGCCCAGGAGACCTCGCTGCGCAACGCCATCCAGCGGGTCCTCACGGACGTGCGCGAGGTCAACGAGGACTGGCCGAAGCTGCGGCACCGGGCGCTGAGCCTGGCCGACGAGCTGTCCGGCGCGAAGCTGCCCGTCCCCGACAAGGACATCAACGACACCGTGGAGCTGCTGCGCTGGCTGGCGCAGGACAACTTCACCCTCCTGGGCTACCGGGAGTACGACCTGGTCGACGGGGAGTACCTGCAGGCCAAGCTCGGTACCGGTCTCGGCATCCTGCGCCAGGACTCCACCCAGCCGCGCGCGCTGTCGTCGATGACGCCGGAGGCGTACGCCAAGGCCCTCGACCAGCGGCTGCTGATCATCACGAAGGCCAACTCCCGGGCGACAGTGCACCGCACCGCGTACCTGGACTACATCGGCATCAAGACGTTCGACGCGAACGGCGTCGTCAACGGCGAGCGCCGCTTCCTGGGCCTGTTCGGCTCGGGCGCGTACCTGCACTCGGTGCGGGAGCTGCCGGTGATCCGGCGCAAGGTCGACGAGGTGCTGGACCGCTCGGGCCTGTCCCCGCGCAGCCACTCCGGCAAGGACCTGATGGAGGTCCTGGAGACCTACCCGCGCGACGAGTTGTTCCAGATCTCCACCGACGAGCTGTTCCACACCGCGATGGGCGTCCTGCGCCTGGCCGGTCGTCGGCAGCTCAAGCTGTTCGTCCGCAAGGACGCCTACGGCCGGTTCATCTCGTGCATGGTCTACCTGCCGCGCGACCGGTTCACCACCGGCAACCGGCTCAAGATGCAGGAGATCCTCCTGCACGAGCTCAACGGCATCGGGGTGGACTACACGACGCGGGTGTCGGAGTCGACGCTGGCCCGGGTGCACTTCATCGTGCGCACCGACCCGAACGCCCCGCCCGGGGAGATCGACACCGACGCGATCAGCGAGAAGCTGTCCGACGCCACCCGGCTGTGGGACGACGACTTCCGGCTCGTCCTCGACCGGCACCTCGGCGAGGACCAGGAGAAGCGGCTGTTCGCGCGGTACATCGACGCGTACCCGCAGACCTACAAGGACGAGCACACCCCGACCGAGGCCGCGAAGGACATCGCGAAGCTGGAGCTGGTGGACGAGCCGGGCGAGCTCGCCCTGCACCTGTTCCGCCGGCGCAAGAACGACGCGGACCTGCGGTTCAAGGTGTTCCGGTACGGCGAGCCGATGGTGCTGTCCGCCGTGCTGCCCGTGCTGCACTCCCTCGGCTTCAAGGTCACCGACGAGCGGCCGTACGAGATCCGCCGCTCCGACGGCACGGTCTACCTGTACGACTTCGGCCTGGTCGCGCCCGAGGACTCCTCGCCGGCCCCGGAGATCCGGGCGACGGTGGAGAACGCCTTCTCGGCCACCTGGCACGGCGAGGCCGAGGTGGACGGGCTCAACCAGCTCGTGCTGCGCGCCGGGCTGAGCTGGCGGCAGGTCGTGGTGCTGCGTGCGTACGCGAAGTACCTGCGGCAGGCCGGGACGGTCTTCTCCCAGGAGTACATGGAGGAGACGTTCATCGCCTACCCGGGCGTCGCGACGCTGCTGGTGGCGTTGTTCGAGACCCGGTTCGACCCGCGCCTCGGGCTGACCGAGGAGGCCCGCGCCGCGCACGCCGACGAGCTGGTCGTCGCGCTCAAGGCGGAGCTGGACCAGGTCGGCAGCCTCGACCAGGACCGGATCCTGCGCAGTTTCCTCACCCTGATCCAGGCGACGCTGCGCACCTCGTTCTTCCAGCGTTCCCCGGGCGGCCGGCCGAAGTCCTACATGGCCTTCAAGCTCAACCCCGAGGCGATCCCGGACCTGCCCCAGCCCCGGCCGAAGTTCGAGATCTGGGTGTACTCGCCGCGCTTCGAGGGCGTGCACCTGCGGTTCGGCGCCGTGGCCCGGGGTGGTCTGCGCTGGTCGGACCGCCGCGAGGACTTCCGCACCGAGATCCTGGGCCTGGTCAAGGCGCAGATGGTGAAGAACGCCGTCATCGTGCCGGTCGGCTCGAAGGGCGGCTTCGTCCTGAAGCAGGCCCCGCCGGCCACGGACCGCGACGCGTTCTTCGCCGAGGGCGTGGACTGCTACAAGTTGTTCATCTCCGCGCTGCTGGACGTCACGGACAACCTGGTCGCCGGCAAGATTGTGCCGCCGGCCGAGGTGGTGCGGCACGACGGGGACGACCCGTACCTGGTGGTGGCGGCCGACAAGGGCACAGCGACGTTCTCGGACACCGCGAACGGCATCTCCGAGGCGTACGGCTTCTGGCTCGGCGACGCGTTCGCCTCCGGCGGCTCGGCCGGCTACGACCACAAGAAGATGGGCATCACGGCCAAGGGCGCGTGGGAGTCGGTCAAGCGGCACTTCAGAGAAATGGGCGTTGACACCCAGACCGAGGAGTTCACGGTCGTCGGCGTCGGCGACATGTCCGGCGACGTGTTCGGCAACGGCATGCTGCTGTCCGAGCACATCCGGCTCGTGGCCGCATTCGACCACCGGCACATCTTCCTCGACCCGAACCCGGTCGCGGCGGCGTCCTTCGCCGAGCGGCAGCGGATGTTCGACATCCCGCGCAGCAGCTGGGACGACTACGACAAGTCGCTGATCTCGGCCGGCGGC
Source organism: Longispora fulva (assembly GCF_015751905.1). NCBI lineage: Bacteria > Bacillati > Actinomycetota > Actinomycetes > Micromonosporales > Micromonosporaceae > Longispora > Longispora fulva. The sequence continues at coordinate 7,595,153 of NZ_JADOUF010000001.1, forward strand.
GGGGTCTACCCCCGCACGCTCAAGTCGATCCCGTTGTCGCCTGAGGTCCGGGCGTCCCTGGGCATCGACGACAGCGTCACGGAGCTGTCCCCGCCGGAGCTGATGAAGGCCATCCTCAAGGCCCCGGTCGACCTGTTCTGGAACGGCGGCATCGGCACCTACGTCAAGTCCTCGCTGGAGAGCCACGCGGACGTCGGCGACAAGGCCAACGACGCGATCCGGGTCAACGGCAGGGACCTGCGGGTCAAGGTCGTCGGCGAGGGCGGCAACCTGGGCTGCACCCAGCGCGGCCGGATCGAGTACAGCCGCGCGGGCGGGCACATCAACACCGACGCCATCGACAACTCGGCCGGCGTCGACTGCTCCGACCACGAGGTCAACATCAAGATCCTGCTCAACGGGGTCATGCAGCGCGCCGAGCTGGACCTGGCCGAGCGCAACGTCCTGCTCGCCGAGATGACCGACGAGGTCGCCGAGCTGGTGCTCGCCGACAACTACGGCCAGGCCACGGCGCTCGGCAACGCCCGGGCCCAGTCGCACTCGCTGCTGCCGGTGCACCGCCGGCTGATCAGCGAGCTGGAGCGCACCGGCCGACTCAACCGGGACCTGGAGGCGCTGCCCAGCGAGGAGGAGCTCGACGCCCGCGACGCCGCCGGCCTCGGGCTGACCTCGCCGGAGTTCGCCGTCATGATGGCCTACGTCAAGATCGTGCTGGAGGACGAGATCCTGGCGTCCGCCGTGCCCGACGAGGACTGGACCACCGACGTGCTGTCGGGGTACTTCCCAACCCCGCTGCGCGAGCGGTACGCCGCGGACATGCACAACCACGCCCTCCGTCGCGAGATCGTCACCACGGTCCTCGTCAACGACGTCGTGAACCGGGGCGGCATCTCCTTCGTGTTCCGGGCGGCGACCGAGACCGGGGCCGACCCGGCCGACGTCCTGCGCGCGTACGTCGTGGTCCGCGAGGTGTTCGGGCTGCGCGAACTGTGGCGCTCGGTGGAGGCCCTCGACAACGAGGTCCCGACCGACACCCAGACCCTCGTGCTCCTCGAGGCCCGCCGGCTGATGGACCGGGCGGTGCGCTGGCTGGTCCAGAACCGCCGGGTCCCGCTCGACGTGCCCGCGGAGATCGCCCGGCTCCAACCCGGGGTCGCCAAGCTCCTGCCGGAACTCACCACCCTGTTCCGGGGCGCCGAGCGGGAGGCGCTGAAGGCGCACGCCACGATGTTGCACGGCAAGGGCATCCCCGAGGACCTGGCGGACTGGGCCACCCGGCTCATCTACGGCTTCGGGGTCATCGACATCGTCGAGGTGGCCGCGAACAAGAACGCGGCGCTCGACGAGGTCGCGGGCGTGTACTACGTGCTGTCCGAGCGGTTCCGGGTCGATGCGCTGCTGACCCAGATCTCGCAGCTGCCCCGGGCGGACACCTGGCAGACCCTGGCCCGGATGGCCCTGCGCTACGACCTGTACGCGGCTCTGGCGGCGCTCACCGCCGAGGTCCTCTCGGCGTCGACGTCCGACCTCAGCCCCGAGGAGCGGGTCGACGTGTGGGAGCAGGTCAACGCGGCGTCCATCGCGCGGGCCCGCAACGCGATCGGGGAGTTCGACGACTCCCGGGCCGACCTGGCGGCGCTGTCCGTCCTGCTCCGCCAGATCCGCACGCTGGTCCGGACCTCGGCGGCATAAAACCACCATACGGTTACGGAGGGGACCGATCCTGCTGGGTCGGTCCCACCCACCGGGGTGAGGCGCCGATCGGGAGGCACGGATCGAGAGCCGACCAGCCCCGCCCAGCGGGGTGCGGCGCGTTGACGGGATTCGGTCGGTCCCGTCCACCGGGGTGACACGGTGACCGGAAATGGCACCTGACCACGGAGTGTCCCTTTCCGCGTCTACTGTCGGGGAAAGGCCATCCGCGCGCCACGTACCCGGCGATCAAAACGCCGGATAATGCGGGACGGCGGCACAGGCTCGGCGGAGGATGGGGCGATGGGGCACTGGTTCAACCATCGGATCATCGAGACCGGGCGCCTGCCCCTGTTCTGCTTCTTCGCGTGCCTGGTGCTCGCGTTCTCGTTCATCCGGCTGTCCGTCCGGATGATCCGGGCCCAGGTGAAGTGGTGGCCGGGCAACGTCACTCCCGGCGGGCTGCACATCCACCACGTCGTCTTCGGCGTCGTGTTCATGATCGTCGGCGGGGTCGCCGGCATCTCGATCTCCGACGAGAAGACCATCTGGCTGGCCGGGTCGGCGTCGCTGTTCGGGATCGGCACGGCCCTGGTCCTCGACGAGTTCGCCCTGATCCTGCACCTCAAGGACGTGTACTGGGGCGAACAGGGCCGCACCTCCGTCGACGCGGTGTTCGTCGCCGTCGCGCTCACCGGCCTCCTGCTGCTCGGCGTGAAGCCGTTCGGCCTGGAGGACGTGACGGTCTACAACGACGACGGCGCGGTCAGCCGGAACGGCACCCGGGCCGTGGTGGTGTTCACCCTGCTGGTCAACGGGCTGCTCGCCGTGCTGACCCTGCTCAAGGGCAAGATCTGGACCGGGCTGGTCGGGATCTTCATGCCGGTGCTGCTCATCTTCGGCGCGATCCGGCTCGCCCGGCCGTCGTCGCCGTGGGCGCACTGGCGGTACCCGGCGGACTCGCGGAAGATGGCCAGGGCCATCCGCAGGGAACGCCGCTACCGACATCCGGTGATCAAGGCGAAGATCTACGTCCAGGAACTGATCTCCGGCCGCCACGGCTAGTGCGTCTTCCGGCGGCCCCGCCGCCACCAGTCCCGCCATCGCGGCCGATCCCCGGTCATCACGCCGGGCACGTGTCCCCGCTCCCGCGCCGCCAGGATCTCGCTGTCCGGCCACACCTGGGTCAGCACCCGGGCGAGCCGCCTCTCGTCGCTGCGCCTGATCTGGGCGACCAGACCCGGCCCCGGTGCGACGGCGGTCGCCCTGGCCCCGAACACCTCCGGCCACGGTGCCACGGCGGTCGCCAGCCGACCGCTGAACGTGTAACCCGACCACGTCTCGCCGCCGGCCCGCGCCGCGCCGATCACCGCCTGCCACTCGGGCCTGCTGGTCACGCACAGCCAGACGCCGAAGGTCGCCGTGTGTCCGGTGTCCAACGGCACCGGCAGGATCACCCGGATGAAGTTGCCGACGCCGCTCGCGGTGACGACCTGCTCCGTCCTGACCCCGATCAGCCGGTCCTGCTCCTCGTCGGACAGCAGCGCGACGGGGTCGGGCAGGAGGTAGTCCCAGGCCCGCGCGTGACCGGGCAGGTCGTCGCCGCAGCGGTAGCAACTGTGTTCGTTCTCGCTCATGGTCGCCCCTGTCTGCCGGGTGCTCGACCGATCACGATAGTGCGGCTGTGCGGGTCCCGCTGTCCCGTGCCGTCAGGTCCAGGCACGTGTTCGGACCGCCGCCCGTCGCGGGGCGCGGCGACCAGCGCGCCCGGCCCGCTCACCGGGCGCGAGAACGCGGCGCCCGACAGGTCCGCGCGGTCCTGACGCGGAGTCCGTTCGACCCGGAGCCTGATGCGAAGCGTCATCCGGGTCAGAGCCGCGGCCCGGAGCCTCGTCCGGGCCGCGCGTGGAGCCTCAGCCGGTCAGAGCAACAGGTCCGGCAGCTCGCGGACCGAGTTGAGGATGTGGGTCGCCCCGGCGGTCCGGAGGGTCTCCGCGTCGTGGGCCCCCGTCAGTACCCCGCCTACGAAGGACGCCCCGGCCCTCAGCCCGGTCAGCACGTCCGAGGACGTGTCGCCGACGACGGCCACCGCCCGCACGTCGTCCACCTGCAGCCGGAGCAGCGCGGTCAGCACGAGATCCGGGTACGGCCGCCCCCGCCCCGCCTCGGCCGGCGTCAGGGTCAGGTCCGCGATGTCCTGCCAGCCGAGGGCCGCGAGCAGGGCGTCCGCGGTGGTCCTGGCGAAGCCGGTGGTCAGCGCGACCCTGATCCCCGCCTCGCGGAGTTCGGCGATCGTGTTGGCGGCCCCGGCGATGGGGGCGGCGCGCCCGGCCCGCACGAGGGTGCCGTAGGCCTCCTCGAACGCGAGGTTGGCCCGCTGGGCCGCGGCCTCCTCGCCGAGCATCGCCCGGAACACCGAGATCTTGGACTCGCCCATCGTGCGCTGGACGTAGTCGAGCTGGTCCTCGGTGTGTCCGGGGAGGGCGGCCTGGAACGCCTCGATCACGAGCCCGTCGTCCGCGATCGTCGTTCCGGCCATGTCCAGCACCACAAGGTCGATCATGGTCACCACCCCGCCTCTTCCGCTGTCTGCTCCGCCATCGCGGGGGATCCGGTCATGCCCCGGCCTCCGGGGCCGGTCACCAGCCACACGCCCGGCAGGGGCTGCGACCGGTGCAGGACGGCCTTCGGGTCCAGGCACTGGGCGTACACGCCGGCCCACCGGCGGACGATCCGCGGCAGGGGGCGGCCCAGGATGGCCGAGGCCACCTCGGTGAGGTGGTCGTACGGCGGCTCCACCACGTCGAACCCGAACGGGTGCTCGTACTCGTGGGTGTCCCCGATCGTCAGCCCCCCGTCGAGCCGCTGCACCATCAGGAGCTGCATCTTGTGCTCCGCCGCGATGGGCGCCTGGGGCTCGGTGAGGCCCTCGGAGCGGAAGAAGGGGTAGTACCGGAAGCTGTCGCCGTCCGCGACGGCCGTGGTCAGCGGCTGGTCCAGCGGGGCGGTCTGCGCCATCTGGAGCCGGACCTTGCGAATGGGCAGCGAAGGGGCCAGCTCGCGGACCAGGCCGCCGAGCCACGCGCCGGTCGCGAGGACCACCTGGTCGGCCTCGTGGGTGTCCCCGTGGTCGTCGCGGACGCTGCCGGTGGCCACGTCGCGCACCTCCCGACCGGGCAGCCACGTGTACCGGCCGGACCGCGCCATGTGCGCGCGCAGCGCCGGCAGGGCGACCCGGGACTCCACGGCCGCGTCGCGCTCGCAGTGCAGGGCCGCGAGGAACTCGCCGCCGAGCGCCGGGTTGAGCGCCCGGGCGTCGGCGCGGCTGAGGAGCCGCAGGCCCCGTACCCCCGCCGAGGCCTCGCGTAGGGCACCCTCGGCGACCTCGACCTCGGCCTCGGTCCGGCAGATCGTCAGCGATCCCGCCGGCCGGAAGCCGACGCCGGGCACGGCCGCGCCGATCCCCTCCCACAGTTCCCGGGCCCGCAACGCCGTCTCGACGTCGGGGCCGTCCAGCCGGCCGCTGACCCAGACCAGGCCGAAGTTCCGGACGGAGGCGCCGCGCGCCTCCGCCTCCCTTTCCAGGTGTACGACCTGATGGCCGCGCTCGATGGCCCACCACGCGTGCATGGTGCCCAGGACGCCGCCGCCGACGATGACGATCCGCACTCGCAACTCCTCACGATCTTGTCGACCGTCAGGCTGTCCGGGCCGGGTGGCCGCTGGCCGGCGCGGAGGTGTCCGCCGGGTGAAGTTCGCCCGAGAATTGGTCTAGACCAATCCGGATCCTAGCCCGTTCCCGGTGATCAAGTACACCCTCGGTGCGGTTTTCCGGGGCCTGAAACCGCAGGAGCGCGTAGTTGATCACCGACGGGGCGCGGCAGGCCCGGGATCCGGGTCAGCGCTCAGCGGGTGGTCGAGGACAGGATCTCGGCCGCGGCCTCGCCGTTCGCGCGGCTCGCGCCGTGCGTGGTCACGAAGGCGGAGACGCCGGCGGGGCGCCAGGCGGACGGCCAGCCCATCTCGACCACCACGACCGCCGGGTGCCGGGCCGCGAGGGCCTCGATCAGCGCACGGGCCTGGGGGAACCGGTGGGTGTCCCGCCCGACGACCACGATGTCGCGGTCGCCGGCCACGGCGGACAGGTCCGCGGCGGACGGCCCGAGGTACGGGGAGCCGTTCTGGGAGATCGCGACCGTGACCAGTTCGCCGTCGAGCGGCAGCCCCCACGGGACCGTGCCGACCGCGATGTTGGACTCCGAACCCAGCTGCACGAGCAGCGGCTCCTTCAGGGGTGGCAGCAGGCCCTCGACCCGCACCGCGCGCCGGGCGGCGACCCGGATCGCGTCCCGGACGGCCTCGGCGCTCTCGGCGGCCACCGGCTTGAGGTCGGCGACCGAGGCGGCGCCGCGCGCGACGGCCTCCTCGAGCCGGGCGACCGGCAGCCGGCCGCCCCGGGCGGCGAAGACGATCCCGTCGACGATGGACTCGCAGAGCGCCTCGTTGATGTCGGAGCCCAGGCACAGCAGGTCCGCGCCGGCGAGCAGCGCGCGGACGGCGGCCTCCGGCTGGCCGATCGCGCCGCTCGCGCCCCGCATCTCCAGGGCGTCGGTGACGACCGCGCCGGTGAAGCCCAGCTCGCCGCGCAGCAGGTCGGTGAGGACCCGGCCGCTGGCGGTGGCGGGGGCGTCGCCGGTCAGCTCCGGCACCCGGATGTGCGCGGTCATGATCATGCGGACGCCGGCGTCGATCGCCGCCTGGAACGGCGGCAGGTCCCGGCCGCGCATCACGGCGAGCGAGTCGGTGATGGTCGGGAGTTCGAGGTGCGAGTCGCTGACCGTGGCCCCGTGGCCCGGGAAGTGCTTGGCGCAGCCGGCCACCCCGGCGGACTGCAGCCCGTCGATCGCCGCGGCGGTGTGCCGGGACACCAGCTCCGGGTCCGCGCCGAACGAGCGGGTCCCGATCACCGGGTTCTCGTCGGCGGTATTGACGTCCACAGTGGGCGCGAAGTCGACGTTGATGCCGACCGTGGCGAGTTCGAGACCGATGCCCCGGTACGTCGCCCGGGTCAGCTCCGGGTCGTCGGCCGCGCCGAGGGCGGCGTTGCCCGGGTAGGGGCTGCCCTCGTGGTACGACAGCCGGGTGACGTCGCCGCCCTCCTCGTCCAGGGCCAGGATCACGTCGGGGTTGGCGTCCCGGAGCTGGGTGACCAGTGTGGCGAGTTGGGCACGGTCCACGATGTTATAGCCGAAGAGGGTATACCCAGCCAAGCCCTCTTTGAGCAGTCTGATTGCCCAGGGGGGAGCGGTCGTTCCCGGGAAGGCGGGCAGCATGGTGCTGAGGGCGAGCCGGCGGAGCGTCGGGTCGGTCATGCCCTGGGGTGTCCTTTCGCTGGCTCACCGTAAGCTGTCCATATTCTCACGGTGCGGAAATCTAATAGGAAACTTTCCTAAAGACTAGAGGACAATATCAGTATGAGTCCAGGCCGCCGCCCCGGCACGCCCCGGCTGCTGCGCGCGCTCAACGATCGAGCCGCACTCGAACTGCTCCTTGCGCACGGCCCGCTGACCCGGGCTCAGTTAGGAGAGTTTACAGGTCTATCCAAGGTCACGGCGTCCCAGCTCGTCGAGCGCCTCGAGCAGCGGGGACTGGTGACCCACGTCGGCTCCCAGGCCGGCGGCAGGGGCCCGAACGCGCTGCTCTACGCCCTGGTCGCCGACTCGGCGTACGTCGTCGGCGTCGACGTCGGCCCCACCCGGGTGCAGGCCGCCGCCGCCGACATCACCGGCAAGATCGTCGGTCAGGTCGCGATGTCGACCCACGACTCCGACGACCCGGTGGGCGTCGTGCACACCGCCGTGACCCGGGCCCTCGGCTCAGCCCCGCTGTCGAGGCTGAAGCGGGTCGTGCTGGGCACCCCGGGCCTCGTCGACCCCGCCACCGGCGACCTGTCGTTCGCGTGGGACCTGCCGCACTGGCACCAGGGCCTGCTCGGCGCGCTCCGCGAGGACCTCGGTGTGCCCGTCGTGTTCGAGAACGACGTGAACCTCGCGGCCGTCGCCGAGTCCCGGCAGGGCGCGGCGGTCGGCGTGGATGACTTCGTCCTGATCTGGGTGGACCGGGGCGTCGGCATGGCCTCGATGATCAACGGTCGGCTGCACCGCGGCGTCACCGGCGCGGCCGGCGAGATCGGCTACCTCCCGGTCCCCGGCGGGGAGCTGCCGACCGGAGCGTCGCCCCGCGAGCAGGGCTCGTTCCAGAAGGTGATGGGGGCCGAGGCCGTCGCGCTGGTCACCGACTCCGACGAGATGGCCCGCCGGCTCGCGCTCGGCGTCGCGGGCGCGTGCGTGGTCCTCGACCCCAGTCTCGTGGTACTCGCCGGCTCCGTCGCCCGCGAGGGCGGCCAGGACCTGGCGGAGCGGGTCGAGCGCGAGGTGCACGCGCTCGCGCCGATCATCCGGCCGAAGGTGGTGCTGGCCGAGGTCGACACCGACCCGGTGCTCAACGGGGCGCTGCTGACGGCTGTGGACGCCGCGCGCGAGGAACTGTTCGAGTCCTGACCGGTGGCGGGGCGCGCCTGAGTGTGCGCCCCGCCAGGCCCGGCGCCAGCCGCGGAGCGGCCCGGGCCCGGGGTCCCCGTCAGGTCACGCCCGGCGGGGTCAGGTCACGTCGCGGCGGGTGAACGTCCAGAACGCCGCGCCCAGCGTCACCACCAGCACCACCGCGAACACGACCGCCGAGTCGTTCATGGTCAACGTCCACTCCACCGGCACGCAGGACCCGCCGCCCCGGCACCCGGCGACATCCATGAACCGCATCTCTTTGCCCACCCACGCGCCCGCGTAGCTGGACGGCACGAACCGCTCGTACCGCGACACGGTGAACAGGCCCTCGAACAGGATCCGGACCCCGACCTCGCCGACCAGGATCACGCCGATCGCCGCGCCCAGGGCCGCCGCCGTCCGCCGCCCGATCGACGCCACGGCGAACGCGACCGTCCCGATCAGCAGGGTCAGGACGAGCATCCGCAGCCCGGTGAGCGCGATCGAGGCGACGAACCCCGGGGTGACCCCGTCGAAGGTGCCCCCGAACTGGGCCAACAGCACCATGATCCCGGCCCACGCCGCGCCCAGCACCACGAAGACGCCGGTCAACCCGGTGATCAGCGCGACGTACTTGCCGAGCAGGGTGGGCGCGCGCCGGGGCCGCCACAGCAGCAGGTTCGCCACTCCGCCGCTGGACCACTCCGCGCCGATGAAGGAGGAGCCGACCAGGAAGGCGTACAGGCACAGCAGGCCGCCGAACACCATGACCAGCGGTTCGGCGTACCCCTTGAAGTCGAACGTCGCCGGCAGGAACCACCGCGGGTCCGCCGCCTCGATCTTGGTGTCGCAGGCGTCGTTCTGGACGCCGCCCTGCGTGCACTGCGCCCGCATCTCGGCGGTGCTCGCGGCGGCCCGCTCGCGCGCCTGCGCCCAGTCGGCATCGGTCAGCCTGTGGTGGCTGAAGAACAAGCCGGCGGCGATGAGCAGCAGGCCAGCGACCAGGAGCAGCAGGGTCAGCCTGGTGAACCGGCGGCTGGCCAGTCGGTTCCACTCGGCCTTGAGAAGGTTCATCGGACGCCCACCTGCTGGTCCACGCTGTCGGTCAGGGTCAGGAACACGCTCTCCAGGTCGGGGCGCAGCGGCACGAGCTCCGCGACGAACAGCTCCCGGGCCGCGAGCGTCCGGGTGATCCACGACGGATCGACCAGATCACGAACAACGAACCCGTCTTCGTGTACGTCCACCTGCGCGCCCGCCTCGGTCAGGATCTCGGCGGCGAGCAACGGCTGGTCGACCCGCACCCTGTACTCCCCCCGGTCCTGGGACGCCAGCACGTGCTCGACCGGCCCGGACACGATCGCCCGGCCCTTGGCGACGATGGTCACCGAGTCGCAGATCTGCTGCACCTCGCCGAGGATGTGGCTGGACAGCACGACCGTCACGCCGTCAGCGGCCAGGTCGCGCATCAGATCCCGCATTTCCCGGATCCCGGCCGGGTCCAGCCCGTTCGCCGGCTCGTCCAGGATCAGCAGCTTCGGCTCCTTGAGCAGCGCCGAGGCGACCGCGAGCCGCTGGCGCATGCCGAGGGAGTAGCCCTTGACCCGGTCGCGGGCCCGGTCGGTCAGCCCGACGAGCTCCAGCACCGCGTCCACCCGGGACAGCGGCACCCCGCCCGCCTGGGCCAGCAGGGTCAGCGTCTTGCGCCCGGAGAAGTTGCCGAAGAACTGCGGGCTCTCCACGATCGCGCCGATCGAGTCCATCACCTGCGGCAGCGCGGCCGGCACCTCCCGGCCCAGCAGCACCATCCGGCCGGCGTCGGCCCGGATCAGCCCCAGCAGGGTCCGCAGCGTGGTGGTCTTGCCCGAGCCGTTCGGGCCGAGGAAGCCGTGCACCTGCCCGGCGGTGACGCTCAGGTCCAGCCCGTCGAGCGCGCGGTGCTCACCCCCGAACAGGCCCTTGTACGTCTTTCTCAGTCCCTCGATCTCGATGACCGCGGCCATGGCTTCCCTCCTGCACCGTCGCGCCCTCTCCGGCCCGGACCCACATCCGTGGCGCTACGCGCGACAACCGTGGCCGGCGCGCGGCGGAACGTGTGCCGCACCACAGTACGTCGGGACAACGCGTGCGGGCACTCGTGGTTGGATGGTGACGTGCCACATGCCGACACCGTTGTTGACCTCGCCGCCGTCACGGTCACCCGGGGCGACACCCGCCTCGTCGCCGACATCGACTGGCAGGTGGAGCTGGACGAACGCTGGGTGGTGCTCGGCCCCAACGGTGCCGGCAAGACCACTCTCCTCCGGCTGGCCGGCGGCCGGCTGCACCCGAGCTCCGGATCGGCCCATGTGCTCGGCGAGAAGCTGGGCGCCGTCGACCTCGCCGAGCTGCGGACCAGGGTCGGCCTGACCAGCGCCGCGCTCGCCGACCGGATCCCGGTGCACGAGACCGTGCACAACGTCGTCGTCACCGCCGCGTGGGACGTCGTCGGCCGGTTCCGCGAGGACTACGAGACCATGGACGACATCCGGGCCCGGGTCCTCCTCGAACAGCTGGGCGTCGCGCACCTCGCCGACCGGCAGTACGGCACCCTGTCGGAGGGCGAGCGCAAGCGGGTCCAGATCGCCCGGGCGCTCATGGTCGACCCGGAGCTGCTGCTGCTCGACGAGCCGGCGGCCGGGCTGGACCTGGGCGGGCGCGAGGACCTGGTCCGCCGCCTCGCCGAGCTGGCCTTCGACCCGGAGGCCCCGGCGATGGTCCTCGTCACCCACCACGTCGAGGAGATCCCGCCGGGGTTCACGCACGCGCTGCTGCTGCGGGACGGCGGGGTCGTCGCGCAGGGGCTGATCGGCGACGTGATCAACAGCGTGACCCTGAGCGCGACGTTCGGGCTGCCGTTGACCGTGGAACTGCGCCAGGGCCGGTACACGGCACGGGCGCTGTAGGCCGCTTCACCCCGCTGGGCGGGGCTGTGCACGGCGGGTCCGGCCGGGTCGTCCCTCGCAGGGTGCCGGCGCTGTCGGCGAGGCTCCACCGTAGCCGTCGAATGGGTGTGATCTGTCCGCGTTAGCGGACGAGGCGGATGCTGAACCGGTCGGCGGTCAGCTCCACCGGCTCCCAGCTCCGCCGCAGCCGGGCGCGCACATGGCTGTCCGCGGTGAGCGACGCGCACAGCGTGAAGACCCGGTGCCCGGGCGCTCCCGGCAGCGCTCCCGGCTCGACCCGGTCGGAGACCAGCTTCACCCCGGCGGGCAGGGGCTCGAGTTCCCAGCGGTAGCCGGTGCCGCCCCGTTCGGGGAGCACCACCTCCACGGTCTGCTCCGGTGACACCGCCACCGAACCACCGTTGTGTTCCACGCTGATCCGCACCACGACGACCGCCTTCCGGTGACCCCGTTCCCAGTATGGGGGCCGGGTCAGGGTGATCCCTGATGTCGGGCGTGCCAGGAGCCCGGCACGCTTGGGAGGTGCGATTCATACTGAACGTGTTGTGGCTGGTCTTCGGCGGATTCTTCATCGCGCTCGGCTACGCGGTGGCGGGCCTCATCTGCTACCTCCTCGTCGTCACCATCCCCTTCGGGATCGCGTCGTTCCGGATGGCGAACTACGCGCTGTGGCCCTTCGGCCGGACCCTCGTCCGCGACCCCGGGCACGGGGCGATGTCCTCGCTCGGGAACATCCTGTGGTTCGTGGTCGCAGGGTGGTGGCTGGCGCTCGGGCACCTGGTCACGGCGGTCGGGCTGTGCGTCACGATCATCGGGATCCCGTTCGGGATCGCGCACCTCAAGCTGATCCCGGTGTCGCTGACCCCGCTGGGTCGACAGATCGTCGACATCCCCTAGACGGACGTCGGGCCGGCGGTTGACGCCGGCGACCGTGTCACGCAGCCGAACTCCGGGGCCGGAATTCGACGGAGAGATCGACTCCGAGCGCCCGCGCCAGCCGTTCCAGCACCGCCAGCGTGGGCGTGGTGCCGCCGGCCTCGAATCGCGCTACGGCGGACTGCGTCATCCCGGATGCCTCGGCCAACCGCGTCTGGGTCCACCCGAGCCGCTCACGGAGTTCGCGCACCGCGCGCCCGAGTTCGAAGGCGAGCCGGGTGGCCTCGTAGGCGTCGGAGGCCCCGGGCTCGGCGAGCCGCTGGTCTCGCAGGGTCGCCCAGTCGGACCGTTCGGTCATGTCCGCTCCTCCTCGTCCACCGTGTGCTCCTCGTTGAGACACCTGCTCAACGCCCGCCTGGCCCGTTCGACTTCCCGGTCCTCCCGGGGCTGGGTCTTGCGGAAGACCGTCAGCAGGATGATTCTGCGGTCCGATGCGATCCAGTAGGTCACCCGGACCGCGTCGCGCTCCAGGTGGAATCGTAGTTCCCGAAGCTTTCCATCCAGCTGTTTCGTGTAGGGCTCACTGAGTAGAGGGCCGTTCTCCGCCAGCAGATCGACGTAGAACGCGGCCCGGGCGAACAGTGCGGTGGGCAGTCCTTCCAGCCATTGCCGGACTTCGGGCTCAAGCTCCACGGTACCCCAGCTCATAGCATCGATGCTATATCAATCCCGCACGCGGCCCGGTGACCCGCACCTCGATAGGCTGGGTGCGTGGCTGAACAGCGGATGCTCGACCGGGTGCGGGCCCTGCTCCGCAAGGCCGAGTCCACCACCTTCCCCGAGGAGGCCGACGCCCTCACAGCCAAGGCCCAGGAGCTGATGGCCCGGCACGGCATCGACGACCTCGGCCCGGGCGCGGACACCGGCCCGACCCACCGCCGGGTCGCTGTCCCCCCGCCGCACGACGGGGCCAAGGCCATGCTCCTCGACGCCGTGGCCGGCGCGAACCGGTGCCGGGCCGTGTGGTCGCGCGAGGGGGCGTACGCGACGGTGTTCGGCTTCCCGGCCGACCTCGACGCGGTCGAGGTGCTGTACCAGTCGGTGCTGATCCAGGCCACCAAGGCGATGATCCGCGAAGCCCGCACCCGGGCCCGGTACGGCCGCGCCGACACCCCCGCGTTCCGGGAGTCGTTCCTGATCGCGTACGCCGACCGGATCGGCGCCCGCCTCGACGCCGTCTCCGGGGAGGTGACCCCGGAGGACCTGCTGCCGGTGCTGGCCTCCCGGGAGGTCGAGGTCAAGGCGGCGGCGGACAAGCTGTTCCCCGAGGTGGAGAGCGTGCCGGTGTCGGTGCCGAGCCGCGAGGGGTGGAACTCCGGGTCTCTCGCGGCCGAGCAGGCTTCGCTGCGGGGCCGGCGCGGGGTCGACGGCCGCTGACCGCCCCGGGCCGAGCCCTGGCCCCGGGCCACGCGAGCCCGGCCCGCCGGGACGTCCCACCCGTTGACCCTGGTCACTGACAGCTCCCGGCCCCCGGACCGGGGCCGTAGGGTAGGACCGTGTCCACCCTCAGAGATCTCGTCGAGGAGCACGCCGACCTCGAACAGCCCGACATCGACCACCTGCACCGCCTCGCCGGTGACTGGCAGCTCCTGTCGGACCTGTCGTTCGCCGACCTGCTGATGTGGGTGCCGGTGGAGAACGGCGAGTTCCGGTGTGTCGCCCAGGTGCGTCCGACAACGGCCCCGACCGCGTACCTCGACGACCAGGTCGGGCACGTCCTCGGCGGCCCGGACGTCGCGCACCTCGCCGTCGCGCTGGAGGAGGGCCGGATCTGGCGGGAGGGCGACCCGGTCTGGTACGGGGACACGCCGGCCCGCCGCGAGGCCATCCCGGTGCGAACCCCGGACAGCCAGAGGGTCATCGCCCTGCTCGGCCGGGACACGAACCTGTCGACGGCCAGGACCCCGAGCCAGCTGGAGCTCAACTACCTGACCACGGCCGACGACCTGACCCAGATGGTCGCGGACGGCACGTTCCCGCCGGAGCACCGCCCGGGCGAGACGACGAGCGCGCCCCGGGTGGGCGACGGTCTGATCCGCCTGGACGCGGACGGCAAGGTGGTCTACGCGAGCCCGAACGCGCAGTCGGCGTACCGCAGACTGGGTTTTCCCTCCCATCTCACCGGCGAGGATCTCGCGGCCCTGACCGGCAGGCTCGCCGACGACCCTCTCGAGGGCGGCGAGGCCGTGGAACGGATCTTCGCGGCGCTGCGCGGCGAGTCCCCGGCCCGCAAGGAGCTCGACGGCCGGGGCGCGACCCTGCTGCTCCGGGCGCTGCCGCTGCTGCCGGGCGGCCACCCGATCGGCGCGGTCGTCCTGTGCCGGGACATCACCGAGGTCCGCCGAAGGGACCGCGCCCTGGTCACCAAGGACGCCACGATCCGCGAGATCCACCACCGGGTGAAAAACAACCTGCAGACCGTGGCCGCGCTGCTGCGCCTCCAGGCCCGCCGGGTGGACTCCCCGCAGGCCAAGCTGGCGCTGGAGGAGTCGGTGCGCCGCGTCGCGTCGATCGCGCTCGTGCACGAGACCCTGTCGATGGCCTCCGACGAGACCGTCGAGTTCGACACGATCGTGGACCGGGTCGCGTCGATGGCCGCCGAGGTGTCGGTCGCCGAGAGCCGGGTGACGCTGCGCCGGGAGGGCACGTTCGGCGTGCTGTCCGCCGAGATCGCCACCCCGCTGGTCATGGTCCTCAACGAACTCCTCCAGAACGCCGTCGAGCACGCCTACGGCCCCGCCGAACAGGGCGAGGTCGTCATCTCCGCGCACCGCTGGCGCCGCCAACTCCACGTCACGGTGTCCGATTCGGGCCAGGGCCTGCCGGCCGACTTCAACCTGGACGCCAGCAAGCGCCTGGGCCTGCAGATCGTCCGCACCCTGGCCACGGGCGAGCTGCGCGGCACGATCGAGCTCCGTAACCGGGTCGACTCGGGCATGGAAGCCGTCGTCGTAGTCCCCCTGAGCCGCCGCTAAAAACCTTTCATATGTTACGAGTCGGGGCCTCCCCGGCACTATCGGCACTTCTGCGAGGGGCCTGCCCCAGGAACCGCTCCGCCGTAGTCACCCACTCGCACGGCCACGGCTTCCGGCACTCCACACACAGGTACACCAGCCATTTGGCGTGTTCGTCCAGCCAGATCTCCGCCTGGACGTCGCGGCGTTCCCGTGCCTCGGCCAGGTACTCCTCGCGGCTCAGTTCACTGTCTGCCATGGACCCAACTCCTCACTCGCAGTTACGCCCAGATTGCACCGCGCTCCGCGAAAACGCAAGATGCGTTTGGTGACTTGCGATCGTGGCGTGTCGCGCGCACACTATGCGCAATGGGTGACGAAGGGATGACCATGCGGAAGAGTCCTGCGGTCCGGCGGCGACGCCTCGGCATCATGCTCCGGCGGATCCGCGAGGAGGCCGGCCTCACCGCCGACAAGGTCGCCAAGGAGCTGGCCGTCGCGGGCTCGACCATCACCCGGATCGAGAAGGGCGAGTCGGCGGGCCGCCCGGGGATGCTGCGTGACCTCCTGGACCACTACGACGTGGGCAGCCCGCAGCGGGAGGTGCTGGTCCAGCTCGGCAGAGAGGGCCGCCAGAAGGGCCTGTATGACGCCTACGGCACGGTCATGATCGCGGCATATGCGGACCTCGAAGCCGAAGCTGAAACGATCACCCAATTCGAGAACGTCCTCGTTCCGGGTCTGTTGCAGACTGCGGACTACACACGGGCAATCATTCGGGCCGTGCGCCCTGATATCGGGGTGGATGAGCTGGCTCGCAGCGTCGAGTTGCGTCTGGCGCGCCAGGCGATGCTCGACCGCGACGACCCGCCCGAGCTGCGACTGATCCTCGATGAGGCGGCCCTCCGTCGCATCGTCGGCGGCCGAGATGTGATGTGTGCGCAGCTCGCGTGGCTCATTCAACGAGCAAGGCTGTCGCACGTGACCCTTCAAATTGTGCCCTTGGCTGTAGGGGCGCATGCGGGCATGAGCGGAGCCTTCACGATCCTCGGCTATTCAGAGCCGGAGCTCGATCTTGTGTATCTCGGCAACGCGAGCGGCGGGCTGTATCTTGAGAAGGCCGCTGACATCCGGTGGTATCTGATCACGCATGAGCGGCTGCGGGCTGCCGCCCTGTCGCCAGTTGACAGTTTGGCTCTCCTCGCGGCCGTCGCCGAGGAGTTCGCATGCCCAGCAGAGTCACCTCCGTCGACCTGAGCAACGCGATCTGGCGTAAGTCGAGCAAGTCGGGCGGCAATGACGGAAACTGCGTCGAGTTGGCCGCGCTGGGTGCCGCCCGGTGGTGCAAGTCAAGCCGTTCGGGGGCGGGAAACAGTAACTGTGTCGAGTTGGCTTTTCTGCCGGCGACGGTCGCCGTCCGCGACAGCAAGGACGTCACCGGCCCCGTGCTGACCTTCACTCCGGAGGACTGGCGGGCCTTCGTCGCCGCCCAGTCCGGCACATAGTCCGTTCGCGCCCACCCGGCGTCCCCTGGCGGGACAATAAGGTGTGCGCGCCCACCTGCCCGCCCGCCTCGAACTGCCCTACGTCGAGCAGGGCGACCCGGCCGCTGTCCCCGTCGTCCTCCTGCCCGGGGTCGGTGACTCGCACCGGATCTTCGGGTCGATCCTGGCGCACCTGCCGGCCGACATCCACGCCGTCGCGCTGACCCCGCGCGGCCACGGTGACGCGACCCGCCCCCGGGCCGGCTACGGCACCGCCGACCTGGCCGGGGACCTCGCCGAGTTCCTCGACGCGCTCGGCCACGACGACGCCGTGCTCGTCGGCGCGTCGAGCGGCGGGCTCATCGCCCAGCGGTTCGCGGTCGACCGGCCGGGTCGGGTCCGAGGCCTGGTGTTCCTCGGCGCTCCGGTCACCCTGCGGGACAACCCGGAGGTGGAGGGGATTACCGCCGAGCTGACCGATCCGATCGAGCCGGACCACTTCCGTCGACTGTGGACATACCTTCTCCCGGAGCCGCCGCCCGCGCCGCTGCTGGACATGCTCGTCGAGGACAACCTCAAGGTGCCGTCCCGGATCTGGCACGCGCTGTTCGAAGGCCTGGTCGCCGACGACTCCGACCGGGGCCTGGCGGCGGTCACGGCCCCCTCGCTGACGATCTGGGGCGACCGGGACCCGATCGTGCCGCTCGACGAGCAGCGGGCCCGCGCCGAGGCCCTGCCCGGCGGCCGACTCATTGTGTACCCGGACGCCGGCCACTGCTTCTACCTGGAACACCCGGCCCGGGTGGCCGCCGACATCGCGACCTTCGTCCGGTCCCTCTGACGGCGGGGCGGCCCCCGGCACTCGACAGTCCGCACCTGCCGGGCGTCCCGGCGGAGCACGCGACAGCCCCTGCCGGGTGGAGGTCCGGCAGGGGCTGTCACCCCCTTTCCCCAGGTGCGGGTGCTCTCGGTTCACCCCCACCCGGGGAGGTGAGGCGTCAGGCGGTCAGCACGCGCCCCCGTCCGACCAGACGGCCCAGGACTGCGGCGCGCCCGGCTCGGCCCCGGTCGAGTACCAGGTGGAGTTCCACTTGTGGCCGTTGTAGCTGACCACGTCACCGGGCACGTACGCCTGGCTCGCGCTCCAGGCGGGGAGGCCGCCGCAGCCGCCGGGGTCGGTACCTGTCACCGTCAGGGTGTAGGTGGCCGAGTGCGTCGCGCTCGTCCCCGACCCGGTGACCGTGATCGTGTAGACGCCGGCCGGGGTCCCCGCGCCGGTCGTGATGGTCAGCGAGGACGAGGAGCCGGACTGCACCGACGACGGGCTGAAGCTCGCCGTCGCCCCGCCCGGCAGGCCCGTGGCGGAGAACGTCACGGTCTGCGGGCTGCCCGCAGTGGTCGTGGTGCCCACGGTGGACGTGACCGACGACCCGGCCTGCGCGGTACCCGATGACGGGTTGAGCGAGACGGAGAAGTCGTTGGCCACGGTGCCGACCGTCATGGTGTAGCTCGCGGTCCGGGTCACGGATCCGCTGCCGGTGACGGTCACGGTGTACGAGCCGGCCGGGGTCCCCGCGCCGGTCGCGATGGTCAGCGACGACGACGCGCCGGACTGCACCGACGACGGGCTGAAGGCCGCCGTCGCCCCGCTCGGCAGCCCCGACGCGCTCAGGGTGACCGTCTGGGCGCTGCCGGCCGTGGTGGCCGTCGCGACCGTGGCGGTGACCGAACCGCCCGGCTGGGTGCTGCCGGAGTTCGGGTTCACCGAGACCGAGAAGTCGTTGGTCTGGGTGCCGCCGACGGCGAGCTTCCAGATCGTGTACGCCACGCCGTCGGCGCTGCGGTTGAGTGCCGTCGCGTTGATGTTGGCGGTGGTGTCGCACGACTGGTGGTAGCAGGAGTCATAGGGTGCGCCGGCGGTCCCGCCCCACTTGGTGGCCTCGGCCGAGGTCTTCGTGGCGCTGGCCCCGGTGGCGTACCCGGAGGTGGGGATGCCGCCGTTCTGGAACGAGTAGTCGTCCGAGCGGCCCTGGCCTTCGACGTTCTCCTGCGGCGCGAGGCCGAGGGAGGTCCAGTACTCCTTCATCGGAGCCGAGGTCGTCGAGTTGACGTTGTTGATGAAGTAGCCGCCGTTCTTGGAGGCCACCATGTCGAAGTTGTAGTACCCCTTGATCGCCGCGCGGGCGCTCGAGGACAGCGAGTTGACGTAGAACTTGGAGCCGTTGAGGCCCTGCTCCTCGTCCGTCCACCAGCCGAACCGGACGTGCTTGGTCATGGTCGGGTTCTGCGCGGCCAGGGCCAGCGCGTTCTCCAGGATCGTCGCCGAGCCGGAGCCGTTGTCGTTGATGCCCGGACCCGCCGAGACGCTGTCGAGGTGCGCGCCGAACATGACCGTGTTGTTGGTGTCGCCACCCGGCCAGTCCGCGATCAGGTTGTTGGACACGTAGGTGCAGCTGGTGCACTGCTGCTCGGTGACCGTGTAGCCGGCCGCCTGGAGCTTGCCCTTGATGTAGGCCACGGACGCGGTGTGGCCGGCCGAACCCGCTCGACGGGTACCGCCGTTCTGCGACGCGATCGTGTTCAGCTGCGTCAGGTGGGCCTGCACCTTGGCGACGTCGATGTCCGGGGCGTTGCCGCCCGGATTCGTGCTGCCCACGGTCAGGCTGTAGGTGGCGGTGTGCGTGACGCTGCCGGTGCCGGTGACCGTGACGGTGTAGCTGCCGGCGGTCGCGGAGGCGGACACGTTCAGCGTCAGGGTCGACGACGACCCGGAGGTGACCGACGACGGGCTGAAGCTGGCGGTGACGCCCGCCGGCAGGCCCGACGCGGTCAGGGCGACGGTCTGCGCGCTGCCCGAGGTGGTGGTCGTGCCGACCGTGCTGGTGACCGACGAGCCCGGCTGCGCGGAACCCGAGGACGGGCTCAGCGAGATCGAGAAGTCGTTCGTCGGGTTGACGGTGCAGGTGGCCTCACCGGACTGCGCCGGGACGGACACCGCAGCCCAGGCCGCCTTGGTCGCGGCGCACTCGGGGCCGCCCGGGAACAGGTTCGCCGCCGCCTGCACGGTCGCCTTGCGGACCGTGGCGTGCGTCCAGGTCGAGCCCTTGGTCTGCAGCCCGGCGTGGAAGATCTTGCCGGCCTTCTGGATGCCGATGCCCGTCAGCGATGTGCTGTTGCAGGTGGGGCTGTTCGGCTTGCCCCCGCCGGGCGCGGTGCCCTCGGCGAGCAGGTAGAACCAGTGGTTCTGCGGGCCGGCCGCCGCGTGCACCTCGGTGTTGGGGATCGAGGAGGTGTAGCAGTTCGGGTCGCCGTTGACGAGCGACGGATTGTACATCTTGCGGATCGGGCCCTGGCCGACGAGGTCGACCTCCTCGCCGACGTCGTAGTCGGCCGGGTCGTTCGGGTTGTTCGCGTACGCCTCGGTCAGCGCCCCGAAGATGTCACCGGTCGACTCGTTCAGCCCGCCGGTCTCGTTGCCCGAGCCGCCCTGCCCCGTGCCGGAGTACTGGAAGATCGCGTGGCCCATCTCGTGGCCCACCACGTCCATGTTCGTGGCCTGCTTGGTGTTGGCCTGGTTGTGCCCGAACGTGCCCGTCGACCCGTCCCAGTACGCGTTGACGTCGGCCAGCCCGACGTACAGCGGGAACGCCCGGCCGGAGCCGTCGATCCCGTTGCGCCCCAGCCAGTCGCGGAGCATGTTCCACTCCTGCTCGACCGAGTAGTACGCGTCGCCACAGGCCGTCTTCAGGTCGGTGCCCGACCCGTTGCCCCAGGTGGTGGACGTGTTCGTGTAAGTCTGCTTCGTGGAGTTCGGCCCACAGGTCAGGCCGGGGCGACCCGGGTCGGACAGGGTCCGCGCCGTGGGGGAGGAGCCGGACGTGTCGATCGTGACCGTGCCGTTGTGGTGGCCGTTGAGGGTGTCGGCCTTCACGTCGTCGTAGGAGTCGGCGACCGCGCCGGTCCGCGCGTCGACGTAGACGTGCTGCTTGCTGGGCGCCGTGGCGGTCCGGCCGCTGACGACGGTCGCCCACACGAGGCGGGGACTGTCGCCGGCCAGGACCGACAGCACCGGCGGGGTGGCGTCGGTGACGGTGGCCAGCCGGGCCTTCGCCGTGGCCGAGGCGGTGGCGGCGGTGACCGACGGCGTGGTGTCGACGCTGATCCGGGCGGTGGGCGAGGCGTTGATGCCCCGGATCCGGCCGGTCGTGTCGGTGGTGACGACCGCGTCCCCGCCGATGACCGGTAGGCCGCGGTAGGTGCGCTCGTAGGCGTTGTAGTACAGGCCGCGCTCGCCGATGAAGGACCCGGTGCGGCGAAGACTCTCGCCGGGGCCCTTGGCGAGCGCGTCGAGCCCCGAGTCCGCGGCGACGTCGGCCGCGGACAGGGCACGATTCGCCAGATCGGGGGTGGGGATGGCGGCAGCGCTCGAGGGGATGATCTGCGCGGTCGCGGCGACGATGCCGATGCCGAGCAAGATCGTTGCTGTCCGTTTCACTGAGGTGCTCCTAGGCGACTGTTATCTGTGTAACTGTCAGCACCAAATAAATAAGACTGTTAACAGATCGGTCAATGCCGATTCACCCTTGCCGGACCCTTGCCACCGGGTCGCCCCCGCCGGTAACCCCCTTGGCGACGCGGGGCGGGCACTACGGGGTGGCACCCGGCCGTGAGCCCCGCGCCGCCGGCCGGCACCCGCCCCCGGGCGCCGCCGCCCGCAGTTTTCCGATCAGGAAACCAGGAAAACCAGGCCACCGGGGGTCCAGTGACCGGGACCATACTGGTGCGCGGCGACCAGCCGTGCGACGATGACCCCCATGTACGCCGCCCTGCGCCGCCGCCTCGTGGTCCGCCGCCACGTGGACTACGGCCGCGTGCGCAGCGCCATCTGTCCGGCCCTGTAGACGCCGCCCGCAATTTCCTCGCCGGGCGCGCGGTCGCGCCGGGCATCGTCGCTCTGTCGCCAGACCGTGCGCCTCTCCGTATCCAGGAGACGCAGCATGACGACCAGAGCCAAGGGACAGGGCCAATGGGCCCTCGGATACCGCGAACCACTCAACCCCAATGAGCGGATGAAGAAGGACGACGACGGGCTCAACGTGCGGGCCCGGGTCGAGAATGTCTACCAGTACACGGGTTTCGCCGGTATCGACCCTTCCGACCTGCGGGGCCGGTTGCGCTGGTGGGGCCTGTACACCCAGCGCAAGCCCGGGATCGACGGTGGCCGGACGGCCGTGCTGGAGCCGCACGAGCTCGAGGACGAGTACTTCATGCTCCGGGTCCGCATCGACGGCGGCCAGCTCTCCCTGGAGCAGTTGCGCGTCATCGCCGACATCTCGGTGAAGTACGCGCGCAGCTCCGCCGACCTCACCGACCGGCAGAACATCCAGCTGCACTGGATCCGGATCGAGGACGTGCCCGCGATCTGGAAGGCCCTGGAGGCGGTGGGCCTGAGCACCCAGGAGGCGTGCGGCGACGTCCCCCGGGTCATCGTCGGCAGCCCGGTGGCCGGGATCTCCGCCGAGGAGCTGATCGACCCGACGGACGTGATCCGGGAGATCGAGCGGCGCTTCGTCGGCAACCCCGAGTTCTCCAACCTGCCCCGCAAGTTCAAGTCGTCGATCTCCTGGCTCCCGGACGTGCCCTACGAGGTCAACGACGTCGCCTTCGTCGGCAGCGTGCACCCGGACCACGGCCCGGGCTTCGACCTGTGGGTCGGCGGCGGCCTGGCGGTCAACCCGATGCTGGCCAAGCGGCTCGGCGTCTGGGTGCCGCTGAACGAGATCCCCGAGGTCTGGGCCGGCGTGATCGGCATCTTCCGCGACTACGGCTACCGCCGGCTGCGCACCAAGGCCCGGCTGAAGTTCCTGGTCAACGACTGGGGCGTGGAGAAGTTCCGCGACGTCCTGGAGAACGAGTACCTCAAGCGCAAGCTGTCCGACGGCCCCCCGCCGGTGCTTCCGGAGCGCCCGATCGACCACATCGGGGCCGCCCCGCAGCTCGACGGGAACTTCTACCTCGGCGTCGCGCCGGTCGTCGGCCGGATCTCGGGCGAGAAGCTGCACGCCCTGGCCGACATCCTGGAAAAGCACGACCTTCATCGGGTACGCACGACGGCGTACCAGAAACTGTTGGTTCTCGATATTCCGCCCGCGATTGTGGACACCGTCGCTGCGGAGCTCGACCAGTTGGGCCTGAGCAGTAAGCCCTCCACCTGGCGGCGCGCGACGATGGCCTGCACCGGCATCGAGTACTGCAAGCTCGCCATCGTCGAGACCAAGGCCACGGCCGCGACCCTGATCACCGAACTCGAGTCCCGGCTCGGCGACGTGGACGCGGACATATCCATCAATATCAATGGTTGCCCGAACGCGTGCGCCAGGACCCAGGTGGCCGACATCGGCCTCAAGGGCATCCTGCTGGGCGGCAGGCCGGGCTTCCAACTGCACCTCGGCGGGGGTCTGGCCGTGTCGGCCGGCGCCTGGGCCGAGGACACCGACGACCCCGAGGCCGTCCCGGTGGGCAGCCTCGGCCGCAAGCTGCGCGGCCTGAAGTCCACGGCCGAGGACCTGCCCGACTACGTCGAACGCCTGACCCGCCGCTACCTGGCCGCCCGCGCCGAGGGCGAGACCTTCGCCGCCTGGGTGGCCCGCGCCGAAGAGGAGGCACTGGCATGACCGTCGCCTTAGAGAAGCTGGCCTACAAGGCCGGCAACGACCTGGAGGAGGCCACCGCCGAGGAGATCGTCTCCTGGGCCGTGGAACAGTTCGGCCCGAAGTTCTGCGTGACCAGCTCGTTCGCCGACGCGCTGCTCGCGCACGTGGTGTCGCGGGTCGCGCCCGGCGTGGACGTGATCTTCCTGGACACCGGCCTGCACTTCGCCGAGACCCTGGCCGTCCGCGACCAGGCCGTGCGCACCCTGCCGATCACGGTGAAGTCCATCCCGCCACAGCGCACCGTCGGCCAGCAGGACGGCGACGTCGGCCCCCGGCTGTTCCACCGGGACCCGAACGAGTGCTGCAAGCTGCGCAAGGTCGAGCCACTCGTCCGCGCCCTCGACCCGTACGTGGCGTGGGCCACAGGGCTCCGGCGCGACGAGGGCCCGACCCGCGCCGACACCGCCGTGGTCGCCTACGACTACGAGCGCGAGAAGGTCAAGATCGCGCCGCTGGCCCGGTGGACGGCCGCCGACGCCGACGCGTACATCGCGCTGCACGACGTACCCGTGAACGCGCTCATCGACCAGGGCTTCCCCTCGATCGGCTGCTGGCCGTGCACCCGGGCCGTGGCCCCGGGCGAGGATCCCCGGGCCGGCCGGTGGGCGATGTTCGAGGAGAAGACAGAGTGCGGCATCCACCAGTAGGGCCGTCGCCCGCCGGCCCGGCCGAGCCGGGTTCCCCGGGGCCCGGCCCCGGCGGGGCCGGGCGGCCGGCCCTGGTCCTGCTGGCGCACGGCAGCCGCGACCCCCGGGCGGCGATGACGACGGAGGACCTGGCCCTGGCCGTGTCCGCCGCCCGCCCGGGCCTCGACGTCCGGGTCGCCTACCTCGACCACGCCTGGCCCCGGCCGGGCGAGGTGCTCGCCGACCTGGCGGCGTCCGGTACGCCCTCGGCGGTCGTGGTGCCGCTGTTGCTCACCTCCGCCTACCACGGCACGGTCGACGTGCCGGCGGTCCTGGCCGACCCGCCGCTGCCGGTGCACCGCGCCCCGGTGGTGGGCGCGGACCAGGCGTTGTATCCGGCGTTGCTGCGCGGGCTGCGCTCGGCGCTGCGGGCCCGGTTCCCGGTCGTCGGCTACGCCGGCGCGCCCCCGTTCCCGGATCACGCGTCGGTGTCCGGCCGGGTCGAGGACGCGCCAGGGGGCGAGGATCCGCTGGCGTTGTCCGCTCCCCGCCTGGTCGAGAATGTGCCCGCCGCGTCGGCGCACGGGGCGGATGAAGTCGCGTCGACCTCATCAGTGTCCTCGGCGGCTGGGGTGGCCCGGTGGTCGCAGACCCAGGCCGAGCCTGTCGGGCGGACCGTGCCGGCCCTGGCGGAGTTGGGTGGGGCAGCCGTGCCGGCCCGGGCGGGGCGAGGTGCAGAGGTCGTCGCGACCATGGCCGGCCCTGCCGGCTCGCCCGCCGATGTCCGGGCCCAGGTCCGTTCCGCCTGGCGGATGCCCCACGGCGGTACCCCGTGCGACGGGCTGGTGGTGATCGCCGCCGGTACCTCCGACGAAGCGGCCCGCGCCGGGCTCGCCGTCGTCGCCACCGAACTGGGGGAGTGGCTGGGCGTGCCCACCCGGATCGGGTTCGCCTCCGGCCCCGGCCAGGGGGCCCGCGAGGCGGTCGTGGCGCTGCACGCCGCCGGCGCGGACCGGGTCGGGGTCGTCTCGTGTTTCCTCGCCCCGGGCCGGCTCTACGACCGGGCCCGCGACCGTGCCCTGCTGGCCGGGGCGCTGACCGTGGCCGAGCCGCTCGGAGCTGCTCCGGAGCTGGTGGACGTGGTGCTCTCCCGGTACGCGGCGGCCGCCCCTCCCGGGGTGTCGGCACCCCTGTCCGCGGTCGCATGAGGACACTTGCACGCCGTTCGAATGTGTGTTCGAATAACGGGGTCAGGTTCGGCTCGGGGGGTTCCCACGGCCGTGGCCGCCCGGGTCTGACGGCTCCTCGGGTCAGGGGAGCCTGCGCACGTGAAACGACCGAGGCCCGGGTTGGTCACCCGGGCCTCGGTCGAAAACGAAATGTGTGCCGCGCCGGAGACCACAGCGGTCGAGACCAGTGGTTGCGGCGGAGCGGTGGAGACACAGCTGTGCGGCGCCGCAGTAGTGAAACGGCGGTGGGAACACAGCGGCAGTTGTGGAGCGGTCGAGCTGCAGCGGTGGAGATTTCGGCGCTGGAGAAACGACACCGGGGATGCTGCGGTATTTCGTACAACTACAAAGCAGGTGTGCTCGCGCGTCGAGATTGCGCGGTGTGGATCAGGCGGTGCGAGCCTGGACCCGGAAGCTGCCGCGCCGCTTGAGGGCGCGCCGCTCTTCCTCACTCATTCCGCCCCACACGCCGGCGTCCTGACCACTTTCGAGGGCCCACTGCAGGCACTCGCTGGTCGCGGGACACCGCCGACACACGGCCTTGGCCTGCTCGATCTGGAGGAGGGCGGGGCCGGACGTCCCGATCGGGAAGAACAGCTCCGGGTCCTCGTCGCGGCAGGAGGCAACGTGACGCCAGTCCATGAGGGCAACTCTCCTTGGATTGTGGATCTTCAATGACTTCCGATGTCTTACGCGTCCCACGCTCAGCGAAGCTGGGGGCCACCGCAAGCGCGGGAGCAGGCTGTGGTACACGTCTTGCTTCAGTTCGCTTGTGAATACTTTCACGAACTCACGCGATGTCAAGAGGTGAGTCCCAAGAAACTTCGACACGGTGAGCAACGTCACCGACTGTTTGTCCGAATTTTATCGGGATTCTCGATCCTGCGCTCGCGACTGTATGTAGTTATGGTAGAGCCTGTGGTCACCACGTGCCCGCGATTTCCGTGAGCCGAGGGTCACCATCTCCGCGATGGCCCACGAGACGCCCAGCAGAGGCGGCATCCAGAGGGCTCAGACGATGTCCCGGATCTCGAAAACCCGTTTGGTGGAACAACGAGACGGACGAACAGACGATACGACCGCTGATCAGCAAACTACGCGCAGCGCGTCGGGAACGGCACGGAAGACGACACTCCGCCGTTCGCCCACGTAGTCGCCGTCGACCTGGAAAGCCATCGCCTTCGGTGTACTCAGCGTGAAACCGTCCGCGTCGTGCAGCCGCAGGACCCGCTTCCCGTGGGGTTCCTTCCCGCTTGACAACATCTGGGTGATTGTGCGAATGGTGCTCGGCAGCCACATGCCCCGCAGAGCGAGCACGTCGAGCCCGAGATCGAAGGACGCGTCGGGGTTCGGGTGCACCGGTTTCGCGCCGATATAGGTCCACGGGGCGGTGTTCTGCACGATCGCCATCGACAGCCCGTCCTCGTCCGGCGCGCCCTCGCGGCTCAGAGTCAGGCTCGGGTGCCGCTCCTGCCGGCTGGCGTACTGGGCCATGGCGGCCTGGAAGTACAGCAGCGGGGTCGACGCGCGGCCCTTGCGGCGGGAGCGCTCCACCCTGCGGGTCACGGCGGCGTCCATCCCGAAGCCGGCGCAGAAGGTGAAGTACCGGTCATCGGCCATGCCGAGGCCCACGGACCGGCTGCGGCCCTCGCGGACGGCCTCCAGGATCACGCCGGCCGCGTCGACCCAGGAGTTCGGCAGGCCCAGGGCGCGGGCGAACACGTTGGTCGAGCCGCCGGGCACCACGGCGAGCGCGGTGTGCGGGGCCGGGCCGTCGGCGAGCAGCCCGTTGACGGCCTCGTTGATCGTGCCGTCGCCGCCGAGGGTGACGACGAGGTCGATGCCCGATTCCACGGCTTTACGCGCCAGTTCGGCCGCATGTCCTCTGTGTCCGGTGTGCTCGACCGAGAGGTCCAGTTCCGAGGCCAGGGCCCGGGCCAGCACGTCCCGGCTCCGGTCGTTGGTGGTGGTGGCTTTGGGATTGACCACGAGGAGCGCCCGCATGGCCGGCACTGTACCGCCCGGTAGGCTGTCCGGCGTGGCAGAACCGGTGGACCCAGTGCGACCCGTCACTCTCAAGGCCCTCGTCGGCCTCCTGTGGGGGAAGGCCGCCGTGCTCGTCGGGCTCACCGGCTGGCTGCTCTACGCCGACCTGTCCGGTCGCGCCGGTAGCAGCAGACTCGCGAACTTCGTCACGATCTATTCCGCCGTGTACGCGGTGTTCCTGATCCTGGCCGGCTGGGCGGTGTACAGCCGGAAGAGCTGGTCGCGCGGTCCGGCCGTGATGCTGGAGCTGTTCCTGCTGCCGATCGGGTACTACATGGTCACCGGCGGGCAGCCGCTGCTGGGCGTGCCGGTGATCGTCCTCGGTCTGCTCGGGGTGTTCCTCGCGCTGCACCGCAGGACCCTCGAGGCCATCGGGATCGACCTGCCGCGCCGGGGCGCATGACCTTGTGACGACGGCCCGGCCCGGGTGGTGGGTCCGTGGTGTGTTCGGTGGAAGAGAGAAGAGCCTTTGACTCTCTTCCACCGAACACACCACGGACCACGTTCGACCACGCCTCTGCGGGCGTCAGCGGGTGTCGGTGAGGGCCACTCGGAGGCCGGCGAGGGTTCTGGTCAGTAGGCGCGACACCTGGACCTGGGAGATGCCCAGCTCCGCGGCGATCTCCGCCTGGGTTCGGTACTCGAAGAAGCGCAGGGCGACCATCCGCTTCTCCCGCTCGGGGAGCTGGCTGAGCAGCGGGCGGAGCGCCGCGCGGAACTCCACCGAGTCCAGCGCCTGGTCGGGGGCCGCCCGGTCGGCGTTGTCCAGGGGGACGACGCAGAGGCGTTCGCTCTCCAGGGCCTCGGAGACCGCCGCCGCCGACGAGCCCAGGGTGCCGGCCAGCTCGACCAGGGTCGGGGCCCGGCCGAGGCGCTGGTGCAGCTCGGCGGACGCCCGGCTGGCGGCCGAGCGCAGCTCCTGGAGCCGGCGGGGCAGCCGCAGCGTGTTGCTCTTGTCCCGCAGGTGCCGCTGGAGCTCGCCGGTCATGGTCGGCGTCGCGAAGGTGGTGAACTCCGCGCCCCGGTCCGGGTCGTAGCGGTCCATGGCCTTGAGCAGCCCGACCATCGCGACCTGGATCAGGTCGTCGAAGTCCTCGCCCCGGCCCTTGAACCGGCGGGCGAGCCCCTTGACCAGCGGCATGTGCCGCCCGACCAACTGGGTGCGCAGCGCGCGCCACGGCCGGGAGTACTGCTCCGCCGCGGCGAGCCGGGCGAGGAGTTCGCGGGTCTCAGGTTCGGGTGCTTTATCAAGATAAATCGACGGAAAGTAGCTGAGTGGCTCGACCGAGCGACTGGGTCGCGGGATCATGGTCGTCAGCGTGGCTGTCGTCATCCGGCGCTCGCCCGACGCTTGGTCATCCGGATCGTCGCCACGCCGGCTTGCAGCTCGGCGGCGACGTCGGCGACCAGTGCGGCGAGAACCCGCCAGGCGAAGGTCTGGGTGTCCGGCAGAGCGCCGGTGGCCGGCGCGCTGATCGCGACGGCCAGGCTGTCGGGCCCGACATCGAACCGACACGTCAGCTCGGTGTCCTGCGGGTTGCCGATCGCCGGGAGCAGCAGAGCGCACGCCTCGTCGACGGCGATCCGGAGGTCCTCGATCTCGTCGAGGGTGAAGTGCAACCGGGCCGCGAGGCCCGCCGTGGCGGTGCGAAGAACGGAGAGGTAGGCGCCGTCCGCCGGAACGGTCAGCTCCACGATGTCGTCGGTCATCGTCTGGGCGGTCATGGTCTATCGACCCCCTGCTGAAGTCGTGGTCACGTGTAGCCAAACGGGCGGCGCGGCCATCGGTAATGGCCAGGTCCGGGTTACCCCGGTTTGCTCTTTCGAGGAGTCATCCTTCCGGCAAGGAGCCTTGATCGCAAGAGCCCAGGTGAAAGCACGGATGGCCGCCGAATGGCGAAAAGTCCACAGTATGCGGAGCGCGTCACGATCGGTGCCCGTTCGGAAACAGATGATCACAGTGATTCTCGCAAATTGCTGTCTTTCGTTTTATGGCCAATCGCTCACGCGGGATGCTTGGAACTCGGGCCGGAAGGCGTAAGGTGATGAGGTGTTCACAGTCCTCGTCGAGGGGCCGTCAATGACGCCGACCCTGCACGACGGAGACAGGCTCATCGCGCGACGCGGTGGCCGGGCCATCCGCCCCGGCGACCTGGTCGCAGCCCGGTTCCGATCCCGTCCCGACACGATCGTGGTGCGGCGGGCCGACCGGCAGGTTCCCGACGGTTGGTTGCTGACCAGCGACAACCCGTTCGGCGAGGACGCTTCCGAATCCCCTGGCGTGGCGGAGATCTGCGGTCGGATCCTCTTCCGGGTCGCCCCACGTCCGGGCCCCCTGCACGGCCCCCCAGTCATTCTGAGCTAGGAGATCTGTGGACCCCGTCTTTGAACTGCACCGCGGCGGCAAGATCGCCGTCACTCCCACCGTGGGGCTGGACAGCAGGGAGGACCTCTCCCTGGCGTACACCCCGGGAGTAGCCAGGGTCTGCGAGGCCATCGCAGCCGATCCGACGCTGACCCGCGAGTACACGTGGGTGGGCAACACCGTCGCCGTGGTCACCGACGGCACGGCCGTCCTCGGGCTGGGCGACATCGGCCCACGCGCCGCCATGCCCGTCATGGAGGGCAAGGCAGCCCTGTTCAAGAAGTTCGGCGGCGTCGACGCCGTGCCGATCTGCCTCGACACCAAGGACCCCGACGCGATCGTCGAGATCGTCCGGGCCCTCGCGCCGTCGTTCGGCGGCATCAACCTGGAGGACATCTCCGCCCCGCGCTGCTTCGACATCGAGCGCCGGCTGGACGACCTCCTCGACATCCCGGTCTTCCACGACGACCAGCACGGCACGGCCATCGTGGTCACGGCGGCCCTGCGCAGCGCGGCGACCCTGCTCGGGCGGGCGCTCGCCGACACCAGGGTCGTCGTGTCCGGGGCCGGGGCCGCCGGGGTGGCGGTCACGAACATGCTGCTGGCCGCCGGGGTCGGCGACGTCATCGTGGTCGACTCGCGCGGCGTCATCGACGCGGACCGGGGCGGCGTCAAGGCCGAGCTGGCGTCCCGGACCAACGTCTCGGGCATCCGGGGCGGGATCGGCGACGCCCTGCACGGGGCCGACGTGCTCGTCGGGGTGTCCGGCGGGCAGATCCCGGCGGAGGCGCTGGAGCGGATGGCCCCGGGCGGCGCGATCTTCGCCCTGGCCAACCCGAATCCCGAGGTGCACCCGGAGCTGGCGGCGCGGTACGCGAAGGTCGTCGCCACCGGGCGCAGCGACTTCCCGAACCAGATCAACAACGTGCTGGCGTTCCCGGGCGTGTTCCGGGGCGCGTTGGACGCCCGCGCGACCCGGGTGACCGAGGCGATGAAGCTGGCCGCGGCGGAGGCGATCGCCGGGCTCGTCGCCGACGACCTGCGCCCCGACCAGATCATCCCGAGCGCGCTGGACCCGAGGGTGGGGCCCGCGGTGGCGGCGGCGGTGGCGGCGGCATCGAAGGTGTGAGGTGTGGGTTGGTCACCCGCCGGGGCGCGGAGCGCCCCGGCGGGTGACCGTGCACGGATCGGGGACCGCCGCTGGCCCCGCTGGGCGGTGCCGCCGCGCGCCGTGTGAGGAACGCGGCGTAACCGAAAATGGGTTTGATCTGGCCTTTGATCTGACGCCGGTGGCCCGCTGAGGGCGGGGATGCGAAGGCGGAGGCGTTTCTGCATACCGGTGTTGTATGCAGGAATGCCGACAACGCACGCATCGTCGTCCTCAGCGGGTCCTCACATGTAAAGGCCGCGGTGGTAGATCAGGGGGTTGGTCGACGCCGCGTCGAGGGCCTGGACGCGGCCGAGGACGAAGTCGTGGTCGCCGGTCGGGGTGACCGCCTCGATCACGCAGTCCAGCCACGCCGTCACGCCTTCCAGGATCGGCGCGCCCGAGTGCGGGGCCGGCAGCCAGGCCACGTCGGCGAACCGGTCCGCCCCCGGCGTCGCGAACAGCCGGGCCACGTCCTCCTGACCGGCGGCGAGGATGTTGACGCAGAACGCGCCGTGCCGGCGGATCGTCGGCCACGAGCCGGACGTGTGCGCGGGGAAGAAGCCGATCAGCGGCGGGTCGAGCGACACCGACGTGAACGAGTTGATGCTCAACCCCGCCGGACCCTGCGGACCGAGCGTCGTGATCACGACGACGCCGGTGGGGAAGTGGCCGAGGACGCGGCGGTACTCGGCGGCGGGGATCACGGGCATCGGGTCATTGTGCCGGCTCCAGGCCCCCGAGGTGACACCCGTGCGTGGGCGTGATGTCGCTCACGGTCCCGCCGGACCGGCGCTGATAGGTTCGCGGCATGTTCGCCGCCTATGCCGCCCGGATCAGCCCGGAGGACCCCCTGTCGGCCCTGGAGGTCGGCGAGCTCGCCGCACCGGAGACCCCGGCCGACTGGGTCACCGTCGAAGTGCGGGCCAGCGCGCTCAACCACCACGACCTGTGGTCCCTGCGCGGGGTCGGCCTCGGCGAGGACGCCCTGCCGATGGTGCTCGGCTGCGACGCCGCCGGGGTGTACGACGGCCGCCGGGTCCTCGTCCACTCCGTGATCGGCGAGGGCGAGGACGAGACCCTCGACCCGCGCCGCACCCTGCTGAGCGAGAAGTGGCCCGGCACCCTGGCCGACACCGTCCGGGTCCCGGCGCGCAACGTGATCGACCTGCCCGACTCGATCAGCTTCACGGACGCGGCGTGCCTGCCGACGGCGTGGCTGACGGCGTACCGGATGCTGACCACCCGCGGGCGGTTGCCCAAGGGCGGCAGCGTGCTCGTGCAGGGCGCCGGCGGCGGGGTCGCCACGGCCGCGGTGGTCCTCGCGCACGCCCTCGGGGCCCGGGTGTACGCCACGAGCCGCTCCGCGGAGAAGCGCGCCCAGATCGAGGCACTGGGGGCCGTCGCGCTCGAGTCCGGCGCGCGGCTGCCCGAGCGGGTCGACGTCGTCGTCGAGACCGTCGGCAAGGCCACCCTCGACCACTCGATCAAGTGCACCGCCCCGGGCGGCCGGATCGTGGTGTCCGGCGCGACCAGCGGGCACCTGGCGACCGTGGACCTGCGCCGGGTCTTCTTCCTCCAGCAGGAGATCCTCGGCTCGACGATGGGCACCCGCGACGAGCTCGCCGCGCTGCTCGACCTCGTCGCCACGGCGGGGATCCGTCCGGTGATCGACTCGGTCCGGCCGTTCGTCGAGGTCAGGGGTGCCTTCGAGGCGCTGGCCTCCGGTGAGGTGTTCGGGAAGCTCGTGCTGGAGCACTGACCAGGTCGTCAGGCCGTGAGCACCGACCGGGTCTGGGCGGCGATCTCCAGCTCCTCGTCGGTCGGCACCACGCACACCGCGATCCGCGCCCCCGCCGGGGAGATGATCCGGGCCTGGCGGGACGGGACCTCGTTGAGCGCCGCGTCGATCTCGATGCCGAGCGGTTCGAGGCCGGCGAGGACCGCGGCCCGGACGACGGCGGAGTTCTCGCCCACCCCGGCCGTGAACGCGATCGCGTCGAGGCGGCCGAGGACGGCGTGGTAGGCGCCGACGTACTTGCGGATCCGGTGGCAGTACACGTCGAAGGCCAGTGCCGCCTCCGGGGCCGGGCTGGCCAGCAGGTCGCGCATGTCGGAGATACCGGCCAGGCCGAACAGGCCGGACCGGCGGTTGAGCAGCTCCTCCACCTCGTCCGGGGTGAGGCCGGCGCGGTGCAGGTGGCCGGGGATCGCCGGGTCCAGGTCGCCCGGCCGGGTGCCCATCACGAGACCCTCCAGCGGGGACAGTCCCATCGACGTGTCCACGCTCACCCCGCCGCGGACCGCCGTCGCGCTCGCCCCGTTGCCCAGGTGCAGCACGATCGTGTTCAGCTCGGCGAACGGCCAGCCGAGCAGGGCGGCGGTGCGGCGGGAGACGTAGCGGTGCGAGGTGCCGTGGAAGCCGTAGCGGCGGATGCCGTGTTCCGCGGCGACCGCGGCGTCGATCGCGTAGGTGGCCGCGGCCTCGGGGATCGTCCGGTGGAACGCGGTGTCGAACACGGCGACCTGGGGCAGGTCGGGGCGCAGGGCGCGGGCGACCTCGATGCCGGCGAGGTTGGCCGGGTTGTGCAGCGGGGCGAGGGGGATCAGGTCCCGGATCGCCGCCTCGACCGTGCCGTCGATCAGGGTGGGGGCGGAGAAGCGGGTGCCGCCGTGCACGACGCGGTGGCCGATCGCGGTCAGCGCCGGGTCCTCGAAGTGCGCGGCGAGGGCGCGGATCGCGGCGGCGTGGTCGGTGACGCGTTCGGTGAGGCCGGTGTCGAGGCGGTCGTCGCCGTCGAAGACGCTGTACTTGACGCTGGAGGAGCCGACGTTGAGGACGAGGACCCGGCTCATGACTGGGCCTGGATCGCCGTGATCGCCACCGTGTTGATGATGTCCTGCACGGTCGCCCCTCTCGACAGGTCGTTCACCGGCGCCCGCAGCCCCTGGATCACCGGCCCCACGGCGACGGCCCCCGCCGACCGCTGCACGGCTTTGTACGTGTTGTTGCCGGTGTTGAGGTCCGGGAAGATCAGCACCGTGGCGTGCCCGGCGACCGTGCTGCCGGGGAGTTTCGCCGCGGCCACCCCGGGGTCGATCGCCGCGTCGTACTGAATGGGTCCCTCCACCGCGAGATCAGGCCGGCGCGACCGGACCAGCGCCGTCGCCCGGGCGACCTTCTCCACGTCGGCACCGGCGCCGGAGGCCCCGGTCGAGTACGACAGCAGGGCCACCCGGGGCGCGACCCCGAACCGGGCCGCCGTGTCCGCCGAGGACACCGCGATGTCGGCGAGCTGCTCGGCGGTCGGGTCGGGGTTGACGGCGCAGTCGCCGTAGACGAGGACCCGGTCGGCGAGGCACATGAAGAACACGCTGGAGGCGACGGACACCCCGGGCACGGTCCGGATGATCTCGAAGGCGGGCCGGATCGTGTCGGCGGTGGTGTGCGCGGCCCCGGACACCATGGCGTCGACCCGGCCGCTGTGCACGAGCAGGGTACCGAAGTAGTTGACGTCCGTGACCCGGTCGTACGCGGCGTCGAGGGTGGAGCCCTTGTGTTTGCGCAGCTCGTTGTACGTGTGCGCGAACTCGTCGCGCAGCGGGGACGTCACCGGGTCCATCAGGGTCGCGCCTGACACGTCCAGGCCCAGGTCGCGGGCCCTGCGTTCGATCTCGGCGGTGGGCCCGAGGAGCACCAGGTCGGCGACGCCCCGGCGGATCAGCGCGTCGGTGGCGCGCAGGATCCGTTCCTCGGTGCCCTCGGGGAGCACCACGCGGCGTCGGGCGGCCCGGGCGCGCTCGATCAGCCGGTACTCGAACATCAGCGGGGTGACCCGGGTCGTGTGCGGGGCGGCGATCCGCTCGGCCAGCCCGGTGGTGTCCACCCCGGTCGCGAACGCGCCCAGCGCCGCCTGCACCTTGCGCGGGTTGTCGGCGGTCGGCCGGCCCTCCAGCCCGGCGCACGCTGCGACGGTGTCGAAGCTGTCGGACTTCACGCCGACGATGGCCAGGTCGCCGAGCCGGGACAGCAGCTCGGAGATCCGCCGGTCCGGCTTCTCGCCGAGGGTGAGCACCAGGCCGGCGGGGGTGGCCAGCCCGGCGGCGTGCGCGGCGTGCGCGGCCACGATCAGGTCGGCCCGGTCGGCGGGCGTGATCAGCAGCGCGCCGTCGTGCAGGTGCGACAGCGCCGTGGGCACGTGCGCGGCCCCGAGCAGAAAATCCAGGACATTTCTCTGGTACGCCGCGTCACTCCCCGCCAACCGCCGCCCCCCGAGCGCGCGCACCACCTCGGCGACGGTGGGCGCCGCGACCGTCGGCTCGTCGGGGATCGCGTAGACCGGCACGGGCAGGGTCACGTCCGTGGGCTCGACGGCCCGGTTGACCACGACCGCGAGCACCTGGGCCCCGAGCTGCTCCATGGTGTGGAACGCCGCCCGGGTCGCGTGCGCGGTGGCCTCCGCCGAACGACCCCGGCCGTCCACGACGGGCAGCAGCAGGGCGTCGAACTCCGCGGCCAGCCGGACGTTGAACGCCACCTCGGCGGGCAGCTCCGCGTGGTCGGCCTGGTAGCCGAAGTCGCTGCCGATCACCACCACGGCGTCGACGGTGCGGGCCAGTTCGTTGAACCGGCCGACGATCCGGGTGACCAGCTCCTCCGTGCGGCCCTCGCCGACCAGGGCGCTGGCCTCGGCATAGGTCGCGCCGTGGCCGACGGGCAGCCCGTAGTGCCCGGCCAGCAGGTCGAGGATGCCGTCGCCGGTCGCGGAGTGGCCGCTGCCCGGGCCCGCGCCGTCGGGCGACCCGACGAGCCCGCCCTGACCCGGCTCCGGGCCGGAGACGAGCGGGCGGAACGCCGCCACCCGGCCCAGCCGGGCGGCGAGCAGCTCGGTCACGCCGAGGGCGATCGTCGACTTGCCGCCGCCGGAACTCATGCCGGCGATGTACACGCAGGTGGTCACGGGCACTACGCTAGCGCCCCCACCGGCTCGTGATCATGTTCTTGGCCCAGCTCCGCGCGCACCGCGTGCTCGGCGGCCCTGGCCAGTCGGCGGCGGGAACGGTCGGGCTCGATCGCCGGCAGGGCGGCCACCTCGACCGTGAGTTCGCGCAGCGCGATCACCCGGCTCAGCGACGCCCACAGGGTGTCCTCGCCGATGAACGACGCGGACCGGGTGCTGTACCGCAGGCTGACCGGCCGGATCCGGGCCCCGGAGTCGATCGCCGCCTGGAACGCCGCCCGCCGGAACGGCCCGACGCCGGCCCCGCACCACGTCGTGCCCTCGGGGAAGACCAGCACGCTCCGGCCGGCCCGCAGCACCCAGGTCAGGGTCGCCACGGTGTCCGGCAGCGCGCGCGGCCTGGTCCGGTCCACGAACACCGTGCCGAACGAGCGCGCGACCCGGCCCAGCACCGGCCAGCCCGCCACCTCGTGCTTGGACAGCGGGGCCGCGCCGGTGTGGCTGAGCAGGACGAGGACGTCCAGCCAGGAGATGTGGTTGGGGACGATCAGCTCCCCGGACCCCAGTACGCCCCGGGAGACCACCCGGACGCCGAGGACCGCGGGGACCCGGCGCAGCGCGGGTGGGTGGAAGGCGGCCGCCAGGACCAGGGCGAACACCCCGAGCCAACGGCCCAGCTGTCGTAGCCGTCCGGCCCGGGGCTCGGTGTGCGCGGCGGGCAGGCACGCGACCTCGCACGGCGAGAGGGGCAGCCAGCCCCGGGGCGGCGGGTGCTCATGATCTACCGGGCTCATGTCTCGCCCAGGAAGTGGCGCATGTACCGCTGGTCGACCCGGTCGAGCGGCAGCAGGGTGAACAGGTCGGCGCAGCCGAAGTCCGGGTCGTCGGCGGGCGCGCCGCCCACCCAGGCGCCGAGCCGCAGGTAGCCGCGCAGCAGCGGCGGGATCGCGACCCGGCCGGCGGTCGGGGTCGACACGTCGAACGGCCGGTGCGGGGTGACCCGCAGCGCCGGCGGCGCGAGGTGCTTGTCCTTGACCTTCGCCCACACGCCCGCCGCGTCGGCGGCCGGCACGGAGGCGCAGCCGGCGAGCCACCGGTGCCCGGTCAGGTGCATGTACCGCGCGAGGCCGGCCCACAGCAGGTTCACCACCGCGCCGCCCCGGTGGTCGGGGTGCACGCAGGACCGGCCGGCCTCGACGAGGCTGGGGCGCAGGTCGCGCAGGTTGCCGAGCGCGAACTCCGTGTCGGAGTAGAGCCGGTCCATCCGGCCGGGCGGCAGCAGCCGGTACGTGCCCACGGGCATGCCCGTGCCGTCCTGGTACACGATGAGGTGGTCGCAGTGCGCGTCGAACTCGTCCTCGTCGTGCGAGTCGTCGCCCGCCAGCTTCGCGCCGAGCTCGCCGGCGAACACCTCGTGCCGCAGCCGCTGTGCGGCCCGCACCTCGACGGAGTCATCCGTCAACACCACGGAATAGCGTGCGGCCTCGTCGATCGCGGGGGCCGCCGGTACGAGCACTCGGGATGCCATGGATCTGAGGGTGGGGGCCGCAGGCCTACGGCCCGCGACAACGGAATTTCGCGCAGGTGAATTATCCTCGACCTGTGCTTATTGACGGACGTTTCTGTGGTCCGCCCGACTCGGGCAACGGCGGTTACACCTCCGGCCTGCTGGCCGGGCTCGTGCCGGGGGTCGGGCCCGGCGACGCGGTCGAGGTGACGCTGCGCAAGCCGCCGCCGCTCGACGTCGAGTTGCGGTCGGAGGTCGCCGGGCGTCGGGCGGTCCTCCACCTGCCGGGCGCGGACGGGGACGCGCCCGGGGAGACGGTGGCCGACGCCGAGTGGCTCGAGCCCGGGCGGTTCGACGTCGAGCCGGTGCCGTGGACCGCCGAGCGCGGCGTCTACCCCGGACACACCCGCCACCCGTTCCCGTCCTGCTACGTGTGCGGCCCGGACAACAAGGACGGCCTGCACATCTACCCGGGCCGGATCGCGCCGGGCCGGACGGCCGCCGACTGGCTCGTACCCGATGATGTGAGTTCTGCCACAGTGTGGGCCGCTCTGGACTGTCCGGGCGGCTGGACCATCCAGTTGGAGGAGCGGCCGTCAGTGCTGGGCCGGTTCGCGGTCCGGATCGACGCGTTGCCCGCGCCGGGTAGCGAATGCGTCATCGTCGGTGAGCTGAGGGGTGCGCAAGGGCGCAAATCGCACCCGGTGACGAGCCTGTACGACCCCTCCGGCCAGCTGTTGGCTGTGGCCCGCGCCACGTGGATCGCCCTGGCCTGACCCGGGTACCCAGATCGGCTTTCGGGCGCGTAGCCTGGATCGTCGGACGTGCTTAGAGCTCCACAAACCGCGCTGAAAGAGGCGATCGCGGCCGTGTCGACCCAGCAGAATGCTCAGGACAACCCCCTCGCGGGCTTCGGCCCCAATGAGTGGATCGTCGAGGACATGTACCAGAAGTACCTGTCCGATCCAGCGAGTGTGGACCCCGCCTGGCATAACTTCTTCGCTGACTACAAGCCGGAGGGCGCCGCGGCGACCCCGGCCCCAGCTCCCGCGGCCGTGCCGCCGGTGACGGCCCCACCGCCTGTGGAGACCGCGGCGGCGGCCCCGGCGACGCCGGTCAAGCCGGCACCAGCGCCGGCTCCCGTGGCGAAGGCCGCGCCCGCCGCGCCCGCCGCGGCGAAGAAGGCCGTGCCGCCCGGCACCACCGTGATCAAGGGCGTCGGCGCCAAGCTCGTGCAGAACATGGACGCGTCACTGACCGTCCCCGTCGCCACCAGCGTCCGGGCCGTG
Source organism: Longispora fulva (assembly GCF_015751905.1). Taxonomy (NCBI): domain Bacteria; kingdom Bacillati; phylum Actinomycetota; class Actinomycetes; order Micromonosporales; family Micromonosporaceae; genus Longispora; species Longispora fulva. The sequence continues at coordinate 7,633,589 of NZ_JADOUF010000001.1, forward strand.
CCCGCCAAGCTGCTGGCCGACAACCGGGTGGTCATCAACAACCACCTGAGCCGCGCGCGGGGTGGAAAGGTCAGCTTCACCCACCTGATCGGGTACGCGATCGTGCGCGCCCTGGCCGACTTCCCCGAGATGAACAACTCGTTCACCGAGGTCGACGGCAAGCCGGCGGTCGTCACGCCCGAGCACGTGAACTTCGGGCTCGCGATCGACCTGAAGAAGCCGGACGGCTCGCGCACCCTCGTGGTGGCCAGCATCAAGGGCTCCGAGCAGTACGACTTCCGGGGCTTCTGGCAGGCGTACGAGGACATCGTGCGGCGCGCCCGGCGCAACGAGCTGACGATGGACGACTTCACCGGCACCACGATCTCGCTGACCAACCCGGGCGGGATCGGCACCGTGCACTCGATGCCGAGGCTCATGCAGGGCCAGGGCACGATCATCGGGGTCGGCGCGATGGAGTACCCGTCGCCGTTCCAGGGCATGAGCGACGAGCAGCTCGCCGACATGGCCGTCAGCAAGATCATCACGCTGACCAGCACCTATGACCACCGGATCATCCAGGGCGCGCAGTCCGGCGAGTTCCTCAAGCGCATCCACGAGCTGCTGCTCGGCGAGTCCGGCTTCTACGACGAGATCTTCACGTCGCTGCGGATCCCGTACGAGCCGGTCCGCTGGGTCAAGGACGTCTCGCGCACCGCCGAGGGCCAGATCGACAAGGCGTCCCGGGTGATCGAGCTGATCCGGGAGTACCGGGTCCGCGGTCACCTCATGGCGGACACCGACCCCTTGGAATACGAGATCCGCCGCCACCCCGACCTCGACATCCTCGAGCACGGGCTGACCCTGTGGGACCTGGACCGGGTGTTCCCGGTCGGCGGCTTCAACGGCCAGCAGAAGATGAAGCTGCGCGACGTCCTGGGCGTGCTGCGCGACTCCTACTGCCGCCGGATCGGCATCGAGTACTTCCACATCCAGGCTCCCGAGGAGCGCAACTGGATCGCGGAGCGGGTCGAGAAGAAGTACGAGAAGCCCCCGGTCGAGGCGCAGAAGCACATCCTCAACCGGCTGAACGCTGCCGAGTCGTTCGAGACGTTCCTCGCGACGAAGTACGTCGGGCAGAAGCGGTTCTCCCTCGAGGGCGGCGAGAGCCTGATCCCGCTGCTCGACGAGGTGCTCGCCGACTCCGCGACGGCCGGCATGGACGAGGTCGTCATCGGCATGGCGCACCGCGGCCGGCTCAACGTGCTGGCGAACATCGTCGGCAAGCCCTACGAGAAGATCTTCTCGGAGTTCGAGGGCTTCATCGACCCGAAGACCGTGCAGGGCTCCGGCGACGTCAAGTACCACCTGGGCATGACCGGCAAGTTCACCACCCCGGACGGGCAGCACGCGACCACGGTCTCCGTGGTGGCCAACCCGTCGCACCTGGAGACGGTGAACCCGGTCCTGGAAGGCATCGTCCGGGCCAAGCAGGACAAGATCGACCTCAAGCTCGAGGGTTACACAGTCCTGCCGGTCCTGATCCACGGTGACGCGGCGTTCGCCGGCCAGGGCGTGGTCGCCGAGACCCTGAACCTGTCCCAGCTGCGCGGCTACCGCACCGGCGGCACGGTGCACATCGTCGTCAACAACCAGGTGGGCTTCACGACCGCGCCGGAGTACAGCCGCTCGTCGCTGTACTGCACGGACGTCGCCCGCATGATCCAGGCGCCGATCTTCCACGTGAACGGCGACGACCCCGAGGCCGTGGTCCGGGTCGCCAAGCTGGCGTTCGACTACCGCCAGGCGTTCAACAAGGACGTCGTGATCGACCTGATCTGCTACCGCCGGCGCGGTCACAACGAGGGCGACGACCCCTCGATGACCAACCCGCAGATGTACCAGATCATCGACACGAAGCGTTCCGTCCGCAAGCTGTACACCGAGGCGCTGATCGGCCGGGGCGACATCACGGTCGAGGACGCCGAGGAGGCGCTCCGCGACTTCGGCGGCATGCTGGAGACGGTGTTCCGGGCCACCAAGGAGGCCACGGCCAGCGCCAAGCCGGCCACCCTGCGCGCCCACGTCACCGAGGCCGAGCCGGTCGTGGAGACCCGGGTCGACGCGTCGGTGCTCCGCCGGGTCGGCGAGGTGCACGCGGCGGTGCCCGAGGGCTTCACCCCGCACAAGCGCATCTCCCAGCTGCTGGAGAAGCGGGCCAAGATGTCCGTCGAGGGCGACATCGACTGGGGCATGGGCGAGATCGTGGCCTTCGGTTCGCTGCTGATGCAGGGTGTGCCGGTCCGGCTCGCCGGCCAGGACTCGCGGCGGGGCACGTTCGTCCACCGGCACGCGGCGATCGTGGACGCGGTCAACGGCTCCGACTACCTGCCGTTGCAGCACCTGGCCGAGAGCCAGGCGTCGTTCTTCGCGTACGACTCGCTGCTCAGCGAGTACGCGGCGATGGGCTTCGAGTACGGCTACTCGGTCGAGCGTCCCGAGGCCCTGGTGCTGTGGGAGGCGCAGTTCGGCGACTTCGTCAACGGCGCCCAGTCGATCGTGGACGAGTACCTGTCCTCGGGCGAGGCGAAGTGGGGCCAGCGCGCGAGCGTGACCCTGCTCCTGCCGCACGGCCACGAGGGTGCGGGCCCCGACCACACCTCGGGCCGCCCGGAGCGGTACCTGCAGCTGTGCGCCGAGGACAACATGCGGATCGCCAACTGCACCACCCCGGCGAACTACTTCCATCTGCTGCGCCGCCAGGCGTTGTCGCCGAAGAAGAAGCCGCTGGTCGTGTTCACCCCGAAGTCCCTGCTCCGGCACAAGCTCGCCGTCTCGCAGATCGAGGACTTCACCACCGGCACGTTCCAGCCGGTGATCGGTGACCCGACGGTGACCGGGGCGTCGAAGGTCCTGCTCTGCTCGGGGAAGGTCTACTACGACCTGCTCCAGGCGCGTACCGACCGGGGCATCACGGACACGGCGATCATCCGGGTCGAGGAGATCTACCCGCTGCCGGTCGCCGAGCTGAAGGCCGCGCTGGCCCCGCACCCGGGTGCCACGATCTCCTGGGTCCAGGAGGAGCCGGCCAACCAGGGGGCGTACTCGTTCGTGGCGCTGAACCTGTTCGGCGAGGTGGGCATCAACCCGCGCCGGGTCTCCCGGCCGGCCGCCGCCGCCCCGTCCACCGGTAGCGGCAAGGTGCACGAGGTCGAGCAAGCAGCCCTGATCAACGAGGCTTTTGCGGGATAGGGCCCGCTGAGGACGACGATGCGTGCGTTGGCGAGGCCCCTGCATACAACACCGGTATGCAGGGGCCTCGCCGCCTTCGCCTCCACGCCCTCAGCGGGCCACTGGCGTTAGATCAAGATCAAGGGCAAGACCAAGGGCAAGGGCAGCGATCATGTACTTCACCGACAGAGGTATCGAGGAGCTGGCCGAGCGGCGCGGTGAGGAGACCGTCACGCTCGACTGGCTCGCGGAGCGGATGAAGGAGTTCGTGGACATCAACCCGGACTTCGAGATTCCGGTCGAGCGGCTGGCGACCTGGCTCGCGCGGTTGGACGACGACTTCGAGGAATAGTAGTTTTCACGAGCTTTGTGCGGTTTGATCTGCTTAATGCGCCGCACACTGCTCGTCCTGATCGTGCTCGCCGGGGTGTTGACCGTGGCCCGGGCGGAACCCGTCGTGCGTCGCGATCCGGGGCCGGAGCATCTGGCGGTCGGCGAGCCGGCGCGGGCCGGGGCGCTCACCGGGTACCGGATCAGGTCCTCGGCCCTGGAGACCGCCGGTGGCCCGGAGGTGTCCCGGCCCGGCTTCGACACGACCGGCTGGGCCGCGGTGCCCGCCCGGTCGACGGTGTTCGGCGGGCTGCTGGGCACCGGGGCGTACCCCGACCCGTTCTACTCGACCAACATGGCGGCCGTGGACCCGGCGGCGTTCGCCGTGCCCTGGTGGTTCCGGTCGGACTTCACGGTCGACCCCGCCACCGGCGAGCACACCTTCGTCGAGGTCACCGGGGTGGTGTCCCGCGCGGACGTGTGGGTGAACGGGACCCGGGTGGGCACGGTCGTCGGGATGTACCCGATCTGTGAATTCGACCTGACGGCCCTGGTGCTGCCCGGCACCAACACGATCGCGTTCCAGGTCCGGCCCAACGACCCGGGCCGGGACCTGACCACCGGCTGGATCGACTGGAACCCGGCCCCGCCCGACAACAACATGGGCCTGGTCGGCGACGTCACGATCCGCCGGTCCGGGCCGGTGGCCCTGCGCGGCGCGCGGGTGCTCACCCGGCTGGCGGAGCCCGAGCCGGACACCGCGGACCTCACCGCCCGGGTCGAGGCCCGCAACGACTCAGGGTCGCCGGTGGTGGCGACGTTGACCGGGTACGCCGGCCCCGCCGCCCTGCACGCCACGGTCGCCCTCGCCCCGCACGAGACCCGGACGGTGACGTTCCGCCGGTCGGTCGTGCACCGGCCCCGGGTGTGGTGGCCGGTGGGGATGGGTCGGCAGCCCCGGTACGAGCTGATGGTCGAGGCGGGCGTCGCCGGCCGGTACTCCGACCGGGCCCTCGACCGGTTCGGCGTCCGCCGGGTCACCTCCCGGGTCGACGCCGACGACATCCGGCACTACGCCGTCAACGGCCGGCCGGTCGTGATCCGGGGCGCCGGCTGGTCGCCTGACCTGTTCCTCCGCGAGGACCCGGCCCGGCTGGCCGAGCAGCTGGCGTCGGCGGTCGACCTGGGCCTCAACACGCTCCGGCTGGAGGGCCGGCTCGGCAACGACGACCTGTACGAGCGGGCCGACCGGCTCGGTCTCCTCGTGCTGCCCGGCTGGGAGTGCTGCGGCCGGTGGGAGGACCCCGACAGCTGGGGCGAGGAGGACCATGCCGTGGCCAGGGCCTCGATGGCCGGCGTCGCCGCCCGGCTTCGCAACCACCCGAGCGTGCTGTCGTTCCTGATAGGCAGCGACGAGGCCCCGCCGGAGCGGGTGGAGGAGGAGTACCTGTCCGCGCTGCGGGCCCTGGACTGGCCCACGCCGGTGCTGTCCTCGGCGTCCGGTCTGGCCGGCCCGAGGACGGGTTCGCCGGGGCTGAAGATGACCGGGCCGTACGACTGGGTGCCGCCCGGCTACTGGTACGACAAGCGCGACGGCGGCGCGTTCGGGCTCAACGCCGAGACCAGTGCCGGCGCGGCACTGCCCAGCATGGACAGTCTGCGCCGGATGCTGTCGCCGGAGGAGCTGGAGCGGCTGTGGCGGGAACCGGACGCGCCGGTGTACCGCAGCGGCACCCTCGACTTCGCCGACCTGCGGATCTTCAACGCCGCGCTCGCCGGGCGGTACGGGCCGCCGACCGGGCTCGCCGACTACGTGGCCAAGGCGCACCTGGCCCAGTTCGAGGCGACGCGGGCGCAGTTCGAGGCGTACGCCCGCAACTCCGCCGACGCCAGCCGGCCGGCCACCGGCCAGATCTACTGGAACCTGACCAGCGGCTGGCCCTCTGTGCACTGGCAGCTCTTCGACAACTCCCTGGACCCGACGGCCGGCTACTACGCGGTGAAGCGGTCGAACGAGCCGCTGCACGTGCAGTACTCCTATGACGACCGCTCGGTGGTCCTCATCCGGCGGGGCAACCGGGAGGTCGAGGGCCTCACGGTCCGGGCGGAGCTGTTCGCGCCCGACGGCCGGCCGCTCGGCGACCGGACGTTCGACGACGTCACGGCCGGCGCCGGCAACCGGGGCGGGGTCGTGGGCGTCACCCGGGTCGGGACGGTCCCGGTCCCGGAGGGCGGCGGGGCCTACCTGCTGCGGCTGATCGCCACGGACGCCAAGGGCAGAGAACGCAGCCGCAACGTGTACTGGCTGTCCACCGGCGCCGACGTGCTCGACCGCGCGGCGACCAGCTACGTGAACACCCCGACGACGGCGTACGCGGACCTGACCGGGCTGGCCGCGATGCCCCCAGCCGAACTGGCGGCCACGTTCTCGGAGCGCCCGGTGGACGGCGGCACGGTCACGACGGTGACGGTCCGCAACACGTCGTCGGTGCCGGCGTTGCAGGTGGAGGCCCGGCTGGTCGGGGCGGACGGGCAGCCGGTGCTGCCGGCCCGCTGGGACGACAACCTGGTCAGCCTGTGGCCGGGGGAGTCGGTGACCCTGACGGCCACCCACCACGCGAGGTCGCTGACCGCTGTCCGGGTCGAGGGGTGGAACGTCGCCCCCCGACCCGTCGGCTGACCGTTACCGCTCGCTGTCCAGGTGCGCCATCATCGGCGCGGCGTAGCGGGCCCCGGCGGCGGCGCCCACCGGCACGGCCGCCTCGATCGCCGCCAGGTCGGCGGCGTCGAGCGTCACGTCCAGCGCGCCGAGCGCCTCGGCCAGCCGGACCCGGGTCCGGGCCCCGACCAGCGGCACGATGTCCGGGCCCTGTGCGAGCACCCACGCGATGGCGAGCTGCGCGACGGACACGCCCTTGGCGGCGGCCACCTGGCGCAGCGTCTCCACGAGCCGCAGGTTGATCTCCAGGTTCTGGCCGCTGAACCGGGGGCTGAACCCGCGGAAGTCACCGGCGGCCAGCGAACGGTCGGCGGTCCAGTGCCCGCTGATCAGGCCCCGGGACAGCACCCCGTAGGCGGTGACGGCGATGCCCAGCTCCCGGGTCACCGGCAGGATCCGGTCCTCGATCCCCCGGGAGATCAGCGAGTACTCGATCTGCAGGTCCGTCACCGGGTGCACCGCGTGCGCGCGGCGGATCGTGTCGGGGCCGGCCTCGGACAGGCCGACGTGCCGGACGTACCCGGCGTCGATCAGGTCCTTGATCGCGCCCACCGTGTCCTCGATCGGCACGTCGGGGTCGACCCGGGCCAGCCGGTACACGTCGATGTGGTCCACGCCGAGCCGGCGCAGGCTGTAGGTGAGGAAGTTCTTCACCGCCGCCGGCCGGCCGTCGTAGCCGAGGAAGGCGCCGTCGGGTCCCCGCAGCGCGCCGAACTTCACGCTGAGCAGCGGCCGGTCGGTGCGGGTGCTCAGCGCCTCGTTGACCAGCAGCTCGTTGTGGCCCATGCCGTAGAAGTCGCCGGTGTCCAGGAGGGTGATCCCGGCGTCGAGCGCCGCGTGCACCGTCGCGACGCTCTCGGCGCGGTCGGACGGCCCGTACAGGTCGGACATGCCCATCGTGCCGAGGCCGAGGGCGGAGACGACGGGGCCGGTGTTTCCCAGGGTGCGCTTGTTCATGTCACCCAGCGTGCGGCGGCCGGAGCCCTGCCGGGAGAGCCCCGCTGAGCCTGGGATCGACGATCCCAGGCTGGGCCCGGCGGCCTGGGGCATGCTGGGAGCCATGGACCGCACCGAGTTCGCCCACTTCCTGCGCGCCTGCCGGGCCCGGATCACCCCGGCCGACGTCGGCCTCGCCCCCGGCGCGCGCCGCCGGATCCCCGGGCTGCGCCGCGAGGAGGTCGCGCAGCTCACCGGCATGTCCGCCGACTACTACATCCGGCTCGAACAGGGCAGGGGCCCGCACCCGTCGACCCAGCTGCTGGCGGCCCTGGCCCGGGCGCTGCGGCTCAGCTCCGACGAGCGCGACCACCTCTACCACCTGGCGGACCAGCCGCCGCCGGCCCCGAGCCACCCGACGGGGCACGTGAAGCCCGCGCTGCTCAAGCTGCTGGACCGGCTGACCGACACCCCGGCCCAGGTGCTGTCGGACCTGGGCGAGATCCTCGCCCAGAACCCGCTGGCGGCGGCCCTGTTCCGGGGCGGGCTGGGCCGCAACATCATCTGGGACTGGTTCGCCGACCCGGCCAGCCGGCAGCTGTTCCCGGCGGAGGAGCGCGCCCACCACGCCCGGGCGCACGTGGCGCATCTGCGGGCGACCACCGGCCGGCGGCGGTCCCCGGAGGTGACGGACCTGGTCGACCGGCTGCTGGCGGTCAGCGACGAGTTCCGCACCCTGTGGGACGCGCACGAGGTCGCGGTCCGCCGGGCCGACACGAAGACGGTGCTGCATCCGTCGGTGGGCCGGATCGAGCTGGACTGCGAGGAGCTGCTCACCCCGGAGCACGACCAGACCCTGCTGCTCTACAGCCCCCGGCCCGGCACCGACGCCGCGCAGAAGCTGGAACTGCTCCGGGTGGTCGGCGTCCAGGACCTGGGTACTTCCCAGGAAACTCTCAGCCTGTTCTCAGCCGGGGCCGAGCCCGGCCCGGAATGATGGTGGTATGACCACGCCGGAGGCCCGCCTGCTCGTCGTCGAGGACGACCCGAACATCGTCGAGCTGCTGTCCGCCAGCCTGCGGTACGCGGGCTTCGACGTCGCCACCGCCATGAGCGGGGCCGACGCGATCACCACAGCCGGCGAGCACCGCCCGGACCTGGTGGTCCTCGACGTGATGCTGCCCGACTACGACGGTTTCGAGGTCATCCGGCGGATGCGCGCCGACGGCCGCCGGGTGCCGGTGGTGTTCCTCACCGCGCGGGACAACACCGACGACAAGATCCGGGGCCTGACCCTGGGCGGCGACGACTACGTGACGAAGCCGTTCAGCCTGGAGGAGCTCACGGCCCGGATCCGGGCGGTGCTGCGGCGTACCCAGGGGGCCGGGCCGACCGGCCGGCTCAGCTTCGGGGACCTGGAGCTCGACGAGGAGACCCACGAGGTGCACCGGGCGGGCCAGCGGGTCTCGCTGTCCCCGACGGAGTTCAAGCTGCTGAGGTACCTCATGATCAATTCTGGTCGGGTGCTGTCCAAGCGGCAGATCCTCGAACACGTGTGGAACTACGACTTCCGCGGCGAGGACAACATCGTCGAGTCCTACATGTCCTACCTGCGCCGCAAGATCGACACCTCCGAGCCCCGGATCCTGCACACGATCCGCGGCGTCGGATACGTGCTCCGGGTCTCCGATGTTTGAGCGGATCCCGCTGCGCGTCAAGCTCGTCGCCGCCGTCCTCGGCCTGGTGGCCACGGCCCTGCTCGCGATGGGCATCGCCACGGTGACCGCGCTGCACGGCTACCTGCTCGACCGGGTCGACGCCCAGCTCAAGACCGTCGCCGGCCAGATCAACTACCAGGTCGACCACGGGGTGCAGCGGCTGATCTTCGCGCCGCCGAGCGGGGCGCCGCCGTCGTTCACCGTGCCCAACCCGTTCGTCGTGGAGCTGCGCGGCGCGGACGGCGCGATCCTCGGCGTGTACCCGGTCGACCTGAAGACCGACCAGGGCCCGAAGATCACCACCGCCGACATGGCCCGCACCGACTACTTCGTCACAGACGGGTACGGCAGCCGCTGGCGGGTCGTCGTCGTCGACGGCCCCAACCAGGGCGAGCGCGTCGTGATCGCGTCCGCACTGTCCGACCTGGACAACGCGGTGCTCCGGCTGATCTGGCTGGACCTGTTCGTCGGGATGGCGATCCTGGTGCTCGTCGCCCTCGTCGGGGTGGCGGTGGTCCGGCGCAGCCTGCGCCCGCTCGTCGAGATCGAGCGCACCGCCGGGGCGATCGCCGGCGGCGACCTGTCCCAACGGGTGCCCGAACGCGACCCGAGGACCGAGATCGGCCGGCTCGGCCGTGCGCTGAACGGGATGCTCGCCCAGATCGAGACGGCCTTCGCGGCCCGCGCGACGTCCGAGCACCGGGCGCTGCGCTCGGAGGAGCGGATGCGCCGGTTCGTGGCGGACGCCTCGCACGAGCTGCGCACGCCGCTGACCACGATCCGGGGCTTCGCCGAGCTGTACCGGCAGGGGGCCGGCGAGCCCGGCCAGGTCGTCAAACGGATCGAGGACGAGGCGGCCCGGATGGGTCTGCTCGTCGAGGACCTGCTGCTCCTGGCGCGGCTGGACCAGCAGCGGCCCCTGGCCATGGAACCCGTGCACCTGGACGTGCTGGCCGCCGACGCCGCCGAGGGGGCCCGAGCCCAGGCCCCCGACCGCGAGGTCACCCTGGAGGTGGCGCCGGCCGTGGTGACCGGGGACGAGTCGCGGCTGCGCCAGGTGATCGGCAACCTGGTCACGAACGCGCTGACCCACACCCCGGCGGGTACCCCGATCGCGGTCCGGCTGGTCACGTCCGGCGACTCCGCCGTGATCGAGATCGCCGACCAGGGGCCGGGGCTCACCCCCGAGCAGGGCGAACGGGTCTTCGAGCGCTTCTACCGCGCGGACCCGGCCCGCAGCCGGCGTAGCGGGAGCACGGGTACCGGCCTCGGGCTGGCGATCGTCGCCGCTCTGGTGGCCGCGCACAACGGCACGGTGGAGGTGGCGTCGGCGGCGGGGGAGGGCGCGACGTTCCGGGTCCGCCTGCCATTGGCGGTCAATGCTGACAAAGCGGACGTTGAGCGTTCCCAGGAAACTTTCAGCTAGAGCCCAGGGGGGCTCAAGCTTCGGACGGCAGAGTGGTTCTCATGAGCAGCGACGAGACCAACCGCGACCAGCAGTCGACGACGGTGAACCAGGACCCGTCGACGCCCACAGACATCCCCGCCACCACGCCGGCCGAGTCCGCGACGGTGGCCACCCCGGCCGAGTTCGCTCCGGCCGCGTCCGTGACGACGCCCGCCCCGGCCGAGTCCCCGACGGTGCCCGCCCCGGCCGCCACCGCCGAGCGGATCGACGCACCGGCGGCCCAGGCCGCGCCCGGTGAGGCCGCGGCGGTCCCGGCCGCGCCCACCGAGGCGCTGGCCGTCACCCCCGAGCAGCTCGCCGACGCCGTCCGGGCGCAGGCCGAGCGCTCCGAAGCGCTCCGGGGCGACCTCGAGCAGGGCGCCTACACGGCCCCTACCGAGGTCGCCCGGGAGACCAACCTCGGCCCCGCCGCCGCGAGCCACGGCGCTCCCGCCGCCGCCCCGACGCCGGGCCACACCCCCGGCTGGTCACCGGCGACCCAGACCACCGGCCAGTACCCGACGAGCGGCCACCCGCAGCCGGTGTTCGTGCCGGCCCCCGGCCAGCCCGGCGCCCCGCAGCCGCTGTCGGGCCCCGGCGGCCCCGCCGGCCCGCCGTACTACCCGGGCGGCCACCCCATGCCGGCCTTCGCCCAGCAGCCCACGCCCCGCAAGAAGATGGGCACCCTGCCGAAGGTCCTGATCGGCACTGCGGCGGCCCTGGTCCTGGCGGTCACCGCCGGCACGGTCGGCGGCGTGGTGGGCTTCGCGCTCGGCGACAGCAACTCCGGCAGCAGCGTCGTGCAGACGTCCACCGGCCGCGCGGTCACGAACGGCGGCACGCTCGCCGACGTCGCCAACCAGGCGCTGAAGAGCGTCGTGGGCGTCAAGACGGCCACCGGCGAGGGCTCGGGCGTGGTGTTCAACAAGGACGGCTACATCGTCACGAACAACCACGTGATCGCCGGCGCCCGGGGCCAGATCCAGGTCACGCTGCCGGACGGCAAGACCGTCCCGGCGACCCTGGTCGGGACGGACCCGACCAACGACCTCGCGGTGCTGAAGATCGACGGGGTGGACGGCCTGGAGCCGATCCTGTTCGCCGACAGCAGCGCGGTCAAGGTCGGCGACGACGTCCTGGCGATCGGCAACCCGCTCGGCCTCGACGGCACGGTCACCAAGGGCATCCTGAGCGCCCGCGACCGGACGATCGACGAGGGCAGCGACACCCAGTCGCAGTCCCAGGGCAACCGGCTGTCCGGTCTGCTGCAGACCGACGCCGCCATCAACCCCGGCAACTCCGGCGGCGCGCTGACCGACGCCGCGGGCCGGCTGATCGGCATCAACACGGCCATCGCGACCGGCGGCTCGGGCTCCAAGGGCAACATCGGTGTCGGATTCGCGATTCCGAGTAACAAGGTGAAGAGCGTTGTCGAACAGTTGATGAAGGGCGGCAAGGTCGGGCACCCGTACATCGGGGTCCGGGTCCTCAACAGCACCACCCAGGCCGGCGCCGTCGTCGACAGCACCGACCCCAACAGCCCGGCCGCCCAGGCCGGTCTGGCCAAGGGCGACCTGATCACGGGGGTGAACGGCAAGCCGGTGAAGAACCAGGACGAGCTGATCTCCGCGATCCAGTCGGGCAATCCTGGCGACAAGCTCACGCTGACGGTGGTCCGGGACGGCAAGACCGTCACGGTTCCGGTCACCGTGGGATCGTCGCCCACAGGCTGAACACGGTGAGGGGGTGTGTGGCCCGGGGTTGAGGGGCTCTGGACCACACACGGGAAGCTGGGGCCTGTCCCCTGGTCGTTGAGGGGCGACTAGGAGACAGGCTTCAGCGCTTTTCCAGATTAACCCCACTTTTTGAGTACGAGAGGCATCTGCCCAGGGCGCGGCGGCGCGGCCTAGTCGACCCAGTTCAGGGTTTTCGAGACGGCTTTGCGCCACTGGGCGTAGCGGGTCTCGCGCGCGTCGGCAGCCAGTGCCGGGGTCCACCGGGCGTCGGCCTTCCAGTTGGCCCGCAGCTCGTCCAGCGAGGACCAGAACCCGACCGCCAGCCCGGCGGCGTACGCCGCGCCCAGGGCTGTGGTCTCCGGAACCGTGGGCCGGACGACCGGTACCCCGAGAATGTCGGACTGGATCTGCATCATCAGCGAGTTGGCCGTCATGCCGCCGTCGACCCGCAGCTCGGTGAACGCGACCCCGGCGTCGCTGACCATCGCGTCGGCCACCTCCCTGGTCTGCCAGGCCGTGGCCTCCAGCGCCGCCCGGGCCAGGTGCGCCTTCGTCACGAACCGGGTCAGGCCGGCGATCACGCCGCGCGCGTCGAGCCGCCAGTGCGGGGCGTACAGCCCGGAGAACGCCGGCACGATGTACGCGCCGCCGGTGTCGGGCACGCTCGCCGCCAGGGGCTCGATCTCGTCGGCGGAGGAGATCAGCTCCAGGTTGTCGCGCAGCCACTGCACGAGCGCGCCCGTGATCGCGATCGAACCTTCGAGGGCGTACGTCGCCGGCTGGCCGTCGAGCTGGCAGGCCACGGTGGTGAGCAGCCCCTGCCAGGAGTGCACTGGTGTGGTGCCGGTGTTGAGCAGCAGGAAACTGCCGGTGCCGTAGGTGTTCTTGCCCTCGCCGGGCTCGAAGCACGTCTGGCCGAACAGCGCGGCCTGCTGGTCGCCGAGCGCCGCCGCGACGGGCACCCCCGCGAGGCCGGGCAGGCCGGTGACGGGGCCGTACACGGCCGAGGACGGCACGATCTCCGGCAGCGCGGCCCGGGGCACGCCCAGCGCGTCGAGCAGGAGCGGGTCCCAGTCCAGGGTGGTCAGGTTCATCAGCATGGTGCGGCTGGCGTTGGTCACGTCGGTGATGTGCCGGCCGGTGAGCTTCCACAGCAGCCAGGAGTCGACGGTGCCGAACCGGACCTCACCGGCGGCGGCCCGCTCGCGCAGGTCGAGGTGGTCGAGCAGCCAGCGCATCTTCGGGCCGGCGAAGTACGTCGCCAGCGGCAGGCCGCACCGGTCCCGGAACCGGTCGAGACCTCCGTCGGCGGCGAGTTCCCTGATCAGGCCCTCCGTGCGGGTGTCCTGCCAGACGAGCGCGTTGTGCAGCGGCTCGCCGGTCGCGGCGTCCCACACCACCGTGGTCTCCCGCTGGTTGGTGATGCCGAGGGCGACCACCTCGCCGTCCACCCGGGAGAGCGCCCCGGCCACCACGGCCTCGACGGACTCCCAGATCTCGGTCGGCGAGTGCTCCACCCAGCCCGCCCGGGGGTAGTGCTGGGTGATCTCCCGCTGGTCGACGGCGGCGACCCTGCCGGACTGGTCGAAGAGGATGCACCGGGAACTGGTCGTGCCCTGGTCGATCGCGGCGACGAAACGCATGGGCGAAATCTAACCCAACGGGTACAGGGCCGGTGAGAATGGGACCCGTGGCGACTGACGGGGGTCCGGGACGGGTCGCCGGCTGGGCGCTGGTGGTCGCCGGGTTCACGTACGCGACCTGGGTCCTCGGGCTCTGGCTGAACCCGGGGGTGGACGCGCGCTCGGGCTACGTCAGCTCGTACGCCGCGACGGACCAGCCGCACCGGGCGGTGTTCGTGTTCGGCGACTGCGCCACCGGGGTGCTCGTCGTCCTCGCCGTCCTCCTCGTCGCGCTGGCCAGGTCCGGGGTGTGGAACGCGCTCGCGACGGTCGGCTGGCTCGGCCTGGGCCTGTTCGGCGCGGGGACGGTGGCCGACTCGGTGCTGACCCTGCAGTGCACGCCGTACACGGACGCGACGTGCGCCCTGCTCGAACGGTCCGGCCACGTCTCCCTCGGCCACCAGCTGCACGCCGTCACCAGCAGCCTCGCGGTCACCGGCGCGTGCGTGAGCCTGCTCGCCATGGCGCTGGCCTGGCGGCGGCGGTGGATCTGGGCCCTCGCCGTCCTCGAGCTCCTCGCCGTCGCGGCGTCCCTGGCCGCGATGCTGGCCGGCGACTGGATGGGCGCGGCCCAGCGGGTCCAGGTCGGCGTGCTGTCGGCGTGGCTCGTGGCGCTGGGCGCCGTGGTGCTCGCCGCGCGACCCCTGCCGGCCGCGACGGTCCCGGGGGAACACCCGCTCCGCGACGGGCTGCACGTCGTCGACGAGGGGTCCGGCGACCCGACGGTCATGCTCGTCGGCGGGCTGGGCGAGGCCTGGTTCGACTGGGACGCCGTCGCCGGGCTGCTCGGCACCCGGGTGGTCCGGTTCGACCGGCCTGGCCTCGGGCTCAGCCAGCCGGCTCCGGGGCCGGTCGCGCTGCTCGACGAGGCGGACCGGATCGCCGAGGTGTGCCCCGGGCGGGTCGTGGTCGTCGCGCACTCGCTGGGCGGGTTCTTCGCGGAGGCGTTCGCCCGCCGGTACCCGGAAAGGGTGGTGGGTCTTGTTCTGGTCGACCCGAGCTGTGAGCCGTCGGTGACCCGCCGGGCCCGCTGGTGGTCACTGCTCCTGCGGCCGGCGCCGCCCGTGACCAGCCTGCTCGCCGCCGGGCTGGCCCCGGCGCTCGGCCCCTGGGCGCGCGGCCGGGCCGTGCGGTCCCAGACGGCCGCCGGGGTCGCGACCGGCAGCCCGGAACAGGTCAGGGCGGTGTTCGGTTCGGCCCGGGTGCTCGGCACGGCCGTGAAGGAGCTGCTGTCCTACCGGGACGTCGCGGCCGACCTGCTCGCGCTGCGGGCGACGACGGCGTTCCCGCCGGTGCCGGTGGTCGTGCTGACCGCGCTCGGCGACGTGGCGGATCCGGCGGAGGCCGCCGCGTGGCGGGACGGGCACGCCGCCCTCGCCGCGCTGCTCGGCGGACGCCAGGAGGTGCTGGCCGACGCACGGCACATGCTCCAGGTGGACCAGCCGGAGCTGGTCGTCGCGGCCGTGCGGGAGGTGTCGTGACGGGGCAGGGCAGGGGAGCCCGTCGCGGTCCGGTCGGGGCGGCGGCCGGTGTCGTACTGCTCCTGCTCGCCGGCTGCTCCGATCCCGCGACCACCATCGCCGAGGGCTCCTACCGCAACGCCGTCGCACTCGGCGCCGGCCGTGTTCTCGCCGCCCAGGGGGTGCCGCTCAGCCACCGCCTGGCCTGCGCCACCTCCGGCCCCGACGACTGGAGCACCGTGCGGACCGTGTGCACCGGGCGCACCACGGACGGCCGGCCGGTCCGGGTCGACGGGCTGGCCGAGCGCGCGGACACCGCCACCCCGGCGGAGCGCTACACGATCTCGGTCGCGGGCACGGTCCTGGTGGTCACGAACGGCCTCTGATCTTGACCTTGATCTAACGCCGGTGGCCCTCAGCGGGTCCTCACAAGTGGGAACGGCAGGGTCTCCCGGATCGATCTCCCGGTCAGCAGCATCACCAACCGGTCCACGCCCAGCCCGAGCCCCCCGGTCGGCGGCATCGCGTACTCCAGGGCCGTCAGGAAGTCCTCGTCGAGCTCCATCGCCTCCGGGTCGCCCCCTGCCGCCAGCAACGACTGCTCCGTCAACCGCCGGCGCTGCTCCACCGGATCGATCAGCTCCGAGTACGCGGTCCCCAGCTCCGCGCCGAACGCCACCAGATCCCACCGCTCCGCCAGCCGCGGGTCGTCCCGGTGCGGCCGGGTCAGCGGGGACACGTCGGTGGGGAAGTCGGTGTAGAAGGTCGGGGTGGTGGTCCGCTCCTCGACGAGGCGCTCGTACATCTCCAGGATCAGCTGGCCCCGGGTCCACTGCGGGTTGAGGGGCACCCGCGCGGCCTGGCACAGCTTGCGCAGTACCGGGATGTCGGTGTCGGCCGTGACATTCTCGCCCAGCGCCGCGGAGATCGCGGAGTTCACCGGGACCACCGGCCAGTCGCCGGCCAGGTCGTGCCCGCCGACGACGAGGGAGCCGTTCGCGGCCAGGCACGCGTTCTGGATCAGGTCCTGGGCCAGCACCCGCATGGTCGAGTAGTCGGCGTACGCCTGGTACGCCTCCAGGATCGTGAACTCCGGGTTGTGCTTGAACGACACGCCCTCGTTGCGGAACGTCCGCCCCAGCTCGAACACCTTCTCCACCCCGCCGACCGCGAGCCGCTTGAGGTACAGCTCCGGGGCGATCCGCAGGTAGAGGTCCATGTCGTAGGCGTTCATGTGCGTCCTGAACGGCCGGGCGTTGGCCCCGCCGTGTACCGCCTGCAACATCGGCGTCTCGACCTCCAGGTAGCCCTGGTCGATCAGAGTGGTCCGCAGGCTGTGCACGGCGGCGCTGCGGGCGGTGAGGATCCGCCGGGTGTCGGGGTTGACGGCCAGGTCCAGGTACCGCTGCCGGACCGCGGCCTCGCCGGCCAGCCCGTGCCGCTTGTCGGGCAACGGGCGCAGGCACTTGGCGGTCAGGGTCCAGTCCTCGACCAGCACGGACAGCTCGCCCCTGCGCGTCGTGACCACCTCGCCGGTGACCCCGACGTGGTCGCCCAGGTCGATGTCCGCGGTCCACGTGCCGACCGACGGGTCGGTGAGCATCAGCTGCACGTCGCCGGTCCAGTCCCGCAGCCGGGCGAAGCACACCCCGCCGTGGTCGCGCATCAGCAGCACCCGGCCGGCGAGCGACACCCGCTCCCCGGTCGCGGCGTCCGGGGCCAGCCCCGCGAATCGGCGCACGACGTCGGCGCAGGTCGCCGTCCGGTCGAAGCCCAGCGGGTACGGGTCGCGCCCCTCCCCGCGCAGCCGGTCGACCTTGGCGATCCGCACGAGGGTCTGCTCGCCGTACACCGGGCCGGTCACGGTCGGGCCGGCGGCGACCGGCAGCACGTCGTGCACGTCGCGTTCGGCGACGACGTCGCGGCGCCCCCGGTTGAACAGCTGCGGCAGGCTGGGCACGGTCACGAAGCCCTCGGCGATCCCGAACGCGATCGAGATCCGGATCAGCTCCCGGCGCTCGGCGAAGCACACGAACCGCGGCACCCACTCCGGGTGGTACTTGGCGTTGGACCGGTACAGCGACTCCAGCTGGTACCAGCGGGAGAAGAACAGCAGCGTCTTGCGCCACAGCAGCAGGATCGGGCCGGCGCCGATCCGGCCGCCCTCGTCGAACACGGACCGGAACATCGCGAAGTTCAGCGACACCCGGTCCACGCCCAGCCCCGGGCAGGCGGCCATCAGCGAGGCCACCATGAACTCCATCAGCCCGTTGTCGGCCTCGCGGTCCCGGCGCATCAGGTCCAGGGACAGGCCGCGCGCGCCCCACGGGCTCAGCGACAGCAGGGCCGTCTCGTTGCCCTCGGCGTCCAGGCACTCGACGAGCACGCACCGGTTGTCGGCCGGGTCGCCGAGCCGGCCCAGGGCCATCGAGAAGCCGCGCTCGGTCTCGGTGTCCCGCCACCGCGCCGCCAGGGTGAGGATCCGGGCCATCTCGGCCTGGCCGATGTCGGCGTGCCGGCGGATCCTGGCGGTGTAGCCGGCCCGCTCGACCCGGTTCACGGCCTGGCGGACGACCCGCATGTCCCGGCCGTCCAGGCTGAACTGGCCGGCGTGCAGGATCGCCTCGTCGCCGAGTTCCAAAACCCGCAGACCCGCTCTCTTGTACGCCGTCGCGCCCTCCTCGCTGGCCCCCATCACGGCGGTGGTCCAGGCGTGCGCCTCGGCCTCGGCCAGCCACTCCTCGATCGCGTGCCCCCACGCCTCGGGGTCGCCGATCGGGTCGGCGCTGGCCAGGGACACCCCGGCGACCACCCGGTACGTGACGGCGGCCTTGCCGCTGGGGGAGAAGACGGCCACCTTGTCGCGGCGGGTGGCGAAATAACCCAGGGAGTCGCGTTCGCCGTGTTCGGCGAGCAGTTGACGCAGCCGGCGCTCGTCCTCCGCCGGCAGCACCGCCGCCGCCCGCTGCGAGCGGAACAGGGTGAAGAACGCGGCGAACAGGGCGACGGCCCCGAGCAGGCCGACCGTGAAGTTGACCCAGGGCGGCGCGCCGCCGCTGCGGCCGAAGTCCAGCTTGACCGCCCCGCCGAACACCTTCTCCATGGTCCAGCTGAACCGGTCCCGACCGCCTTCCAGCGTGCCGGGGAAGGTGGTGACCAGCAGGTACCCGGCGCTGGTGAACAGGACCGCCAGCGCGCCGAACACGACGATCGCCTTGCGCAGGCTGGCGGTCTGCACGCTGGCGTAGAACTGGTGTTTGGCCCGGATCAGCACTCCGACGGCGACCGTGGCGAGCACGGCGTTGACGGCCGTCGCGTACGGCAGGTAGGCCGGGACCTTTCCGAACCTGGCGAGGTCCTGGTAGAAGAACACCATCCACGCGCCCAGGAGCGCGTCGAGGCTGATCTGGACGGCGAAGTAGCCGAGGAGCAGCCAGTACGCGACCCGCTTACGCCGGGACACCGCGGCGGCGAGCACCCCGATGAACAGCGCGTAGGCCAGGTTCGGCGGGGCGGGGACGAAGACGCGCTCGATCGTCTGCCGGACCCCGTAGATCCGTTCGCGGAACACCAGGCTGATCGCCATCAGGGCGCAGAGCACCGCGAGCACGGTCAGCACGGTCGCGAACACGCTTGGCACACTGCGGGTCCAGCCGGAGCGATCCTCTTCGGCCTGGGTTGCCACAATCCCCCCGAAAAGTAAGGGTCACGTGAAGTCTGGTCATCGTCCAACGTACTGGTCGGCCCGTGCCCGAGCGTGCTCCGGGTGGCCGGCTACCGTGGGTCCATGCAGCTGTTACGCCGTCCGGCGGCCCGATTTGTCCTCCTTCTGGTAGGGCTGGCCGTGCTGGGCGGACTCGTCGCGCTGTACGGCCCACCGGACGCGGCGGCGATCGACGCGTACGTCTCCGGCAGCGGCCGGGCCGCCCCGCTCGTCGCCGTGGCCGGCAGCGCCGTGCTCACGTGCGCGATGGTGCCCCGCACCGTGCTGGCCTTCGTCGGCGGCCTGCTGTTCGGCACCCTGGCGGGCGGGCTGTACGTGCTGGTCGGAGCTCTGCTGGGCGCGGCGGTCGCCTTCGGCGCCGGCCGGGTGCTCGGCCGCGACTTCGTGCTCGCCCGGTCGGCGTCGCGCGCCGAGGGTCGGATTGCCCGCCTCGACGCCTGGCTCGGCCGGCGGGGCGTGTTCGGCGTCCTCGCCGTCCGCCTGGTGCCCCTGGCCCCCTACGGCCTGATGAGCTACGCCTTCGGCACCACCGGCACCCGGTTCCGCGACTTCCTCGCCGGCAGCGCGCTGGGCGCGACCCCGACCAGCCTCGGGTACGCGGCGGTGGGCGCAGCCGCCCTCACCGCCAGCCCGACGGCACTGGCGGTCGGGGCCGGCGCGCTCGGCCTCCTGATGCTCGCCGGCACCTGGGCGGCCGGCTGGGCCCGGACCCGGCTGGGCGTCCCCGGCACTCCACCGGCCCCTGCCGGGGCCGGGGTCACCCCGGTCACCCCCGCCGGAACTCCACCCCGCCCGTGATCGACAGCTCGTCGAGCAGATCGGCGAGGTCCAGCACGGTCAGATCCGCGACATTGACGGAAACCACCCTGTGCGTCGGGTATTCGCTGGTCGGCGAGCCGTCCCCGAGAAGAATGACCGGGTTTGTCGCGACAAAGGTGGGATGGAGCTGAGGCCGGTCCACGAACCGAATTTTGACCATGACCTCTACAGTAATTCCATGGCACTGACCATCGAGGTCGACGACATACGTAAGTACTACAAAGACGTCCATGCTGTCGACGGCGTGTCCTTCGCCGTCGAGGAGGGCGAGTTCTTCGGCATCCTCGGGCCGAACGGGGCCGGCAAGACCACCACCCTGGAGATCATCGAGGGCCTGCGGGCCGCCGACTCCGGGAGCGTGCGGGTCTTCGGCGAGTCCCCGTGGCCCCGCAATCCGAAGCTGCTGCCCCGGATCGGCGTCCAACTACAGGCCACGGCCTTCTTCGACCGGCAGACCACCCGCGAGCAGATCCGCACCTTCGCCTCGCTGTACGGGGTGGGGCCGAAGCGGGCCGACGAGATGCTCGAGATCGTCGGGCTCGCGGAGAAGGCCGAGGTGCGCACCGAGAAGCTGTCCGGCGGCCAGATGCAGCGGCTGTCGATCGCGTGCGCGCTCGTCCACGGCCCCGACCTGGTCTTCCTCGACGAGCCCACGGCGGCGCTCGACCCGCAGGCCCGCCGCAACCTGTGGGACCTGCTCCGCGAGATCAACGCCCAGGGCCGCACCGTCGTGCTGACCACGCACTACATGGACGAGGCGGAGATCCTCTGCGACCGGGTGGCGGTCATGGACCACGGCCGGATCCTGGAGCTGGGCCCGCCGGCCACCCTGATCCGCGACCTGGACAGCCCGACCCGGATCACGATCGAGTCCGGGCTGCTCACCGAGGCCGTGGCCGGCCAGTTGGCCGCCGTGGACCGGGCCACCGACGACGGCGTGCTCCTCACGCTGGAGACCCGCGAGCCGGCGGCCGTGCTCGTGGCGCTCGCCGAGCGCGACGCCCTGCGCGGCCTCCAGGCCCAGGGCGCGACCCTGGAGGACGTGTTCCTCAACCTCACCGGACGGGAGTACCGCGCGTGATGGGTCCCTTCGTGGCACTCTCCGGCGCGATGGTCCGCGGCTTCGTGCGCGACCGGACCGCGATGTTCTTCACCCTGCTCTTCCCGCTGATGTTCCTCGTCGTGTTCGGCGGGATCTTCAAGGACGCCGGGGTGTCCAAGTCCAAGGTGATCGAGGTCGGCCAGGTGGCGGTCCTCGACAGCGCGCCGCCCGGGGCGTTCGACCAGGTCCTGGAGATCTCGAAGCAGTCGGACCTGGCCAAGGCGCTGGAGTCGGTCCGCAAGGGCGACTACGCCGCGGCCATCGAGGCCGACGGCGACAAGCTCGTCGTGCACTACTCGGCGGCCGACCAGGTCCGGGCCGGGGTCGTGCGCGGCGTGCTGCAGTCCGTGGTGGACGGCGCGAACCGGGCCGGCACCCCGCAGCGGTTCACCCTGGACACCCAGCAGGTGGAGGACAAGTCCCTCAAGTCGATCCAGTACTTCACGCCGGGTCTGCTGTCCTGGGCCATCTCGATCGGCGCGACCTTCGGGGCCGGGCTGACCCTGGTGGAGTGGCGCCAGAAGAAGATCCTCCGCAGGCTGCGGCTGTCGCCGGTGCGCACGGCCACGATCGTCGGGGCGCGGGTCTCGGTGAGCGCGCTGGTCGCCCTGGCCCAGTTGGCCATCTTCATCGGCGTCGCCTCGGTGCCCTACTTCGGGTTGAAGCTCTCGCACAACTGGTGGCTGGCGATCCCGATGGTGCTGTGCGGCACGCTGGCGTTCATGTCGATCGGCCTGGTCGCGGGCGCGGTGGCCAAGACGGCCGAGTCGGCGAACGCGATCGTGCAGCTGATCGTCATGCCGATGGCGTTCCTGTCCGGGGCGTTCTTCCCGCTGGACAACGCGCCCGGCTGGCTGAAGAGCTTCGCGAACCTGCTGCCGATGCGGCACCTGGTCACCGGGCTGCAGGACGCTCTGGTGCGCGACGGGTCGGTGGTCAGCGTCCTGACTCCGATGGGGATCCTGCTCGGCTTCGCCGCCGTGCTCACCGTGCTGGCGACCAGACTCTTCAAGTGGGACGACGTCTGACCGCACCCGACGGCCGCTGGCCGAGCCCGCGCGGGGTCACGCGGGGCGGCGGCCGATCCGCTCCTCCACCGCCAGGAGGCCGGCACGCAACGTGTCGGCCGCCTCGGTGAACCTGCCCTGGGCGACCAGATCGTCCGCCAACTGTCGATAGTGGCGGGCCAGCTCCACGGGCACGCCGCCACCGTCGACGCTGTTGGTGCCCCCGACGGCTGACATGGATTTGAGTGTACGGAAGTTGACGCCTCAGTAAAGAGGTCAGTTTTCGATGGCTAGACGGCTGAATCTTCTGCCCGGTCGGTCAGTGTGGACCGCGAACGGGGGACCAGCTGCTGCGCCGGGGCCGCCGGCGGGCACAGGAGATCGCGGACCCCGACGGCGGTGAGCACCCGGTCGACGAGCGCGTTCTGGTTGTACACCGAGAAATCGATGCCCATCTGGCGACTGATCCGGTACGCCACGACGAGGATGCCGATGCCCGTGGAGTCCAGCAGCGTGACCCGGGCGAGGTCGACCCGGATCCGGGTGGGGTTCAGGGTGTCGATCGCCTCGGAGATGGCGGCGCGCAGGTCAGGTGCCGTGGCGTAGTCGATCTCACCGGAGACGGTGACCAGAATCTGTCGACCCCCGAGGTCAGCAACGTCGACCGCAAACGTCATCCCGTGCTCCCCGGGCGTTGAGGGTGAGTCTTTGTTCAGCCACACCAGCGTAGCCTCGGTATGGGCGAACGTGCCCGTTACCGCTCCGACAGCCACGATCATGCCAGTCAGCGCCCGGATATACCAGTCGTGAATCGTATATTACGTACTTTCCACAAAAACTGGTCCCACCCGGACGGTGTGAACATACCATCGCCCGGGTGGGAGCCTTCGTTACTGGTTCCGCCGCAGGCGGGGGGCGAACACGACCAGCCCGAGCGCGGCCAGTGCGACCAGCCACGGCCACGTCGGGGAACCGTCCCCGGCAGACTCGCCGTAACCGCCGGCCTTGCCCGCCTTGTCGTAGGCCGAGCCGGGCAACTTGTCGGCGTACCGCTTGTGCACGAGCTTCTGGTACGCCGCGACGCTGACCCCGTCGCCGACGGAGCCGCGGGCGTCGGCGTTGAGCGGGGTGACCCTGTCTCCGCGCAGGACGTACCACGCGTTGATCTGGGGCTCCTTGAACACCGTGCCGCCGGCGCCGGCCACGGCGTAGTCGACCTCCTCCGCGCCCTCGGCGATGTTCACCACCGTCCACGCGCCACTCTGCTTCGCCGTCCACACCGAGGCGGTGCGGCCGTCGCTGGCGACCGTCTTCGTCGCGATCAGGTCGGCGACCGCCACGGCGGCGTCGGCGGACCGGACGAAGGCCGGGTTCAGCGAGTACACGGCCACGGAGTCGCCGACGACCTGGGGCGCCGCCGCCGAGGCCTTCGCTGCCAGGTCGGCGGGGGCGACCCCGACGGGGCTGCGGCCGGCCGAGGCGAAGAACCGGCCGACCTCCGTCAGGCTCGCCGAGGTGGCCTGCCGTGCCGCCGCGAGATCCGCCGACGAGGGGGCCTGCACGCCGGGCGCGGCCGACGCGGGGCTCGCGATCAGGAGGGCCAGGGCGGCGCCTGCTCCCACCAGTACCAGTCTGGGCATGTTCATGGTGTTCACCTCACAGGCCGATCTGGTAGAGGGAGTGGGTCCAGAAGAACGAGTTGTTGTTGACGTAGTAGCTGTGCGTGCCCCAGTTGTAGCGGGTGCTCGAGCCCCACGGGTTGCCCCAGTAGACCCAGCTGTTGGCCGTGTCGTACCCGTAGATGTCCATCATGTGGCCACCGCCGGACTGCCACTCGATCCTGGTCATGACCGGGCGGTTGGCGTTGATCTCGGTCTGCACCGTGCTGTAGTACAGGTAGCCCGAGACGTAGCGGCCGGTGCTGATCCCGATCGCGTAGAACGCCGTCTGGTCGTTGGCGAGGCTGGCCTGGTTGTTCGGGCAGCTCGAGTTCATCGAGCGGTTGAAGGCCAGGTTGCAGAACTGGTTCTGGCTGTAGGTGTAGCCGTAGTACGCCGCCACGGTGTTGCCGGACGCCGCCCAGCACCAGTTCGAGTTCTGCTGCGCCTGCATCGTGATGTTCAGCCGCTTCGAGGCCAGGAGGCCGGCCGGGGCCGAGACGGACTGGCCGCTGGCGGCCGAGGGGCTGCTGCCGGACGTGGCAGCGGAGGCCGCTGAGGGAACAGCCACCGCCGCCAGGAGTGCGACCGAGAGTGCCGCCGCACGTGCCCACTGTGTGGGACCGCGGGTCAGGGAATTCATATCCGCTCCTTGAGGGGTAGGAGACGTGCTGTCCGCACACGATCTCCCCGCCCGGTCCCGGAGACAACAGCACTGTGTCGAGCAGCGGGAACTCAGTGAATTGGGCACGCTCAGGGGTGGCTTTCAGGTGACAGTGCTGTGAACATTCACAGATAGCGACACGTGGCCGGTCACCCCCTCGGCCGGCCGCGCGGAGCTGACTGTCGATGGACTCACCCCTGACGCTGGGGAGGCGCACATGGGGCGTGATGATCTGACGGCCGTGCTGCGCAGTGGACCCTTCCACCTCGCGCTGCGGGCCGCCATCGAGGCCAGGGGCCTCGCGTTGCAACGGATCCAGTTCCGGCTGGCCGAGCAGGGCCTGCACGTCGGCGTCGCGACCCTGTCCTACTGGCAGCAGGGCCGCAGACGACCCGAGCGGCAGGACTCGCTGCGGGCGGTCACCGCGCTGGAGGAGATCCTCGGCCTGCCGCCGGCGGCCCTGACCGTGCTCCTCGGTCCACCGCGTCCCCGGGGGCGCGGGGTGGGCCTGCCGCCCGGCGCCCGGCGGTACGCGGAGCTGATCTCGCCGGTGTCGGCCCTGGACCGGATGCTCGCCGAGCTGGACAGCCCGGCCGACGGCAGGCTGCACACTGTCAGCCTGTTCGAGGACCTCGACGTCGGCGTCGACCGGTCCGGGGTGCGCCGACGTTGCCTGCACGTCGTGAAGGCGCACCAGGAGGTCGACCGGTACGTCACGATCTTCCAGGGGGACGAGGGCTGCGACCCGTATCTGATCGAGGTCGTGCCGATCGCCAACTGCCGGCTGGGCCGGACCCGCAGGGACGCCGCCTCGGGCATGGTCGTCGCCGAGCTGCTCTTCGACCGGACCCTGCGGATCGACGAGACCCACATCCTGGAGTACGAGTACCGCGACGCCAGCGGGGTCGAGTGCCGCGACTACCACCGTGGGGTCAGGTTCCCCACCGGCCAGCTCGTCGTCCAGGTCCGGTTCGTGCCCGACGCGATGCCGGTGCGGTGTTACCGCTACACCCAGCGTTACCTCAACGGGCCCGACATCGAACGCACCGAACTGACCGTGACCGGGCACCGGACGATCCACATGATCGCCACGGAGGTGTCACCCGGCATCGTGGGGGTGCGGTGGGACTGGGAGTGACCGGGCGGCAGCCGCTGTACACTCGCCCCCGAGGTGCGGCCTGACCAGCACCGGCCGACCTGAACGGAACGGGACCCCGGATCACATGAGCAACCTGGACCGACTGCGCGCCGCCTTCCGCCAGTCGCTGGACCTCACCGCCGAGTACGACGTCGACGTGCTGGAGTACCGCGGGATCGACAAATGGGACTCGCTTGCCCATATGTCGCTGGTCGCGGAGATCGAGGACGTGTTCGACGTCATGATCGACACGGAGGACGTGATCGACATGAGCTCGTTCACCAAAGCGCGCGAGATCCTCGAGAAGAACGGCGTCGTCTTTGGCTGACCCCCGGGTCGCCCTCGTGACCGGCTCCTCGCGCGGGATCGGCCGGGCGGTCGCCCACCGGCTCGCGGCCCAGGGGTACGCGCTCGTGCTGCACGGCCGGACCGTCGACTCCGCCCGGGCCACGGCCGACGAACTCGTGGCCGGATACGGCACGGACGTGCTCGCCACGCACGGCGACGTCGCCGACCCGGTGGCCGTCAAGGCCCTGGTCCGTCAGGTGTTCGAGCGGCACCGCCGCCTCGACGCGCTGGTCGTCAACGCCGGCACCCACGAGGCCGGCCTCCTCGGCATGATGACCGACGCCTCCGTCGAACGACTGTTCGCCGTGAACGCCGTCGGCGCGACCCACACCCTGCAGGCGGCGCTCAAGCTCCTCCGCCGGGGCACGTCGCCGGCCGTCGTGCTGGTGTCCTCGGTGATGGGCACGCACGGCGCGGCCGGCCAGGTCGTCTACGGCGCGGCCAAGGCCGCCGTCGCGGGGCTGACCAGGGCGGCGGCCAAGGAGCTCGGGCCGGCCGGCATCCGGGTCAACGCCGTGGCCCCCGGGTTCGTGGCCACGGACATGCTCGACACCCTGGACGAGGCGGGCCGTGCGGGGCGGATCGCCGCGACGGCGTTGCGCCGGCTCGGCGAGCCGGACGACGTCGCCGAGGTCGTCGCGTTCCTGTTGTCCGACTCGGCCAGGTTCGTCACCGGCCAGGTGCTCGCCGTCGACGGTGGATTGGTCCTCTGATGTCCCTGCTGCATCCCGACGCCCGGCTCGTCGACGCCGTCACCGGCGACGTCCTGGGCGGCGCGGCCCTGACCGCCGAGGTGGCCGCCGTGACGGCCGCGCTGGCGGGGCTCACCCCCGGTGTCGTCTTCGCCCGGATGTCGACGGACGCGGCGGCTGTCACCCGCTACCTCGGGACGTGGGACGCCGCCCGGCCGGTCGCGCTGCTCGACCCGGCGCTGCCCGGGCGCACGCTCGCTGACCTCGTCGACCGGTTCGCGCCCGCCGTGGTGCTGGGCCTCGACGCCCGGCCGGCGGTGGGGGAGGCCGAGAAGGCCGTGGCGGAGGCCCCGGAGGGATACCGGGAGATCGGGCACCCTGTGCTCGGCCGGCTCTGGGAGCGGGAGACCCCGCCGGAGTTCCCCCCGCACCCGGACCTCGGCGTGCTGCTGGCCACCTCCGGCTCGACCGGGGACCCGAAGCTCGTCCGGCTGTCGCGGTCGGCCGTCCTGGCGAACACCGCCGCGATCGTCGACGCGCTGGGGATCACCGGCGCCGAGGTGGCCGCCTCGACCCTGCCGTTCTTCTACAGCTTCGGCATGTCCGTGCTCAACAGCCACCTGTCGGCCGGGGCGACCGTGCTGCTCGAGTCGGGCGGGCTGACCGCGCGGCCGTTCTGGACGGCGGTGAACGCGTACGGGGTGACGTCGCTGGCCTGCGTGCCCTACCAGTACGAGATGCTGCGCCGGCTGCGGTTCGACCCGGCGAAGTACCCGACGCTGCGGACGCTGACCCAGGCGGGCGGCCGGCTGCGTCCCGAGCTGGTCGCCGACTTCCACCAGCGGATGGCGGCGGTCGGCGGTCGGCTGTTCGTGATGTACGGCCAGACCGAGGCCGCCCCGCGCCTGACCACCCTGCCCGCCGGCCGGCTCGCGGACAAGATCGGCTCGGTGGGGCCGGCTGTGCCCGGCGGGGCGCTGTCCGTCCGGCTGGAGGACGGCTCGGAGACCACGGAGCCCGGCGTGACCGGCGAGATCTGGTACCGGGGCCCGAACGTGATGCTCGGGTACGCCGAGACCGCGGCGGATCTGGCGCTCGGCGACGAGCAGGGCGGCGTGCTGCGGACGGGTGACCTCGGCCGGCTCGACGAGGACGGCTACCTGTACATCAGCGGCCGGCTGAAGCGGTTCGGCAAGGTGTTCGGCGTCCGGCTCAACCTCGACGACATCGAGGCGATGCTCCGCGACCGGGGCCCGGCGGCCGTGGTCAGCGGCGACGACAAGGTCGTCGTGTGGCTGGAGGGCGCGGACGAGGAGACGGCGCGCGGGACGGCCACCGACCTCGCCGAGCGGCTGAACCTGCACTGGTCCGGCTTCGACATCCGAGCCACGGACGCGCTGCCGCTGCTGCCCAACGGGAAGATCGACTACCGGACCCTGGAGGCGGCGTCATGACCGACGGCGTGTTCACCCTGACCCAGGCCGAGAAGGAGGCCCGGCTGCTGCCCCAGTTGGCCGAGCTGACGGAGCGGCACCGGGCGGGCGGCGCGGAGTACGCGCGGATCCTGGCGGCGACCGGCCACGGCCCGGGGCGCGGCTACGACCGGATCGGTGATCTGCCGTGGCTGCCGGTCCGGCTGTTCAAGACCCACCAGCTCAAGAGCATCCCGGACGACGAGGTGTTCAAGGTCCTGACCTCCAGCGGCACCACAGGCGACGTCAGCCGGATCTACCTGGACAAGGCGGCGGCCGCGGCCCAGACCCGGACCCTGGCCCGGACCATGCAGAGCGTGCTCGGCCCGAAGCGGCTGCCCATGCTCGTGGTGGACAGCAAGGCGATCACCCGCAAGGGCAGCGCCCGCTCCGCCGGCGTGTTGGGGATGGCCACCTTCGGGCGGGACCACGTGTGGGTCCTCGACGAGGACGAGAAGCCGGACGTGGACGCGGTGCGCGCGTTCCTCGCCGCGCACGGCGACCGGCCGTTCCTGATCTTCGGTTTCACCTTCATGGTCTGGCTCTTCCTGTACGAGCTGGCCCGCGACCACGGCCTCGACCTGTCCAACGGCGTCCTGGTCCACTCCGGCGGCTGGAAGAAGCTGGTGGACCGGTCGGTGGACAACGCGGAGTTCCGCCGGGCGTTCGCCGCCGACACCGGCCTGGTCCGCATCCACAACTTCTACGGCATGGTCGAGCAGATCGGCGTCGTCTACCTGGAGGGCGCCGACGGCAACTCGCTGTACTGCCCCGACTTCGCCGACGTCGTGATCCGCGACCCGGAGACCTGGGCGGAGCTGCCGCCCGGACAGCCCGGCCTCGTCGAGGTGGTCAGCACCCTGCCCGAGTCCTATCCCGGGCACGTGCTGCTGACCGAGGACCTCGGCGTGGTGCACGGGGTCGACGACGGCGCCTGGCCCGGCAAGCGGTTCTCCATCCTGGGCCGGCTGCCCCGGGCCGAGGCGCGCGGGTGCAGCGACACGTTCCAGGGAGGGGCGGCATGATCTCGGTGCGCTTTCCGGCGGGCCCGCCGACCACAGTGGACGCCCTCGTCGCCGACACCACCGCCGAGCCCGTCGACGGCCGGCTGACCGTCGGGGACGACCGGGTCCGGGACTTCCTGGTCGCCTTCTCCCGGCGGCTGCTGCGGCCGGATCTGGCCCGCCGGTACCCGGAGCTGGGTTCTCTGGGTTTCTTCCTCCGCAAGGGCGAGCTGGCCAGGGCCGTCGAGCGGCTCGGGGACGGCGCGGCCGGGACGCGGCACAACCCGCGCGGGCTGGTCCTGCACTTCCCGCCGGCCAACGTCGACACCATCTTCGTGTACTCGTGGGCCCTGTCCGCCCTGGCCGGCAACGCCAACATCGTCCGGGTGTCCGACCGGTCGGCCGGCGCGGCGGAGAGCATCCTGGGCGCGCTCAACGAGGTGCTCGCCGACGCGCACCCGGCCGTGGCCCAGACCCAGGGCATGGTCAGCTACGGCCGCGACGACGCCACGACGGCGGCCCTTTCGGCAGCCTGCGACCTGCGGGTGATCTGGGGCGGCGACCGGTCGGTGACCGAGATCCGCGGCTACCCGCTCGCGCCGCTGGCCCGGGACCTGGCGTTCCCCGACCGGTCCTCGTTCGCCGCGCTGTCGACGGCGGCCTGGCTGGCGGCGACCCCCGAGGTCCGGCGCGCCGCCGTGGACGGGTTCGCCAACGACACCTACTGGTTCGACCAGGCGGCGTGCTCCTCGCCCCGGGCCCTGTTCTGGGTCGGCGGCGAGGCGGAGACCGCCGCGGCCCGCGAGGAGTTCTCGGCGCTGCTCGACGAGGTGGTCGCCGCCCGGGGCTGGGCGGTGGACGCGGCGATGGCCGTCGAGAAGCGGGTCGCCACCTACGGCCTGGCCGCCGACGGGGCGGCCACCAGGGTCGCGTTCGCCGGCAACGCCGTGGCCCACGTCGACCTCGCCGGCGTCGGTGACGTGCCCCGCCGCTGGCTCGGGGCCGGCACCCTCTGCCACGTGCGGGTCGACTCCCTTGTGGACCTGGTGCCGACGGTGCGGCGCAAGGACCAGACCCTCGCGCAGTTCGGGTTCACGATGGCCGAGCTGGACGCGTTCGTGACCGCGCTCGCCGGCCGGGGGATCGACCGGATCGTGCCGTTCGGCTCGGCGCTCACGTTCGCCGGGGTGTGGGACGGCTACGACCTGCTCCGCGAGTTCACCCGGATCACCACGATCTCCGCCTGACCCCGGACGGCTTTTCCGGGCCGATGTCCGGCGTCGGGTGTCAACAGATCGCCGCGGGTGCGGCGTTCTCCTCTCTGACAACCTGACGGAGAGGACCTGCGGGTGACGTTCGAGGAGTACGTGACGGCCAGGGGACCGGGGCTCGTGCGGCTGGCCCGGCTGCTGTGCGGGGACCCGCACCGCGCCGAGGACCTGGTGCAGGAGGTGCTCGCCAAGGCGTACGCGCGGTGGCGCAGGATCGCCGGCACCGAGCGGCCGGACCTGTACGTCCGCCAGATGCTGGTCAACCAGAACCGGTCCTGGTGGCGCCTGGGCCGCAACCGGGAGCTGACCGTGGCCGAACCGGCCCCGGCGGCGTCGGTGGCCGGGGCCGAATGCGGAGTGGTCGAGCGGGACGCGCTGTGGCGCATGGTGCTCGCCCTGCCCGAGCGGCAGCGCGCCGTGCTCGTGCTGCGCTTCTACGAGGACCTCGACGACGCGGCCATCGCGGAGATCCTCGACTGTTCGCCCGCCACGGTCCGTACCCACGCGATGCGGGCGCTGGCCCGACTCCGTGCACTCCACGCGCCGGAGCCGGCGCCCAGTACTGGAGGACAGCTGTGAACTTCGAGGACCAGATCACCGACACCCTGACCGCGCACGCGGAGGGGGAGGTCGACACGGGGGCGTTGCTGACCCGGTCGACGGCACGGGGCAGGACGCTGCGCCGGCGCCGGCACGGGGGGATCGCGCTGGCGGCCGTGGCCGTCCTCGGGGTCGGGGTGGCCGTGCCGGTCGCGCTGTGGCCCGACGGCCGGCCGGCCGCGCCGCACGGGACGTTCGCCGCCCCGTCCGCGGCACCTTCGACGTGGACGCTGGTCGGTGTCCAGCCGCCGGGACTGCCCGAGGCGACGGGCGTGCCGAACGCCGCGACCGATCCGGGGGTACTGGGCTCCGACGCCGGCCTGCTGCACCTGTCGTTCGACCCGGTGCCGCTGGCGGCCGGGCGGGCCGCCCAGGTCTCGGAGGCGTCCTGGGCCAGCCGGGCCGGCTACGAGGCCGTCACCGTCGGCCCGCTGGACGTCAGCTTCTCCGCCGGGGCGACGGCCGCCCAGCAGGAACTCGGCGAGCGGTTCACCCCGGTCGGCGAGATCACGGTGCACGGCCGGCCGGCGACCCTGCTGAAGGGCACCGGCGACGCGGCGGCCCGGTACGCGGTGCGCTGGGAGCCGGCCCCCGGGGTGCCCGTGGTCGGGGTGTCGAACAACCAGGCGACGAAGGAGGACCTGCTGGCCGCCGCCGAGGCGCTGCGGGTGGACCGGGTGCTGCGGTGCGCGCCGAGGTTCGGCAGCACGGGCCTGCCGGCGGGTGCCAGGCTCACCGGTTGCTACATCAACTCCGACGCGCGGGGGGCGACGCCCGGCGGCCAGTTGACCTACACCGGCGCGGGGGGTTCGATCCTGCAGATCCGGGACAACGAGACGATCCCTCTGGCGCAGAACGGCGACCTGAACGGCGCGTCGCCGAACACGACGGTCGCCGGCCACCCGGCCTACTGGCGCGACGGTGGGCAGCAGGGCCTGTCCGGCCAGATCCTGACCGTGACCGACTGGAACGGTCGGCAGGTCAGCGTCCTGGTCACCGGCTCCTACGGCCGGGCGGACGCCGAGCGGGCGATGGCGGCGATGACCTGGTCCTGACGTCCTGAGGGCGGCCGGGTCGGACGCACGGCCCGGTCCCGAGGTCGGGCGTCCCCGGGGACGCCCGGGCGGGGCACGGGGATACCCGGGGCGGGGCACGGGGGATATATCCGGGGCGGGGCGCGGCGGGAGCCGTCGGCCCCGCCCCGGGCATAGGCTGGGGGCATGACAGCGCTGGTCACGGCAGGGATCACCATCAGAGCGACCCCGGAGCAGGTGTACGCGGCCCTGGTCGACTGGGAGTCCCAGGGCGCCTGGATCCCGTTGACCACCGTCCGGGTCACGGAGGGCGACGGCGGGGTGGGCAGCGTGGTCGAGGCGGTCACCGGGGTGGGGCCGGCCAGCTTCGTGGACGTGATGCGGGTGGAGGCGCTGGAGCCGCCGTACACGATCAGGGTCATGCATGTCGGGAAGCTCGTGCGCGGGCCGGGGGTGTTCCGGTGCGTGCGGCGCGGGGACGGCGCGACGGACCTGGAGTGGCGTGAACGGCTCGAGCTGCCCGGAGGGAAGGCCGGGCAGCTCGGATGGCCGTTGGTCAGGCCGGGCGCGGAGGCCTCCCTGAAGTGGGGGCTGCGGCGCCTGGCGCGGCGGCTGGAATCCACCGCCTGGTAGTGCCGGGACCGCCGCCTGGTGCGGCGGCGGCCTCAGGCCGAGATGAGCGCCTGGTACGCCTCCTCGGTCAGCAGCTCGCCCGACTCGGTCACCGCGACCGTGAACAGCCAGCCCGCGCCCTGCGGGTCGGAGTTGATCAGGGACGGGTCGTCGACGACGGCCTCGTTGCGGGCCACGACGGTGCCGGTGACCGGTGCGTACAGCTCGCTGACCGACTTGGTGGACTCCAGCTCGCCACAGGTCTCGCCGGCCTTCAGCTCGGTGCCCGGCTCGGGGAGTTCGACGTAGACGATGTCGCCGAGGGCCTCCGCCGCGTACGCGGTGATGCCGACCGTGGCCGGCTCCTCGCCGGTGATCCACTCGTGCTCGGCGGTGTAGGACAGGCTCACGACGTGCTCCTTCGGTAGAACGGTAGGGGTGAGAGCTCGACAGGTTCGAGGCTGCCGCGCACGTCCACGGCCAGGGGCGCGTTGACGGTCGATACGTAGGCCATCGCGATCGGACGGCCCAGGACGGGCGAGACCGCCCCTGAGGTGACGACGCCGAGGTGCGCGCCGGTGCGCAGGTCGACGACGGGCTGGCCGGCGCGGAGTACCCGGCGGCCGGCGGAGACCAGGCCCACCAGCCGGCGGGACCGGGGCGCCTCGGCGGCGGCGGTCAGCGCGGCCCGGCCCACGAAGTCGGCGGGCTTGTCCAGTCGGACGACCCGGCCGAGCCCGGCGTCGTACGGGGTGGTGTCGCAGGTCAGCTCGTGGCCGTACAGCGGCATGCCGGCCTCCAGGCGCAGCGTGTCCCGGCAGGCCAGCCCGGCCGACCGCAGCCCGTGCGGCTCCCCGGTCGTGGTCAGCGCCCACCACACGGCGGAGGCGTGCTCGGCGGGCACGTACAGCTCGAAGCCGTCCTCGCCCGTGTACCCGGTCCGGGCCACCCACAGCGGGATCCCGTTGATCGAGCCGGGGATGACCGCGTAGTACGGCAGGCCGCCGAGGTGCGCGTCGCAGATCAGCGCGAGGATGCCGGCGGCGCTCGGGCCCTGGATCGCGATCAGCGACCGGTCGAGCCGGTCGAGGTCGGCCCGGAAGCCCGCGAGCCGCACCGACAGCGCGTCGGACACCACGCTCGTGTTCGCGGCGTTGGCGACGACCAGATAGCGGTCCTCGGCGAGCCGGTAGCAGATCAGGTCGTCGAGGATCCCGCCGTCGGACTGGCACAGCAGCGTGTACCGGGCCTGCCCCACCACCAGCTCCGACAGCCGGCCGACGAGGGCGAAGTCGAGCGCTCCGGCAGCTTCGGGCCCGTGGATCTCGAACTGGCCCATGTGCCCGAGGTCGAACAGGCCGGCGGCCTTGCGGACGGCCAGGTGCTCGGCGCTCTCGCTGCCGTACCGCAGCGGCATCCGCCAACCGGCGTAGTCGGTCAGCGTCGCGCCCAGGGCGAGGTGGTGCTCGTACAGTGCTGTGCGCACAGGAGGCTCCCAGGGTGGAGTGGGTGGGCCTCCCCCTCTGTCATCGGAACCTGAGAGCTTCACCGCCGTGGGGCGGCTTGCACCGTGGGTGAGCCTCGCGGCTGCTTTCCAGAGTTGCCTAACCCGGGCGGTAAGTGGGCCTGAGAGTGTGCGGGGAGTCTTGCTCCTTCGGCGTGACCTCGAAGGTCAGCTCTCCCGCTCGGGGTCGTCGGCGTGTGCAGTTGTGCCGTGAGACTAGGTGGCCGTGCCGACGCCGGTCAAGGCGGGTCCCAGCCAGCGGGCGAACGGCCCATTGACCGGTACCGATCGATGGGGTGAAAGTGTAGCCACCGCAACGAGAGGAGTGGTTGATGAGAAGATTCCTGGTACCGACCTTGGTGATCGCCGCGACCCTGCTGGGTGGGGTGACGCCGGCCTTCGCGGCCGGGCCGCCGACGCCGCCGCCGAGCGACCCGGGTTCGTGGAGCTACGTGCACAGCTACCCGACCGGGGGCGCGTGCGGGGACGCGGGCCGCCGCTACGTGGACTTCGGCGAGGGCACCGACTACCTGTGCGTCGGTTACGCCGGCGGCTGGGCGCTCTGGCTGAACGGGGGCTGACGGCACTTCGGGGCCTCCGCGGTCGCGGGGGCCCCGAACTCGTGCGGGTCAGGCGGACTCGGCCTCGGCGCGCAGCTTGGCCATGTCGAGGTCCTTGGCCTTCTGGAGCAGGTCGTCGAAGTCGGCCGGGCGCAGGGCGCCGGGCTCGCTGTAGACGATCGTCTTGTCGCGCACGATCATCAGCGTCGGGATCGACTGGATGTTGAACGTGGCGGCCAGCTCCTGCTGGGCCTCCGTGTCGATCTTGCCGAACACGATGCCATCGTTCTTCTCCGACGCGGCCTCGAACGTCGGGGCGAACTGGCGGCACGGGCCGCACCACTCGGCCCAGAAGTCCAGCACGACGAAGTCGTGCTCCGAGAGCAGTTCGTTGAAATTGTCCTTGGTGACTGTGATCGTCGCCACTATCGCTCCTTGGGTATGTGTGGGCGTCACTGGGAAAACGCTGGCGGGGCCGCCGCTGTTCCCCATCCGACATGTCCGTTGATCAAGAGACAAATTCGTTGAGAGCACACAGCTTGTGCGACCCTGATTCACCTCGGGATGGCTCAATGATCCCTGTCGTTATCGGACGACGGTTGGATCCCCTGGAGGGCGACATGGCTGAGTTGCATCAGTTCGCATATGGCTGGGTGAATCCGGTGATCTCATACGTGATCGCGGCGTTCGGCTGCGCGATCGGTCTGGTGTGCACGGCCAGGGCGAGGGCGGCGCGCAACGGGGCGCACCGGGAGAAGTGGCTGGTCCTGGGGGCGGTGTCCATCGGCGGCACCGGAATCTGGCCGATGCACTTCATCGCGATGCTCGGCTTCGACGTGCCGGGCACCATCGTCCGGTACGACGTGGCGCTCACCGTCGCCAGCGCCCTGATCGCCATCCTCGCCGTCGGGATCGGCCTGTTCATCGTCGGCCACGGCGGGGTGTCCCTGCTCCGGATCATCCTCGGCGGGGTCTTCACCGGCCTCGGGGTGGCCGCGATGCACTACACCGGGATGGCCGCGATGCGGATGGGCGGCTCCGTCGGCTACGACCGGGCGTACTTCGTCGCCTCCGTGCTGATCGCGATCGTCGCGTCGTCGGTGGCGCTGTGGTTCACGGTCAACGTCCAGGGCTGGGGCCCGGCCGTCATCGCCGCCCTGATCATGGGCGTGGCCGTGGTGGGCATGCACTACACGGCCATGTTCGGGGTCCAGGTGCACCTGCACCCGATGGACGGGCCGATCGACGGCGTGAGCCCGTTCCTGTTCGTCGCGCCGATCACCCTGCTGATCAGCTGCGCCCTGGTCATGCTGATCTTCAGCGTGCTGTCCCCGCCGGCGGAGGACGAGGCCGACATCGTCGCCGGGCTGTCGCCGATGATGGACACCGCCCCCGAGCGCGGCGCGGCGCTGCTGCCCCGCCGGGTGGCCCGGTCCTTCAACCGGGTGGGTGGGGCCCGCTGAGGGCGACGATGCGTGCGTTGTCAGGAACCCGGCATACAACACCGGTATGCCGGAACCCTTCCGCCTTCGCCTCCCCGCCCTCAGCGGGCCAAGACGTTAGATCAAGAGCCAGATCAAGGGCATCATCTGTTACGCCGCGTTCCTTTTTCGGCATGCGACGGCTGATCAGCCGGGTGGGCGGCCGCCGATCCGCGTCGTGAGCTGGGCGGCGGCGTGGCACACCTCGGTCGCCAGGTCCGGCCACCGTTGCCCGCACTCCGGGTCGCATTCGTGCCTGAACGTCACGCTGATCGCCGCCACCGGCCGGCCACCGTGGTCGAAACTGGCGGCGGCCACCGAGGCGAACCCGGGCGTGACGTGCCCGTCCTCCACACTCCACGCGTGCTCGGCCGCCAGTAGCCGGCGCAGCCCGGCCAGCGAGCGCGGCCCCCGCCCGGTCCGGTCCACGAACGCCGACGCCCGGGGGAACAGCGCCCGGACCTGGGGCGCCGGCAGGTGCCCGAGCAGCGCCCGGCCGGCGGCGGTCAGGGCGGCCGGCAGTCGGACCCCGATGTCGGTGACCAGGGTCTGCGGGCGTCTCGGCTGCTCCTTGAGCAGGTAGAGCGTCTCCGAGCCGTGCAGGACGCCGAGGTGCGCCGTCCGGCCGGTGGAGTCGACCAGGGCCTGGAGCAGCGGGCGGGCCAGGCGTTCGAGGGGCTCGTGCCGCAGGTAGGCGGAGCCGAGTTCGAAGGAGGCCACGCCCAGGCCGTACCGGCGCTCCTCCGGCAGGTGGGTGACGAAGCCGGCGGCGGCCAGCTCGGCCAGCAGGTGGTAGGTGGTCGACCGGGGGAGGCCCAGCTCCCTGGCCAGGGTGGCCGCCGACTGCGGGCCGGGCCGGCCGGCGAGGTGCCGCAGGAGCGCGAGGCCGTTGCGCAGGGCCGGGACATCCGTCATATGTCTGGGATACCAGACGGCATTCACTCCGAAGCCCACCGGGGTCGACGAAAAGACGATGGGATGAGGGGCATGAAGGTACTCGTCGGCCCAGCCCCCCTCACCCCCCGCGAGGTCGTCGCGGTCGCCCGGCACGGCGCGGCCGTCGAGTTGACCTCCGACGCCCTGGAAGCCCTGGCCCGCGCCCGGGTCGCCATCGAGGCGCTCGCCGAGGCCGAGACCCCCTCCTACGGGGTCTCCACCGGCTTCGGCGCGCTCGCCACCCGGCACATCGCCCCCGAACTGCGGGCCCAGCTGCAGAAGTCCCTGGTCCGGTCGCACGCGGCCGGCGCCGGACCCGAGGTCGAGGAGGAGGTGGTCCGCGCGCTGATGCTGTTGCGGCTGCACACCCTCGCCACCGGGCACACCGGCGTCCGCCCGGAGACCGCGGCGACCATGGCCGCGATGCTCAACGCGCGGATCACCCCGGTCGTGCACGAGTACGGCTCCCTCGGCTGCTCCGGCGACCTCGCCCCGCTGTCCGCCTGCGCCCTGGCGCTGATGGGCGAGGGCCAGGTCCGGGTCGACGGCGTGCTCCAGCCGGCAGCCGACGCGCTCGCCAAGGCCGGCATCACTCCGGTCGAGCTGCGGGAGAAGGAGGGCCTGGCCCTCATCAACGGCACCGACGGCATGCTCGGCATGCTGCTCCTGGCCCTGGAGGACCTGCGTGACCTCCTCGACGTCGCCGACATCACCGCCGCGATGACCATCGAGGCGCTGCTGGCCACCGACCGGGTGTTCGCCCCCGACCTGCACGCGCTGCGTCCGCACCCCGGCCAGCAGGTGTCCGCCGCCCGGCTGACCCGGATCCTCCGCGACTCGCCGATCGTCGCCAGCCACCGGGGGCCGGACTGCAACCGGGTCCAGGACGCGTACTCGCTGCGGTGCACCCCGCAGGTGCACGGCGCGGCCCGCGACACCGCCGACTACTGCGGGATCGTGGCCGGCCGCGAGCTGGCCAGCGCCGTCGACAACCCGGTGGTCCTCGACGACGGCCGGGTCGAGTCCAACGGCAACTTCCACGGCGCGCCCGTCGCCTACGCCCTGGACTTCCTCGCCATCCCGATCGCCGACGTCGCCTCGATCAGCGAACGGCGCACCGACCGGATGCTCGACGTGCACCGCTCGCACGGGCTGCCGGCGTTCCTCGCCGACGACCCGGGGGTGGACTCGGGGCACATGATCGCGCAGTACACCCAGGCGGCGATCGTCAGCGAGCTCAAGCGGCTGGCCAACCCCGCCAGCGTCGACTCGATCCCGTCGAGCGCGATGCAGGAGGACCACGTGTCCATGGGCTGGAGCGCCGCCCGCAAGCTGCGCCGGTCCGTCGACGGGCTGCGCAAGGTGCTCGCCGTCGAGTTGCTCACCGCCGCCCGGGCGCTGGACCTGCGCCAGCCGCTGCTGCCCGCCCCGGCGACCGC
Organism: Longispora fulva; assembly: GCF_015751905.1. Classification (NCBI taxonomy): domain Bacteria; kingdom Bacillati; phylum Actinomycetota; class Actinomycetes; order Micromonosporales; family Micromonosporaceae; genus Longispora; species Longispora fulva. Next base: position 7,671,892 of record NZ_JADOUF010000001.1, read on the forward strand.
GGCGGCCGTGGCCGCGCTGCGCGTACACGTCGAGGGTCCCGGTCCTGACCGGCACCTGGCTCCGGAGATCGCGGCAGCCGAAGAACTCATCCTCAGCGGCACCCTGCTCGCCGTCGTCCAGAAGGAGATCGCATGACCACGCCCGGCCCCCGCACCGTGCGCGCCCCGCACGGCACCACGCTGCACGCCAAGAACTGGCAGACCGAGGCCGCGCTGCGGATGCTGCTGAACAACCTCGACCCGGACGTGGCCGAGCGCCCCGACGACCTCGTGGTCTACGGCGGCACCGGCAAGGCCGCCCGGGACTGGGCCAGCTTCGAGGCCATCGCCCGGGCACTGTCCACCCTGGAGGCCGACGAGACCCTGCTGGTCCAGTCGGGCCGGCCGGTCGGCGTGTTCCGCACCCACGAGTGGGCGCCGCGGGTCCTGATCGCCAACTCCAACCTGGTCGGCGACTGGGCCAACTGGCCGGAGTTCCGCCGGCTGGAGCAGCTCGGCCTGACCATGTACGGCCAGATGACCGCCGGCTCGTGGATCTACATCGGCACCCAGGGCATCCTCCAGGGCACCTACGAGACGTTCGCGGCCGTGGCGCACAAGCGGTTCGGCGGCACCCTCGCCGGCACGCTGACCCTGACCGGCGGCTGCGGCGGCATGGGCGGCGCGCAGCCCCTGGCGGTCACCATGAACAACGGCGTGTGCCTGGTCGTGGACGTCGACGCCGCGCGCCTGCGCCGCCGGGTCGAGACCCGCTACCTGGACACCGTCGCCGACGACCTCGACGACGCCATCGCGCAGGCCCTCGCGGCCAAGGAAACGCGGACGCCGTTGTCGATCGGCATTGTCGGCAACTGCGCGACCGTCTTCCCCGAGCTCCTCCGTCGGGGGGTACCGATCGACATCGTCACCGACCAGACCAGCGCCCACGACCCGCTGTCGTACCTCCCCGAGGGCGTCTCCGTCGAGGACGGCCCGGACTACGCGGCGAAGAAGCCCGCCGAGTTCACCGACCGGGCGCGCCAGTCGATGGCCAAGCACGTCGAGGCCATGGTCGGCTTCCAGGACGCCGGCGCCGAGGTGTTCGACTACGGCAACGCGCTGCGCGGCGAGGCCAAGCTCGGCGGGTACGAGCGCGCGTTCGACTTCCCGGGCTTCGTGCCCGCGTACATCCGGCCGCTGTTCTGCGAGGGCAAGGGTCCCTTCCGCTGGGCGGCGCTGTCCGGCGACCCGGCCGACATCGCGGCCACCGACAAGGCGATCCTCGAACTCTTCCCCGAGAACGAGTCCCTCGCCCGGTGGATCAAGCTGGCCGGCGAGAAGGTCGCCTTCCAGGGCCTGCCCGCCCGGATCTGCTGGCTCGGCTACGGCGAGCGGCACCTGGCCGGCCTCAAGTTCAACGAGATGGTCGCGTCCGGCGAGCTCAAGGCCCCGATCGTGATCGGCCGCGACCACCTGGACTGCGGCTCGGTGGCCTCCCCGCAGCGGGAGACCGAGTCGATGGCCGACGGCTCCGACGCGATCGCCGACTGGCCGATCCTCAACGCGCTGCTCAACACCGCCTCCGGCGCGACGTGGGTGTCGTTGCACCACGGCGGCGGGGTCGGCATCGGCCGGTCCATCCACGCCGGTCAGGTGGTCGTCGCCGACGGCACGGAGCTGGCCGCCCAGAAGATCGAGCGGGTGCTCACCAACGACCCGGGGATGGGCGTGATCCGGCACGTGGACGCCGGCTACTCCATCGCCGAGATCGTGGCCGAGGACAAGGGTGTGCGGATCCCGATGCGCGAGTCGGGCGACGTGCCCGCGCCGGCGCTGGGACTGTAGGGACTACCTTCCGGGGAGTCGTCGCGCGGCGATGGCTCCCCGGAGGTCCGTCCGGACGCGGCACGGGACCGGGACCCGGGCGGCCGCGCGGCGCGACGGCTGGACATCGTGAGCTGAGGAGTGGCATGCAGGTCTACTGGTGTGAGCACGCCTGGTTGCCCGACGGGCCCGCCGACGGGGTGCTGATCGTGGTCGACGACGGCCGGATCGCCTCCGTGATGGTCGACCAGCCCCCGCAGGGGGAGCGCCTGGCCGGCCTCACCCTCCCGGGTTTCGCCAACGCCCACTCGCACGCCTTCCACCGCGCCCTGCGGGGCCGGACGAAGGGCGACTCCTTCTGGAGCTGGCGGGAGGGCATGTACGCCCTCGCCGACCGGCTCACCCCCGACAGCTACCTCCGGCTCGCCAGAGCCACGTACGCCGAGATGGCCCTCGCGGGCGTCACCTCCGTCGGCGAGTTCCACTACCTGCACCACGGCCCGGGCGGTAAGCCCTACGCCGACCCGAACGCCATGGGCGAGGCCCTGATCCAGGCCGCCCGGGACGCCGGCGTCCGGCTCACCCTGCTCGACACCTGCTACCTGGCCGGCGGCATCGGTGTGGCCCCGAACGAGACCCAGCGGCGGTTCTCCGACGGGAACGCCGCCGCCTGGCAGGACCGGGTCCGGCTGCTGAAGGCCGACGGGAACACCGTGATCGGCGCGGCGATCCACTCCGTCCGCGCCGTCCCCCGCGACCAGCTGTCCGCGGTGGACACCGGCGGCCCGCTGCACGTGCACCTCTCCGAGCAGCCGGCGGAGAACGAACAGTGCCTCGCCGCCTACGGCGTGACCCCCACCGCACTGCTGCACGCGGCCGGGGTGCTCGGCCCCCGGACCAGCGCCGTGCACGCCACCCACCTGACAGCCGCGGACGTCGGGCTGCTGGGCGCGACGCGTACCACGGCGTGTTTCTGTCCGACGACCGAAGCGGACCTGGCCGACGGCATCGGCCCGGCCCGCGAACTCGCCGACGCCGGCAGCCCCCTGTCGCTCGGCAGCGACCAGCACGCCCTGATCGACCCGCTCGAAGAGGCCCGCCGGCTCGAGCACCACGACCGGCTGCGGACCGGGCAGCGCGGCCGGTTCACCGGGGCCGAGCTGGTCACGGCCCTGACGAACCACGCCAGCCTCGGCTGGGAGCACGTCGGCGTGCTCGCGCCCGGCGCGGCGGCGGACCTGGTCACGATCCGGACCGACACGGTACGCACCGCCGGCGCCGCCCCCGCCCAGCTCCTCCTCGCCGCCTCCGCCGCGGACATCTCCCGGGTCGTCGTCGGCGGGTCGACGGTCGTCCGCGACGGGGAACACGTCTCGCTCGGTAACGTAGGGCACCTGTTGCGGGACGCGATCGCGGAGGCCTTTGGTGAGTGAGCTGTGGACCGAATCCCGCGAGGTGTCGCGGTGAGTCTGCTCATCAAGAACATCGGTGAACTGTTCGACGCCGAGGGCGACGCCCTGGTCATCGAGGGCGACCGGATCGCCTGGATCGGCACCGGCGCGCCCGCCGCCGACGAGGTGTTCGACGCCGAGGGCCGCGCCGTGCTGCCCGGCTGGGTCGACAGCCACAGCCACCTCGTGTTCGCCGGGGACCGCACGGCGGAGTTCACGGCCCGGATGGCCGGCCAGCCGTACGCGGCGGGTGGCATCTCCGTCACGACGAACGCGACCCGCGCGGCCACCGACGAGGAGCTGGCGGCGAACCTGGCCCGGCACGTGGCGGAGGCCCTGGCCGGCGGCACCACGTGCCTGGAGACCAAGACCGGCTACGGGCTCAACGTCCCGGACGAGCTGCGCTCCGCCCAGGTCATCGCCGCCTCCGGGGTCGACGAGGGCACCTTCCTCGGCGCGCACCTCGTGCCGGCCGGCAGCACCGCCGACGACTACGTGAAGCTCGTCGCGGGGGAGATGCTCGACGCGGTCGCCCCCTACGTGCGCTGGGCCGACGTGTTCTGCGAGCGCGGCGCGTTCGACTACGACCAGTCCCGGTTCGTGCTGGAGGCCGCAGCTTCCCGCGGTCTGGGGCTCCGGGTGCACGGTAACCAGCTCGGCCCCGGTCCGGGCGTGCGGCTCGCCTGCGAGATGACGGCCGCGAGCGTGGACCACTGCACGTACCTGACCAGGGACGACATCGACATGCTCGCCGGGTGTGACACGGTCGCGACCCTGTTGCCGGCGTGCGACCTGTCCACCCGGCAGCCGCTGCCCGACGCGCGCGGGCTGTTGGACGCCGGGGCGACCGTGGCGCTGGCGAGCAACTGCAACCCGGGTTCGTCGTACACGTCGTCGATGGCCTTCTGCGTGACCACGGCCGTGCTCCAGATGCGGATGACCGTGCACGAGGCGGTGCGGGCCGCGACCCTCGGCGGGGCCCTCGCGCTGCGCCGGGACGACGTCGGGGTGCTGAGGGTCGGCGCCCGGGCGGACGTGCACGTGCTGGCGGCGCCGAGCGCGACGTGGCTGGCGTACCGGCCGGGGATGCCGCTCACGCACGCGGTGTGGCGCGCCGGCGTCCGCGTCGTCTGACATGCGCGCGACGCTTCTCGGGCTGACCGCCCTCGGGACGGTCCTCGCCCTGACCGGGGCAGCGGCCCCGGCCCCGGCCCTCGCCCCGGCCCCCGACTCGGCCTCGGCCTCGGTGCCCGCCGAGGTCCCGGCCTCCGTCTCCGGCCGTACCGTCGTCGGCCGGGGTCGCACCCTGACCGTCGCCGGCAGCGCCGAGCGCGTCCGGCTCGGCGCGGACGGCACCTACCAGGTCAGCCGTGACCACGGCCGCACATGGAGCCGGACCCGGCCCCAGGCCCGGCTGATCCGGCTGCGCAACCGCGCGTTCGACCCGAAGGCCGGGGGCGCGTCCCTCGGCCGGCTCGCCGACGGCGGGGCCTACCTCGTGCAGCTCGCCGGTGCGCCGCTGGACAGCCAGCGCGCGGAGCTGACCCGGCTCGGCGTGCGGCTCGGCGCGTTCGTGCCCGACTTCGCGTACGTGGCCCGGATGGACCCGGCGACCCGGGCGAGGGTCGAGGCGCTGCCGTACGTGCGCTGGGTCGGCGGCTACGAGGCGGCCGACAAGTACGACCAGGACCCGCCGGCCGGCCGGTACGCGGTCACCACCGTCGAGCGGAGCACCGCGGACCAGGCCGATGTCGCCCGCCGGATCCGTGCCCTCGGGGGGACCGTGGCCGTGGTGTCCGCCAGTGGCCGGCTGGTCGAGGCGGACCTGACCCCGGCCCAGGTCGTGGAGCTGGCCCACCTCGGGGCGGTGCTCGCGCTCGACCCGGCCGGCGAGCCCGGTACCGACATGGACAAGGCCCGCGAGGACGGCGGCGCGAACGCCGTCGAGCGGGCCGGCGGGTACGCCGGGCAGGGCGTGCGCGGCGAGGTGATGGACGGCGGGCTGCGGGCCACCCACCAGGAGTTCGCGGCGCGGCCCCCGCTCGTGCACGGCGCGGGCGGTGGCGACCCCAGCCACGGCACGTCCACCTACGGCCAGATCTTCGCCTCCGGGGTCACCCCGCAGGCCCGGGGGATGCTGCCGCAGGGCCAGGGCGTGATCGCCCTCTACAACTCCGTCGACGACCGGTACGCGCACACCGCCGAGCTCGTCGACCCGGCCGGCCCCTACCGCGCCGTGTTCCAGAGCAACAGCTGGGGCGCCACCCAGACCACCCGCTACACCGCCCTCTCCGCGGCGCTGGACGGCGCGGTGTTCGACCACGACCTGCTCGTCTGCCAGTCGCAGAGCAACGCTGGCAACCGCAGCTCCCGGCCGGAGGCCTGGGCGAAGAACGTGGTGAGCGTCGGCGGCCAGTACCACTTCGACACCCTCGACCGGTCCGACGACCGGTGGGACGGCGGCGCGAGCGTCGGTCCCGCCTCCGACGGCCGGATCAAGCCGGACCTGTCCCACTACTTCGACGCGGTCTACACGACCTCGTCGGCGTCGGACACCTCCTACACGCCGCACTTCGGCGGTACGTCGGCCGCGACCCCGATCACCTGCGGCTACTTCGGCCTGCTCTTCCAGATGTGGGCCGACGGGGTGTTCGCCGGAGCCCCGGGCCGCAACCGGGACGTGTTCGACGCCCGCCCGCACGCAGCCACGGCCAAGGCGCTCATGATCAACCAGGCCAACTCCTACGCCTTCACCGGCGAGAACGCCGACCTGACCCGGGTGCACCAGGGCTGGGGCTCGGCGAGCGTCGGCAACCTCTACGAGCAGGCCCGCGCCGGCGGCTGGCGGCTGCCGGTCCTGGTCGACGAGACGGACCTGTTGACGGTCGGGCAGCGCCGGGCCTATCCGGTCACGGTGGACGGCAGTCAGCCGTTGCGGGCCACGATGGCGTACACCGATCCGGAGGGCTCGCCGTCGGCGTACCTGGCCCGGGTCAACGACCTGTCGCTACGGGTCACCGCCCCCGACGGCACGGTGTACTGGGGCAACAACGGGCTGCGGGCCGGCAACTGGTCCACGCCCGGCGGGGTGTCCGACTCCGTGGACACCGTCGAGAACGTCCTGGTCCAGAGCCCGGCACCGGGCACCTGGCTGGTGGAGGTGGTGGCGGACGAGGTCAACGTCGACGGCCACCGGGAGACGCCGGAGACCGACGCGGACTACGCGTTGGTGGTGACGACGCACCTGAGCCCGTCTCCGACCCCGACCCCGTCCGCGCCGCCCACGATGAGCCCGAGCCCGGATCCGACCACGCCCCCGAGCCCGCCGGAGACCCCGGCGGACCGGAGGTCCTAGTCCCCGGCGGAGAAGACCCGCCCGAACACGTCCGCCGCCGCCGGCGACAACCCCGACCGGGCCCCGGTGTCCCCGGAGATCCCCAGATCCCGGGCCGCCTCCAGGTGCATCTCCGCACGCTCCAGATCCACCGGCAGCCCCGCGCCCCGCAGGTAGTCGACCCCCAGCGCGAAGTGCTCGCCGCCCACCACGTCCTCGTGGTCGCGCAGCGGCCCTTCCAGCAGGTCGTCGATCAGCCCGTCGGCGGCCACGTGCCCGAAGTCGCGCGCGACCTGCAGCCAGCGGTAGGCGAGCGGGTCCGAGAGCTTGGCCAGCTCCCCGAGATCGCCCCGGCGGGCCAGCTCCACAAAGTCGGTCATGATCGCGACGCTAGCGGGCGGATTGTTGTTCGGACAAGGGTTTCACAGCACGAGACTCAGCACACCGGCCATGGTGAACCCGACCAGCGAAAGGATCGTCTCGAGCACCGTCCACGTGCGCAGGGTGTCCTTGACGGACATGTTGAAGTACCGCGACACGATCCAGAAGCCGCCGTCGTTGACGTGCGAGGCGATGATCGAACCGGCGGCGATCGCGCAGGCCACCAGGGCGATCCGGGGCTGGCTGAGCCCGTCGGCGGCCACCAGCGGGGCGACGATGCCGCCGGTGGTCACGATCGCGACGGTCGCCGAGCCCTGGGCGACCCGCAGGCCGCAGCTGATCAGGTAGGCCAGCACCAGGGTCGGCAGGCCGGCCGACTTGAGGGTGCCGGCGAGCGCGGCGCCCACCCCGGTCGCGGAGATCACCTTGCCGAAGAACGCGCCGGCCCCGACCACGAGCAGGATCATGCCGATGGGCTTGAGGGAGGCGCCGGTGAGGGCGGCGAGCTGCGTACCCGTCATGCCGCGCCGCAGCCCGAGCAGCCAGAACGCGAGCAGCACGGCGATGGTCAGCGCGATCGACGGGTTGCCGAGGAACGTCAGGTACGGCGTGACGGCGGCGCGAGGGGCCCACACGGTGCTGAAGGTCGCCCCGAGGATGAGCAGCAGAGGGGTGCCGATGATGGCCCCCACCAGCCCCAGTGACACCGGCCGGTGGTCGCTCTCCTCGACGACGAAGTCGGCCGGCACCTCGATCCGCACCCGCTTGCCGATCCACATCGGCCACAGGATCCCGGCGACCGCGAACGCCGGCAGCCCGCACGCCAGCCCCATCACGATGATCCAGCCCATGTCGACCCCGAGCAGCCCGGCGATCGCGACCGGCCCCGGGTGCGGCGGCAGGAACGCGTGCGTCATGGACAGGCCGGCGAGCAGCGGGAGGGCGTAGAGGACCAGGGAACGGCCGCCCCGGCGGGCGGCCACGTAGACCAGCGGCGCGAGGACGAAGATCCCGATGTCGAAGAACACCGGGATGCCGAAGATCAGGCCTGCGAGGCCCATGGCGACGGGCGCGCCCCGTTCCCCGAACGTCGACAGCAGCCGCCGGGTGAGCGCCTCCGCCCCGCCGGACGCCTCCAGGATCGCGCCGAGCACGGTGCCCAGCCCGATGATGACGGCGATGTGGCCGAGGATGCCGCCGAACCCGGTCTCCAGGATCGAGTCGCCGGACTTCAGGGCCGTGCCGACCAGTCTGCCCACCGGCAGTCCGGCGGCGAGCCCGAGGACCAGGCCGGAGATGAGCAGCGCGATGAACGGTTCGAGCTTCACCCGGATGATGAGGACGAGCAGGACGGCGATGGCCAGCCCGCAGAGCACGAGAAGACCGCCGGTCTCCTTCTGCAGCCAGTGGATCAAGGGGTACCTCCGAGGGGTGGGGGTCTGTCAGGCGGTGGAACTCTCCGTGCCCCGGTCGCCCCGGCGCAGGGCCCGGCCCGGCAGCGCCCCGGTCGGCCGGCCGTCGGCGAGCACGGCGACGCCGTTGACGTACACGTGCGCGATGCCCTTCGCCGCTCTTCTCGGCTCCTCGAAGGTGGCGGTGTCACTGATTCGCGCGGGGTCGAAGACGACGAGGTCCGCGTGGTACCCGACGTGGACCTGCCCCCGGTGCACCAGCCGCAGCCGGCGCGCCGGCCGACCGGTCATGTGCGCCACGCACTCCTCCAGGGACAGCACGCCCAGCTCGCGCACGTAGTGCCCGAGGTAGCGGGGGAACGTGCCCCAGGCGCGCGGGTGCGGCCGGTCCCCGACGAGCAGCCCGTCGGAGCCGACGGTGTGCGCCGGGTGCCGCATGATCGCCCGGACGTTCTCCTCGTGCCCGACGTGCTGCAGGATCGTGGTGCCCAGCCCGTCGCGGACCAGCAGGTCGAGGAAGGCGTCGGTGTCCGGCACCCGGGTGCCGACCAGGTGGGCGAGGTCCGGGTCGCGGACCCCGGCGATCTGGATCGTTTCCCAGTCGGTGACGACGCCGTGGCAGCCGTCGGAGCCCTCGACCTCCATCGCGTACCGGATCCGCTCGCGCACCCCCGGGTCGGTCAGCCGCTCCAGCGTCGCCGCCGGCCCGCCCTCCGCCGCCCAGCTCGGCAGCAGTGCCGCGAGGGTGGTCGAGCCGGGCAGATAGGGGTAGGAGTCGAGGCTGATGTCGACGCCGGCCCGGTCGATCAGGTCCAGCAGCTCGGCGGCCCGGCCTCGGTTCACGCCGAAGTTCATCGTGGCGTGCGCGAGGTGCAGGGCGCAGCCCGACTGCCGGGAGATCTCGATCATCTCGGCGTAGCCCTCCAGGGCGCCCTTGCCGTACGAGCGTTGGTGGGGCGCGTGGAACCCGTGGTAGGAGGCGACCACCTGGCAGAGGGCGACGAGTTCGGCGGTGTCGGCGTACATGCCCGGCACGTACGTCAGGCCGCTGGACATGCCGACCGCGCCCTCCTCCAGGCCCCGGGAGAGGATGGCGCGCATCCGGTCCAGCTCGGCCGTCGTCGGTGGCCGGTTCTCCCAGCCGGTGACCATGGCCCGCACCGAGCCGTGCGGCACCAGGTAGCAGGCGTTGACCGCGATGCCCTCGTCGAGCCGGTCCAGGTACTCCCCGACGCTCCGCCACGACCAGTCGAAGCCCTCGGGGTCGCCGTTCCAGCCGGCGATCTGCTGGCGGAGCAGCGGGAGGGTGGTGTCGTCGACCGGGGCGTAGGACAGCCCGTCCTGGCCCAGCACCTCGCAGGTCACGCCCTGGCTGATCTTCGCGACGTGGCTGGGTTCGAGGAGCAGACGCAGGTCGGAGTGTGCGTGCATGTCGATGAACCCGGGCGCCAGCACCAGGCCGGACGCGTCGATCCCGTCGCCGCCGATGTCGCCGATCTGGGTGATCAGGCCGCTGGTGACCCGCACGTCGGCCCGGTACCCGGGCGCACCTGTGCCGTCGATGACCGTGGCGTCGCGGAAGACGACCATCAGAAGAACGTCCGGACCAGGTCGACGACCGTGCCGTCGGCGTCGAGCACCGGGATCAGGGTCCACTTGTCGAACATCGTGCACGGGTGCGACAGGCCGAGCCGGACCACGTCGCCCACCATGAGGTCCGTGCCGGCCGGCAGTCGGAGGAACGCGTGCTGGTCGTTGAGCGCCGACACGTGCGCGCCGGGCAGGTCCAGAGGGACCGGCAGCCCCTCGTCGTACGGCAGGTCCCGCTTGCCGCCGTCCAGCAGCGCCAGGCCCGGCTCGGGCCGCGACACCACCCGGGCCCAGCCCCGCACCGCCGGTCGGAACCCGTCGCCGCCCCACCGGGTGAGCGGCGAGACCCCCTTGAGGAACACGTCGTCGTGCCCGATGTACGCCCCGGCGCGCAGGATCACCGTCACGCCCAGCGAGGTCATCGGCCCGAGCAGGTCGCCGACCTGGTCGAAGTACGCGCTGCCGCCGGCCGTCACCACCTGCGCGTCGACCGCGAGCGCGAACCGGCCGATCCGCTTGAGGTAGGCGTCGACGGCGGCCAGGCCCTCGGCGGAGGCGTCGTGGGCGAGCGCGCCCTCGTAGCCGGCGACCCCGACGAGGCGCAGGGCGGGGCTGCGCCGGACGGCCTGGGCGACGGCGACGGCCTCCTCGTCGTCCCGGCACCCGGTCCGGCCGCCGGGCGCGCCGAGTTCGACGCAGACGTCCACCTTGCGACTGGCGCCCGTCAGGCCCTCGGTCATCAGGGCCACGGTGCGCACCGAGTCCACCCACGACACGAACTCGAATTCCGGGTCCGCGTCGAGCTCCGCGCCCAGCCAGCGCAGCGCCACCGGGTCCACCAGGGCGTTGGCCAGCATGATCCGCCGGACCCCGAACGCCCGGCCGACCCGCAACTGGGCCGCGTTGGCGAGGGTGATGCCCCACGCGCCGGCGTCGAGCTGCCGCTTCCACAGCGCCGGGGCCATCGTGGTCTTGCCGTGCGGGGCGTGCGCCAGGCCGGCCCGGGCGCACCAGCCGGCCATGGTGGACACGTTGTGGTCGAGCGCGTCGGCGTCGATGGTCAGCAGCGGGGTGCCGAGGGCTGTGCGGTGCGGCTTCGTCGCCGCGTACTCCCCGACGGTGCTGCCCCACGCGTCGGCGGGGACGGCCTTGAACCGCCAGTCGAGCCGCTCGTCGCGCAGCCTGTCCACCGCTGACCCGTCGATCACGGCCACCACCTCCGTCAGTCCGGCATTCACACCTGCACTCCACAGCGCCGTACGCTTCTGACCTGCTACGTTGCGTATAATGCAACGTTCGTTGCGGATAACGCTAGAGTCGTTGTAGCATCACCCTGACCAGGTGGGCAAGACAAAGGGGTCCGATGAACAAGCTGGCCGTCTGTCTGGGCGAGTCGATGGCGGTTCTGGTTCCGGAGAGTCCCGGCCCCCTGGACGAGGTCGAGACGTTCCGGCGTGGCATCGGCGGCGCCGAGTCCAACGTCGCCCGGGGCCTGGCGGCGCTCGGCACCCGGACGGCCTGGCTCAGCCGGGTCGGCGACGACGGATTCGGCCGGCACCTGGTCGGGGCGCTGCGCGCCGACGGCGTGGACGTCTCCGGCGTCGAGACCGACCCCGACCGCCCCACCGGGCTCTACGTCAAGGAGATCGGCGCGGGCCCACCGCACGACCTGCCCGTCGGCCGCAGCCGCCTGCACTACTACCGGGCCGGCTCGGCGGCGTCGGCCATGGGCCCGGAGTTCGTCGACCGGCCGGCCGTGGCCGCCCTGCTCGCCGAGGCCGACATGCTGCACCTGTCGGGCATCACGGCGGCGCTCTCCGACAGTTGCCTGGCGTTGGTGCACCATCTCATGATCGGCCGTCGGGCCGGTCAGGTGGTGAGTTTTGACCTGAACTGGCGGCCGGCCCTCTGGCGGGACTACGACCCGGCCGTCCTCCGCCCGCTGCTCGACGCCGCGGACGTCGTGCTCCTCGGCGCGGACGAGGCCCTGGCGGCGTTCGGTGTGAACACCCCGGACAAGCTGCGCGAGCTGCTGCCCTCGCCGCGGTCCCTCGTGATCAAGGACGGGGCGCTGCGGGCCACGACGGTCGACCGGCAGGGCGGCTGCGTGACCGAGCCGGCCCTTGCGGTGGACGTGGTCGACGCGGTGGGCGCCGGCGACGCGTTCGCCGCCGGCTACCTGACCGGCGTGCTTCGCGATCTGGACGAGCCGCGCCGGCTGCGCCTCGGCCACCTGACGGCCGCCGCGACCCTGGTCGTGACGGGCGACCACGGCCAGCCGCTGGGCCTCGACGCCCTCCTCGACGCGACCCCCGAGGAGTGGGCGGCCACCCGGATCAGCCCGACGAAGGCCCCGACGCGGGCCGCGGCCCCCGGCCGGCTTCCGGGCCCTGCCGGCCCCGCGCCCGACGGCCCCACGCCCGATCCGGCCGCGCCCGCCGCGGCACGCCCCGACCATCGCCAGGACGAGGCATGAGCCAGAGCCTCTCCCGGGCGCTCAAACTCCTCGTCGAGCTGGGCCGCCAACCCTGCTCCCTCGACGACGCCGCCCGGGTCCTCGACGTGCACAAGACCACGGCCCTGCGCCTCCTGCGCACCCTGGAGGAGGAACGCTTCGTCCACCGCGACCCGTCCTTCCGCTACCACCTGGGCTCCCAGTTCTTCGCCCTGGCCACCACGGCCCTCGACCAGCGCCAGGTCCGCGGCGCGGCGGGCCGGCACCTCACGGCCCTGAGCGCGGCCACCGGCCAGACGGTGCACCTCGCCGGCTACGAGGACGGCCACGTCATCTACTGGGACAAGCGCGACTCCGCCCACACGGTCCGGATGTACTCGCGGATCGGCCTCCCCGCCAGCCCGCACACGGCCGCGGTCGCGAAGGTGCTGCTCGCGGGCCTGGACGAGCCGGAGCGCCGCCGGGTCGTGGAGGGCATCACCTTCACGCGGCACACCCCCCGCACCCTGACCGGCCCGGCCGAGCTGCTGGCCGAGCTGCGCACCGTCGCCGAGCAGGGCTACGCCGTCGACCACGGCGAGCACGAGGCCTTCATGAACTGTGTGGCCGCCCCGGTCCGGGGCGCCGGCGGCCGGGTGACCGCCGCCGTCTCGATCTCGGTGCCGGACTTCGTACTCGACTACGACGGGGTCCTCGCACTGGTGCCGGACCTGCTCGGGACCGCCCGGGCGATTTCGATCGACTGTGGATGGAGCGCACCATGACCGCGAAGACCGCCGTGCTGACCGACGGGGCCCCGGCCCCCGCGTGGGTGTTCTCCCAGGGCATCCGCAAGGGCCCGATCCTGCAGGTCTCCGGCCAGGGCCCCCAGGATCCGGCGACGGGGGAGTATCTGCACCCCGGCGACGTGCGGGCCCAGACCCTGCGCACCCTGGAGAACGTCCGGGCCGTGGTCGAGGCCGGCGGCGCGACCATGGAGGACGTCGTCTCGCTGCGGGTCTACCTCACGACCAGGGCGCACTTCGCGGCCATGAACGAGGTCTACGGCGCGTTCATCCGGGAGCACGTGCCCAGCGGGGTGCTGCCGTGCCGCACCACGATCTTCGTCGAGCTGCCCCACGAGGCGATGCTGGTCGAGATCGACGCGATGGCGGTCCTCTAGATCACACCCCTCAGACGGTTACGCCACGTCTCTGGGCCCCCACGCGTCGGCACCTCGATGGAGAGCTCCCCGGGAGGCAGCCCTGCCCGCGCGGCCGTCCCGGTGTCGGAGCTCAGAGGTCGTCGACGAACCGGGCCACCTGGGCGGCGAGCGGATCGGCCGCGCGTACCCAGGTGAAGTGGTCGACCCGTTCCGGCGCGCGGTAGTGCGTGCGGGTCACCCGGGCCCCGGACAGCTTCCCGACCAGGTGCTCCAGCGTCGACGAGGGCGTGAAATGGTCCCCGGCGACGCTGACGGCGAGTACCGGCAGGTCCACGGTCGCCAGCGCGGCCTCGGCGTCCACCCCGGCCAGCCGGGGGAACCTCCCGTGCCGCGACGTGTACGCCCAGTCCCGGATCACGCCGCGCGACTGCCGGCCGGCGAAGCCCCACCCTGGCCAGTATCCGATCAGGCTGGCCCCGGCGTAGATCGTGTGGCTGAACGCGAGGACGCCGAGCCGGCGCTGTTTGTAGACCCGGTAGTACGGCAGGCCGGTGGCGAGCAGCAGGAGGCCGTCCACGCCGGCCGTGCCGACCCGGGACAGGTGCAGGGACGCCAGTTGGCCGCCGAGGGAGTGGCCGGCGAGCAGGACCTTGCGCCCGGCCAGTCGCCCGGCCACCGCGTCGAAGACGAGCTGGACGTCGCCGACGAGCTCGGCGAGGCCGTGCCTGCTGCCCCGCACGGGACGGGGCCGGCTGCTGCCGGTGCCGCGCAGGTCCGGGATGACCACGCTCAGGCCCTGCCGGGCGAGTGCCGCTGCCCAGGGTCGGTAGTAGCCGGCGGGCACGCCCATCGCCGGCAGGAACACGACGACGGGGCCGTCGGGGGACGCGTCGGGGTAGAGGTGCACCCCGAGGCGCTGCCCGTCATGGTCGAGATGGATCTGCTCGAACGTCACCGGGCCATCCTACTCGCCAGTAGGTAACGGAGCGAGGCCCGCGCTGTCGAAGCGCCGCCGCTGAAGACCCAGAAACGCGGCGTAACCCTAAAAAGGTTCAAAGGGTTTTGATCTAAGGCGAAGTGGCCCGCTGAGGGCGAATCTGGCAAGCGGCGGGAGAAGTCGCTAGGGCGGGCCCTGCGACTTGTCCCGCCGCGCAGTCCAGATTCGCCCTCAGCGGGTCCTCACTACTCCAACCCGATGGAGAAGGTCTCTTCCAGGTCGTGCTTCGAGTAGGCGCGGAACGCGATGTGCGTCTCCGTCTTGATCACGCCCGGAACCTTGGAGATGCTGCCGGCGATGACCTCGGCGATCTGGTCGAACTCGCGGACCCGGACCATGGCGATCAGGTCGACATGTCCGGCGACGGAGTAGACCTCGCTGACGCCGGGGAGGTTGGCGCAGGTGTCGGCCACCTCCGGGATCGAGTCGGCGGCGCAGTCGATGAGGACGATGGCGGTGATCACCGTGAACTCCCGGGGTCGGTAGGTGCGTTCATGCTAACCGGCGCGCCCGATGGCCGGGCGGCCAGCCAGGGCGTTGGCGGTCGCGTAGTCCGCCGGGGTGCCGCAGTCGACGTAGGTCCCGGCGAACTCGCGGATCTCCAGCGTTCCGGCGGCCTCCGCCGGCCGCCACGCGGTGAGCACGAGGTGCGACATCACCGGCTCCAGATTCCCGGCGACCCGCCACGGCAGCAGCGACGCCCCGGCGAACACGTGGCGACCGAACCTGTACGGCTCGTCCCCGGCCGGCACGCCCAACATCCGGACGGTCTCCCCGCCCCACCCGTCGAACAGCACCGACAGGTCCCCGCCGTGCAGGTAGGCGTCTCCGTTGAGCACCAGCACCGCCCGCCCGTCGATCCAGCCGCGCAGGTTGCCGACCGACCCGGAACTGCCCAGCAGCTCCTTCTCGACCTCCACGTGCGCCCGGTCGCCCACGTGCGCGACGATCTGGTCGGCGAGGTGGAAGGCGTTCACGGCGGTGTCGAGGCCCCCGACCAGCGCGAACGCCCGGTCCAGTAGCGGTACCCCGCCGACGGGTAGCAGGGGCTTGGGTGTGGTCAGGGTCGCCGGCCGCATCCGGGTGCCCTCCCCGGCGGCGAGGATCAGCGCACAGATCTCGGTCGTCACGGGGCGTCCGGGGCCAGGGTGCCGGCGAGCGGGCCGTAGCCGTACCGGCCGATCAGGCCGGCGGTCGACCGGGTGAGCGGCGGCAGCGCGTCCACGTCGAACCACCGGCCCTCGATCACCTCGGCCGGGTCGACGTTCAGCGGCAGGTCCGTGGCCACCCGGGTGGTGAACACCATGTCCACCCAGCCGCCCTTGTAGTGCACGACGGCGTTCGGGTCCATCGGCTCCAACTGCTCCGGCCGCACGTCCAGCCCGGTCTCCTCGCGCACCTCGCGGGCCGCGCCCACGATCGGCCGCTCCCGCCGGTCGAGCAGGCCGGCCGGCAGCGACCAGGCCCGGCCGGGGGGCTGGCGGAGCAGCAGCATCCGGGTGCCGTCGGGGCTGAGCACGATCGTCACGGCCCCGATGATGTACGTCGGCGAGAACACCCGCACGAGCCGGTGCCGGGCGCGCAACGGCAGCCGGTAGAACATCCGGTAGGCGAACTGGCGCACACTCACGCCGCCGCCAGGGTCAGGGGGGTGTCGGTCATCCGGCCAGCGTAGCCGCGTCCGGTCGGTCCACCGCGCGGATCAGCTTCTGGACGAGGTCGGCGGCGCCCTGCTTGCGTTCCGCGACGGCGATCAGCAGCGCGTCGAGGTCCGGGTAGCCGAGGGAACGGGCCAGCTCCCGCAGGGGGTGGTCGCTGGCCAGGGCCCGGTTGTGCTGGCGCAGGGCGAGGCCGATCGCCGACCGGCCGAGCCGGAGCTTGTTGCCGAGCGAGACGGGGGCTGCGGTCTGGGCGATGTCCTCGCCGTAGCCGTGCTCGGCGAGCCACTGGGTCACCTGGATCCGCGCGTGCGGGCTGCGGATGAACTCCAGCCAGTCGGCGGACGGCCGGACCGGCTCGTCGCCGATCGTCGCGTGGATGATCTCCACCCGGTCCCCGTCGGACAGCGGCGCGGACAACGGCGACAACCGCCCGTTGATGTACGCGCCGATCATCCGGTCGCCGTCCCCGAGCGTGTACGCCAGGTCCACCGGCGTCGCCTCCGCCGGCAGCGCCACCTGCGCCCCGCCCGTGGTGAACACCTGGATCTGGTCCTCGGAGAGGTCGCAGTGCAGGGCGTTGAGGAAGTCGGCCGCGTCCACGGCGTCGCGCTGCCAGTCGAGGAGCCGGTGCAGCCACTGCAACTGTTCGGGGTTGCTGCGCTCGGGATTGGCCGTGCCGTCGGAGATCCGGAACTGGGCCACGATGCCGTACTCGGCCGTCTCGTGCATGTCGCGCGTGCGGATCAGCAGCTCCACGGGCTGGTCGCCCGGGCCGAGGACCGTGGTGTGCAGCGACTGATAGAGGTTGAACTTCGGACTGGCGATGAAATCCTTGAAGCGGCCCGGGAGGGGCCGCCACAGTCCGTGCACCGCGCCGAGGGCGGCGTAACAGTCGGTGTCCGGGCCGCTGACGATGATGGCGAGCCGGGGCGGGTCGTAGATCTGGCCGCGTTTCACCTTGTCACTGTGGATGGACCAGTGGTGCCGCTGCCGCTCGGCGATGTCGGCGTGCACCTTGACGGTGCGCAATTCGGCCAGGATCGTGCCGGCGACGGAGTTCAGATAGGGGGTGCGGTCCGGCTGGGCCCGGAAGTACTGGTCCACCTGGGCCCAACCGGACGGATCGAGATGGAAGAAGACGATGTCCTCCAGCTCGCGTTTGATCCGTTGGATGCCGAGCCGGTCGGCGAGCGGGATCAGCACCTCGCTGGTGGCCCTGGCGATCCGGGTCTTGGAGGCCGAGCCCCGGGCGCCGAGGGTGCGCATGTTGTGCACCCGGTCGGCCAACTTGATGATCAGGACCCGGATGTCGCGGCCCGCCGACAACATCATCTTCCGGTACGTCTCGGCTTCCGCCGCCGCCCCGTAGAAGGCCTTGTCAAACTTCGTGACCCCGTCGACCAGGTAGGACACCTCGGTGCCGAAGTCGGCGTTGAGCGCCTCGAGGGTGTAGTTCGTGTCCTCGACCGTGTCGTGCAGGAGCGCCGCGGCAAGCGTGATCGTGTCCATGCCGAGGTCGGCGAGCAGTTGGGCGACCGCGAGCGGATGGGTGATGTACTCCTCGCCGCTCTTGCGCATCTGGCCCTTGTGCGCGCGCTCGGCCACCTCATATGCCCTGCGGATGACAGCCGGATCAGCCCGCGGGTGCAGCTTCCGATGGGACTGGACCACGGGGTCGACCGGCGAGACCGGTTCGTGATTGCTGTTGCCCCAGGGCAGAACCGAACGGAGCCACTGTGCGGGTAGATGCGGCATGCTGGCGTCAAGCGCCACCTGACACCCCCTCCCCGACAGTCGGAATGGGACCTAATACAGATCCTAACGATCCAAACGCTCCGTGGTCGACCACTTGTTGGTATGTATTTCCGCCCTGGCGAGTAGATCGGTCCACCGCAGAGCCCCGTCCGTGGGGGTCGACCACCCCGCTGTACTGGACACCAAGCGGGTTTCGGGCCGCTCCAGCCACGTGTGTAACAGATCGGTCTCTTCCAACGCCTCGGTCGGTCCGAGGACGGTCTCGGCGGTCCGCAACAGGAGATCGAGGGTCGGCCGGGGATGCTGGCGGGGCGGCGAGGTGCCCGCGGCCGCCAGCCGGCCGTGCCGGATCACGCTGATCTCCCAGCCGCCCGCCGACGTCGGCCGGGCCGCGACGAGCTCCCCGACGGCGGCGAGCGCGCCCAGCCGGGCCACCCGGATCGCGCCGCGCAGCGTCCGGGCGAGTTTGGTCCGCTCGAGGGCCGCCTCCTCGTACCGCTGGGCGGTGGAGAGCCGGTCGATCCGGCCGAGGTGCCGCTTGACGTGGGCGTCGAGATCCTTCACCGGCCGGGGCGGCCGGCGCGGGTACTTCGACCTCTTGTTGTACGGCGGCTGGTGCGCCACGATCATGCGCAGCTCCCGGACCTCCGCCTCCAGGGCGTGCGCGCACTCCACGGCCTCGATCCGCTCGGCCAGCCTGATCATCGAGGTCATTCTCGCCCGGTTCTCCGACGCGGTGAAGTAGCTGTTCACCCGAGTGGCCAGGTCCGAGCTGGTCCCCACATACAGCGGGAGGTCGGCGGCGTCGCGGAACACGTAGACGCCGGGGGCGTGCGGGATGCCCCTGGCCAGGTGCTTCTTGCCCCGCCGTTCCGGGTCGGAGATCTTCATGTAGGCCGTCAGTTCGTCGAACGTGTCGACGTGCTTCAACCGGCCGAGCAGGCCGTGCAGCACGTCCACGGTCGCGCGGGCGTCGTCGAGCGCCCGGTGGATCGGCTCGGTGTCCGCGCGGAAGAACGCGGCCAGGGTGCCGAGCTTGCAGTTGGGCACCTCGTCGCGGGTCAGGGTCCTGCGCGCCAGCGGCACCGTGTCCAGGGTGCGCGCGCCGGGCCAGGCCCGCCCGGTCCGGGCGCACGCGGCCTTCAGGAAGCCGATGTCGAACGGCGCGTTGTGCGCGACGAGCACCGCGCCCTCGGCCCATGCCAGGAACTGCGGCAGCACCTCGGCGATCGGCGGCGCCTCGATCACCATCGCGTCGGTGATCCCGGTCAGCACCGAGATGTACGGCGGGATCGGGCCGCCCGGGTTGACCAGCGTCGAGAACTCCCCGAGCACCTCGCCGCCGCGCACCTTCACCGCGCCGATCTCGGTGATCTCCGAGCCCTGCGGCGAACCGCCGGTCGTCTCCAGGTCCACGACCACGAAGGTCACCTCGCGCAGCGGCTCGCCGAGGTCGTCGATGGTCGTCTGCAGCACCGGGACACCGTACCCGTGGGGTCCGACACCGCCCGTCACGTGGCCGGCCGGACGTGGGCGGTGAGACACTACTGGGATGTACCGCCCCGCCGCGACCCCGACCGCGCCGTACGGCCTGCCAGGCCGCCCGTCGTGCGGTTCCGTGGCGCCATGACGGGCGAGGAGTACACCCCGGACATTCCCGACGCCGAGCCGCAGTTGCCCGAGCCGGTCCGGCAGCGGGTCATCGCGCTGGTCGCCGGGGCTTTGTCGGGTTTGCCGTTCGACGAGGTGCCTGCCGCACTCAAGAAGATCGCCAGGTTCGCCCCGAATCGTCGGGCCCGGCTCGGCGGCCCGCTGCTCGCCGCGCACGTCGCCGCCGACCCGCTGTTCCGGCAGCGGATCGGCAAGAAGGTGCTCGAAGAGGCCGGTGAGCTGGGCGAGGCGCTGCTGGAGGGCGCGTGCCCGGCGGCGGCCGACCCGGTCGAGGTCGCGGCGCTGGCGTACCTGACCCGGCCCGACGGGTGGATCGACCTCGTCGAGGCCACCGCCGTGGCCGTCCGCGCCGAGGCCGACAGCGCCGCCGTCGAGGAGCGGATCCACACCGCGGAGGCGCGGGCCAACCGGGCCGAGCACGAGCGCAACACCACCCGGGTCGAACTCGACCGGGCCCGCGACGAGCTGGCGAAGCTGCGCACCGAGGCCAACCAGCTCCGCGAGGAGACCCGGGCGCTGACCCGCGCGGCGCAGGAGGCGGAGCGCCGGGAGAAGAAGGCGACGGAGATCCTCGGTACCGAGAAGGGGCGTTGGACGAAGGCCGCCGCCGACCACGACGCCGAGTTGCGCCGGATGCGCGCCAAGGTGACCGACCTGGAGGGCGCGCTGGAGACCGCCCGGCACACCGGCCGCGACGCCCGGGCGCTCGGCGACGCGCGCACGTGGCTGCTGCTGGAGACGATCAGCCAGGCGGCCCAGGGCCTCCGCCGCGAGCTGTCCCTGGAGCCCACCACCCGGCTGCCCGCCGACTTCGTGGCCGAGGTGTCCGCCGACCTGCCCGACAAGCTCGCGTCCAGCGCCCGGGCACTGGAGGCCAACGACCCGGCCCGGCTCGACCAGCTGCTGTCGTTGCCGAGAGTTCACCTGGTCGTCGACGGGTACAACGTGACGAAGACCGGCTTCGGTGAGTTGTCATTGGAGCAGCAACGGACCCGCCTGGTGACCGGCCTCGGCGGGATCGCCGCGCAGACCGGGGCGGAGGTGACCTGCGTGTTCGACGGAGCCGAGCGGATGCACGGGCTGCCGCCCACCCCGCGCGGCGTCCGGGTGCTGTTCAGCAAGAAGGGCGAGACGGCCGACGAGCTGATCCGCCGCCTGGTCCGCGCCGAGCCCTCCGGCCGCCCCGTGGTCGTGATCTCCACCGACCGCGAGGTCGCCGACGGGGTCCGCCGGCACGGGGCGTACCCGCTGAGCTCCGAGACCCTGCTGCGGAGGCTCAACCGGAAATGAGGCGCTGGGCAGCGGTCCACCGATCCGGTGCCGGGTCGGTCAGTCGGGCCGTCGGCATGGCGGTCCTCGTGCTCCTCGCGCTGTCGCTGACCGCCCCGCCGGGTTCCGCGCCCGTGGTGGCCCACAGACGCCTGGTCGGCGGTGCCGCCGGGCCGGCGCCCCGGCCGTGGATCGACCGCAGCTCCGACACCGTCCTGATCCTCGGGCACGCCGGCGGCGAACGGCTGATGAGCCGGATCCTGTGGCCGGCCACCGGGGCCGTGGAGGTCGTGACCGAGGTGTGGGGCTCCTGGGAGCGGCACGTCACCATCATCGTGCCGGCGGACGTGGACGAGCTGCGGGCGCTGATCGACGAGGACGGCGACCTCACCCACGTCGCGGCGCTCACCGACCCGAGCGGCCGGGTCGTGGTGAACCCGGACGTGTTCGGGGCGCTGTCCCCGGCCGGCCGGCAGGTCGTGCTCACCCACGAGATCACCCACGCCGCCGCTCGGGGCACGACGTCCGACCTGACGCCGTACTGGCTGGCCGAGGGCCTCGCGGAGTACGTGGCGCACCGCGACTCCCCGACCAGGGACCGCAGCATCGCGAAAGAGCTCGCCGACGAGGTGCGGGTGGGCCGGCTGCCGGTCCGGCTGCCGGCGCGGCACGAGTTCGCGGGCGAGCGGCAGGCCCAGGCGTACCAGGAGGCGTGGCTGATCTGCCGTTTCATGGTCGAACGGGCCGGCGAGGAGACCCTGCTGCGGGTCTACCGGCGGGTGTCGGCCGGCGCGGACTCCGACCGGGTGTTCCGCGAGGAGCTGGGCCTGACCGAGGAACACCTGGTCGAACACTGGCGGGAGTACGTGGAGAGGCGACTCGGATGAGAACCACCGCGTGGTGGGTGCTGGCCGCACTGGTCGTGGCCGTCGGCGTGATCCTGGTGTTCCTCGTGCCCTGGGCGGCCACCCCGCCGAGGTCCGAGCAGTTGGCGGCGCTCGGCACCCTGCCCGCCGACAAGGTGGCCAGGGCCCGGGAGTTCCACACCGCGCTGCGCCCCGGCAGCTACGGCGCCCTGCTGCTCGGCCTCGCGCTGTCCGTGGTTCTCGGCCTGACCCCGCTGGGGGCCAGACTGCTCGGGCTGCTGCCGGCGCACTGGCTGGCCAGGGGCGTGCTCGGCGGTCTGGTCCTGGTGACCCTCGGTCAACTGCTGACCCTGCCGGTGGCCGCCTGGCAGGAGACGATCCTGCGCAGGTACGGGCTGTCCACCCGCGACTGGGGCTCCTGGGCCCTGGACGTGCTCAAGGGGTACCTGCTGGGTGCCCTCCTCACCGCCGTCGCCCTGGCCGCGTTCTACGCCCTGGTCCGGTACGCGCCCCGGTGGTGGTGGGCGTTCGGTGCGGCCGGGGCGGCGCTCGTCGTCGTGGTGCTGTCCTTCGCGCTGCCGGTGCTCGTCGAGCCGGTGTTCAACACGTTCACCCCGATGCAGAAGTCGTCCCTGCGGGACTCACTGATGGCACTAGCGGAGCGCGACGGCGTACCCGTCAGGGACGTGCTCGTCGCCGACGCGTCCCGCCGGACCCGCGCTGTGAACGCCTACGTCTCCGGCCTCGGCCCGACCCGCCGGATCGTCGTGTACGACACCCTGCTCACCGAGGCCCCGCCCGAGGAGGTCGCGTCCGTCGTCGCGCACGAGCTGGGCCACGCCAAGGACAACGACGTGCTGCTCGGTACCGTCGTCGGCGCGCTCGGGGCCGCCGCCGGCGTTGTCGGCCTCTACCTGCTCGGCGGCTGGACCGGGCTGCTCCGCCGCGCCGGGGTCGAGTCGGTCACCGAGCCGAGGGCGCTGGCGCTGCTGTTCGCCGTCGCGGCGGTCGTCGGGCTCGTCTCCGGACCCTTCCAGAACCTGGTCTCCCGGCAGGTCGAGGCGCGGGCCGACCGGCACGCCCTGGCGCTGACCGGCGACCCCGCGACGTTCGAGGCGATGCAGCGCCGGCTGGCACTGGTCAACCTCGGCGACCCGGACCCGCCTGTGGTGGAATACCTGCTGTTCGCCAGCCACCCGTCCGCCGTCGAGCGGATGGCCGTGGCCCGCACCTGGAAGAAGCGCCGATGACGAGTAACCCCGCGCCGCCGAGGCGGCCCGCGCGGTGACCACCTTGCTGGTCACCAACGACTTCCCGCCCCGCCCCGGCGGCATCCAGTCGTTCGTGCACGCCCTCGCCGTCCGCCAGGAGTCCCTCGTCGTCTACTCCTCGACCTGGCGCGGCCCCGAGTCGACGGCCTTCGACCGGGCCCAGCCGTTCGAGGTGGTCCGCGAGGACACCGGGATGATGCTGCCCACCCGGGCCGTCGCCCGCCGGGCCGCCGAGATCGCCCGCGCGCACGGCTGCGACACGGTGTGGTTCGGGGCCGCGGCCCCGCTCGGGCTCCTCGCCGAGGGCCTGCGCCGCCGGACCGGCATCGAGCGCGCCATCGGCCTGACCCACGGCCACGAGATCGGCTGGGCGAAGCTGCCCGGCGCCCGGGGCCTGCTGCGCAGGATCGCGCGGCACACCGACGTGCTCACCTACCTCACCGAATATCAGCGGGTACGCCTCGCGCCGGCGCTGGGCACCCTCACCACCCTGGAACGGCTCGCGCCCGGCGTGGAGGTCGACACGTTCCACCCGGGGGTCGACGGCTCGGACATCAGGGCCCGGCACGGCCTCGGCGACCGGCCGGTCATCGTGTGTGTGTCCCGCCTCGTGCCCCGCAAGGGCCAGGACACCCTGATCCGGGCCATGCCGGCCGTGCTCCGCAGGGTGCCCGACGCCAAGCTGCTGCTGGTCAGCGGCGGCCCGTACCGGAAGGCCCTCGTGAAGCTCGCCGCCCAGGTCGGCGTGAGCGACGCGGTGGTGTTCACCGGCTCCGTGCCGTACGCCGAGCTGCCCGCGCACTACGCGGCCGGCGACGTGTTCGCGATGCCGTGCCGGACCCGGGCCGCCGGCCTCGACGTCGAGGGGCTGGGCATCGTCTTCCTGGAGGCCAGCGCCGTCGGGCTGCCCGTGGTGGCCGGCAACTCGGGCGGCTCACCGGACGCGGTCCTGGAGGGGGAGACCGGCTACGTGGTCGACCACGACTCCCCGGCCCTGGTGGACCGGCTCGTGGACCTGCTCACCGACAGGGAGCTGGCGGCCCGGATGGGCAAAGCCGGGCGCGCGTGGGTGGAGAAGGAATGGAACTGGGACGCCCAGGCCGCCCGCATGCGCACTTTGCTTGTGCCGACCCGCTGAGGACGACGCTGGACGGCGCATCGCGCAAAGGCGCAGGGCGAGCCCTAGTGCCGTCACGCGATGCTTGCCAGTCCCGCCCTCAGCGGGCCACCTCGCCTTGGATCAAGAGCCAGAGCAACGGCTAGGACAGGGCTGACGTGCTCGTCGGCAGGGCATACGCCACTGCCATGAGGCGCTCCAGCTCGCGGGTGATTGC
This sequence comes from Longispora fulva, assembly GCF_015751905.1. NCBI lineage: Bacteria > Bacillati > Actinomycetota > Actinomycetes > Micromonosporales > Micromonosporaceae > Longispora > Longispora fulva. The sequence goes on from NZ_JADOUF010000001.1 coordinate 7,696,286, forward strand.
TTTGCGGAGGCCGTCGTGGTCGCTGCACAGCTGCCACTCCGGGTGCGTCCACCGGTCCCGCGTGTAGCGCCGGACCGGGCCCGAGCGCATCTCCGGCGGCTCCCACGCGTAGCGCGGGAAGACGTGCGCGTGCAGGTAGTGGTCGGTGTTGCCAAGGATCTCGTAGTTGATCCGGCGGAAGTGCGGGTCGTCGCCGTTGCACGCGTTGAACACGGCCTCGCCGAGCAGCGCCATGTCCGTGAGGAACTGGGTACGCTCCTCCAACGGCAGGTCCGACAGGTGCTCGGCGTCGTCGATGTCCGACAGCAGGACGCAATATCCTGGCAGGAACTGGGTGTCGCCTATGACGGCGTAGCCACTCCGCATCTTCGCCAACACGGTCGGATTCTCACCGCGTCGGGCCGCTCCGATGCGGTCCTCCCGCCAGTCGCCCATTGCTCCTCCAAATTGGTCGAACGGTCGGAGGTTACCCAGTTCCAGCGCCCGGCGCCATGGATGCATTTGTTTTGTCACCTTTTAAGCCATCCGAGGTACCAGTCGATGGTCTCGCGTAGTTCCGCCGCACCTGTCACGGAGCGCCGTTCGAGTGTGCGGGCGGCGGTGCGCATGCACTCGGGCGCCGCGAGCAGCACGATCTCGGGATCCACCCCGTACGCCTCGCACAGGCCCTCGATCCGGCGCAGTCGGTCCGGCTCGGCGCGGAACCCGAACTCGCTGAACGGGCGCAACGAGATGGGCGCGATGGCCCAGGTGAGCTGGCACAGGTCGATCAACGGGCTCCGGGCGCCGGACAGTTCCCAGTCGAGGTAGCCGGCGGGGCGGGGGGCCCGCGGGGCGCGGGCGTGGCGTTCGCGCAGCTGGCGGCCGAGTTGGCGCAGGCCCTGCTCGCCGCGGAGCACGGCTGGCCAGGGGCGGCGCGTGACGATATCGAGGAGGGGCGTGGCCTCCACGGATCCCCCTTGCGGTTGTGGCACCTATTTTGTCCGAAATAGACGTGATAATAGGTACCACAACCGCGAGAGTGGATATGTGCCGCCTAGAAGCGCTGCTTGTCCGGTGGCTCCAGGATGCCCAACCGCAGGGCCGTCATCAGCGCCTGCGCGCGGTTGGCGGCACCCAGCTTCTCGTACAACTTGGAGATGTGGGTCTTCGCCGTCGACTCCGACACGTAGAGCTGCTTGGCGATCCCGGCGACGCTCATCCCGTCGGCGAGCAGCTTGAGCACCTGCCCCTCCCGGGGCGAGAGCTGCGGCCCGGACGGGGCCAACCGGCGCTTCATGGCCTCGGCCAGGTCGGCGGCCGTGAACGCGTTCGGCGTGGACGCGGCGTGCCGGGCTGCGGCCACCACGTCGTCGGCCGGCGAGCTCTTCGGCACGAAGGCGCTCGCGCCGGCCTCCAGTGCACCGAAGAGCTGGTCGTCGCCCGCGTACATCGTGAGCACGACGATGCCCATGGTCGGGTTGTTCTTCCGCAACTCGCGGGTCGCGTCGAGACCGCTGCCGTCGGGCAGCCGCAGATCCATGATCACCACCTCGGGCGACAGTGCGGCGCACAGCCGCAACGCCTCCGCCGTGGTGCCGGCCTCGCCGACCACCTCGAACTGCGGGTCGCGGTCGAACGCGTGCCTGAGACCCTTGCGGATCAGGTCATGGTCGTCGACCAACAGCACCCGGGTCGGTTCGCTGGACGTCGGGTCACTCATCTTTGATGCCCACCCCCTCTGATGCCGATACGCTACCGTGCCGGACGGCCGTGCCTAACACCATCACCACCGTGGTGCCTCGTGGGTCACGGGGGGCGATGGTCAGGTCACCCCGGATCCGCTCGGCGCGCTCGGCCATGATGGCCAGCCCGTAACTGCCGTCAGCGGGGCCGTCCCCGATGCCGGCGCCGTCATCGGAGACCTCGATTCGAGCGTACGGGGGATCAACTTCGCAAGTTACCCAGAGGTTCTCCGCCCGGGCGTGCTTCCTCGCGTTGGTGATGGCTTCCTGGGCGATTCTGAGCAATTCCCCCTCAATCGCCGCCGGAAGTCGGGAAGTCGACTCATCCAGGGACAGATGCACCCGCAACCCGGCCGACGAGCCGATCGTCCGGGCATAGTCGGAGATCGCCGCCGCCAGGCCGCCGTGCCGCTCGACCTCGCTGCGCAGCTCGAACAGGCTCAGCCGCAGCTCCGTGATGACCCGGGTCACCTCGGTGCGCAGTTCCTTGAGGTCGTTCTCGGCCCCCTCACTGCCCGGGGGCAGCTGGGCGAGGGCGTTGTCGATGCCGTAGCCGACCATGACCAGTTCCTGGGCGACCCCGTCGTGGATCTCCCTGGCCAGCCGCTGGCGTTCCTCGCTGGTGGCCAGCGTGCGCACCTCGTCGAACAGGAGCGCCGCCTCCAGCCGCAGCGCCGCCGGGCCGGCCAGCTCGGCGACCCGGGCGACGACCTGCGCCGGGTACGCACCCGGCTTGTCGTTCTCCAACGCCATCAGGCCGATCGTCCGTACGCCGGCCATCAGCGGCACGACCAGGGCCGACACCTCCTCGCGGGACCGCGACCGCGACAACGAGCGGGAAGAGGTCTGCGGCTGCTGGGTGGCCCAGGCGTCCGCCACGGCGCTCTCGGAGTCCACCGAGGTCTCCCAGTCGACCCGCTCCACGCCGAACTGGGCCAGCACCACGAGCCGGCCGCCGCCACTGGCCCCGAACACCGCGGCCCGGTCCAGGCCGGCCGCCTCGCGGACCTCGTCCAGCATGTGCGAGGCGATGCCGCCCGGGTCCAGGGTGCCGCCGGGCAGGTGCCGGGCGACCGTCCGCAGCTGGGTGAGCAGCCGGGTCGCCTCCGCGTACGGCTGGGGTCTGTTCCTCGTCGCCAACGCCCGGTGCAGCGCGCCCCCGAACGCCGCGGTGGCCGTGGAGATGGCCAGCCACTGCACGGCGGCCAGCAGGTTGTCCGAGCGGCTGAAGTTGCCGGTGAACGAGCCGAGGCCGAACAGCCCGATGCCGGCCATGGCGACCAGCAGGAAGGCCTCGGCGGCCCCCCGGTACAGAGCCGCGCCCATCACCGGGGCCAGCAGGTACGGCAGCAGGGTCCAGCCCTCGTCGGCCAGCGCCACCGCGCCGAGGACGGTCACGATGGTCTCGGCGGCCCGGCCGGCCCTGCCGTACACCGGATGGGTCGGTCTCAGGGTCGCCGGCAGCGCGGCGATGGTCAGGAGCCCGACCCACACCAGGGTTCTCAGGTCCTTCGTCGCCACCAGGCTGAGGATGGTGACGAGGACCAGGAGGCCGATCCGGACGGCGGTGGTGATGGTGCTCGGTCTGTACCACGCGCCGCCCGACTCGGAGTCGGGGTCATGACCCGTAGATGGCTGCGATCTCGTCGGCGTACTCCTTGCAGACAACGTTGCGCTTCACCTTCATCGACGGGGTGAGCTCACCGGTGGCTTCGGTGAAGTCCCGGGGCAGAATCCGGAAGACCTTGATCGCCTCCGCGTGCGAGACGGCCTTGTTCGCGTCGTCGACCGCGGTCTGCACCTCGGCCCGCAGCGCCTCGTCGGCCCGCAACTCCGCGATCGTACCGGTCCGGCCGTTCGCCTCGAGCCAGCGCGGGAACGCCTCCTCGTCGATCGCGACCAGCGCGGCGATGAAGGGCTGCTGGTCGCCGATGACGACGCACTGGCTGATCAGCGGGTGGGCCCGGACCCGGTCCTCGAGTACGGCGGGGGCCACGTTCTTGCCGCCGGCCGTGACGATGAGCTCCTTCTTCCGGCCCGTGATGAACAGGAAGCCGGAGTCGTCCAACTCGCCGATGTCGCCGGAGTGGAACCAGCCGTCGGAGTCGATCACCTCGGCCGTGGCGGCGGGGTTGTTCCAGTACCCCTTCATGACCTGCGGGCCCTTGACCAGGATCTCGCCGTCGTCGGCGATCGAGATCGTCGTGCCGGGGATCGGCCGGCCGACCGAGCCGATCCGCTGCAGGCCCGGCTCGTTGATGTTGGTCACCGGGGAGGTCTCCGTCAGGCCGTAGCCCTCCAGGACCGTGACGCCGATGCCGCGGAAGAAGTGGTTCAGCCGGTCGCCGAGCGGCGCGCCGCCGGACACGGCCCAGTTGCACATCCCGCCGAGGGCGACGCGCAGCTTGCTGTAGACCAGCTTGTCGAAGACCTTGTGCTGCAGGTTCAGCCCGAGTCCGGGGCCGCCGGTGTCCTGCGCCGTGCTCCACCGCACGGCGACGTCGGCCGCCCGGTCGAAGATCTTGCCCTTGCCGGCGGCGTGCGCCTTCTGCTTGGCCCCGTTGTAGACCTTCTCGAACACCCGGGGCACCGACAGGATGATCGTCGGGTGGAAGGACTTCAGGTCGTCGAGCAGGTTCTTCACGTCGGCCGTGTGCCCGATCGTGATCCGGCCGTGCACGAACGCGAGCTGGATCATCCGGGCCAGGGAGTGCGCCAGCGGCAGGAACAGCAGCGTCGCGCCGCCGTCGCCGAGGACCTCGCCGTAGTTGAAGAGGGCGTTCTCCGCGTTCGAGTACAGGTTGCGGTGGGTCAGCACGCAGCCCTTGGGCCGGCCGGTGGTGCCGGAGGTGTAGATGATCGTGGCCACGTCGGCGGCCTGGGTCGCGCCCCGGCGGGCCTCCACGGCGGCCAGGTCGGGCTCCGCCGGGGTCAGCTCGGCGAGCGCGCCGGCATCGATCTTCCACACGTTCTTCAGGGCGGGCAGCTCGGGGATCAGCGCCGCGTGCTCGTCGTGCTCGACGAAGCAGGCCACGGCCCCGGAGTCGGCCAGGATCCACTCGACCTGCTCGGCCGAGGACGTCTCGTAGATCGGGACGGTGACGGCGCCGGCAGCCCAGATCGCGTAGTCGATCACGCCCCACTCGTAGCGGGTCTTGCTCATCAGGCCGACCCGGTCACCGCCGGAGATCCCTGCGGCGATCATGCCTGCGGCCAGCGCGGCGACCTCGTCCCGGAACTCGCGGCAGGTCACGTCCGCCCAGCCGTCCGGGCCCGGGCGGCGGAACTGCACGACGTCACCGTGGTCCTGCGCGTTGGACCAGATCTTGTCCGTCAGCGTCAGGTCGTCGGGGACGGTCACGGCCGCTGGTACGGAGAATTCGCGCACTTCCGACTCCTTCACTAGCCCCCCGAGCAGCCCCACACGCGTGGGATCACCGCGAACTTACCCGCCAGTACGCTTGTGTGAACAGGCCCGTCACGGAGCTGATACTTTTCGAACCTATCAGGGCCGCCCGCGCGGTGGCGTCGGCGCGCCGCCCGTCCTCCCGGCCCGCCCCGTGGGAAATCGACGCGGCGCGCAGCGTCCCTGCGCCGTGCCGTCGGGTGCCTCGGCTCGCCCGCCGCGAAAAACCATGCGGCGCGCAGCGCCTCGGCACGCAGCCAGGTAGTCTTCGCTCTCATGGCGGACTCCTCGACCCAGTCGATCGTCGTCGCGGCCTCGCCCGCCGACATCGCTGCGGTGATCTGCGACTTCCCGCGCTACCCGGAATGGGCGGCGGCGGTGCGTTCGATCGAGGTGATCGAGGAGTACGAGGACGGCTACGCCAGCCAGGTCCGGTTCTCCCTCGACGCCGGCGTGGCGAAGGACGAGTACACGCTGCAGTACGAGTACGCGGACGACATCTCGCGGATCGAGTGGCGGCTGGTCGCCCCGTCGGCGCTGCAGAAGAGTCAGGTCGGCTCGTACGACCTGGTGGACAACGGGGACGGCACGTCAACGGTGACGTACACCCTCGCGGTGGAGCTGGGCATGAGCATGCTGGGCATGTTCAAGCGCAAGGCCGAGAAAATGATCATGGACACGGCTCTCAAGGAGCTCAAGCGGCGGGTGGAGAGCTCGAAGAGCTAGCCCCCGGCGCGGTGTCGGTAGACAAACGAAGGAGTCGGGTGGGACTCACCATCGGGATCGACGTCGGCGGCACCAAGGTGCTGGCCGGGGTGGTCGACGCGGACGGCACAGTGATCGCCCAGGCCCGCCGGGAGACCCCGGCCGACGACGTCGGGCGGACCCGCGAGCTGATCGTCGACGTGATCCGGGAACTGTCCGCCGCGCACCCGGTCGAGGCCGTGGGCATCGGCGCGGCCGGCTGGATCGACGCGGAGCGGTCCACGGTCCTCTACGCGCCCAACCTGGCCTGGCGGCACGAGCCGCTGCGCGACTCGATCGCCGCCGACATCGACCTGCCCGTGGTGGTCGAGAACGACGCCAACGCCGCGGCCTGGGCCGAGTTCCGGTTCGGAGCCGGGACGGGTACGAGGTCGCTCGTCCTGCTCACCGTCGGCACCGGCATCGGCGGCGGCATCGTGCTCGACGGCCACCTGATCCGGGGCGAGCACGGCATCGCCGCGGAGTTCGGGCACACCCTGGCCGTCGCCGACGGGCACCCCTGCGGGTGCGGGGCGCGCGGCTGCCTGGAGCAGTACACGTCGGGCACGGCCCTGGTCCGGTTCGCCCGCTCCGAGGCCCGGGACGGCGCCGGCGCCGCCGCCGAGCTGCTGGCGCTGGTCGGCGGGGACGTGGAGAAGATCGACGGGCCGACCGTCACCCGGGCGGCCCGCGACGGCGACCCGACGGCCCGCGCCGCGTTCGCCGAGATCGGCCGGTGGCTGGGCTACGGCATGGCCGACGCCGTGCAGGTGCTCGACCCGGCCGTCATCGTCGTCGGCGGCGGCGTCAGTGAGGCGGGGGAGTTGCTGCTCGACCCGGCGCGGCGCGCCTACGCCGATCGCCTGACCCAGCGCGGCAAGCTGCCGGTGGCGGAGATCCGCCAGGCCCGGCTGGGCAACCTCGCAGGACTGGTCGGCGCCTCGGACCTGGCCAGGCAACGCTAGCGCACAGATCGGGCCAGGCACGTTTAGCTGCTCACGAGGGACTGACGGCATGCCGAAGCTGCGGGTGGTCTCGTACAACGTGCGGGGTCTCAAGGACGACCGTGCCGCCCTGGGCGAGGTGATCCGCGACCTCGCCCCGGACGTCCTGTTCGCCCAGGAGGCCCCGCGTCGTTTCCGCTGGCGCCACAAGTGCGCGGAACTGGCCCGCTCCGGCGGCATGCTCTACGCCTCCGGCGGCCTCCCGGGCCTGGGCAACGCCATCCTGGTCAGCATGCGCGTCACCGTCGAGGAGGCCTGGGGCCTGCGCTACCCGCTGACCCCGGGCCGCCACCTCCGCGGCGCGGCCTTCGCCCGCTGCTCCGTGGCCAAGGTGCCCTTCCTGGCCGTAGGCACCCACCTGGCCACCGACGACACCGAACGCCCGGCCCAGGCGGCACTCCTGGCGGCCACCATCCGCGAGGCGGGCGGCACCACCATCTTCGGCGGCGACATCAACGAAACAGAGGGCGGCTCGGCCTGGCGCACCCTGGCCGACACCCGCACGGACGCCGGCGCCACCAACCAAACCCCGACCTTCAGCGTCACAAACCCCAGCCGCCGCATAGACGCCCTCTTCGCGGACAAGACCTGCACGGTCACGTCCTACAGCGTCATCGACACCCCAGCGGTCCGCCGAGCCAGCGACCACTTCCCCATCTACGCCGAAATAACCCTCTAACCCCCGAGTGCCCGGCCTACCGCCCCCTCCCCGGGGCGCGGCCAACAGACCGCAGCAACCCGGCAGCGGCAACCCTCACCCCTCAACAACCAGCCCCAAGGCGCAGACGAGGGGAGCACCTCTCCACCTTCCACGGGGGAAGAAGGTGGTGAGGTGCTCCGTGCGGAAAACACTACGCCGGTGCGCACGCGTCCGCTACCCCCCAACCGGCGGTCGACTCCCCGTCCCGCCCGCGACCCGGTCGCCTACGCTCGCGGTGAGCGTTGGATCGGCGCACGGTGGCTCGCGGGGGCTGACGGAGGAAGGCGTGGATGAGGTTCGGCATCCTCGGCCCGGTGCGGGTCTGCGGCGCTGACGGGGACTGTCCGTCCATGCAGCCCAGACAGCGCGCCGTCCTGGCGTATCTGTTGCTGCACGCCGGGCGGCCGGTGTCGGCGGACCGGCTGGTGGCGGCGATCTGGGGCGACGCCCCGCCGGTGACGGCCAGGGCCCAGGTGCAGGTGGCCATCTCCACCCTGCGGGGCGTGCTGCGCCGGGCGGGTCTCGCCGACCTGTTGGAGACCCTGCCGGCCGGCTACGCGTTGACCCCCGGGCCGGACGACTTCGACCTGGACGCGTTCACGGCGCGGGTGTCGCCGGCGGACGCCGACGCGGGGGCGCTCCGGGCGGCTCTGGGGCTGTGGCGCGGGCCGGCGCTGGGCGACGTGGCGGCCCCGTACGCCGACGCGGTCCGGACCCGGTTGGAGGACCTGCGGCTGACCACCCGCGAACGGCTGGCGGACCGCGAACTCGACCGGGGCCGGTACCGGGAACTGGTGGTGGAGTTGACGGAGCTGGTCGCGGCGTACCCGTCGCGTGAACGTTTTCGGGAGCAGCTGATGCTCGCCCTGCACGGCTGTGGCCGGACCCGGGACGCGCTGCGCGTGGCGGACGACTTCCGCCGGCTGCTCGCCGAGGAGCACGGCCTGGACCCGCGTCCCGGGTTCGCGGCGTTGGAGGAGTCGATCCGCCGGGCGGATCCGGCGCTCGCGCCCGGGGCCGCGACCCGACCCGCGCCGGCCGCCGCCCGGCCCGCGCCGGCCCCGGCGCAGCTCCCGCCGGACGTGCTGGACTTCACCGGCCGCGCCGACCAGCTCGAACTGCTCGACGGTCTGCTGCCGGACCACGGCCGGCCGGGCGCGACGGCCGTGGTGCTGACCACGATCGCCGGCGTCGGGGGCGTGGGGAAGACGGCGTTGGCCGTGCACTGGGCGCACCGGGTCCGGCACCGGTTCCCCGACGGCCAGCTGTACCTGAACCTGCACGGTTACTCGTCGTCGACAGGCCCGTTGCGGCCGCTGGAGGCGTTGACCCGGCTGCTGCGGGCGCTGGGCGTGCCGGGTGCCCGGATCCCGACGGAGCTGGACGCGGCGGCGGGGGCGTACCGCGACCTGGTGGCGTCCCGGCGGATCGTCGTGGTGCTGGACAACGCGAACAGCCCGGAGCAGGTCCGTCCACTGTTGCCGGTCGGGCCTGGCAACCTGGCCCTGGTGACGAGCCGCGACCGGCTGGCCGGCCTGGTGGCCAGGGACGGGGCCCGCCGGATCACGCTCACCCCGCTGGGGCCGGCGGAGGCGCTGGAGCTGTTGACCCGGATCGTCGGGGCCGACCGGGTGGCGGCCGAGCCGGTGGCGGCCGCCGAGCTGGCCGTCCTGTGTGGACGTCTGCCGCTGGCGTTGCGGATCACCGCGGCCTTCCTGGTGGACCGGCCGGACACCGGGCTCGCGGCGCACGCCGCGGCGCTGCGGGAGGGCAACCGGCTGCTCGCCCTGACCGTGGTCGGCGACGAGCAGTCGTCGGTCCGGGCGGCGTTCGACCAGTCGTACGCTGCCCTCGCCGCCGACGAGGCCCGGCTGTTCCGGCTCCTCGGGGTCACCCCCGGCGCGGACCTGACCGTCGACGCCGCCGCCGCGCTGGTCGGGGTGGCGGCGCACACGGCGGAGTACCTGCTGGACCGGCTGGCCGCCGCGCACCTGGTCGAGGAGCACGCCCCGGGCAGGTACACGATGCACGACCTGGTGCGGGAGTACGCGGCGCTCAGAGCGGCGGGGGAGGCGACGGCGGACGCCCTGGGCCGCCTCGTCGACTGGTACCTCGTCGTCCTGCACGCCGCCGGTGCCCTGATCGCCCCGCAGCGCGACCGGGTCACGCTGTCCGCGCGCCACGGGCCGGCCACGCTGCCCTTCCCGCCCGACGCGCACGACGCGATGGTGTTCCTCGACGCGGAGCGGGCCAACCTGGGGCCGGTGGTCCGGCTGGCCGTCGAGCGGGGCGACGACGCGGCGGCCTACGAGCTGGCGTACCGGCTGAGGGACTTCTTCGTGAACCGGGGGCACGGCCCGGAGGCGGTGGAGATCTTCCAGCAGGCCCTGGAGGTCGCCGAACGGCTCGGGGACCCGGCGGACCTGGCGAGCGCGCACGTCGACCTCGCGACGGTGTACCGGCAGATCGGTCGGGCCGCCGACGCCCGCTCGCACCTGCGCGAGGCCATCGAACTGCACCGCTCGACGGGTGACACCGCCGGCCTGGCCGCAGCCAACAACCTGTTCGCCGGCCTGTGCGTCACCGAGGGCCGCTACGCCGAGGCCGTCGGCCCGCTGGAGGCGGCCCTGGGGCACTTCGAGGAGACCGGCGACCTGTTCCGCGTGTCGGTGGCCCTGATCAACCTGGGGATCTGCGCCGCGGAGGGCGACAGGTCCGCCGACGCCGTCGGGTACTTCCGCCGGGCCATCGTCCTGCAACGCCGCACCGGCGACAGGCGGGGCGAGGCCATGTCGCGCAACTGCCTGGGCATCGCGCACCAGAAGCGCGGCGAGTACGCCGAGGCCGCCGACGCGTTCGCCGACGCCCTCACGATCTGCCGGGAACTCGGCGACCTGCGCGGCGAGGGCGACGTGCACAACAGCCTCGGCGACCTGCACCGGGTCCGTGGCGGGTACGGGCCGGCCGTGGAGCACCTGCGCCTCTCGTTAGCGATCAAGCACCGGCTGGGCGACCTGCGCCGGGCGAAGGACGACCTGGCGCTCCTCGGCGAGGTGCTGCTCCTGCTGGGCCGGCGTACGGAGGCCCGCGAACACCTGGAACAGGCCAGGGCGCTGGACGTCGACCCGGCCGGCCCCGACACGGAGGCCCGGATCGCCGCCGGGCTCGCGGCTCTTACCCCGGTGACCGACGGGCCGACCATCACCTAGTCTCCTGAGGTATGGGGGTGCGGCGGTGACGGTGCGTTTCGGGCTGCTTGGTCCGGTCCAACTGGTGATCCACGGTCGTTCGGTGGTGTTCTCCGCCCCCCGGCACCGTGCCGTGCTCGGCTTCCTCCTCCTCAACGCCCGCCGTCCCGTCCCGCCCGAGCGGCTGATCGACGCTATCTGGGGCGAGATGCCACCCGACCGGGCCCGGGGCCAGATCCAGGTCGCGGTGTCCGCGCTGCGCCGCACCCTCCGCGACGCCGGCGCCGAACACGTCCTGGCGACGAGACCCGCCGGGTACGTGCTGGACGTCGCCCCCGACGAGCTCGACCTGGACCTGTTCACCACCCTCGCCGGGTCGCCCGACGCCGCCCGGCTCCGCGAGGCGCTGGACCTGTGGCGCGGGCCGGCGCTCGCCGACGTGACGGCCCCGTACGTGGAGCCGGCCCGCTCCCGGCTCACCGACCAGCGGCTGACCGTGGTCGAACGGCTCGCCGAGCTGGACCTGGCCGCCGGCCGGCACGCGCTCATCGTGGACGAGCTGGCCGCCTGGATCGCGGAGAGTCCGTTCCGCGAGCGGCTGCACAGGCACCTGATGCTCGCCCTGCACCGCCTCGACCGCCAGCCCGACGCCCTCGCCGTGGCCAGGGACTACCGGCGGCTGCTCGCCGACGAGCACGGCCTGGACCCCGGCCAGGAGTTCACCGACCTGGAACGCGCCATCCTCGCCGACGACCCGGCCCTGCGCCCGGTCCCTGGTCCCGTGGCGACCCGGCCGGCCGGCCCCGCCCAGCTCCCGTCCGACGTGCCGGACTTCGTCGGCCGAGCCGAGGAGCTCGCCCGGCTCGACGAGCTGTTCGACGGCGCGGGCGCCGTCGTGATCAGCACCATCGAGGGCACGGGCGGCGTCGGCAAGACCGCACTGGCACTGCACTGGGCGCACCGGGTCCGCGACCTCTACCCCGACGGCCAGCTGTACGTGAACCTGCACGGCTACTCCGCGACGGAACCCGTGCGGCCCCTCGACGCGATGACCGGGTTCCTGCGGGCACTCGGCGTGCCCGGAGAGGAGATCCCCGTCGACCTGGCGGAGGCGGCGGCCCTGTACCGCACCCTCCTCGCTGACCGGCGGATTCTCGTCATCCTCGACAACGCCAGCGGCCCCGACCAGGTCCGGCCGCTGCTCCCGGGCAGCCGGGGCAGCCGGGTCGTCGTCACCAGCCGCGACCGGTTGGCCGGCCTCGTCGCCCGCGACGGTGCCCGCCTCCTGGAGTTGGGCGTCCTGCCCCCGGACAAGGCGGTGGAACTGCTCACCCGGGTGCTCGGCCGGCGGCGGGTGGCCGCGGAGCCGGACGCCGTCGCCGAGCTGGCCGGGCTGTGCGGCGGCCTGCCGCTGGCTCTGCGGATCGCCGCGGCGCACCTGGTCAGCCAGCCGCGACGCGACATCGCCGGTTACAACGCCGAACTCCGGGCCGGGGACCTCCTGGCCTCGCTGGAGGTCCCCGGTGACGAACTCGCGTCGATTCGGGGCGTCTTCGGGCACTCCTATCGGGCGCTCGCCCCCGAAACGGCGCGACTCTTCCGGCTCGTCGGACTGCTCCCGGGCGCGGATCTGACGGCGGGGGCCGCGGCGGCCATGGCGGGCGTCCCGGTGGACCGGGCCATGACCCTGCTGCGGGAACTCTCCGACGCCCATCTGCTGGAGTTCGACGGCGGTGACCGGTTCGCCCCGCACGACCTGATTCGGGTGTACGCCCGGCAGTTGGCCGAGGCGACCGACGCCGACGACGACCGGCGCGCGGCCGCCGAGGCGTTGTTGCACTGGTGTCTTGCCACCTCCGACGCCGCGGCCAGGCTGCTCTACCCGCAGTTCACCCGGCTCGATCCGCCGAAGTCCGGGCATCCGGGCTTCCCGGACTCGCAGGCGGCCCTGGCGTGGTTTGAGTCGGAGCGGGGCAACCTGGTGTCCACGGTGGAGTATTTCGCCGACCGGGCTCCGCAGCCGGCCGTATGGTTGCTCGCTGACGCCATGCGCGGCTTCCTGGCCGTCGGACAGCACACCGCGGACTGCCTGACGGTCTGTCGCACCGGGATCCGGGTCGCGGCGGCGGCTGGCGACCAGCGCGGCCAGGCGGCGTTGGAACTCAGCCTGGGCAACACGGCCCGGCACCGGGATCTCGCCGCGGTGCACTACCAGCGGGCGCTCGAGGCGGCCCGGTCGGCGGGCTGGCTCGCGGTCGAGGCGGCGGCCGAGGGAAACCTGGCCATCGGCGACGTCAACGCCGGTCGGTTGGACGCCGCGATCGAGCGGATCACCCGGGCGATGGAGATCGCCCGACGGACCGGCCAGGTGGCCGGATCGCCGACCGACCTCTGCAAGCTGGCCCACATCCACCTCATCCAGGGCCGGCTCGCCGACGCCGCGGACCACAGCCTGCGGGCGCTCGCGCTGTTCCGCGAGATGGGCGCGGTGAGCGGCGAGGCGAACGCCCTGCATGGCACGGGCAACGCGTACCTCCGGCTGGGGCGGTACGAGGAGGCGCTGGAGCTGCAGACCAGGGCGGTGGAGTTGTTCGGAGAGGTGGGCCACCACTTCACCTCGGTGGCGCTCGTCGAGGTGGCCGTCGCGTGCTGCGCGCTGGGCCGGCGGGACGAGGCGGTGGCCCACGTCGAGGCAGCCCTGGCCGGGGTGCGGACCGTCGGCAACGGGATGTTGGAGGCCGACGCGCTGATCGCCGTCGGGGACCTGGCGCGGACGCCCGTCGACGCGATGGCGGCGTACGACGCCTCGCTGACCCTGGCCAGGAAGCTGGACCTGCCGGAGACCCGGGCCGCGGCGCTGCTGGGTCTCGCGGACTCCCACGCCGTGCTCGGGGACCCGGCCCGGGCCGAGGCCCTCGCGGGGGAGGGCCTGTCCGTGGCGGTCCGACACGGCTTCCGGCTCCAGGAGTGCGAGGCGAACACCCGGCTGGCCGAGTTGCGGCTGCGCGCCGGCGACCGTGAGGCGGCCGTCCGGTACTCCCGGCGCGCCGTCGAGATCCGGGAGCAGACCGGCTACCGGTTCCGTGAGGCGCGGACCATAGCGGCACTGGCCGCCAGTACCGAATAGGGATCTTTGTATTGCCAACGCCCCCCGGCGGTGGCACTCTGTGCCGGTGGACGATCGGGGCAATGCCGTTTGTGTGATCGGTGCCGGGTCGAGCGGCCTGGCTGCGGTGAAGAATCTGCTGGAACACGGCTTCGCCGTCGACTGCTACGACCGGGAGACCGGCATCGGCGGCGCGTGGAACATCCGGCACGACCGAAGTCCGGTGTACTCCAGCACCCACCTGATCTCGTCGAAGCCGATGACCCAGTTTCCGGACTTCCCGCTGCCCGACCACTGGCCGGACTACCCGCACCACTCCCAGCTGCTCGCCTACTTCGAGCGCTACGCCGACCATTTCGGCCTCCGCGAGCACATCTGGTTCGGCACCGAGGTGGTCTCCGCCGACCCGATCGAGAACGACCGGTGGCGGGTCCGGGTCCGGCCCTCGCACGGCGGCGGCGCGGAACGCGAACTCAGCTACGCGGCCGTCGTCGTCGCCAACGGGCACAACTCGCACCCGCGGACCCCGGCGCTGCCCGGCATCGAGGACTTCCGGGGCAAGGTCATCCACTCCTCGTCCTACAAGGACGCCGCCGTGTTGCGCGGCAAGAAGGTGCTGGTGATCGGCGGCGGGAACACCGGCTGCGACATCGCGGTCGAGGCCGCCCAGCAGGCGGCCGGGTGCTGGCACTCGACCCGGCGCGGCTACTGGTACGCGCCGAAGTACGTCTTCGGCCGCCCCGCCGACCAGGTCAACGACGCGACCCAGTGGCTGCCGCTGCGGCTGCGGCAGTGGGCGTTCCATCGGGTGCTCCGGCTGACCGTGGGCGACCTGACCCGCTTCGGCCTGCGCAAACCCGACCACAAGGTGTACGAGACGCACCCGATCGTCAACAGCCAGCTCGTCTACTACGTCGGCCACGGCGCGATCACCCCGGTGACGGACGTGAAGCGGTTCAACGCCCGCACCGTCGAGTTCGAGGACGGCACCGAGGCGGAGCCGGACCTGGTCGTCCTGGCCACCGGCTACGCGCCCCGGTTCGAGTTCCTCGACCCCGGCATCCTCGGCGCGAACCCGCCCCGGCTGTGGTTGCACATGTTCGCCCCCCGGCATCCGACCCTGGCCGTGGCCGGGCTCGTGCAGCCGGACTCCGGCCAGTTCCCGCTGGTGCACTGGCAGACCCAGGCCATCGCCCGCTGGTTGACGCTGCGCACCACGAACCCGGAGCGCGCGGCCCAGATCTGGGCCGGCGCGGCCGACCGTGCCGAGTGGCGGTGGACGAAGGCCAAGGTCAGTGCCACGGAACGGCACTGGTTCGAGGTGTCGCACGTGACGTACCTGAAGGCCGTCGAGAGTCTGCTGAAGGAGTTGACCGCGTGATCAGGGTCCTGCGGCAGCGCGACTGGTCCAAGCCGGTGAAGCCCGTCGCCCGGGAGGTGCGCTCGGCGCTGCCCGGCGACGACAGGTACCCGCCGCTGCTGTTCGTGGGCCGGCCGGCCGAGTTCTTCGCCGAGCACTGGCTGGACCGGTGCGCCGAACGCGGCTGGTCCGCCTACACCGTCACCCCGCGCGCCGGCCGGCTGGTCGGCGTCCGCGAGCACTGCCACGACGTCGTGCAGGTCGCGGCGTCCCTGCCCCGGCAGGCGGTGCTCGTCGGCCACGGGCCGGGCGCGCGGTGGGCGGCGGCGGCGCTGACCCGGTACCCGGCGAGGGCCGCGGTCCTGATCGACCCGCCGGCGCGGCTGCCGGACGAGGACGTGGTCGGCCCGGCGCAGGTGCTCCTGGTCGGCGCGGCCGGCCGGGCCCTGACAAAGGCCGGCGAGCACTACAAGGTGACCCCGACCCTGCTGTCGGACCCGCGCCGCCTGACGGACCCGTCCTGGCTCTACCCGCTCGAGGGCCTGCTGGACTGGTTGGAGCAGACGATCAAACCCCGTTAGACGGTTACGCCGCGCCCCTCCACCGGCGCGCGGCGGCGCGTCGGTGGAGACTCAGACCCTGGCGCCCTGGTCGGGGTCGTAGTCCTCGTCGTCCCCGGGCTTGAGCAGCATCACCAGCATCACGACCGCCGAGACGATCCCGATCAGCCCGGCGAACTGGACCAGCTGGTCGGAGATCGGCAGCAGCTCCGGCCAGAACAGCAGCAGCACGCCGACCGCGAACACCAGCACCGAGGTCACGACCCGCTTCGTGGGCCGGGGCAGCGGCGGGGGCGGGGGCGGCACGTAGTGCTCGTCCTCGTCGTCGAGGTCCTCGCCGAAGGTGTCCAGGCCGTCGAGGAGGCCCTGCCCGTCCGGCTCCGGCCCGCGCGGGCTGAGGCCCGACTGGGCGGTGAGGTCGGTGAGCTCGACGGACTCGATTTCCGGTCGTTCGGGAGCGTCGGTGTGATATCCGGCGACTATCCGGGCGAACTGGGCATCCACGTCGTCCGGGTCCGGCTCGGCCCGCTCGGCGTCAGCGTTCACCCGTGATCCTCCGCCCCTCTGAGATCATTCGTCCACAGCATCGTGACACGTTTCCACCCTCGGGTCACAACACCCGGGACGGTTCATACGGTTGAATGGTCACCAGCTCACCCGATCGTGCGGAGGATGATGTGCTCTACTGGGTGCTCAAACACCTCGTGATCGGTCCCTGGCTCTGGCTGTTCTTCTGGCCCAAGGTCGAGGGGCTGGAGAACATTCCCGACGAGGGCCCCGCGATCCTGGCGAGCAACCACCTGTCCTTCTCCGACTCGATCTTCCTGCCCCTGGTCGTGCGCCGGCGGATCACGTTCGTCGCCAAGGCGGAGTACTTCAACGGTACGGGCGTCAAGGGCTGGATCAACCGGATCTTCTTCGGCGGCACCGGCCAGATCCCGGTCGACCGCAGCGGCGGCGGCGCGGGTGCCGGCGCCCTGGAGACCGGGGCCCGGGTGCTCCGCGACGGCCACCTGTTCGGCATCTACCCCGAGGGCACCCGTTCCCCGGACGGCCGGCTGTACCGGGGGAAGACCGGCGTCGCCCGCCTCGCCCTGGAGACCGGCGCACCGGTCGTCCCGTGCGCCATGGTGAACACCCACCTCGTCCAGCCGCCCGGCCGGATCTGGCCCCGGATCATGCGGGTCCGGATCAGGATCGGCGCGCCGCTGGACTTCTCCCGCTACGACGGCTTCGTCGGCGACCGGTTCGTCGAGCGCTCGATCACCGACGAGGTGATGTACGAGCTGATGGAGCTGTCCGGCCAGGAGTACGTGGACGTCTACGCCGCCAAGCTCAAGAACCAGCCACCCGTAACGGTGTGACCGTCGCGGTCAGCCCCAGGGTGGCCAGCCCCGGTGCGGCGTTGCGGGTCGCGAACGTCCGGGTGTCGGCCACCAGCGCCGGCGCCGCCGGGTCGCCGGCCGCCTCGTAGGCCCGGGCGGCCAGGGCCACCGCGATCGCCTGGTCGGTGAGGTCCCCGATCTGCTGGTAGAGCTCGGCCGCCCGGACGAACAGCGCGCCGGCCTGGCGCTGGTCCCCGCCGACCATCGCCGCGGACGTGACGGCCAGGGCCGCCTCGACCCACGGGGTGCGTCGGGGCGAGTCCTCCAGGACCTTGTGCAGCCGGTCGGCGGTCGCGGGCCCCGCGAGGGCGGCGGCGAACGCCGCGGCCGCCACCCACTCCCGGCTGGCGATGATCCGGGTCGGCAGCCAGTCGTCGATCAGCTCGCCGAGCAGGACGGCGGTCTCGTCGAACCGGCCCTGCAACGCCCGCAGGAACGCCCCGTGCCCGACCGTGGACCACAGTGGCCGGTGGAAGCCGGTCCGCCGCGCCATCGCGATCGCCCGGGACACCTCGTCCTCGACAGGGGCCTCGCCGTCCTCTGCACCGGCCGGCGCGGGCGTCCTGCGGGTCTCTCCGGGGATGCCGCACAGTTCGCGGACCCAGGCCCGGATCACCCGGTTCTGCAGGTCCCACTCGCCGCTGGGGGTCTCCAGGAACGCGTCGGCGGCGGCGAGCAGGCGCGGCCAGTCCCCGGCGAAGAAGCTCCACATCGCGTCCTCGGCGAACGAGGTGACCGTGCCGTGCCGACTCGTGACGTCGGAGTTGAGGTACTGGTCGATCAGGAGTCGGGAGCCGGCCATGTCGCCGTCCTCCTGCATGGCCCACGAGATGTTGATCGCGACCCGGTTGACGGCCGGCAACTCCCGTCCCCGGCAGTACGCGAGG
This sequence comes from Longispora fulva, assembly GCF_015751905.1. NCBI lineage: Bacteria > Bacillati > Actinomycetota > Actinomycetes > Micromonosporales > Micromonosporaceae > Longispora > Longispora fulva. The sequence goes on from NZ_JADOUF010000001.1 coordinate 7,714,350, forward strand.
GCGTCGTCGAGGTCCTGGCGGCCGGTCGGGTCGCCGGCGAGCACCCGGGCCGTACCCATCGTGATCATCGCGGACGCGCGGATCTCCACCAGGTTCAGCCGGTCGGCGATGTCGAGCGCGGCGGCCGCGGCGTTGGCCGCCGGGTCGTGCTCGTAGTTGAGCATGTGCATCCGGGACAGCTCGGTGAACGCCGTGGCCTTCTCGACGGAGTCCGGGAGCTGGGTGAACAGCTCCACGGCCCGCTCCAGCCAGCCGACGGCCGTCTCCCGGTCCGCGGTCATCGTCGCCACGCTGCCCGACAGGGTGGCGGCCTGGGCGGCCCCCGCGAGGTCCCCGATCGCGTGCAGGCGTTCGCCGAGCGCGCCGAGCTGCTCGACCCCGCCGCTGCGCAGGAACGAGTCCCGGTCGCGGTAGTAGGCCAGCTCGGTGACGAGGAGTTCGAGCTGCAGGCGGCCGGTGGCCAGGTCGGGCTCGTCGTCGGGGCACAGCTGCATGGCCCGCTCGGCGTAGGTCGCGGCCCGGTCGAGGCCGTACAGCCGGTAGGCGCGGCGGGCCGCGGCGTGCAGGGCCACCCGGGCCGCGCGGGCGTAGCGCTCCGGCTCCAGGCCCAGGGACAGGGCGATCTCGTAGGCGGCGGCCCGGTGCCGGGCGGTCACCTCGGCCAGGTCGTCGGCGCGGCTCGCTGACACCCCGGTCAGCCAGGTGGCGGTGCGTTCGTGGCGCGCGATCCGCTCGGTGCGAGGGAGGCGCTGGTAGCAGACCTCGCGGACCAGGACGTGCCGGAACCGGTACTCGGCCTGACCGGCCATCGTGGACTCGTGCTGCTCGCTGATCAGGTCGCGCTGCTCCAACCGGCGCAGGGCCTTCTCCACGGTCTCCACGGAGCGCCCGACGGCCGCGGCCACCGCCCCCGGCCAGAACGTCGCGCCCACCACCGCCGCGGCCTGCAGCACCGTGCGGTCGGCTGCGTCGAGCAGGTCGATCCGGTTGGCGATCACCGCGTGCACGCTGTCGGGCATCGGCAGGTCGTCGTCGCCCCGCAGCGACCAGCTGCGCTCGCCCCGGCGCAGGGTGCCCCGCTCGATCAGCATCCGGGCGTACTCGTGCGCGTACAACGGATTGCCGCCGGCGAACTCCACGAGCGGCGCGAGCATCTCGGCCGGGAACGCCGCCTGGCCGAACATCTGCGCGTACATCGTGGCGATGTCGGTGTCCCGCATCGGCGGCAGCGCGATCGTCAGCGAGCCCGCGACGGCCCCGGCCCAGGACGGCTCGCGTTCGAGCAGCTCCTGGCGGGCCGTGCACAGCACCATCAGCGGCAGGTCCCGCGCGCCGCCGACCAGCAGCTCGATGAAGTTCAACAGCGCCGGATCGGCCAGATGGATGTCCTCGAACAGCAGCACGGTGGGCCGCTGCGACGCCATCGACCGCAGATAGCGCCGCCACAGCGAGCTCGCGTCCTCCGCCGACAGCTTCGTGCCGGACAGCCCGACGAGGGGGGCCAGCGCGTCGGCGAGCCGACCGTCGCTCTCCGCCCCCGACTCGCGCAGGGCGATGGTCAACCGGTGCCGGGCCGTCTCGGCCCCGTCGGTGTCCAGGATGCCCGCGTGCGCCTTGACGATGTCGGCGAGTGCCATGAACGTGACGTCCTCGCCGAACGGCGGGCAGTACCCGGTCCGCCAGGCCACCGGCGCGTCCAGCATCCGCTGGGTGTGCGTGTACAGCTCCCGGACGAGCCGGCTCTTGCCGATCCCGGCCCGCCCCAGCACCGTGACGAGCTGCGGGGTCCGCTCGGTGACGGCGCGTTGCAGGGCGTTGGTCAGCAGGCTCAGCTCGTGCTCGCGGTCGATCAGCGGGGTGTGGTCGACCTCCTCGGGCGGCCGGCGGCGGACCGGCGCCTCGGCCAACCACACCTCGGTCGCCGCGGACCGGCCGCGCAGGGTGAGCGGGGCCTGCTCGGCGTAGCGCACCGCGTCGCGGGTCGCCGCGTAGGTCGTCCCGCACACCAGGACCCCGCCGGGCGGCGCGGACTGCTGCAACCGGGACGCGGTGTTCACGACGTCACCGGCCACGATGGCCTGACCGCCGTCCCTGGCCGCCGCGACGTCGACGAGGGCCTCGCCGGTCACGATGCCGACCCGGAACTTCAGCCCGGCGTCCGGCGCCTCCCGGATCAGGGCGCGTTGCAGCTCCAGGCCCGCGCGCACGCAGCGCAGCGGGTCGGTCTCGGTGGCCACGGGCGCGCCGAACAGCGCCATCACCGCGTCCCCGATGTACTTCTCCACCACGCCGCCGTGCTGGCGGATCACCCGGCGCGCGGTACCGAAGAATTTGTGTTGCATGGCTCTGACCTGCTCGGGGTCGACCCGCTCGCCATAGGACGTGGAGTCGATCAGGTCCACGAACAAGACGCTCACCCGACGGCGGTCCTCGTGGCTGGCCGGCTGGTTGGTGGCGTCCCCGCCCCCGGCGGCGGCACCGCAGCCGGTGCAGAACTGCGCGTCAGCCTTGAGCGTGCGACCACAATTGGCACAGTCCAGGGACAGTGACTTGCCGCAACCGCCGCAGAACCGGTCGTCGTCCGCGCCCGGGCGGCCACAGTGTGTGCAGCTTCGACTGGAGATGCCCCTACCCCCTGTAGATCATCGGCCGACGCCGAGTATGCCGGGAAGTCTCCCATGAACGGAATGGGCTGTTCGGATGCCGACAGTGGGCATGCGCTTGTCAAGAGTTTGTGTCTACAGTCAGCGCGGCTATTTCTTATAGGAGGGGGAGGGGCATGGCTCAGGTAACGCTGACCAAGGACTGGACGGACCCGAAGGGGCAGGTGCACCACGCTGGCGAGGTGCTCGCTGTGGACGACCTCACGGCCGGCCAGCTCGCCGCGCAGGGCGTCTGCGACTGGGTGGGCCCGAGCGCCAAGGACCCGAAGACCGATGGCTGGGTCGGCCCGAGCTGACCGCGGGCACGGCGCGCACGACACACGACAATGGCGGGACCCGGTGACCCGGGCCCCGCCATTTCGCTGCGGGAAAATGTGCACCATCTGAAAAGGACCGCTGACTGGCGGTCTACCGGTCCGGCATGCCCGCCCGCCGCCGCAGCGACAGGATGTCGGTCAGCACGATCCTGCGGCCCTCGGTGCGCAGCCAGCCCCGGTTCGCGAAGGAACCGATCGCCTGGTTGACGCTCTGCCGCGAACCGCCGGCCATCTCGGCGAGCTGGCTCTGGTTGAGCTCGATGGTGACCATCGTCGCCGGCGTCTCCCCGGCCAGCCGGACCAGCGTCTTGGCGACCCGGCCCGGCAGGTCGAGGAACACGTGGTCGGCGTTCTGCTCGGTGAGCCGGCGGATGTAGCCGCCCAGTGCGCGCAGTACGGGGTCGAGGATCCGCGGGTTGGCGTGCACCAGCTCCAGGAACGCTCCCCGGGACAGTGCCAACGCGACGCAGTCCTCGATCGCCTCGGCGGACGCCGAGCGCGCGGCGCCGTCGAGCAGCGCGATCTCACCGATGACGCCCGGTGGGCGGGCCACGTGCAGCACCGCGCGTTCGCCGGTCGGCGCCGTGCGGAAGACCGCCACCGCACCGCGCTTGAGCACGATCAGGGACTCGCCGGGATCGTTCTCGACGAAGAGCAACTGCCCCTTGCGGTACGTGCGGGGCACGGCGGCGGCGAGCACACGCTCCCGCGCCTCTGGCTCCAGCCCAGCGAACAACTCCACGCCGGTGAGCGCGTCGGTGGGATCCGGAAGGCGAGCCTCCACGGTAGTACTCCTCCCCGGTTTACTTCTCATGCAACCGAACACCACAGATCATGCACGGTTGTCGCGCTATGTACATCCCCCATATCGGTCTCCCGACAGGGCACCGTTCGGGTACAAAACCGATTCGGCGGTGCAAGTGAGCGTTCCAGAGTACGCGGAGCGGGGCGTCCGCCCAGGTCACCGGGGGGTGCGTACCCTGTCTGGGTGATCTACCGTTATTTCTACGACTGCGAATTCATTGAGGACGGCCGGATCGTCGACCTCGTTTCCATCGGGGTGGTGGACGAACACGGCCGCGAGTTCTACGCCGTGTCGACCCAGTTCGACGACTCCAAGGCCGTGCCGTGGGTCCGCCGCAACGTCCTGGACAAGCTGCCGTCGCCCTCGGACAAGGCGTGGCGCAGCCGGGACCGGATCCGCGACGACCTGCTGGCGTTTCTCACCGAGCCCCTGGAGCCGGGCGACGAACTGGAGCTGTGGGCCTGGTACGCCGCCTACGACCACGTCGTCCTCGCCCAGCTCTGGGGGGCCATGCCCGCCCTGCCGAGGATCATCCCCCGGTTCACCAAGGAGCTGCGCCAGGCGTGGGACGACGCCGACCGCCCGCACCTGCCGGCCGCGCCCCCTGACCAGCACGACGCGCTCGCCGACGCCCGGCACAACCTGGCGCGGTGGAACGCCATCCGTCACTGAGTGCGACTACAGTGGGAACCGCGGCCCCGGGGCCGGCAACGGCGCCGCTCGTTCCTAGGTGGTTCGCACTCTTTTTCGCGATCCAACGAAGGGATCCACAGCTATGCGTATCGGTGTGCTGACCGGCGGCGGGGACTGCCCGGGTCTGAACGCGGTGATCCGTGCCGTGGTGCGCAAGGGCGTCACGGACTACGGCCACGAGTTCGTGGGCTTCCGGGACGGCTGGCGCGGCCCGTTGGAGGGCGACACCAAGCCGCTGGGCATCCCCGAGGTCCGGGGCATCCTGCCGCGCGGCGGCACGGTCCTCGGCTCCTCGCGGACCAACCCGTTCAAGATCGAGGGCGGCGTCGAGCGGATCAAGGCGAACCTGGCTGACCTGGGCATCGACGCGCTGATCGCGATCGGCGGCGAGGACACCCTTGGCGTCGCGGCGAAGCTGACCGAGCTGGGCGTGCCCGTCGTCGGGGTGCCCAAGACGATCGACAACGACCTGGGCGCGACCGACTACACGTTCGGCTTCGACACGGCCGTGAACATCGCGATGGAGGCCATCGACCGGCTGCACACGACGGCGGAGAGCCACCACCGCACGGTCGTCGTCGAGGTGATGGGCCGGCACGCCGGCTGGATAGCCCTGCACTCGGGCCTCGCCGGCGGCGCGAACGTGATCCTGCTGCCGGAGCAGAGGTTCGACCTGGACAAGGTCGTCGAGTACATCGAGACCCGGTTCCAGACCCGGTACAGCCCGATCGTGGTGGTCTCCGAGGGCGCGATGCCGTCCGACGGGGACATGGTCACCCAGGGTGGTCAGCTCGACGCCTTCGGCCACGTCCGGCTCGGCGGCGTCGGCCAGTGGCTCGCCGACCAGATCGAGAAGCGCACCGGCAAGGAGGCCAGGGCCGTCGTCCTCGGCCACATCCAGCGGGGCGGCACGCCGACGGCGTTCGACCGAGTGCTGGCGACCCGGTTCGGGCTGCACGCGATCGACGCGGTGCACGAGGGGGACTTCGGGAAGATGGTCGCGCTGCGCGGCACCGACATCGTCCGGGTGCCGCTCGAGGAGGCGACCCGCGAGTTGAAGACCGTGCCGGCCGCGCGCCTGGCCGAGGCCGAGGTCTTCTTCGGGTAGGAATCGTCGGTGTCCGGGCCGGGCCTGCCGGCCCGGCCCGGACGCGCCAGTGGTCCGGGCTCGGGCCCGGGCATCGCCGGTCCCGTCGCGGCCCGGCCGTCAGGACAGAGAGGAATACGCGCGTGGACACCGTTGCCGTCATCGGAGCGGGCAAGATCGGCGAGGTGCTGCTGACCGGCCTGGTCAAGGCCGGCTGGCCGGCCGGCAGGCTGATCGCCACCGCCCGCCGCCCGGAACGCGCCCAGGACCTGCGCGACCGGCTCGGCATCCGGGTGCTCGACAACCTCGGCGCCGTCGGCGAGGCGGAGGTCGTGGCGATCGCGGTCAAACCCCAGGACGCGGGGGTGCTCCTCGAGGAGCTCGGCGGCAAGATCCCCGCCGACAAGCTGGTCATCTCCCTGTGCGCCGGCCTGCCGACCACGTTCTTCGAGCGCCGGCTCCAGCCCGGCACCCCGGTGATCCGGGTCATGACCAACACGCCGGCCCTGGTGGACGAGGCGATGACGGCCATCTCCGCCGGCGCGCACGCGTTGCCGGCGCACATGGCGCTCGCCGAGGAGCTGTTCAAACCGCTGGGCAAGACGATCCGGGTACCGGAGTCCCAGCAGGACGCCGTGACGGCCCTGTCCGGCTCCGGCCCGGCCTACTTCTACTTCCTCGTCGAGGCCATGATCGACGCGGGCATCCTCCTCGGCCTGCCCCGCCAGGTGGCCAGGGACCTGATCGTGCAGACGGCCATCGGCTCGGCCGTGATGCTCCGGGACTCCGGCGAGCACCCGGTGACGCTGCGCGAGGCGGTGACGTCCCCGGCCGGTACCACGATCAGCGCGATCCGGGAACTGGAGAACCACGGGGTGCGGGCGGCGCTGCTGGCGGCCCTGGAAGCCGCCCGAGACCGAGCCCGCGAAATCGCTCAGCAGAGTGAGGCCCTCTGAGGGCGACGATGCGTGCGTTGGGTGGCCGCCTGCATACAACACCGGTATGCAGGCGGCCACCCGCCTTCGCCTCCCCGCCCTCAGAGGGCCGATCAGGTTAGATCAAAACCCACAGGTCAAGTGCCTAAAAGATCAAGTGCCGTGGATATTCACTCACGTGCGCACGGGTTCCACGCGACTACGCAACGCCGTAGGGTGATCACAACTCGTAGTCGAAAGGGGGCTACCCATGCGGCGAGTACTCCTGGCCCTGGGCACCACCATCGGGGTCCTGCTGATCTCCACTCCGGCGTCGGCGTTCGCTCACGACCGGGTGCACAACGTCTACCTGCACGCCCTGCTGGATGTCCTCACCCTGGCGGTGGTCTCCGCGCCACTGTGGACCGCGTACCTCTGGGGCGGCAACCGTAAGGCCTTGCTCATCGCGCTCGTCGCGGTGGTCCAGATCCCGGTCGGGGTCGTGGCGTTCGTGCCCATCCTCAACCCGTGGTTGCACGGCGTCGCCCTGGTCGGCGCGCTCGTGCTCACCGGGTCGGCGCTCTGGTCCACCCGGCGGCTCGGCCGGGCGGAGCAGCACGCGCCCGTCACCGAGTGATCTGACCTGCTGTCGGTCGGTCTGCGAGAGCGCGGCCGGCCGGCGGCACCTCACGTCCACGGCCCGGAAGGCCACGGCGGTCCCGCTGGGCCCGCCGGCACGGCCCGAACGGCCACGGCGGTCCCGGACGGCGGCGGCCCGCCCGAACGGCCTGCTCCCACCGCGCGAATGAGGCACCGCCCCCTGGCGCCCTGCGGGCCCACCCGCGCGGCACACCTGTCGGCCGGACAGCGCAACAGCGCTCCGACCTGCGGAAATGAACCGGCCGGCGGCACCCCCACAACAGGGTGCCGCCGGCCGGTGACGTCGGGGGTGCTACTTCTTCGGGGTACGCGCCACGCAGATCACGGACTGGCCGAACGGCGCGCCGAACACGCTCTCCCACGCCCGGGTGACCGGGAGGACGAACTTGTCGTAGATCCGGACGACCGGGCCGGGCTTGGGGGCCTGGCCGAGGAGCTTGGCGGAGACGAAGTACCCGAAGAAGCCGAGGATGTTGGCGTACTTCAACACCTCGATCTCCAGGCCGGCCTCCAGCATGGCGGCGCGCATGGTCTTCTTCGTGTACCGCCGGACGTGGCCGGTCGCGATGTCCACCTTGCTCATCGCGATCATGAACGCCGGCACGACGACCACGATCGCGGAACCCGGCTGGAGCAGCCCGGACATGCTGCGCAGGGCACCGACGTGGTCCTCGATGTGCTCGAGCACGTTGTAGGTGACCAGGCCGGTGTGGTGGCCGATCTCGTCGGTGGGGAGGAGAAGCTGGCGGACCTCGACGTTCGGGGCCTCGACGGCCATCCGCTCGGCGAGCTCGCGGAGTCGGGTCGGCTCCGCCTCGGTGCAGGTGAAGCGGCGGACGCGCGGTGCCCACTCGAGCGCGTAGTCGCCGAAACCGCTACCGACCTCGATCGGGTCGTCGCCCAGGTAGGGGAACGCCATGGAGGAGAACCATTTGCGGTGGTTGACAGCCTCGGCGAGGCCTTCGAGGACCTCTTCCTGGACCTGCTGGTCTCCACCAAGATCGGTCATTTCAGTACTTCCCTCACTTGTTTGCCCGATTTTGTGCGGTCAAAATGTGGGGACCGCTCCGGGCACCTTACCCGATGCTACCGAGCAACCTGTGAGCCGTGTGACATGCACGGCAAGGTGGTGATGGGCACCGTCCCCGAGCGCAAATGGTTTACTGGCTCGTGCTTGCTACCTCGCGTCTCCGGGTTCCCGTGTGGTCGGCCCCGGCCCTGGTGATGTTCGCACTGGGCCTGTGGCGGCTGGGTCGGCCGGGCATGTGGGCCGACGAGTTGGCCACCTGGGGCGCGGCCCGGATGCCGGTGGGGAACATGCTCCGGATGCTCGGCGAGGTCGATGCCGTCGACGGGCTGTACTACCTGGTCATGAACCTGTGGGTCCACGTGGCGGGTTCCTCGGAGTGGGCGCTGCGGTTCCCCTCGGTGCTGGCGATGACGGCGGCGGCCGGCCTGCTCGCCGTGCTGGGGCGCCGGCTGGTGTCCTACCGGGCCGGGCTGGTCGCCGGGGTGGCGTTCGCGCTGGTCCCGGCCGCGTCGCGGTACGCGCAGGAGGCCAGGGTCTACCCGTTCGTCATGCTCGGCGCGATCGTGGCGACGCTGCTGATGGACCGGATCCTGCGCCGGCCGTCGAGGCGGCTCCTGGTCGGGTACGCCGTCACGGTCGCCCTGATGGGCCTGCTGCACATCCTGGCCATCCTGATCGTGGCCGCGCACGGCGTGGTGGCGCTGCTGTCCCTGTGGCGGTCGCGGCGGCCGGTGTTCTGGCGCTGGTTCCTGGCCGCCTCGCTCGGGGTGCTGCCGGTGCTGCCGCTCGTCTGGCTGTCGACGGAGCAGACCAGGCAGGTGAGCTGGATCCCCGAGTCGAGCGTGCGCACCGTGATCGCGCTGCCGGAGAAGTTGACCTCGGTGGCCGCGGTGGGTGGTTTCCTGCTCGCGCTGGCGGTGCTCGCGTACTCGCGCCGCCGGTCCTCGATCCTCGTGCTGTCCTGGTTCGTGGTGCCGCCGGTGGTGCTGTTCGCCGCGGCCCAGGTCCACGAGCTGTTCTGGTACCGCTATCTCCTCTTCACCCTCCCGGCCCTGGTTCTGGCGGCGGGCATCACGCTCGCCCGGGCCAGGCTCGTGCCGGTCGTCGCCGGGCTCGTGGCGCTCGCCGCGCTCGGGGCGAACATCAACCTGTTCTACCGCTGGCCGGACGGCCACGAGCACGACACCCGGGGCGTGGGCGCGCTGATCGCCGCGGAGTTCCGCCCGGGCGACGCCGTCGCGTACGCGTTGCACGAGCCGGTGGTGCCGTGGGAGGCCCGGGACGTGGTCGCCCGGTACGTCCCCGCCGACAAGCGGCCCAGGGACGCGTTCGCGCTGGTCGGGCAGCGGGCCGGCGACAACTTCCTCGCGAAGGAGTGCCCGGACGACCAGCTCGTGCGGTGCCTCGCGGACGCGCCGCGGGTCTGGGTGATCCGGTTCGAGGACAAGAAGCTGGCCGACCCGCTGAAGGATCTCACCGACCCGAAGTGGGAGTCCGGGGCCAAGGAACGGCTGCTCAGGGACGACTACCGGCTCGAGCACGCCTGGGCGAAGCGCGCCTTCACGGTCGCCCTGTACGTCCGCAGCTCCTGACGCCCCCGTCGGCGAGCCCCACCGCGAGTCCGGTCACCTCGTCGCCGGTCCGCAGCACCCGCACGTCGGGGCAGCCGCCGCGGACGGCGTCCCACGCGCCGTCGGGCCTGCGGGCGGCGGCGGCCCGGCAGTGTTCCTCGCCGACGTACCCCCAGGCCATGAACACCTCGTCGTCGGCGTAGCTGTACACGCCGACCGACTCCGTGCGGTCCCCGGCCGGGCGGCGGTAGAAGGCACCGCGGAGACCGGGGACGGGCGTACCCTCGAAATCCACGTCCTCGATGATCTTGTGCACCTGGTACTGGGTGATATCGGGCATATCCATCGTCTCCATGATCGGTAAACGATAGTGCGTCCGGTACGGCTCCCGACGAGTGGGACTAGCCACCTCGGCGATGTGCGACCCCGACCGTCGCACTAAGGTTGACTCGTGCAACAGGAATGGCATCAGTTCCGGAACCCTGGCCTCCAGATCACCCGCCCGGCGAACACCGCCGAGGCCGCGTCCCTCGGGATCGACCGATGGCGCGAGCTCCCCCGTGAGCAGATGCCGCCCTGGCCGGACTATTCCGTGGTCGAGCAGGTCGCCGACGTCCTGGCCACCGTGCCGCCGATCGTCGCGCCCTACGAGGTGGACCAGCTCCGCGAGCGCCTCGCGCTCGTCTGCGAGGGCAAGGCGTTCCTGCTCCAGGGCGGCGACTGCGCAGAGACGTTCGCGGACAACACCGAGTCGCACATCCTGGCCAACGCGCGCACCCTGCTCCAGATGGCCGTCGTGCTCACCTACGGGGCGAGCATGCCGGTGATCAAGGTGGCCCGGGTCGCCGGCCAGTACACGAAGCCGCGCTCGGCGGCCCTGGACGCCTTCGGCCTGCCCTCCTACCGGGGGGACATGCTCAACTCCCTGGAGATGACCGAGGAGGCCCGGGTCAACGACCCGCAGCGCATGATCCGCGCCTACGCGAACGCGTCGTCGGCGATGAACATGCTGCGCGCCTACCTGGGCGGCGGCCTGGCCGACCTGCACGCGGTGCACGACTGGAACAAGGACTTCGTGCGCACGTCGGCGGCCGGCGAGCGCTACGAGGCCATCGCGCGCGAGATCGACCGGGCGCTGGCCTTCATGCGAGCCTGCGGCCTGCGCGACGACGAGGCGCTGCGCACCGTCACGCTGTACTGCTCGCACGAGGCCCTGGCCCTGGAGTACGACCGCTCGCTCACCCGGGTGTCGCACGACAAGGCCTACGCCCTGTCCGGCCACTTCCTCTGGATCGGCAACCGGACCCGGCAGCTCGACGGCGCGCACCTGGACTTCATCAGCAAGGTCGTCAACCCGATCGGCGTGAAGATCGACGCGGCGTGCACCCCGGACGAGGCGATCGAGCTGGCCGAGAAGCTGAACCCGGAGAACATCCCGGGCCGGCTGACGATGATCTCCCGGATGGGCAACGGCAAGGTCCGCGACGCCCTGCCCGGCATCGTCGAGAAGGTCACGGCCGCCGGACACAAGATCGTCTGGCAGTGCGACCCGATGCACGGGAACACGATCGAGGCGTCCAACGGGTACAAGACCCGGCACTTCGACCGGATCGTCGACGAGGTGCTCGGCTTCTTCGAGGTGCACCGCGGCCTGGGCACCCACCCGGGTGGCCTGCACGTCGAGCTGACCGGCGAGGACGTCACCGAGTGCCTGGGCGGCGCGCAGGCGATCGAGGACCGGCACCTGCCCGACCGCTACGAGACGGCGTGCGACCCGCGCCTCAACACCCAGCAGTCCCTCGAGCTCGCCTTCCTCGTGACGGAGATGCTCCGGGGCTAGCCCCTTGTCAGGCGGGGTGTCGCCTTCCTTCCGGGGAAGAGCGACACCCCCTTTTTTTTTGGTTACGAGTGGTCCCTGCCCCGGTGGTGTCGGCCGGAGCCCAGCGTGCCGGGGCGGTGGCCGGTCAGGCTAGGGCGCGCCGTTGATCGGGACCGGGAGGAAGCGCAGGCCGTCCTGCTCGCGGTGGCAGACGCCGCTGGTCGGCTGGGACCAGTAGCCGGCGAGGCACTGGCCGAGCATCGCGTGGCCGAGCTCGTTCGGGTGCAGGGACTCCCGGGAGATCACCCCTTCGGGGCTCCGGCCGGGGCCGGCCTCAGGGGTGCCGTCCGCCTTCAGGCGGAGGCTGATCCCGCGGGTCCACTTCGGCTCGTCGCCCGGCGAGCACACCTCCCTGTCGTCCATCGCCGCGGTCAGGTCGAGGAAGTCCACGGCGGCGGCCTGCGCGGCGTCCCGCATGGTGGCCGCGAGCAGCGGGACGAACGTGCCCCGCGCCCATGCCGCGTCGTCGTCGTGGAACGGGCAGCCGTGCAGCACCCGGGAGAACCTGCTGTCCCACCGGTTGTGCACGGGCAGCGGCGACGGGTAGGACTGCAGCACGATCCGCGCGTCGCCCTGCCCGGTGTCGGCGAGCACCCCGCGCACCTGGGCCAGCACCGAGTCGAGCCGGGGCCGGAGTGCCGTGAGTCGGTCGGCCACCTTGGGCGCCCAGTCGTCCTTGCAGCTGGCGGTGGTCAGCGCGTACCCGACGGCGCAGTCGGTGACGATCTCCGTGAAGCCCGCGTCGTTGGCGCCGACGGTGATCAGGACGAGCCTGATCCGGTACTGCTCCGCGGCCTCCCGCAGCGCCTGTACCTGCGGCTTCTCCCCGCCCTGGCCCCGGACCAGCACGTCGGCGGTCTCCGCGCCCGAGCAGGCGAGGTTGACCACGTTCGCGCCCGGGATCCCGGCCGCGGCGAGCTGGGCGTGGTTCGAGCGGTGGCAGTCGGCGTTCGCCCCGTCGTGGTAGTCGCCGGCCCCCTCGCCGGAGGCGATGCTGTCGCCGAGCGCCACGACGGCGTCCAGCGGTGGCGGCGCGGCGGGCGGAGGGACGGCCAGCGCGACCCCGGGCGTCAGGAGCAGTGCGGCGAGCGGCAGGAGGGCTAACCGGGTTCTCAATGTGTACCCCTTCCATTGTTATATGACCGCTTTCTACGGTATTGAGGCCTTGATCACCACCTGTTCCGGAGATCCCGGCCACTAGTCCGTGACCGCCCCCGACGAGTCGATCTACGATGGCTGGGCTAAGGGCTCACCATGAGCACGCGCTGGGGGTGGGGCTGCGCGTCTCTTTCGGCACACTCGAAAGGGATGTCCCTTGGCTGCCCTGGCCTCGTACCGGGGGCTGTGGTCCGTGACCGGACCTGGTTTCCTCCTGCTCGCCTTCCTCGCCCGCCTGCCCGCAGCGATGGGCGTCGTCGGCGCGCTCACCCTCGTCGTCACCACCACCGACAGCCTCACCGCCGCGGGGATCGCCGCCGGCGCGCTCGGCGTCGGCTCCGCGCTCGGCGGGCCGGTGGTGGGCTCCCTCGCCGACCGGTACGGTCAGCGCCTCGTCGGCGTCGCCGCGGCCCTGATCGACGCGCTCGCCTACGCCGCACTGCTCTACTCGGCCCTCAGCCACGCCCCGCTCGCCGTCACGGCCGGCGCGGCGGCGCTCGCCGGGTTCGCCACCCCGCAGGTCGGGCCGCTGGTCCGGGTGCGCTGGGCGGCCCTGCTCGGCGATCTGCCACCCGGGCCGAACGGCCGGACCGCGCGGCCCGGCGCGCGCACCGTCGCCGAGCGGCAACGGCTCATGCCGACCGCGATGTCGTACGAGGGCACGGCCGATGAGACGGCCTACATCACCGGCCCCGCGCTGGTCGGCGTCCTCGCCCTCACCGGGCACCCGACCCTGCCGCTGATCGGCGCGATCGCGCTGCTCGTGGTCGCCGGCACCCTGTTCGCCGTGCACCCGACGGCGCCGCCGGTGCTCCGGGTGCCGTCCGACGCGCCGCGCGACCGGTTGACCCCGGACCTCTGGGGCCTGGTCGCGGCCATGGTGTTCATCGGCGTCGTCTTCGGCGCGACCCAGACGGGCATCACGGCCCTGGCCAGGGATATCGGCGAGACCGGGGCCGGGGGCCTGGTGTACGCGGTGATGGGCGTCGGCAGCATCGTCGCCGGCCTGCTCACGGCCGCCCTGCCGACCCGGTTCCGGGTCTCGCTGCGCTATGTCGTGTTCGCCGTCGCGCTGTTCGTCGGGGCGGCCCCGCTGCTGCTGGTCGACTCGCTCGGCTCGGCGATGGCCGCGCTGGCGTTCCTCGGGGTGGCGGTCGCCCCGTACCTGATCACGGGGTACGTCCTGGCCGAGAGGATCACCGTGGCCCGGCGGGCCGGCGCGGCCATGACGCTGATGGCCAGCGGCGCGGTCGCCGGCAACGCCGTCGGCTCGGCGCTCTCCGGCGTCCTCGCCGACCGGTACGGCTACCAGGGCGCCTTCACCGTGCCCGTCGTCGCCGGCCTGCTCGCCGTCCTCCTCGCGGCGACCACGGCCCCACGCCTGCGCCGGGTACTCGCGACCCTGCCCCCGTCGCCCACGCCGGCCACCGCGCTACCGACAGCGGTGCCCGCGGCCAGGCGGTAGAACCGGGATGGGCGGTAGGCCGGGACGCCCGCGGCCCGGTGGCCGGTGAGCGACGGCTCCGGTCAACAGCCGCCGGTCACGGTCACCGCCGAGGACAGCATCCGCCCGTCGGACAGCTTCACGGACACGTACCACGCGATGGCGTTGAAGGACGGCTCCGTGTACGTGCTGCCGTTGAACGTCTTCGGCCCGCCGGACATCCGGCCGAACTGCCAGCTGCCGCCGAGGTCGTCGCGGCGCGCGTACACGCTGGCCTCGGTCGCGGTGCCGCCCACCACTGTCGCGCTGACGGCGACGTTCCACGACGAGGCGCCGCACTCCGGGGTGCCGGACGCGTTCACCGTCACCCCGCCGCCGCCGCTGGTCGGCACGCTGGTCGGCGGCTTGGACACCGGTGGGGGACCGACGGGGGTGCCGCGGGTCGACGCCGAGGCCGACGTGCTGGCCGACGGGCCGGCGCTGCGGGTGGCGGTCGCCCGGGCCCGCAGCGCGGCGGTCTGCGAGTCCAGCGCGCCGGAGCCGGGCGGCGCCAACACGCCCGGGGCGCCGGCCGGAGCCGGGCCGGAACCGGCCGGTTCGGCGAGCAGCTCGCCCGTGGACGACGCGACGAGGAACAGCATCAGCGCGCAGAACAGGAACCAGGCCAGCTCGGATCTGCGGGACAGCACGGTCCGGGGCGGCTGGCGGCGGTGCAGGCCGATCCAGCTGCCGCCCGGCGCGGCGTCGACCACCGCGGCCAGTTCTCCCGTAGCAAATGGGTGTTCCGTCGGCGTCACGCCGCCCTACTTCCCCGCGCCCCCAGTCGATCATGCAGTGACGTGCATCGATTCGACAATGTCGCGCGGGGTCACCCCGTGTCAAGGAACGGAAACGGAGAAGTTGCCGTCATCCGGGTCGAGATGACGACAACTTCTCGTGTGGAGTCGTTATGCCAGCGCGGCTTCCGCGTCCAGGGTGACCGACGCGGCGTGCACGACGGCGGCGATCCGCAGCGCGTCGTGGATCGCGTCCCGGCCGAGCCCGGCCTTGATCAGCGCCTTCTCGTGCGACTCGAGGCACACCCCGCAGCCGGTGATGGCGGAGACCGCGAGGCACCACAGCTCGAAGTCCACCTTGTCCACGCCGGGCTGGCCGATGACGGACATCCGCAGCCGGGCGGGCAGGGTCTGGTACGCCTCGTCGCCGATCAGGTGCTTGGCGCGGTAGTACACATTGTTCATGGCCATGATGGACGCCGCGGCCTTGGCGGCCTCGACGGCCTCGGGCTTGAGCCGGTCGGCGGCCTCTGCGGCGATCTCGCGGATCACCTGCGGGCTGCGGGCCGCGATCGCGCAGGCCAGCGCGGCGCCCCAGGCCTGCTGCTCGGGCAGCGTGGCGTTGCCGAGCACGGAACCCAGGTTGAGCTTGGTGTCCTTCGCGTACGCCGGCAGGGCGTCCTTCAGGGTGTCGAGACCCACGGGGTGGTTCCTTTCGCGCGAACGAGGAAGGAGGGGGCCGTCAGGCCCCCTCCCCAGGGAGAACTAGCTGGCCATCAGGGACTTGACGTCGAGGGTGTCGCCGCCCTTGTTCCAGTTGCACGGGCACAGCTCGTCGGTCTGCAGCGCGTCGAGGACCCGCAGGACCTCGGCGACGTTGCGGCCCACGGAGCCGGCCGTGACCATGGCGAACTGGATCTCGTTGTTCGGGTCGACGATGAAGGTGGCGCGCTGGGCGACGCCGTCCTCGCCGAGGATGCCGCAGGCCTCGGACAGCTCGCGCTTGATGTCCGACAGCATCGGGAAGGGCAGATCGCGCAGGTCCGGGTGGTCCTTGCGCCACGCGAAGTGCACGAACTCGTTGTCCACGGAGGCGCCCAGCACCTGCGCGTCACGGTCGGCGAACTCGCCGTTCAGCCGGCCGAACTCGGCGATCTCGGTCGGACAGATGAAGGTGAAGTCCTTCGGCCAGAAGAAGACGACGCGCCACTTGCCCTCGTGGGACTTGTTCGTGATGGTCTCGAAGGCGTTGTCGGCGTCGAGCGACACGCAGGCGGTCAGCTCGTAGGCCGGGAAGTGGTCACCAACGGTAAGCACAGAGGTTCTCCTGTAGGGCGGTTGATTGGAGTCATTCCAGATTGTGCCCTACGGGAGCGAAAATCGCCCACGAGGGCGACACTAGTATGAAGTAGCTCACATCAGTCCCGTTATCTGGGAGTGATTTCCAGATAGCCGGACGTTCTGGGAAGGTTGCCCATGTGACCAGCCTGCTCATTATTGGCCCGGCGCGCTGACTTCGAGACCTACCTCGTCAGCGCGCAGACCTTCCGCACCCGCGGAGGGTCTTTTTTGTTGCAGGAATTAACTGGAGTGAACGATGGATTTCCAGGTCTTTGACACGACATTGCGTGACGGCGCCCAGCGCGAGGGCATCACCTACTCGGTGGTGGACAAACTCGCCGTGGCCCGACTGCTCGACGAGTTCGGCGTGGGATTCATCGAGGGCGGCTGGCCGGGGGCGATGCCCAAGGACACCGAGTTCTTCCGCCGGGCCCGCAACGAACTCCAGCTGAAACACGCGCTCATGGTCGCCTTCGGGGCCACCCGCAAGGCCGGCACCACGGCCGCCGACGACCCGCAGGTCCGGGCCCTGCTGGACGCGGAGACCCCGGCCATCGCCCTCGTCGCGAAGGCAGACCTGCGCCACGTCGAGCGCGCGCTGCGCACCACCCCGGAAGAAAACCTCGCCATGGTGTACGACACGGTCACGCACCTCGTCGCCGAGGGCCGCCGCGTCTTCGTGGACTGCGAGCACTTCTACGACGGGTTCCGCTTCGACGCGGAGTACACGAAAAGGGTCGTGGAGAAGGCTCTCGAAGCCGGCGCCGAACGCGTCGTGCTGTGCGACACCAACGGCGGCTCCCTGCCGTCCGGCATCACCCGGGCCATCGCCGACCTGGGCGTCGACCCGGCGCTGCTCGGCATGCACGCCCAGAACGACACCTCCTGCGCGGTGGCCAACACCATCGCGGCCGTGGAGGCCGGCGTCCGGCACGTCCAGGGCACGGCCAACGGCTACGGCGAGCGACCCGGCAACGCGGACCTGTTCTCCGTCGTCGGCAACCTCGCCCTCAAACTCGGGCTCCCCGTGCTACCGCCGGGGTGCCTCGAGCAGATGGCGCGCGTCTCGCACGCCATCGCGGAGATCGCCAACATCGCACCCGACACCCACCAGGCCTATGTCGGGCACGCGGCCTTCGCTCACAAGGCGGGGCTGCACGCGAGCGCGATCAAGGTCGATCCGGAGCTGTACAACCATGTGGATCCGACCACCGTCGGCAATGACATGCGCATCCTGATCACCGAGATGGCCGGCCGGGCCAGCATCGAGCTCAAATCCCGTGAGCTCGGGCTGGACCTGGCCGGCCAACCCACTGTACTCACCGCCGTCGCCGAGCGGGTCAAGTCCCTGGAGGCCCAGGGCTGGTCGTTCGAGGCCGCGGACGCGTCGTTCGCGCTGCTGGTGCGGTCCGCGCTCGGCGAGGTCAAAGCCCCGTTCGACCTGGAGTCCTACCGGGTGATCGTCGAGCACCGCCCCGACGGGGCCGTGGTCTCCGAGGCCACCGTGAAGATCGTGGTGGGCGGGGAGCGGACCATCGCCACGGCCGAGGGCAACGGGCCGGTCAACGCCCTCGACCAGGCGCTCCGCCTCGCGTTGGTGGAGTTCTACCCGGCGCTGTCGTCGCTGGAACTCGTCGACTACAAGGTCCGGATCCTGGCCGGCTCGCATGGCACCGACGCGGTCACCCGGGTGCTGGTGGAGTCCACCCACCGGGACGCCGAGCTGACCACGGTCGGGGTGCACGGCAACATCGTGGAGGCCAGCTGGCTGGCCCTGGTCGACGCGCTGACCCACGCGCTGCAGAAGGGCGGGGACCAGGCCCAGCACCGGGGCGGCGGCCAGAACCGGCCCTAACCTGCGGTCGGGCCCGGGCTCAGACGGTGCCCGGGCTCGGCGCCGGGGCGAGCAGCCGGTCGCAGGCCTCGACGAGGCGGTCGCGGAGCGGGGCGGCCCGTTCGGCGAACGCCCGCTGGTGGGTCACGTACTCGGCCCGCCCGTTGGGGGTCTCGATCCGCACGGGCGGGTAGCCGAGGTCCGCCAGGTCGTACGGGCTGGCCCGCATGTCCAGCGTCCGGACGTCGCGGGCCAGCTCGAAACAGTCCACGACCAGCTCGGCCGGCACGAGCGGGGCCAGCTTGTACGCCCACTTGTACAGGTCCATGTTCGCGTGCAGGCACCCCGGCTGCTCGTTGTCGCGCTGCGTCTCCCGGCTCGGCTGGAGCAGGTTCAGGCTCCGGGCCGGCGGCGTGAAGAACCGGAACGCGTCGAAGTGCGAGCACCGGACGTTCTGCGCGTCGACGAAGGCGGCGAGCTTGTCGGGTGCCATCCGCAGCGGTACCGGATGCCGGGTTTCGGTGTCCTGGTAGACCATCGCCCACTCGTGCAGGCCGAAACAGCCCAGGTGCGGGGCCCGGTCGCGGGTGGCGGCGAGCAGGTCGCGGATCCACCCGATCCGGGCGCGCTCCTTGTCGGTGGGCGGCCGGTCGAAGCCGGGGAACCAGGTGCGCAGCTGGTTGGGCCGGTAGTTGTAGTAGGTGAACAGGAAGTCCTCGACCGGGTGTTTCAGGCCCTGGCCACGGCGCTCCAGGTGCGCGGCGACCAGCGCGTCAACCCGCGCCTCGTGCGCCACCCGCCTGTCCACGCGCCCCGACTCCCGACCCCCGGTGATCAACTACACGGTGTTGCTGGTTTCCCAGCCTCGAAACCTACAACACCGTGTAGTTGATCACCGGAGTTTGGAGGGGAGGCGGTGGGAGTGGGTGGCGAGGATCTCTGTGCGGACCATGCCGGGGCGGGCGAGCAGGTCGCGGCCGGTGTAGCGGAGCAGCACCCAGCCGGCCCGGTGCAGTGCGTTCTGCCGGCGAAGGTCCGGGATGGTCTGGCCCGCGTGCACCCGGCCGTCGAACTCGACGCCCACCCGGGACTCGAGGAGCGCCAGATCGAGGAGGTAGCGCGCGCCGTCGACCCGGACCTCGTGCTGGGCGACCGGCCGCAGCCCGGCGTCGATCATGATCAACCGGGTGTAACTCTCGAAGGGGGACTGTGCGAGCGGGTCTGCGAGGGCCAGAGACGTGCGGGCGGTCAGCACGCCCCGGCGGCCGGCCGATCTTTCGAGCAGCTCTGCCAGCTCCTCGTGCGTGACCTCCCGGCTGGCCAGCAGCGCGTCCGTGAGCGCCAGGTGGTCGCGCGGGCTCTGGAGGCCGGCCAGGTCCAGCCAGGTCCGGGCCGGTGAGGTGACCGGCAGCCCGACCCTTTCGTGTACTTCATCCGCCAAGAGGACAGCCGTGTGCACGATGAGCTTTACTCGGCTGCGAGCCCGGCCCTGCCGCAGGGTGACGTGCACCGGGGCGACAGGGTCGACCCCGAACGCGTTCGGGAGCAGGTGCACGAGGGCTGCGGTCTCATGGCTGAGCACCGTTCGGGCCGGCAGAACCCGCAGCGCCGCCCTGATCTGCCGCATCTGCCCGACCCGCCCGACCCGGGCGGGCTCCGTCGGCCGGTACAGATTCCGGAAGGGCCGCTCCCACCGCCGACCTCGCAACCGACCGGCGCTCACCCCGCGTGCCAATGCCCCCCGCCGCGTCACCCATTCGTCCACACAAGACAAGCTACTTCCCCCGGTCCATCCCTCTGGTCTGGTTGATCAACTACACGTACTTGCGGGAAATACGGCCGTCCGGGGTGCAAGAGCGTGTAGTTGATCACCGGAAGGGGAGGTGGGGAGGGGAGAAGGGAGGGGGTGTGGGCAGGAGAGATAGATTCTGGGGTACCGAATCTGCTCTGGCCAAGGGACTTATCACAGTGCGTATTGCCCGGTTTGCCCATGCGGGTGGCATGTCGTTCGGGGTGGTGGAAGGCGACCAGTCGCCCACCATCGCCGAGCTGGACGGGCACCCGTTCGGTCGGCTCACGTTCACCGGTCAGCGGTGGGCGCTCGCCGACGTGCGACTGCTCGCCCCGATGCTGCCCAGCAAGATCGTGTGCGTGGGCCGCAACTATGCCGACCACGCCAAGGAGATGGGCGGCGAGGTGCCGGCGGAGCCGTTGCTGTTCCTCAAGCCGTCGACCACGATCATCGGCCCGAACGACGCGATCTCCCTGCCGCCGCAGTCCCAGCAGGTGGAGCACGAGGCCGAGCTGGCGATCGTGATCGGGCTGCCCGGCGCGCGCCGGGTCGACCGGGCGGAAGCGGAAAAGGCCATTTTCGGGTACTCGATCGCCAACGACGTCACCGCCCGTGACCTGCAGAAGAAGGACGTCCAGTTCACGAGGGCCAAGGGGTTCGACTCGTTCTGCCCGTTCGGGCCGTGGATCGAGACGGAACTGGACTGGCGCGACCTCGAGGTGCGCTGCGAGGTCAACGAGGAGGTCCGCCAGCTGGGCCGGACAAAAGACATGGTGTTCGACGTGCCGACTCTGGTCTCCTATGTCTCACACGTGATGACCCTGCTGCCCGGTGACGTGATCCTCACCGGTACCCCCGCCGGGGTGAGCGAGCTCAACGCCGGCGACTCCGTGACTGTCTCCATCGAGGGCCTGGGCGCCCTCACGAACAAGGTTGTGGAACTTGTCTGATCTCCGGCTCCGGTTCAGTCCCTCGCCGACGGGCACCCCGCACGTGGGGCTCATGCGCACCGCCCTCTACAACTGGGCGCACGCCCGGCACCACGGCGGCAAGCTCGTCTTCCGGATCGAGGACACCGACGCTGCGCGCGACTCCGACGAGTCGTACCAGATGCTGCTCGACGCGATGAGCTGGCTCGGTCTGGACTACGACGAGGGCCCGGACCTGGGCGGCCCCTACGGCCCGTACCGGCAGTCGGAGCGCTCCGAGATCTACCGCGACGTCGCGGCCAAGCTCTTCGAGGCCGGCTACGCCTACGAGTCGTACTCCACCCCCGAGGAGATCGAGGCCCGCCACAAGGCGCTGGGCCGCGACCCGAAGCTCGGCTACGACGGCTTCGACCGGAACCTGACGGCCGAGCAGGTCGCGGCGTTCAAGGCGGAGGGCCGCGAGGCCGTGCTGCGGATCCGGATGCCCGACGAGGACGTCACCTGGGTGGACGCCGTGCGCGGCGAGGTCACCTTCAAGGCCGGCAGCGTGCCCGACTACGTGATCGTCCGGGGCAACGGCCAGCCGCTGTACACCCTGACCAACCCGGTCGACGACGCCATGATGCGGATCACCATGATCTCCCGGGGCGAGGACCTGCTGTCGTCCACGCCGCGCCAGATCGTGCTGTTCAAGGCGATGATGGCGCTGGGCATCGCGGAGCAGGTGCCGGAGTACGCGCACCTGCCGCTGGTCACCGGCGAGGGCAACAAGAAGCTGTCCAAGCGCGACCCCCGGTCGAACTTCTTCGCCTACCGCGACGCCGGCTACCTGCCCGAGGGCCTGGCCAACTACCTGGCCCTGCTGGGCTGGGCGATCGCCCCGGACCGTGACATCTTCACGATGGCCGAGCTGATCAGCGCGTTCGACCTGCACAACGTGAACTCCAGCGCGGCCCGGTTCGACGAGAAGAAGTGCGAGGCCATCAACGCCGAGCACGTGCGCCGGCTCGACCCGGCGGACTTCGCGGACCGGATCCGGGCGTTCCTGCCGGAGTCGGCGGACCCGGACCTCGTGGCGGCGGCGGCCCCGCTGATCCAGACCCGGATCACCACCCTGGCCCAGGCCCGGGACATGCTCGGCTTCCTGTTCTCCGGCGACGACTTCGCCCCGGACGAGGCGCACGCGGCCAAGGTGCTCACCGAGGCGGCCCGGCCGGTGCTGGAGGCCTCCATCGGCGTACTCGAAAAGGTCGACTGGACCACGGCGGCGCTCGAGGAGGCCCTCAAGGCCGCGCTGATCGACGGCCTGGGCCTGAAGCCGAAGGTGGCGTTCGCGCCGCTGAGGGTCGCCGTGACGGGCCGCACCGTCTCCCCGCCCCTCTACGAGTCGATGGAGCTGCTGGGCCGCGAGACGACCCTGGAGAGGCTCCGGAAGGCACTGTGAGTTCGCGTGCGACCCCGCTGGCCGGTGGCGTCACCGGCCGGCGCGTCTCGGCCGTCCTCTTTGACGTCGACCAGACGCTGACGGACTACGAGAGCTCGGCGCGGGCGGGCATCATCGCCCACTGCGCCGAGCTCGGTGTCCCGTCGCCCCGCCTGCCCGCTGCGGCCGGGTTGTGGTTCCGGCTCGAACAGGAACACTTTCCCCGGTACCTCGCGGGCGAGCTCACCTTCGCCGACCAGCGCCGGCACCGCGCCCTCGGCATGCGCCGCGCCCTCGGTGGCCGGGGCCCCGGCGACCCGGACGCCTGGTTCGCCGCCTACCTCGTGCACTACGAGGCCAACCTGGCCCTGTTCGACGACGTCCCGGGCTGCCTGGACGCGCTGTCCGGGCTGACCCTGGGTGTGATCAGCAACAACGACGTGGACTACACCCGGACCAAACTGGCCCTGACCGGCATCGCCGACCGGTTCGCGATCGCTGTGGGCCGCGACACATACGGCGCCGCGAAGCCCTCGCCCGTCATCTTCGGCTCCACATGCGCGGCGCTCGGCGTTTCCGCTGCTGAGACCGTGTACGTGGGCGACAGCCTGCCCTTCGACGCGCAGGGGGCGACCGATGCCGGGCTGACCGGGGTGTGGCTGGACCGTTCCTGCGGTTTGCCCCGGTTCGCACGGCAGATCTCCACTCTGGCGGAGCTGCCCGGCCTGCTCGGTCTGACCGACCCGGGATCCGATTTGAAGCTGGCGGAGGGCGTCGGGTAGAGTTCATCTCCGGTGCGAGGGCACCGATGGGGTATGGGGTAATTGGCAGCCCGATGGTTTCTGGTTCCATTAGTCTAGGTTCGAGTCCTGGTACCCCAGCAAAATGTCCTCGCACCACCTGGCCCCGTCGTCTAGCGGCCCAGGACGCCGCCCTCTCAAGGCGGTAGCGGGGGTTCGAATCCCCTCGGGGCTACGCACGAAAGTTCGAAAGCACTAACTGGGGTCCCGTCGTCTAGCGGCCCAGGACGCCGCCCTCTCAAGGCGGTAGCGGGGGTTCGAATCCCCTCGGGACTACGTCGCATTGGAGCCCCCTATTCGCGGATTGCGCGAATAGGGGGCTCCTTCGTTGTGTCTGCGCCCCTGCGGGGCGCGAGGTGGGGGAGCTTCGCTCCACCCACACCCCTCCGGGCCGGTGAGTGGTCGCCCACCGTTGGGCTGGCCTGGTTGTGCGGGTGGTCACATTCCTGCCTCACCGGTTCATTCCCCGGTTACTGATGGCCGCTCAGGGTTTTTCCTCGGGGACGCAGATTGTCTTTGTGAGGTGGATCGCGTTGTTGGCGAAGCCGCCGCGGTTCCAGGACTGGGTCGTGGGCTGGGTCGCGCCGGACTCGTCGGTGGCGTGCGCCGCGAGGAGATATTCGCCCGGGGTGGCCCGCCAGGCGAAGGAGAAGCCGCGCCAGGCCCACGGGTGGCCGTCCGGGTCGTCGAGGATGGCCGGGGCCCAGCGGGTGCCGCCGTCGGTGCTGACCGCGACGCCCTTGACCGGGGCGCCGCCCGACCACGCGCGGCCGCGTAGCAGGACCGGGCCCGGGTGCACGATTCTGGCGCGGGACAGGAAGTCCGGGAAGCCCGGCGGGATGAGCATGGCGCGGGGACGGATCCGGGTGACCGGTTCGCCCGGGTCGTCGGGCTGCTGGCGGAGGTTGTAGGCCGTCTGCTGCTGGTAGCCGGTGAACGGCTCGGCGGTCACCGTGATGCCCTTGAGCCATTTCACGTGCGCCATTCCGTACCAGCCGGGGACGATCAGGCGGACCGGGGCACCGTGCTGGGGCGGGAGCGGGGCGCCGTTCATCGCGTAGGCCAACAGGACGTCCCTGCCGAGGGCCTCGGCGATCGGCAGGCTGCGCTGGTAGTCCTGTTCGACGCCGCGTTCCACCCCGTGGTCGGCGCCCGTGAACACGATCTCCACGGCGTCCTCCGCGAGGCCCGTGACGGCCAGCAGGTCGCGGAGCGGCGCGCCGGTCCAGTCCGCCGTGCCGACCGCGTCCACCAACCACGGCTGGCTCACCGGGCGGGGGTCGAGGCGGGCCCGGCCGTTGCCGGCGCACTCCATCGTCACCCGGACCGTGCGCGCGGGTAGGGCGCGCAGCGAGTGCAGGTCCAGGGTCAGCGGGCGGTGCACCCCGCCGGAGACCGCCAGCCGCCAGGCGGCCGGGTCGATGGCGGGGATGTCGTAGTGGGTCAGGAGGTAGTGCAGGCCGACCGGGGTGACGTCGTAGCGCAGCGCCTCCTGGGGCATGCCGTGGTTGCGGGCGGCGAGGGCCAGCTCCTCCGCTGAGATGCCCTCGCCGGGCCCTGCCAGGCGGGCGGGGGCGCTCACCTGGGCGTAGGCCGTCCGCTCGTCGAGTTTCATGCCGTCAGACCATGAGGGGGACGGGGTGGATCTCGTTCGCCGGGTGTCCGGTGCGTTCATGGATCCGCCGGACCGCGTCGGCGCTGGGAGCCTCGGACAGACAGAACACGTGGCCGGATTCCGGGTCGGCCCACGCCTGCTCGAAGACGACGCCCTCCTCAGCCTGGATGGCCAGGTCCGCCGCGTGCGCCTCGCGCAGGGCCTCGGCGGTGATGCCCTTCATCTCGGTGTGAACATCCATGAACTTGGACATGGCCCAGCCTCCTCGGAGAGAGGGGTCCGCGACCCTCATTTTAGGCCGGCGAAGACCTTGCGGAGGAGGTTGACCAGCACGTCCCGCTCGTCCGGTTCCAGCGGGGCGAGCAGGTCGGCCGTGACCGCGTCGGCGTGGCGGGTGGCGGCCCGCAGCGCGGCGCGGCCGGCCGGGGTGAGGGTGACCAGGTACCGGCGGCGGTCCGCCGGGTCCCTGCGGCGCTCCACCCGGCCGGCCGCCTCCAGGGCGTCGACCGCGCCGACCATGTCGCTGGGGTCGACGGCCAGCCGGGTGCCTAGGTCGCGCTGCGAGGACGGCCCGAGGTCGGCGACCGCCGCGAGCACGGCCACCTGGCGCAGGTCGAGGCCGTGGTCGACGAGCCGCGCGGCGAGGTCCCGGCGGCCGGCCTTGCCCACCTTCGACAGCAGGTACGGGGCGAGGGCCAACAGGCGGGAGGTGCTATCCATGGGAACATTAAATCATTGGTACCCTCCAACGATGTACCCACGACTGCTGGTGAACCGTTTCGACGAGTGCCTGTCCTTCTACACCGAGAGCCTGGGGCTCCCGGCCGCCCGGCTGGTCCCGGGCCAGTACGCGAGTTTCGACATCGGCGACGACACCGGGCTGGCGCTGCTCAGCCGCGCGGCGCTGGCCGGGATGGTCGAGTCCGCCGAGCCGCCGGCCGGCACCGACCGGATGATGCTGGTGCTGCGCGTCGACGACGTGGACGCCCGGGTCGAGGAGTTGGCCGGGCACGGCGCGACCGTGGTGGCCCCGGCGGCCGACCGGCCCGGCTGGGGCATCCGGTCGGCGTGCCTGCGCGACCCGGACGGCAACCTGGTGGAGCTCCAGTCCTACTGACAGACTGCGGTGCGTGAGACGCGTCGTCTTCTTCGAGCCCCCGTACGGGATCGGGCTGGCCGTGGCCGCCGGCAGCGGGCGCAGCTGGATGGAGCAGCCGGGCGGCGACCCGGTGCACGCGCACCTGCACGTCGACGTCGAAGGCCCGGCCACGGTGCCCGAGGTCCGGCTGCGGTCGGGCACGGGTTTCGTCCGCTGGCCCGATCTGAACCGGTTCGCCGCCGCGCTGGAGAAGCTGGCCCGCGCGGAGCAGGGCTCGGTCGAGCTCGCGGCCGGCCCGGGATTCTCGCTCACGGTGCTGCTGCGTGCGGACGGCCGGCTGCGCGCGGAGACCACCTTCGGGATCGGCCACCACGTCCAGGTCGACGTGGCGGCCGGTACCCGATGGGACTGGCATTTCGGCACGCGGGAGGCTCTTCCCGACCTGGCGGCCGGAATCCGGGCCGCGGTGCGGGAGCACAGACCCGGGCGGCTACAGCCCTGACAGCCGCTGGCCCGCGCGGACCACGGCCATCGCGTGCCGCTCGCCCGGCCGGCGGGTCAACCGCTCGATCGGCCCGGACACGCTGACCGCCGCGATCACCCGGCCGGTGCGGTCCCGGACCGGCGAGGACACCGACGCGACCCCGGCCTCGCGCTCGGCGACGCTGGACGCCCAGCCCCGTTTGCGCACCTCCGCGAGGATCCGGGCCGTGAACTTGGCCCGGGGCAGCAGCGGCAGCACGGCCTCCGGCGGCTCCCAGGCCAGCAGGATCTGGGCCGCGGACCCGGCGGTCATCGGCAGCACCGCGCCGATCGGCACGGTGTCCCGCAGCCCGCTGGACCGCTCGGCGGCGGCCACGCAGATCCGGTCGTCGGCCCGGCGCAGGTAGAGCTGGGCGCTCTCCCCGGTCTGGTCGCGGAGCATCGCCAGGATCGGCTCGGCCGCCGTGAGCAGAACGTCGGGCGCCTCGTTGGCCAGCTCGCCGAGCCGGGGGCCCGGTCGCCACCGGCCCTGGGCGTCGCGCACCAGGAGGCGGTGCTGTTCGAGCGCCTGCGCGAGGCGGTGCGCCGTGGCCCGGGGCAGCTGCGTGCGCTCGACCAACTCGGCCAGGCTCGCGCCGTCCACGGACGTCTCAAGGATTAGGACGGCTTTATCGAGAACGCCGACCCCGCTGATACTGTGTCCCACGAGACGAAACATACCTCCCAATCCTTGGGAAGTCCAGATCGTGGGAGCCAACATGGGGCGCACGCTCGCGGAGAAGGTATGGGGCGCGCATGTCGTACACAGCGCCCCGGATGAGCCCGATCTGCTGTATATCGACCTGCACCTGCTGCACGAGGTGACCAGTCCGCAGGCGTTCGACGGGCTCCGGCTCGCCGGCCGTCCGGTCCGCCGTCCCGACCTCACGATCGCGACGGAGGACCACAACACCCCGACCGACAACCTCGTCGAGATCAGCGACCCGGTGTCGCGGACCCAGATCGAGACCCTGCGGAAGAACTGCGCGGAGTTCGGGGTCCGGCTGCACCCGCTGGGCGACGCCGAACAGGGCATCGTGCACGTGATCGGTCCCCAGTTGGGGCTCACCCAACCGGGCATGACGATCGTGTGCGGCGACTCGCACACCGCCACGCACGGCGCGTTCGGGGCCCTGGCGTTCGGGATCGGCACCAGCGAGGTCGAGCACGTGATGGCGACCCAGACCCTGCAGCAGTCCACGCCGCGCACCATGGCGGTCAACGTGACCGGTTCGTTGCGCCCCGGCGTCACGGCCAAGGACCTGATCCTGGCCCTGATCGCCCAGGAGGGCACGGGCGGCGGGCGCGGCCACATCGTGGAGTACCGGGGCCCGGCCATCGAGGCGCTCTCCATGGAGGGCCGGATGACCGTGTGCAACATGTCCATCGAGTGGGGCGCGAAGGCCGGCATGATCGCGCCGGACGACGTGACGTTCGACTACCTGCGGGGTAAGGCCCACGCGCCCGCCGACTTCGACGCCGCCGTCGCGTACTGGCGCACCCTGCCGACCGACGCCGACGCCGTTTTCGACACGGTTGTAACGATCGACGCCTCCTCCGTGACCCCGTTCGTCACCTGGGGCACCAATCCGGGGCAGGGCGCGCCGCTCGGCTCGGTCGTGCCCGCGCCCGCCGACACCGACGACCCGGTCGCGGCGGCCAAGGCGCTGGAGTACATGGGGCTGACGGCCGGTACCCCGCTGCGGGACATCGCCGTGGACGTCGTGTTCGTCGGCTCCTGCACCAACGGCAGGCTCGAGGACCTGCGCGCCGCCGCCGATGTGCTGCGCGGCCACAAGGTCGCCGACGGGGTGCGGATGCTCGTCGTGCCCGGCTCGGCGCGGGTGCGCCTGGAGGCCGAGGCCGAGGGCCTGCACGAGGTGTTCACGGCCGCCGGGGCCGAGTGGCGGTTCGCCGGCTGCTCCATGTGCCTGGGCATGAACCCGGACACCCTGAAGCCGGGCGAGCGCGCGGCCAGCACCTCCAACCGCAACTTCGAGGGCCGGCAGGGCAAGGGCGGGCGTACCCATCTGGTGTCCCCGCAGGTCGCCGCCGCCACCGCCATCGTCGGCCGCCTGGCCGCCCCAGTGGATGTGAGCCGTTGATGGACAAGTTCACCGAGCACACCGGTACCGCCGTCCCGCTGCGCCGTTCCAACGTGGATACGGACCAGATCATCCCGGCGGTGTACCTCAAGCGGGTCACCCGCACCGGCTTCGAGGACGGCCTGTTCTCCGCCTGGCGGGCCGCCGACCCGGACTTCGTGCTGAACCAGCCGCGCTACCAGGCGGCCAGCGTGCTGGTCGCCGGGCCGGAGTTCGGCACCGGTTCCTCGCGGGAGCACGCGGTCTGGGCCCTGTTGGACTACGGCTTCAAGGCCGTGCTGTCGCCCCGGTTCGGGGACATCTTCCGGGGCAACGCGCTCAAGGGCGGGCTGCTGCCGGTCGAGTTGAGCCAGCCGGTCATCGACGACCTGTGGCAGCTGGTCGAGGAGGACTCGACGCTGGAGGTGACCGTCGACGTCGTCGCCCGCGAGGTGCGCTACGCAGACCGGGTCCGGCCGTTCCCGCTCGATGAGTTCAGCCGATGGCGGTTGCTGGAGGGTTTGGACGACATCGGACTGACCCTCCGCAACGTCGACGCGATCGGCGCGTACGAGGCAACGAGGGCCGCCTGGCTGCCTTCCACCAGGTAGAAGAGGGTGAGGTCCGCCACGCGGACGGGGCCGGCCGATGCGAGGCGTCGACCGGCTCCTTTATGCTCGGGATTCCTTATGTGCCAACGGTTTCCGCGTCCACTACCACTATCGGGGGGCGTTGGAAATCCTTGCGACACAACAATTCTCTTACGATCGGTATTTGTATCTAGCCTCAAACCGGCCTAACGTGCGCGCAGAATGACAACAGTGTGAACCACACTGCAACTTCTGAGGGGGATACGTGAACAAGGCGGAGCTCATCGAGGCACTGGCCGTTCGGCTGGGGGACAAGAAGTCGGCGACTGCGGCACTCGACGCGGTGCTGGCTGAGATCCAGAACGCGGTGACCAAGGGCGACAAGGTTTCGCTCACCGGCTTCGGGGTCTTCGAGAAGCGGACCCGGGGCGCGCGCACCGCGCGGAACCCGCGGACCGGCGAGGCCGTGAAGGTGAAGAAGACCAACGTGCCGGCGTTCCGGGCCGGCGCCAGCTTCAAGGAGCTGGTGGCCGCGGGCAAGGCGCCGAAGGCGACCCCGGCCAAGGCCGCCGCCAAGGCCGCTCCGGCGAAGAAGGCCGCCACCACCACGGCGGCCAAGGCGGCCCCGGCGAAGAAGGCCGCTGTCACCAAGGCCGCGCCGGCCAAGAAGGCGGCTGTCACCAAGGCGGCTCCGGCGAAGAAGGCCGCCGCGGCGAAGACCGCCCCGGCCAAGAAGGCCGCGACCAAGACCGCGCCGGCCAAGAAGACCGTCGCCGCCAAGGCCGCGCCGGCCAAGAAGGCGGCTGTCACCAAGGCGGCTCCGGCGAAGAAGGCCGCCGTCGCGAAGAAGGCCCCGGCCAAGAAGGCCGCCAAGAAGTAGTACGACAGCGCCCCGCACGAACGCTGATAAGGGCACCCGCCTGGGGGATGGAGGCGGGTGCCCTGTCGTGTGTCTAGGCGTTCATCCGGCGGAGAAGTTCCTCCTGCGGGTTCGGGCCCTCGGCGGCCCGGCGGCTCCACATCCCCTTGCCGTCCAGCTCGAACGTCGACACGTCGTCGGCCATCGACAGGTCCAGCGCCAGCTCCAGGGCCTGCTTCGAGGCGTCCCCGGTGACCCGGACCAGGGCCTCCACCCGGCGGTCGAGGTTGCGGTGCATCAGGTCGGCCGAGCCGATCCAGTACTCCGGGTCCGTGCGGCCGAACCGGTACACCCGCGAGTGTTCCAGGAACCGGCCCAGCAGCGAGCGCACCCGGATGGTCTCGGACAGCCCCGGCACCCCGGGCCGCAGCGCGCAGATGCCCCGGATGATGAGGTCGATGGTGACCCCCGCCTGGCTGGCCCGGTAGAGCGCGTCGATGATCTGCTCGTCCACGATCGAGTTCGTCTTGAACTGGATCAGGCCCTCGGAGCCCAGCGCCGCCTGCGCCTCGATCCGTTCGAGGATGCCGGGGCGCATCCGGACCGGGGCGACGAGGAGGCGGCGGTAGCCGGTCTGCCGGGAGTAGCCGGTGAGCTGGTTGAACAGGTCCGTCAGGTCGGCGCCGACCTCGGGATCGGCGGTGAACAGGCCGAAGTCCTCGTACAGGCGCGCGGTCTTCGGGTGGTAGTTGCCGGTGCCCACGTGGCAGTACCGGCGCAGGACCGCGCCCTCCTGGCGGACCACGAGGGCCGTCTTGCAGTGCGTCTTCAGCCCGACCAGGCCGTAGACGACGTGGCAGCCGGCGCGCTCCAGGGTGCGGGCCCAGCCGATGTTGGCCTGCTCGTCGAACCGGGCCTTGATCTCGACGAGCACCACGACCTGCTTGCCGGCCTGGGCCGCCGCCACGAGGGCGTCCACGATGGGGGAGTCGCCCGAGGTGCGGTACAGCGTCTGCTTGATGGCCAGCACGCCCGGGTCCGCCGCCGCCTGCTCGATGAACCGTTGCACACTGGTGGAGAACGAGTGGTACGGGTGGTGCACCAGGATGTCGCCCTCACGCAGCTGCGCGAACACGCTCTTGGGCGTCTCGCCCTCGGCGAACTGCGGATGCGTGGCCGGCACGAACGGCCGGTCCTTCAGATCCGGCCGGTCGGTGGCGTTGTAGACCTGCCACAGCCCCGACAGGTCCAGCAGGCCCGGCACCCGCAGCACGTCGTGCGCGTCCATGTCGAGCTCGCGGATCAGCAGCTCCAGCACGTGGTCGGACACGCCGGCGGCGATCTCCAGGCGGACCGGGGGCCCGAACCGGCGGCGGGCCAGCTCGCGTTCCAGGGCCTGGAGCAGGTCCTCGTCGCGGTCCTCGTCGACGTCGAGGTCGGCGTTGCGGGTCACCCGGAACACCACCTGCTCGACGACCGTCATGCCGTCGAAGAGCTGGTCGAGGTGCGCGCCGATCAGCTCCTCGACCGGCAGGTACCGCCCAGGGCCGACCGTGACGAACCGGGGCACGTTGTTGGGCACCTTCACCCGGGCGAACCGTTCCGGGCCGTCACCGGGGGCTTGGACCAGTACCGCGAGGTTCAAGGACAGCCCGGAGATGTACGGGAACGGGTGCGCAGGGTCCACGGCCAGCGGGGTCAGCACCGGGAACACCTGGTCCCGGAAATAGGCCCGCAGCCGCTCCTGGTCGGCCTTGCCGAGCGCGGACCAGGTCACGATGTGGATGTCCTCGGCGGCCAGCGCCGGCAGCACGTCCTCGGCGAGGCACCTGCCCTGCCGTGCGACGAGGCTGCCGCCCCGGGCGGCGACCTGTTCGAGCTGCTCGCGATGCGTCATGCCGTCGGGGCTGTGCATGGTCAGGCCCATGGTGAGCCGCCGCTTCAGGCCGGCCACCCGGACCATGTAGAACTCGTCGAGGTTGCTGGCGAAGATAGCCAGGAACTTGACGCGTTCGAGCAGGGGCAGCCGGGGGTCCTCGGCCAGGGTGAGGACCCGGGCGTTGAAGTCGAGCCAGGAGAGCTCGCGGTTGAGGAACCGGTCAGCGGGCAGATCGGGTGATGCGTTCACACGATCATCATGGCCGGATCAAGGCATCGTGGGGATGGCCAACCGGTAAACACGACCTTGCTCGTCGGTGTCCAGTCGGATCCGCTGGCCCAATCGGAGAAGCCGCAGGCCGGAGGCGGCGAAGGCCTCCGCCGGAAAGTCCAGCTCCTGGCCGTTGTCGAGCAGCACCGTGCCCGAGTGGTCTTCAGCGTTCCACGTGGCGACTGTCCCCTGCATAGGGCAACCCTAGCGGTACCAGATCACGACCATTCGATGGTTACGGCGACACCTGCTCCGCGCGACGGCGGCCGATCGCGTCGCTGGTGTGCCGGCCCAGCCCGAGCGCCACGGCGGCCACCAGATCGGCCGGGGTGTCCACGTCCAGGCGCAGTGACGGCCACTCCCCGGCCAGCGCCACTGCCCCGGACCGGGCGTGCGCGGCCGCCGAACCGGGACCGAACGCCGGCCTCAGGTCCCCGGCGGAGGCCAGCAGGGTCGTCCCGGTCCCGGCCGCGTCGGGCACGTGGCAGCGGTGGTGCCACCGCGCGGCGGCGAGCGCGGCGGTCAGGTCGGCGGGCCGGAGCGCGGGCAGGTCGGCGGTCAGCGCGACGATCCGCCCGGTTTCGTGGGCGCGCAGCACCGCCTGGCCGTGCCGGATCGCGGCGTTCAGGCCGTCCCGGCCGGCGGCCGTGGCGGGGTCCGCCGTCACGAGCACCCCGGCCGGCAGCGCCGCGCGCAGCTCCTCGTCGTCGGTGACCACGAGGACCCGCCGGACGGCCGGACAGGCGAAGGCGGCGGCGACGGTGTCGAGGGCCAGGGCCCGGGCCAGGCGTTCGTGCTGCGCTCCCGGGGTCGCGCCGCGCAGCCGGGACTTCCCGAGCACGGCCCGCTTCACCGGAATGATCAACGACCACGGGGACACTCCGGCAGGCTACCCCGAGATGGACAGCTGACCGGTGATGGCGGACGATCAGCAGGCAGACAGGGAAACGAGGAGGTTGCGGATGGGCCGCAGGCTGGGGTTCTGGCGACGGTTCGCTGTGAGTGTGGTCAAGCCGTCGGTGCTCGCGCTCACCCGGCGGGACTACCGGGGGATGGGACACATCCCGGCGTCCGGCCCGGCGATCCTCGCGGCGAACCACATCTCGCACGCCGACCCGTTCGCCCTCGCCCAGTACGTCTACGACGCCGGCCGTTGGCCCCAGTTCCTGGGTAAGGCCAGCCTGTTCAAGCTTCCCGTCGTCGGCCCCTGGATCCGGGCGGTCGGCCAGATCCCCGTCTACCGGGGCACGGTCGACGCCGCCAAGGCCCTCTCCGCGGCGGAGGCGGCCCTCGACCGGGGTGAGATCGTCATCTTCTACCCGGAAGGGACGGTCACCCGGCAACCGGAGCACTGGCCGATGCGGGGCAAGACGGGCTGTGCCCGGCTGGCCCTGACCACGGGCGCGCCGGTGATCCCGATGGCGCAGTGGGGGCCGGAGAAGATGTTCGACCCGATCACGAAGAAGGTGGGTCTGCGGCTCCGCAACGACGTGGCGATCGTGGCCGGCCCGCCGGTGGACCTGAGCCGGTGGAAGGACTCCCCGCTGACGACGACCGTGCTCCAGGAGGTCACGGACGAGATCATGTACGCGATCCGGGATCTGCTGCAGGACATCCGTGGCGGACGCGCCCCGGAGTTGTACACCCCTCAGAGCAAGGGCGGCCACGCGTGAAGACTGTTGTCATGACTGCCGGTTCGTTCGGCACGACGTTCGCCAAGGTCCTGGCCGACGCCGGCAGCGACGTGACCCTGTGGCACCGCCGGCCCGAACTCGTCGCCCGGATCAACGAGTTCCATGACAATCCCGACTATCTTCCCGGTATCGCGCTGCCGCACGCCATCACGGCCACCGCTGACGCCGCGGCCGCCCTGGCCGGTGCGGAGATCGTCGTCCTCGCGACCCCGGCCCAGGCCCTGCGGGAGAACCTGGTCGCGTGGCGGGACCTGATCCCGCCGACCGCCACGATCGTCAGCCTGGCCAAGGGCATCGAGCTGGGCACCGGGCTGCGGATGAGCGAGGTGATCGCCGAGGCCGGTGCCGTGTCCCCGGACCGGATCTGTGTGCTCACCGGCCCCAACCTGGCCCCGGAGATCGCCGCCGAGCAGCCGACCGCCTCGGTGATCGCGTGCACCGACCCGGCCCGGGCCGAGCTGGTCCAGGACGCGGTCGCCAACGGGTACTTCCGGCCGTACACCAGCACGGATGTGATCGGGTGCGAGCTGGGCGGGGCGGTGAAGAACGTGATCGCGCTGGCGTACGGCATCGCTACCGGCATGGGGCTCGGCCACAACACCAAGGCCACGCTGATCACCCGGGGGCTGGCCGAGACCGCCCGGCTGGGCGCCAAGCTCGGCGCTGACCCGATGACGTTCGCCGGCCTGGCCGGGCTCGGGGACCTGTTCGCCAGCTGCTCGTCGCCGCAGGCCCGCAACCGGGCGTTCGGCGAGGTGCTGGGGCGGGGCGCGACGCTGGCGGAGGCCCAGGCCGGTACCCGTCAGACCGTCGAGGGTGTGAAGAGCTGCCTGGCGATCCGGGATCTGGCGCGCGGCTGCGGGGTCGAGATGCCCATCACGGAACAGGTGGAGCAGGTCTGCCACGAGGGCGTCGACCCGCGCAAGGCCCTGGCGGCCCTGATGGGCCGGGAAACCAAGCCGGAGTAGGGGACATCGTGGACTATCACGACGGGACCCGCGCGGTCCGCGCCGGCCTGCCAGAGCCAGTGCCCGGCCAGCCCTTCCTGCCGGGCCCGGTGTTCGCGGGGCCCTACCACCTCGACCCGGTCGCCGGCCCGAACGCCGCCCCCGACGCCTACGGCCGGGAGAGCAACCCGACCCTGGGCCGGCTGGAGGCGGCGATCGCGGAGCTGGAGGGCGCGGCCGGCTGCCTGGTGTTCGCCAACGGGATGGCCGCCGTGTCCGCGGCGATGCTCGCCCTGACCCGGCCCGGCGACGCGGTCACGGTGCCCGCCGACGGCTACTTCGGGGTCCGGCTCTTCGCCGACGGGGACCTGGTGCCGCGCGGTATCGCGGTCCGGGCGATCCTGACCGACGCCGACCACGACTTCACCGGCGTCCGGCTCGCAGTGCTGGAGACCCCGGCGAACCCGAGCATGGCCGTCTGCGACATCGCGGCCCTGTCCGCGCGGGCGCACGCCGCCGGCGCGCTGGTCGCCGTCGACAACACGATGGCCACCCCGCTCGGCCAGCGCCCGCTGGACCTAGGCGCGGACCTGGTCGTGGCGTCCGGCACCAAGGCGCTGACCGGCCACTCGGACCTGCTGCTCGGCTACCTGGCCAGCAACGACCCCGACCTGCTGGCCACCCTGCGGTCCTGGCGCAGCCACACCGGCGGCCTGCCCGGGCCGTTCGAGGCCTGGCTCGCGCACCGGTCGCTGGGCACCCTGGACCTGCGGCTGGGCCGGCAGAGCGCCAATGCCGCGGCGGTACACGGGATGCTGGCGAAGCGGCCGGAGGTGACGAACCTGCGGTGGCCCGGCACGGACCCGGTCGCGCTGCGCCAGATGCGGCGGATCCCGGGGGTGCTGGCCTTCGAACTGCCCTCGGCCGACCATGTGGGCGCTTTCCTGACCCACTCGGCGCTCGTGCACCCGGCCACCAGCTTCGGCGGGCTGCACACCACGGCCGACCGGCGGGCCCAGTGGGGCGAGAACGTGCCGGAGGGGCTCGTGCGGCTGTCGTGCGGGTGTGAGGATGTCGACGATCTTCTCGCGGACCTCGCGGCTGCTCTGGACCGCGCTGCCGGGTAGATTGACTCTCCGTGAACAGCGCGCGGAAGATCAGGGTCGCGGTCGTCTTCGGCGGTCGGAGCACGGAACACGCCATCTCGGCGGTCAGCGCAGGCAGTGTGTTCGCCGCGCTCGACCCCGACGAGTTCGAGGTCGTGCCGATCGGCATCACCCGCGAGGGGCACTGGGTGCTCACTTCCGGTGATCCCGCGGGCCTGGCGCTGGAGGGCCGCACGCTTCCCGAGGTCACCGAGGGCTCCGGCTCCGCCGTGGCGCTGTGGGGCGGCGGCACCGTCGTCGCGCTGGACGCGACCGCCGGCATGCCGGGCCTCGGGGACGTGGACGTGGTCCTCCCCCTCCTGCACGGCCCGTACGGCGAGGACGGCACCATCCAGGGCCTGCTGGAGATGGCCGGCGTGCCGTACGTGGGCGCGGGCGTCTTCGCCTCCGCCGCCGGGATGGACAAGGAGTTCACCCGCAAACTGCTGGCCGCGGCCGGCCTTCCGATCGGCCCGTGGACCGTGCTGAGGCCGGGCCAGGAGTTCGACGAGGCCGACAAGGAGCGCCTGGGCCTGCCGGTGTTCGTGAAGCCGGCCCGGGGCGGCTCCAGCATCGGCATCTCGAAGGTCACCGACTGGGCCGACCTGGACGCCGCGATCGCGCACGCCCGCGCCGCCGACCCGAAGGTGGTCATCGAGGCCGCGATCGTGGGCCGTGAGGTCGAGTGCGGCGTGCTGGAGGGCGAGCACGGCGGGGCGCCCGAGGCCAGCCTGTGCTCGGAGATCCGGATGGTGCGCAGCGCGTCGGGCTGGTACGACTTCGACACGAAGTACCTCGACGACGCCTGCGAGTACGACCTCCCGGCGCACCTGCCCGCCGAGGTCACCGCGAAGCTGCAGGACTACGCCGTGCGGGCCTTCACCGCGCTGGACTGCGCCGGCCTCGCCCGGGTCGACTTCTTCGTCACCCCTGAGCTCGACGTCTACATCAACGAGATCAACACGATGCCGGGCTTCACGCCGATCTCGCAGTTCCCGCAGATGTGGGCGGCGTCGGGGCTGCCGTACCCGAAGCTGGTGTCCCGGCTGATCCGCACGGCGCTGCGGAAGGGCACCGGGCTCCGTTAGTTCTTGCAGGCCGCCGGCGGTTCCGCGACGGCGGGCACGGCGGCGGCCACCGAGGAGGAGAACCCGGCGATGAGCTGCCCCTGGTACGACGTCGGGATGCTCACCCGCACCGGCGTCACCCGGTCCACGGTCCGGAACACGTTGGTGTCGGCCGCCTGCTCCCCGTACCAGCACACGCCGTTGATCGGGAACAACGTGCCGGTCGGCGGGAATGTCGTCGCAGGCCCGCCGCAGGTCATGGTGATGGCCGGCGAGCCGTACGCCGCCGTCTGCTCCGTGTTGCCCACCACGGCCCGCCGGGGCAGCTCGCCGAGCACGTCCGGCAGGCCCGCGACCAGCGCCCGGCAGCGCGGCACGTCGGCCTCGGCCAGCGCCGCGCCGGGCACGGTGACGCCCGAGCTGGGCATGACCGTGGACGTCGGCGTCGGCTCGGGCGCGGCCTTCGTGTTCACGAACCACAGCGCGGCGACGCCCAGGACCAGGGTCACGGGGACTGCGACGAAGGTGGCGGTCCGCGCGGCGGCCCGCCGATCGGGATCGGACAGGGCAGGCTCCTCGGGGGCGGCCGGCGGAGACCTACAGGTGCACCACCGAACAGGTGAGTGTCCGGGTGATCCCGGGGACCGCCTGCACCTTACTCACCACCATCTTGCCCAACTCGTCCACGGTCTGGGCCTCTGTGAGGACCACCACGTCATACGGGCCGGTGACGGCGTCCACCTTCGCGACGCCGGGGACGTCCACGATCGCGGCGGCCACGTCCCTCGCCTTGCCCACTTCGGTCTGGATCAGGATGTACGCCTGGACCACGACACGACTCCTTTGCCGTCGACGCACAGGGTGTGAACTGTGAAACTACCGCAGCGGGGCAGGATTCGGATCGCAGAGCGCAGGGGAGTGCGGAAATGACAGTCGCCAAGACGGGGGAGTTCGGGTTGATTGCCCGAATAACCGCCCGATTGGGTACCGGACCCGGGGTGCTCCTCGGCCCCGGCGACGACGCGGCACTCGTGGCGGCCCCGGACTCCCGGGTGCTCGCGAGCACCGACGTCCTCGTCGAGGGCCGGCACTTCCGCCGCGACTGGGCCTCCGGCACCGAGATCGGCCGCCGGGCCGCCGCCGCGAACCTCGCCGACATCGCGGCCATGGGCGGCTACCCGACCGCGCTGCTCGTCGCCCTGTGCTGCCCACCGGACCTGGACGTCGCCTGGGCCGAGGAACTCGCCGACGGACTGGCCGCCGAGGCCGCCCTCGCCGGGGCGGCCGTCGTCGGCGGCGACATCTCCGCGAGCCCGGTGCTCACCATCGCCGTGACGGCCCTGGGCGACCTGCGCGGCGCGAAACCCGTGCTCCGCGGCGGCGCCCGCCCCGGCGACGTGGTGGCGGTGGCGGGCCGCCTCGGCTACGCCGGCGCCGGCCTGACCATCCTGTCCCGCGGCTTCCGGTCCCCGAAACTCCTGGTGGACGCCTACCGCCACCCCGAGGTGCACTACGCCGCCGGCCCCCAGGCCAACCAGCTCGGCGCGACCGCGATGCTCGACATCTCCGACGGCCTGCTCGCCGACCTCGGCCACATCGCCACGGCCAGCGGGGTCGCCATCGACGTGCAACGCGCCGCCCTGGACGTGCCGGCGGCGATGGTCGACGCGGCCAAGGCGCTGGGCGTGGACCCGTACAGCTGGGTGCTCGCCGGGGGCGACGACCACGCGCTGGCGGCCACCTTCCCGCCGTACGCCGACCTCACCGACGACTGGCACGTGATCGGCCGGGTGAGCCACGGCGGCGGGGTCACGGTCGACGGCCGCCGGTATATCGGGCAGAAGGGATGGGACCACTTCCGATAGGGTTGTTCACTGTGAGCGATCTCGTCTTCCGGTCCCTGCCGTACACCGACCCCGTCGTCCAGCGGCTCCTCGAGGAGATCTACCTCGACCAGACCGAACGGTACGGCGGCCCCGACGCTGCGGCCGTCGACCCGGCGGAGTTCGCCCCGCCGCGCGGTGACTTCCTGACCGCCTGGCAGTACGGCGAACCGGTCGGCTGCGCGGGCTGGCGCAGCGACGGCGACAACGACGCGGAGCTCAAGCGGATGTACACCGTCCCGGCGGTCCGGGGCCGGGGCGTGGCCATCGCGCTGCTCGCCGCCGTGGAGGACAGCGCCCGGGCCGCCGGCCGGATCCGGCTGATCCTGAACACCGGCCCGAAGCAGCCGGAGGCCATCGCGCTGTACGAGAAGTGCGGCTACGACCCGATCGAGCCCTACGGCCACTACAAGGACTACGCCGAGGCCGTCTTCCTGGGCCGCGTTCTCTAGCGGCCGTCGGGGAGGTCGGTGACCGGGAGGGGTTCCAGGGAGAACTGGGTCTTCAGCCACGGCAACATGTTCCGGTACGTGACCGGGGTCTGCGGCCGGCCGAAGTCGTGGGACAGCACGATGGTCCCCGGCCGGATCAGGGTCCGGATCCGCTTGGACATGAACGCGACCATCACCTCGCCGGTGCCCCGGTCCTCGTCCTTGTAGCTCAGGTCGTCGACGTCCCAGAAGATGGAGTTCATGCCGAGCAGGGCGGCGTTGTCGACCATGCGCTTGTTGAACTTGCCGTAGGGCGCGCGGAAGTACCGGATCCGGGCCTTGGGTTCCGCCTCGTGGATCGCGTCGTTCGTCGCGGACAGGTCGCTCAGCATCTCACGATCGGGCAGGTCGCCCAGGTCCGTGCGGTGTTCCCAGGAGTGGTTGCACACGGTGTGGCCCTCGGCGACGATCCGCCGGACCAGGGCGGGGTTCGCCTTGACCTGCTTGCCCACCAGGCAGAACGTGGCCCGCACGTGGTTCTGCAGCAACGCGTCGAGCAGCGCCGGGGTCTGCACCGGGTCGGGGCCGTCGTCGAAGGTCAGCGCCACAGTGGTACCGCCGGTGCCCTGCAGTGAGCCGCCGGGGCCGATCGCCTTGCCGTTGAGCGCCGGGGCCAGCGGGCGGCGCTCCGGGCCCTTGGGCGAGGACTGTTGGTGCTCAGGCGTCGGCTGGGGCGCGGTGGCCTTCGGGGTGGGCGCAGCGCCGGCCTCGGAGCCGGGCGGCGGACCGCAGCTGGTGACCGCGAACCCGAGCGATAGGGCGATGGCTACCAGGACGGTCCTGGGGAGGAGGGGGCGCACAATTGGAAAGAGTACTGTAAAAAAATCCGACCGTCCCCCCAAGATCATCAGGGTGAACGGTCGGATTCGAAGTGGAACTAGGCGCGCGTGACTAGGCCCTGGTGACCTTGCCGGCCTTCAGGCACGAGGTGCACACGTTGACCTTCTTGGTGTTGCCGCCACCAGCCGGGGTACGCACGGTCTGGATGTTCGGGTTCCAGCGGCGGTTGGTCTTCTTCTTCGACCAAGGCACGTTGTGGCCGAAGCCCGGCCGCTTGTCGCAGACGTCGCACACGCTAGACATGATTGTTCTCCTGGATCAGTCACTTCCGGCCGCGCGTTGGTCGCAGCAAGACACGGTCGCCCGGGGTGCAGGGCAACCCGGCAAGGTTACCTGACAGGAAGGCGGAACCTCTAATCCGGGTCCCGCCCCGACCCGCGGACCGGACAGCAGGTCAGGAAACACACACCGGGTTCTCCGCTAGGGTAACTAGTCGTGCTGGACAGTCTGGACGCGGGTGCGGTGCGCCGCTGGTGCGCCGCCGCGCTCGCGGCGCTCCGCCGGCACCAACGCGAGATCAACGACCTCAATGTGTACCCGGTGCCCGACAGCGACACCGGCACCAACCTCGTGTTCACCCTCGACTCCGCCCAGCGCGCGCTCCTCGCCGAGCCGGAGCTGGCCGAGCTGGGCAAGGTCCTGCACTGCATGGCCCGGGGCGCGCTGCTCGGCGCGCGCGGCAACTCCGGGGTGATCCTGTCCCAGCTGCTGCGCGGGATCGCCGACGCGCTCTCCGCCAGTCCGGACGCCCGGGGCCGGGCGCTCGCCGGGGCCCTGCGCGCGGCCGTGACCACGGGGTACGCGGCCGTGTCCACGCCCGTCGAGGGCACCGTGCTGACCGTCGCCCGGGCCGCGGCCGACGCCGCGGAGGAGTCCGGCTCCGACGACCTGGCCGCCGTGGCCTCCGCCGCCGCGCTCGGGGCCGAGGTCGCCCTGGCGCACACCACCGAGCAGTTGCCGGCCCTGGCCCGGGCCGGCGTGGTCGACGCGGGCGGCCGGGGCCTCGTGCTGTTCCTCAACGCCCTGGTCGAGGTCGTGACCGGCGTCGCACCCGCCCGCGCGCCGCTAGCCAGGGTGGCCGCCGACCCGACCCTGCTGCTCACCGCGCGCGAGGAGGGCTCGGAGGAGTACGCGTACGAGGTGCAGTACCTGCTCGACGCGCCCGACACCGGCGCGCTCCGCGACATCCTCGGCGACCTCGGCGACTCCGTGGTGATCGTGGGCACCGGCGACGGCTCGTGGAACGTGCACGCGCACGTCAACGATGTCGGCGCGGCGATCGAGGCCGGGGTGGAGGCGGGCCGGCCGTACCGGATCAGGGTCACCCGGTTCGAGGACGAGTCGCCGACCGCCCGCAGCGTCGTGGCGTTCGTCGAGGGGGAGGGCCTGCGCGAGCTGCTGGCCGCCGAAGGGGTGCTGACCAGCACCGACGGCGTGACCCGCCCCGTGATCGCGCTCGGCACGCCGCCGGCCGGCTGGAAGGGGGACCGGGTCATCCCGCTGCGCTCCCCGGTGCAGGCCCTCGCCGCGCTCGCCGTGCACGACCCGGGCCGGGCGCTCGACGACGACGTGATCGCGATGGCGGAGGCGGCCGGCGCCTGCCGGTACGCGGAGGTGACGTTCGCCACCCGCGACGCCATGACCATCGCCGGACCCGCCCACGCCGGTGACGTCGTGGTCCTCGTGGACGGCGAGGTGAACCTGGTCGGCCACGACCTGGCCACGGCCTGCGTGACCGTCCTCGACCGGGTGCTGGCCGCCGGCGGGGAGCTGGTGACCCTGCTGTTCGGCGCCGACGCCCCCGCCGGGTTGGACGCCGAGCTGCTCGCGCACCTGGCCCGCAAGTGGCCGTTCGTGGAGGCCCGGGCGTATCCGGGTGGCCAGTCACAGCCGCTGTTGATCGGGGTCGAGTAGTAGTGGTCACGCTGGAAACCCCGCTGAAGGGCGTCGTAGGGCCGGCCGCGGCGCCCCTGGAGAAGGCGCTCGGCCTGCGGACCGTGGGGGACCTGCTGCGGCACTACCCCCGGCGGTACGACGAGCGCGGCGAGCACACCGACC
Organism: Longispora fulva; assembly: GCF_015751905.1. Classification (NCBI taxonomy): domain Bacteria; kingdom Bacillati; phylum Actinomycetota; class Actinomycetes; order Micromonosporales; family Micromonosporaceae; genus Longispora; species Longispora fulva. Next base: position 7,756,509 of record NZ_JADOUF010000001.1, read on the forward strand.
TGGCCACCCTGGAGATCGGCGACCAGGTCACCCTGATGGCCCAGGTGCAGCGGGTCACGGCCAAGCAGATGAAGCAGCGCCGGGGCAGCATCCTCGAGGTGCTGATCGGCGACGGGATCCGCACCATCACCGCAACGTTCTTCAACCAGCCGTGGCGGGAACGCGAACTCAAGGTCGGCAAGTGGGGCCTGTTCGCCGGCAAGGTCACGGAGTTCCGGGAGAAACGGCAGCTCAACGGCCCCGAGTACGTGCTCCTCGACCCCGACGACGAGAACGCCGCCAACGAGATCGAGGAGTTCGCCGGCGCGATCATCCCGGTGTATCCGGCGGCGGCCGGCCTGCCCACCTGGACCATCTCGCGCTGCGTCCGGCTGGCCCTGGAGATGGTCGAGCCCCCGCCGGACCCGCTGCCGTCCGCCCTGCGCGCCGAACGCAAGCTCGTCGGCCTCGACACCGCGCTCCGCGACATCCACCGGCCTGCGTCCAAGGAGGCCCTGTACGCGGCGAAGAAGCGCCTCAAGTGGGACGAGGCCTTCGCGTTGCAGGTCACGCTCGTGCAGCGCAAGCAGCGGGCCGCCGACTGGCCTGCCAGGGCGCGGCCGGGGCGGGCGGACGGGCTGCTGGCGGCGTTCGACAAGTCGCTGCCGTACACGTTGACGAACGGGCAGGTCCAGGTCGGGGCCGAGATCGCCGCCGACATGGCCGCCGAGCACCCGATGCACCGGCTGCTGCAGGGCGACGTGGGCGCGGGCAAGACGCTCGTCGCGTTGCGCGCGATTCTGCAGGTGGTCGACTCCGGCGGGCAGGCGGCGCTGCTCGCCCCGACCGAGGTGCTCGCCGGCCAGCACCACCGGGGCATCGTGGAACTGCTCGGCCCGCTCGCCGCCCGCGCGGACGAGAAGGCCCTGGCCGGGATGCTCGGCGGGTCCGCGGCCCTCGGCGTCGAACTGCTCACGGGATCGCTGGGCGTCGCCGCCCGCCGCCGGGTGCTCGCCGGGCTGTCCTCCGGGGAGACCGGGCTCATCATCGGTACCCACGCGCTGCTGTCCGAGGGCGTCGACTTCGCCGACCTGGGCCTCGTCGTCGTCGACGAGCAGCACCGGTTCGGCGTCGAGCAGCGCGACATCCTGCGCGCCAAGGCCGACCAGCCGCCGCACACCCTGGTCATGACGGCCACCCCGATCCCGCGCACCGTGGCCATGACCGTCTACGGCGACCTGGAGGTCTCCGCGCTCACCGAGCTGCCGGCCGGCAGGTCCCCGATCGCGACCCACGTCGTGCCGATGGGCGACCAACGCTGGCTCGACCGGGCGTGGGCCCGGGTCCGCGAGGAGGTCGGCAAGGGCCACCAGGCCTACGTCGTCTGCCCCCGGATCGGCGACGAGGAGCCGGGTGGGGCGACTGACCGCCGACCCCCGCTCGCCGTGCTCGACGTCGCCCCCGAACTGGCCGAGGGCCCGCTGAAGGGCCTGCGGGTGGAGATCCTGCACGGCCGGATGCCCGCCGAGGACAAGGACTCGGTGATGCGCGCCTACGCCGCCGGCGACGTCGACGTCCTCGTCGCCACCACGGTCATCGAGGTCGGGGTCAACGTGCCCAACGCGACCATGATGGTGATCCTCGACGCGGAACGGTTCGGCGTCTCCCAGCTGCACCAGCTGCGCGGCCGGGTCGGCCGGGGCAGCGCGCCGGGCCTGTGCCTGCTCGTCTCGGAGGCTGTGCCGGAGTCCCCGTCGGGGGAGCGGCTGGCGGCCGTGGCGTCCACGACGGACGGGTTCCGGCTCGCCGAGCTCGACCTGGAACAGCGCCGCGAGGGCGACGTGCTCGGCGCGGCCCAGTCCGGGAAGCGCTCGGCGGTGCGGCTGCTCTCCGTGATCAAGGACGCGGACCTGATCACCGAGGCCAGGGCCGCGGCCACGGCACTCCTCGCCGAGGACCTCGAACTGGAACGGCACCCGGTGCTCGCCGCGACCGTGGCGACACTCGTCGCGGAGGACCGCGCGGAGTACCTGGAAAAGGGTTAGAAAAAGGGCCCCGCCGGAGCGGGGCCCTCTCACGGTGCGGTGTTACGCGGTGAACGTCGTCCGGCGGCGACGGGCGGCCACGAACAGGAAGCCACCGACGGCCAGCAGCGCGGCGGCCACACCGGCGGCGATGCCGATCGAGGCACCGGTGACGGGCAGGTCACCGCCGCCCGGCTTGGTCGCGGTGCACGAGGCGTCCGGCGCGTAGGCCACGTTCGTGACCTTCTCGTCGATCGTCACGGTCGCGGTGAGCCCGGCGGTGCCGGCGATCACGACGTCCTTCTTCTCGCCGGCCGCGAGCTTGACGACCTCGGACTTCTTGTCGCCGTACTCGATCGTCGCCGTGACGCTCGGCAGGCCGCCGACCGGGTTGGTGACGGTGACCGTCAGGTTCTTGCAGTCGGAGGTGCCGGCGACGGTCGGCGCGGCGCAGTTCTTCGGCGCGGTCCAGTCGCCCTTGAAGAGCTCCTTGGTGCTCTTGCCGTCGGAGCTCTTGACGCCGGCCACGATCCCGGTGGCCTTCGCCGCCGGGATGGTGACGACCTTGACCTCGCCGGCCTTGAGGGTGACGGTCTCGGAGAAGCCGCCGGCGGCAGTGACGACGAAGGTCGCGTCCAGGGTGGCGGACTCGCCGTTCATCAGGGTGAGGCCGACGCTGCCGTCACACGCCGGGAGGGCGTTGACGGTCGGCACGGCGGCGCAGTCCACTGCCGGGCCCGAGTAGTGGTCCAGCAGGTACGGCAGCTTGTCCTTGTCGGTGCCGCCCTTCTTGGCCAGCGGCACGGACACCTTGGTGTCGTTGCCCTGCGCGGACGCGACGGTCAGGTCCGGCGCGGTGTCCAGGGTGGCGCTGATCAGGAGCACCTCGACGTTGCAGGCCGGCACCTTGACCGCCAGCGAGATCGTCTTGTGGGTGGGGTCGATCAGCTTGCTGTCCACGTCGAAGACGAACGACGCATCGTCCGGCGAGTCACCCGGGGACACGAACGAGACCAGGGTGAACGGCTGCTTCTCACCGTCGCACAGCGGCAGGTCGCCTTTGAGCGAGACCGTGGCGAGCCCCTTCGGGCCGTCGAAGGTGTGGCTGAAGTGCGCCCGCGAGGCCTTCAGACACGTCGGCGGGACGGGCTTCTTCTTGCAGACGTCCTTGAAGGTGACCGTGGGCAGGGCGTGCGGGTTCTTCTTGGTGCCGCCAGGGAAGCTGACGTGGTAGCCGTCGGGCCAGGTGACGGTCAGGCTCAGCGTTGCCTTCTTGGTGTCGCCAGGCACCCGCTGGGTGCCGCTGACGTAACCGTTGGCGTTGCCCGTGGGGACCGGGATGACCAGCTTGTCGAAGGTGACGTCGGTCGGCGTGGCCTTGACCGCGCTGATTGTGCCCTCGGTTTTGAAGTCGTTTCCGACGGTCCACGTCACGATCCACTCACCGGTGGCGCGGTCACACTCGGTGGTGGGGGTGACGGAGGAGTCGTGCGCGCTCGCGGGGCTGGCCAGGGCGAAGGTGGCGGTCAGGCCGACCAGCGCGGCACCGGCGACCGCCCCGAGGCGGCGGAGGGTTCGCTTCAAGGTGGGACTCCAGGGAAGATCGAGGGGCGCCGGCGGCTGTCGCGCGCCAGGCTCGCGGAGAGTAACGCTCGGTGCCCGCGAGCACGAAACGCGCGTGTACCGTCAGAACGCTGAACGAATATGGCCGGAAAGGACTCACCCGATGACCCGGATCGTCGCCGGAGCCCACGGCGGGCGGCGCCTCGCCGTCCCCGACGGGGCCGACACCCGTCCCACCTCCGACCGGGTGCGCGAGGCGTTGTTCAGCGCGCTGGAGAGTCGGATCGGCGTGGATGGGTCACGATTCGCCGACCTGTACGCCGGCTCCGGCGCGATCGGCCTGGAGGCCTACAGCAGGGGCGCGGCGCACGTCCTGCTGGTGGAGTCCGGCGCCAAGGCGGCCCGGACCATTCGTGACAACATTGTGACCTTGCGTGCCACGGGTTCGGTGGAACTGCTGGTCTCCAAGGTCGACTCCGCCGTACAGACCGCCCCTCCGGCGCCGTACGACATCATCTTCGCCGATCCGCCCTATGCGGTCACCGACTCCGATGTGGCCGGCATGCTGGCCGGACTCATGGCCAACGGCTGGTTGACCGAGGGCGGGGTGGTCGTCGTGGAGCGGGCGAAGCGGTCGGCCGAGCCGGAGTGGCCGGCGGGCCTGGTCGCCGACAAGCCGCGCAAGTACGGCGACACCACTTTGTGGTATTCGCGGCACGAGGCCGCCGCGCTGCCGTCCGAACCGGTGTGACGGTCCGGTGACCGCCCCGGCGGGAGCGCGCCGGAACGTCGCCGGGCCCCGGTCTTTGGTACGGTCCGCCTCGTGAATCGTGCTCTCTGCTCGGGCTCCTTCGACCCGGTGACCAAGGGTCATCTCGACATCGTCGAGCGGGCCAGCCGCCTGTTCGACGAGGTCATCGTCGCCGTCGCCATCAACGACACCAAGGCCGGCCTGTTCACCCTCGACGAGCGGATCGAGCTGCTCCGCGAGACGACCGGACAGCTCCCGAACGTCCGGGTGGACTCGTTCCGGGGGCTCACTGTCGACTACTGCAAGGTCAACGACGTGCGGGCGATCGTCCGGGGCGTGCGGGTCGCGGGCGACTTCGACTACGAGCTCCAGATGGCACAGATGAATGTCGGACTCGCGGGGGTGGAGACGCTCTTCATGGCCACGAATCCGCTCTACTCTTTCATCGCGTCCAGTCTCGTCAAGGAAGTGGCGAAGTGGGGCGGCGACGTCTCGGCCTACGTGCCGGACGTGGTCGCGCGGCGGCTGGCCGACAAGTTCGCTCAGGCTTAGGGGAGGCGTCAGTGGACCCGCTCGACCGGATCGACGAATTGGTCACGTACGTCGAGGCTGCGCGCTCGATGCCGATGTCGCGCAGCAACTGCGTGATCGAGCGGTCCGAGATGATCGCGCTCCTCGACGAGCTGCGCGGGGAGCTGCCGGCCGACCTGCGCCGCTCCCAGGCCCTGCTCGAGGAGCGGGACAAGATCATCAACGCGGGTCAGCGCGAGGCCGACCGGATCGTCTCCGAGGCCGAGGCCGAGCACGCCCGTCTGGTGTCGCAGAACGAGATCACGGTGTCGGCCGAGCACGAGGCGTCCCGGCTGGTCTCCGAGGCCCGCCAGGAGGCCCAGCGGCTGCGCGACGAGGTGGACGACTACGTCGACACCACCCTGGCGAACTTCGAGCAGTTCCTGACGAAGGCGTTGGCCGCGATCGAACGGGGCCGCGACAAGATGCACGCCCTGCGCGAGATCGGCTCGTTCACCCCCGACGACGGTGACCGGCCGCTGCCTTTCTGAGGGGTACCCGTCGCGTTGGGTTGATTTTGCCCTCGAAGCGGTGAATGTCCTGGCGAGCGTGGCGCGGGCCGGTGGTGGCTCGGGCCGAGTTGGGCGGGACGGACCTGGTCAGGTAACCTGGTTCGTCGGCCTATCCGGGTCGAGATTCCCTGACGCCCGCAGACGGAAGCATGTCTACTCATCTTGATGCCCGAGCACCGCTGGTCCTGGACACCCGGGAGCTGCCGCGGAGCCCTGGCGCCATGCGTGAGTTGCGTCGCACCGTCCCGGCGCCGGTGGATCTCGGTGTGGAGCTGATCGGCGTTCCGACCGGTTCCGAGCTCACGCTCGAGCTGCGGTTGCAGTCCGTCTCCGAGGGCGTCCTCGTGAGCGGCTCGGTGACCGCCCCGCTCGAGGGCGAGTGCGGCCGGTGCCTACGCCCGATCAACACCACGACGGTGGTCCACCTCTCGGAGCTGTTCGCTTACCCGGACAGCACCACGGCGGAGACCACCGACGAGGACGAGGTCAGTCGACTCGAGGGCGATCTGCTCGACCTCGAGCCGACTCTGCGGGACACGGTGGTGTTGGCTCTGCCGACCAATCCGGTGTGTCGCGAGGACTGCCCAGGCCTGTGCTCCGAGTGCGGAGTTCCCTGGGACGATCTGCCTGATGACCACAGCCATGAGGCGGTTGACCCACGCTGGGCCGCGCTTGGCAAGATCAAAGCATCTGAGGAGTAGAGACGTGGCCGTTCCGAAGCGTCGCATGTCGCGCAGCAACACCCGGTCCCGTCGGGCCAACTGGAAGGCCCAGGTCGTGCCGACCGTGGCCTGCCCGCAGTGCAAGGCCGACAAGCTGGCGCACGCGGTCTGCCAGACCTGTGGCACGTACAACGGCCGTCAGGTCGTCGAGGTCTAAAGCGCCTCTCCGTAGTTTTTCGGGGTTGTCCACGCGCAGCGATGCGCGTGGGCAACCCTTAACTTTTTGCCTATGCCGGTAATGTCCCTTTTGGGAATCCGCTACTGCCCGAGAGGGGACCGATGGCCGCCCATCACCGACCACCGCTGAGTCTGCTGGAAGCCGCGTTCGGCGTGCGACTCGAGCAGGGCCTGGTCGAACGGGCGCTGACCCACCGGTCGTATGCCTACGAGAACGGCGGCCTGCCGACCAACGAGCGGCTGGAGTTCCTCGGCGACTCGGTCCTCGGTGTGGTCGTCACCACCGCGCTGTACCTGAACCACCCCGACCTGCCCGAGGGCCAGCTGGCCAAGCTGCGGGCCAGCGTCGTCAACATGCGGGCCCTCGCGGAGGTCGCCAGGGGCCTCGGGCCGAACGGGCTCGGCGAGTACCTCTACCTCGGCAAGGGCGAGGAGGCCACCGGCGGCCGGGACAAGTCGAGCATCCTCGCCGACACCCTGGAGGCCATGCTCGGCGCGATCTACCTCGAACACGGCCTGGAGATCACCACCGGCGTGATCCACGGCCTGTTCGACCCGGTGATGGAGGCCGCATCCCAGCGCGGGGCCGGCCTGGACTGGAAGACCAGCCTCCAGGAGCTGACCGCGACCCACGGGTTCGGCGTGCCGGAGTACCTAATCGCCGAGGAGGGGCCCGACCACTCCAAGACGTTCACGGCGTGGGCGGTCGTCGCCGGCGAGCAGTTCGGCGCCGGGGGCGGTCGGACGAAGAAGGAGGCCGAGCAGCGGGCGGCCGAGTTGGCATGGCGGGACCTGTCGGACCGCAAACCGGCCACGGACTAGCCGGGCGGCACCAGGCGGCGGTGGCCGGATGGTCGAAGATCGCACAGTAGTGCGAAACTCAGAGCATGCCTGAACTCCCCGAGGTCGAGACCATCCGGGCCGGACTGGACCGCTGGCTGCCGGGCCGGTCCATCGCCGACGTCGAGGTGCTGCACCCCCGCTCCGTGCGCAACCACGAACCCGGCCCGGACCACTTCGCCTCCCTCCTGCGAGGACGGACGATCACGGGCACGGCGCGGCGGGGCAAGTACCTGTGGCTGCCTCTGGACTCCGGGGACGCGCTGCTGTGCCACCTGGGCATGTCCGGCCAGTTCCTGCTCAAGGGGGCCGACGAGCCGGCGGACAAGCACCTGCGGGTCCGGCTGTCCTTCGCCGACGACCAGCCGGAGCTGCGCTTCGTCGACCAACGCATATTCGGGTACCTGGACTACGCCGACGGCGGGGCCGACCTGCCGGCCAGCGTGGCGCACATCGCCCGCGACCCGCTGGACCCGCTCTTCGACGACGCGGAGTACTCGGCGCGCCTCCGCCGGAAGCGGACCGAGGTCAAGCGGTCCCTGCTCGACCAGACCCTGATCTCCGGGATCGGCAACATCTACGCCGACGAGGCACTGTGGCGCTCCCGTCTGCACTGGTCGCACCCGGTGGCCGAACTCACGGAGGAGCAGGTCGCCGAGCTGCTCGGCCACATCCGGGACGTGTTGGCCGAGGCCGTGGTCCAGGGCGGGACGAGCTTCGACTCGCAGTACGTCAACGTCAACGGCCAGGGCGGCTACTTCTCCCTGGTGATCAACGCGTACGGCCGCGAGGGCGAGCCCTGCAAGCGGTGCGGCGACCCGATCCGCCGCGAACCGTGGATGAACCGCTCCGCGTACTCCTGCCCGACCTGTCAGCCGCCGCCGGCCGCGACGCGGTAGTGCTCCTCGTGCGCGGCGAGCCACAAGCCGAGCGCGTGCCGGTCCAGGGCCCGTCGCCGGGCGAGCAGCCCGAGCCGCCAGCGCAGCTCCGGGTCGGCGAGCAGCCGGTCACAGGTCGCGCGCACGGCTGTGGCGGGCACAACGAGCCCGGCGCCGCCGAGGAGATCCGCGACGCCGTCGGCCTCCACCGCCACCACGGGCAGCCCGGACATCATGGCCTCGACCAGTGGGAACGTCGGCCCGGCGGTCGCCACGACCACGGTGGCCCCGGCGTAGTGCGCGGCGCCCAGCGGTGACCCGCCGGCCACCTCCAGCACTGCGGGCACGGCCGGCTCGGCGCGCCGGGGCGGATAGTCCCTGGCGTCCAGGACGAGGCGGCGTGCGACCGCCCGGTACGCCCGGTCGTGGCACAGCCCGGTGACCGGTCCGCCCGGGTCGACCCCGCTGAGGACGTACGGCGTCCCGCGCCGCCAGCTGTGCGCCAGCGCGGCGAGCCCCGCCCGGGGGCCGATCGCGTGCACCACGTGCACCGGGGGCAACCGCAGCGCGAGGGGCCGCAGGGCGTCGTGCAGGACGGCGGCGTGGCCGGCGGGCAGCGACTCCCCGCCGAGCGCGTCCAGCCGGACCCGCCCGAGCGGGTGCGGCCCGACCACGGGCTGGAACGGGACGCCGCCCGGACCGGTACCGGGATCGTGCACGCCGGCCAGCATCCGCCATCCCGCCGCGACCGTTCCGGGGTGGGCGGCCCGGCCGCCGGGACACGACAGTCCGGCCAGCATCCGCAGCCCGACGGCGAGTGTCCGACGGTCGCCGCGCAGGTATCCCCGGCTGAGGTGGCGGGCGGCGGCCTCCCGGATCAGCCAGGTGCTCGGTTTCCGGACTGCGGCCCAGCTCGGCGCTGATCCATCCAGCACGCCGTGGAGTGCGGCCCCGTGGCGGAGCCAGGCTTCCGTGAGTGTGGTGCCGTCGCAGGTCGTGGCGCCCGCGATCATCGGCCACCGGCCGGTCGGCTCCCGGGTCGGCCGGCCGTCGTCCGAGGCGGGGAGGCGGCGCGGCAGGTTCGTCATGGACAGCACGTTGCCGGGCAACCCGCCGCCACCGGCCCATCCACCCGCGCCGGACCGGCCGCTCGGATCGGATCGTCCGCCCATGCCGGACCCGGACCCCGGGCCGGGCCGGGACGCCGCCTCGGACCGCATGCCCGATCCGGATAGTGCCGACCTTGCGGGCCACAGCCCGGCGGCGACCGGGAGGGCGGGGCCGTCGTCGTCCAGGGTCACCAGGTGGAACTCGTGCCGACGGAGCCCGCGCAGCAGGTCGAGGACCTCGTGGTCGATCCGGTCGGCGAGCAGCGCCACCCGCAGCATCAGAGGGTCGTGGCCACGTCGTGCGGGCGGCGTTGCCGGGCGATCCGCAGCTGGGCGGCCGTCGCGGCCCACGCTGACCCGACGATGTCGTCCAGGCTGCGCTGCGCCCGCCAGCCGAGCCGGTCCCGGATCCGCGCGGGGTCGGCGACGGCGGTGGGCGGGTCGCCGGGCCGGGGTTCCCCGACGACGTACGGCAGCGGCTGGCCCGTGGCCCGCTCCACGGCGGCGATCAGTTCGAGGACGGACACGCCGACGCCCCGGGACACGTTCAGGGTGTCGGCGGTGAGGCCGCCCGCCTCCAGGGCGCGGACGGCCGCGACGTGCGCGCCGGCGATGTCGGACGGGTGCACGTAGTCCCGGACGCAACTGCCGTCGGGCGTGGGGTGCCCGGTGCCGTGCACAGTGGCCTTCCCACCCTCGACCGCCGCCCGCAGCAGCCGGGGGAGGAGGTTGTCGCCGCCGGTGTCGGCGAGGGCCGGCGCCCCGGCCCCGGCCACGTTGAAGAACCGGAGGATCGCGTGGTTCAGCCCGGTCGCGGCGCCCACGTCGCCGATCAGCCACTCGCCGGCCAGTTTCGTCCGCCCGTACGGGCTCGACGGCCGGGTGGGCGCGTCCTCCGCGTACGAGTCCGCCGTGCCGTACACGGCGGCGGTGGAGGAGAACACCAGGTGAGGTGTCCGAAGGTCGACCAGCACCTCGAGGAGATCTGCGAGGGTGTCGAGATTGGCGCGGTGGTAGCCGAGCGGGTCCTCGTACGAGGCCGCGACGTCCTTGAGCGCCGCCAGGTGTATGACTCCGCTCACGTGGTACCGGATGATCGCGTCACGGACCGTCATCCGGTCCCGGACATCGGCGCGGATCAGCGGAACGGTCGGCGGCAGCCGCCCCGCCCTGCCGGCTGAAAGGTCGTCCAGAACGACGACGCGCAGGTCAGCACCCATGAGCGCGCGCACAACGTGCGCACCGATATACCCGGCTCCACCTGTCACCAGCCATGCCACACGAGATACAACGATGATCACACGCTGTAAGTGTAAGTTTGTCAGACTTGGGACAGTCAACCGTTACAGAGTTGAGCCGACTTGACTCACCTTAACTTGACTTGCAACGGGGTGCGGTGGACGATATAGAGGTCGCTAGTCGCGCCCACGTGCGCCTGGTATTCGGTGCGTTCGAGATACCCGGCGGCGGGTCGCGGGTTCTGGCCCAACTGGCACATCTGCACTCAGCGACATTTATTCATCAAGGAGATGCTATGGCGAAGGCCCTCTATGGCCACGTCGGTAGCCTGCCCGATCGCCGGCTGCTCGACGAGGTCACCAAACTGCGTGCGACGGTTCACGCGCTGGAGTTCGAAATGACCCGCTTGCGGGCCGAGAACGACCGGCTGGCTGCCGCGGTCTCGACGGAGGAGGAGCTGTTGCGCCTCTCCGAGCCGGTCATGGCCTGAGGCCATCCGCGCACGCCCGACAGAAGGACAGAAACACCCGATCTCTCCGGGATCAGACAACAGCGATACCCGATCTCTCCGAGATCAAACATAAGCGCGCCGTCCCTGGTTGTGGGTCGGCGCGCACTGCTGTGACCAGGTAGGTAACCTCGGCAGGTGCATCTCAAGAGCCTCACGGTCAAGGGCTTCAAGTCCTTCGCCAACGCCACGACGCTCCGCCTGGAGCCCGGCATCACCTGTGTGGTGGGCCCGAACGGCTCAGGCAAATCCAACGTCGTCGATGCCATCGCCTGGGTTCTGGGTGAACAGGGCGCGAAATCCCTGCGCGGCGGCAAGATGGAGGACGTCATCTTCGCCGGCACGACCGGCCGTGCCGCCCTCGGCCGCGCCGAGGTGACCCTGACGATCGACAACACCGACGGTGCGCTGCCCATCGACTACACCGAGGTGTCGATCACCCGCCGGCTGTTCCGGACGGGCGAGAGCGAGTACGAGATCAACGGCGACTCCTGCCGTCTCCTCGACATCCAGGAACTGCTCAGTGACTCCGGCATCGGCCGTGAGCTGCACGTCATCGTCGGCCAGGGCCAGCTCGACACCGTGCTGCACGCCAACCCCGAGCACCGCCGCGCCTTCATCGAGGAGGCCGCCGGTGTCCTCAAGCACCGCAAGCGCAAGGAGAAGGCGCTCCGCAAGCTCGACGCCATGCTCGCGAACCTGACCCGGATCGGTGACCTCGCCACCGAGCTGCGCCGCCAGCTCAAGCCGCTCGGCAAGCAGGCGGAGATCGCCCGCCGGGCCGCCGGTATCCAGGCCGACCTGCGCGACTCCCGGCTCCGGCTGCTCGCCGACGACCTGGCCACCCTGCGCGGCACCCTGCACCGGGAGGTCGCTGACGAGACCGCGCTGCGGGAGCGCCGCGAGGTCGTCGAGGCATCGTACGCGGAGTCCTCCGCCGAGCTGGCCGAGCTGGAGAACGCCCTGGCCGCCGACGCGCCGGCGCTCGCCAGGGCCCAGGAGACGTGGTACAGGTTGTCGGCGCTCCAGGAGCGGCTGCGCTCGACGGCCCAGCTCGCCGCCGAGAAGCTGCGCTACCTGTCCACCGAGCCGGCCGACGAGCGCGCCGGCCGGGACCCGGAGCAGCTGGAGGCCGAGGCCCAGAAGATCCGCGAGCAGGAGAACGGCCTCCGCGAAGCCCTCGAGGAGGACGAGGAACGGCTCAAGGAGTCCGTCTTCGCCCGCCAGGAGCTGGAGGTCCGGCTCCGCGAGGCCGAGCGCGCCCTGGTGACAGCGGCCAAGGCCGTCGCGGACCGCCGTGAGGGGCTCGCCAAGCTGTCCGGCCAGGTCGGCGCGGTCCGCAGCCGGGTCGCGGCGGCGGCCGAGGAGCTGACCCGGCTCAGCACGGCCCTGAACGAGGCCAGGACCCGGGCCGAGGACGCCGCCGTCGCCCTCGCCGAGGCCCAGGGCGAGGGCGAGGCCGTGGACGAGGGCGGCGCGGACCTCGACGTGCGGCACGCCGACGCCAAGCAGGCGGCGGACCTGGTCACCGCACGGATCAAGGAACTCACCGACGCCGAGCGGGCCGCCGAGCGGGAGGTCTCCGGCTGGAAGGCGCGCGCGGAGGCCCTGGAGCTGGGCCTACGCCGCAAGGACGCGGCCGGGGCGCTGCTCGCCGCGGCCGGGCGGTCGCCGGGGGTGCTCGGCAGCGTCGCTTCCCTGCTGACTGTGGACTCCGGCTACGAGGCCGCGTTGGCCGCGGCCCTCGGTGGGCTGGCCGACGCGGTGGCCGTGGACTCGGTGGACGCGGCGACGGCCGCGATCACGATGCTCAAGGCCGACGACGCGGGGCGGGCCTCGCTGCTGGTCGCGGCCGGTGGCCGGCTGCCGGGAGCCGCTGGCGACGGCGGCCGAGCCGGAGACGGCGTCGTTGCGGCCGCCGGAGCCGCCGGAGCCGCCGGTAGCGGTGGGCAGGTGGCCGGCGTCGCCGGTGGCCGCCCAGCCCTGCCGTCCGGTGCGCGCTGGGCTCTCGACGTCGTGCGGGCCCCCGGGAACCTCGCGGACTCCGTGGCCGCCGTGCTGCGGGGATTCGTCTTCGTCCCCGACCTGGCCGCGGCCCGCGCGCTGCTCGCCGACCACCCCGGCCTGACGGCCGTCACCACCGACGGCGACGTCCTCGCCGCCGGGCAAGCCGCCGGCGGTTCCGCGAAGGCCCCGAGCCTGCTCGAGGTCCAGGCCGCCGTGGACGAGGCCAAGCTGCGCAAGGCCGAGTTCGAGGAGCGGGCCGGTGAGCTGGCCGACCAGCTGGAGATCGCCCGCGAGGAGCTGGCCGTCCGGCGCGAGGCCGTCACCGCCGTGGCCAATCTGCGCCGCGAGGCCGACGCGCAGCGCAACGCCGTCCAGCGCCGGCTCGCCGAGCTGGGGGCCGCGGCGCGCAGTGCGCAGAGCGAGGTGGACCGGTACAAGGCGTCGTGGGAGAAGGCCGAGGCGGCCCGCGAGCGGGACCTGGCCGGGCTCGCCGAGCTGGAGGAGCGGCTCCAGGCCGCCGAGGACCTGCCGGTCGACGAGGATCCGTCCACCGAGGAGCGCGACTACCTGGCCTCGGCGGCGCAGGCCGCACGTCAGGGCGAGATGGAGGTCCGGCTCGCTGTCCGGACCGCCGAGGAGCGGGTGCTGGCCCTGTCCGGCCGGGCTGAGGGGCTGGCCCGGCAGGCCCGGCAGGAGCGGGCCGCGCGGGAGAAGGCCGCCGAGCGGCGGGCGGCCAGGGAGCGCGCGGCCCGGGTCGCGCACGCGGTGTCCCTCGGCGCGGGGATCGCCCTGGACCGGATCAGTGGTTCGCTGAGCGTGGCCACGGCGGAGCGCGAGGAGGCCAGCACGGCCAAGGCGCAGCGGGAGCAGGCACTGGTCGGGGTACGGGCCCGGGTCCGGGAGTTGTCCGGCGAACTGGAGCGGCTGACCAGCCAGGTGCACCGCGACGAAGTGGCGCGCGCCGAGCAGCGGCTGCGGATCGAGCAGCTGGAGGCCAAGGCCGTCGAGGACTACAGCATCGAACCCACGGTGCTCCTGGACGAGTACGGGCCGCAGGCGCTGATCCCGGTCGAGGACGGCGACCCGGTGCGCTTCGAGCGGGCCGTGCAGGAGAAGCGGGCCGCCCGGGGCGAGCGGGAGTTGGCGCTGCTCGGCAAGGTCAACCCGCTGGCGCTGGAGGAGTTCGCGGCGCTGGAGGAGCGGTACAAGTTCCTCTCGGATCAGCTGGAGGACCTCAAGGCGACCCGGCGGGACCTGTTGACCGTGGTCAAGGAGGTCGACGACCGGATCCTGGAGGTGTTCCGCGACGCGTACGAGGACACGGCCCGGGAGTTCCAGATCGTGTTCCAGACCCTGTTCCCGGGCGGTGAGGGCCGCCTCGTCCTGACCGACCCGGACAACCTGCTGCTCACGGGCGTGGAGGTCGAGGCCCGGCCGCCCGGCAAGAAGGTCAAGCGGCTCTCGCTGCTGTCCGGTGGCGAGCGGTCGCTGACGGCCGTGGCCCTGTTGTGCGCGATCTTCCGCGCCCGGCCCAGCCCGTTCTACATCATGGACGAGGTCGAGGCAGCCCTGGACGACGTGAACCTGGGCCGGCTGCTCGACGTGATGAAGCTGCTGCAGGACAACAGCCAGCTCATCGTCATCACGCACCAGAAGCGGACAATGGAGATCGCCGACGCGTTGTACGGCGTCACCATGCGCGGCGGCGTCTCGCAGGTGATCAGCCAGAAGCTCAAGGAAGCGTGAGCGGTCACAGCGGCCTTTGATCCACGAACTAGGAGACACAGTCGTGAGAGACACCTGCAAAGCCCTGCTGATCGATCTCGACGGAGTGCTGCGGTACTTCTCGATCGAGCGGCTGGCGGCGGTCGAGGAGCGGCACGGGCTGCGCGCCGGGGCGCTGCCGGAGATCGCGTTCCACCACAGCCTGCTCAACCCGGTGGTGGAGGGCGAGATCAGCCACGCGGAGTGGGAGCTGCTCACCGCCGAGGCGCTGCACACGCTGGCGTGGCCGACCCCGGAGAACGGGCCGGACGACCGGATGGCCCGGGCCCGGGCGGCGGTGGCCGACTGGCAGTCCGACCACGGCGAGGTCGACAAGGTGGTGCTGGAGTTCGTCCGGGAGGTGCGGGCCGCCGGGCTGCCGGTCGCGTTGTGCACCAACGCGACGGACCGGCTCGACGCCGACCTGGCGGAGCTGGGCCTGGCCGGGCAGTTCGACCACGTGGTCAACTCGTCGGTGCTGAAGCTGCGCAAGCCCGACAAGGCGTACTTCGTCGAGGCGTCGGCGACGGTGGGCGTGCCCCCGAAGCTGTGTCTTTTCGTCGATGACAGCGACCGGATCATCAACGGGGCCCGGGTGGCCGGCATGGCGTCGTTCCGGTTCACCGGCCACTCGGACCTGGACTACCTCAGGGTCGCGCTCGGCCTGCCCAAGGCCGGCTAGCCCGGACCGACTCGCACGGCCGTGTGAGTCGGCTCTCTATTCCCTGGCTACTGTACCGGCTGGACGGTACAGTCATCCCATGACTCGCGGACGGATCCTGGACGCCGCCGAGGCGCTGCTCGTGGAGCAGGGCACCGGCGCGTTCACGCTGTCCGCCGTCGCCGAGCGGGCCGGCGTGAGCAAGGGCGGCCTGCTCTACCACTTCAAGACCAAGGAAGCCCTGATCCAGGCGCTGGTCGAGCGGCTCGTCGAGGAGTTCGACCGGTCGATCGAGTCGCACTTCGACGGCTCCTACGCCCGTGCCTACGTCACCGCGACCTTCGAGGTCGTCGCCGGGGACCCGGCCGTCACCGGGCGGCGCTGGGCCGTCGTCACGGCCGCCGCCACCGACGCCGGGATGTCCGAGCCGCTCCGGGTCGCGTTCCGCCGCTGGCACACCCACCCCGACACCGGGGACGAGGTGACCAGCCAGCTGGTCCGGCTCGCCGCCGAGGGGGTGTGGGAGGTCTGCCACATGGCCCCCGGCACGTATGACGCCCAGCGGCTCGCCGAGCTGCGCCAGCGGCTGCTCGACCTGATCTAGATCCACTTTCTCCAGCCGTCACCCGCGTGGGTGACGGCTGCTACCCGTGCAGGGAGGTACACGATGATCAACCGCGCCCGTTGGGGCACCACACTGACGTTCGCACTGGCAGGTCTCCTGATGGGGGTGTGGGTCACGCGTATCCCCGCGCTGGCCGCCACGTTCCACCTCGACGCCGGCCAGGTCGGCCTCGCCGTGCTCGCCTGGGGCGTCGGCGCCCTGGTCGCGATGCAGTCGATGCGCGCCGTGATGCTGCGGTTCGGCAGCCACGCCGTGCTGCGGGTCGCCACCCCGCTGACCGCGTTGTCGCTGGTCCTGGTCGCGGCGGCCCCCAACTATCCCGGCCTGCTCGCGGCCGTCGTTGTCTACGGCATGGTCTTCGGGATGATGGACATCGGGATGAACTCCCAGGCCGTCACGGTCGAGCAGGCCCACGGCGGCTCCATCATGAACGGCATGCACGCCGGCTGGAGCGTCGGCGCGCTCACCGGCGGCCTGGCCGGGGCCGGCACCGCCGCGCTCGGCCTGACCTTCGGCCAGGCGCTGGTGGCCGCCGCCGCCGTCGGGGTGCCCGCGGCCCTCGCGCTCGGCTTCACGTACCTGCCCGACGCGCGGGGCGCCCGGGTGGCCGGTGGCGCGCCGCGGCGGAAGCTGCCGCGCACCGTGTACCTGATCGGGGCGCTGGCGTTCGCCGCGTTCCTGGTCGAGGGGTCGATCGCGGACTGGTCGGGGCTGTACCTGTCCGGGGACCTCGGGTCGACCGAGGCGGTCGCGGCGCTCGGCTACCCGCTGTTCGAGTTCTCCATGATCATCGGTCGGCTGTTCGGGGACCGGCTGCGGAACCGGTTCGGGACCCGGAACATGCTCGTCGGGTCCGGGGCGGCCACCGCGCTCGTGCTCGTCGGGCTGATTCTCGCCCCCGGCCCGTTCGGCGGCCTGACCGCGTTGTTCGTGGTCGGGTTCGCGATCTGCACCGTCATCCCGATCACGATGTCGATGGCCGGGACCGTGGGCGGGGCGCAGTCCGGCGCCTCCGTGGCGCAGGTCGGGGCGATGGGGTA
The DNA here is from genome assembly GCF_015751905.1 of Longispora fulva. NCBI lineage: Bacteria > Bacillati > Actinomycetota > Actinomycetes > Micromonosporales > Micromonosporaceae > Longispora > Longispora fulva. The sequence goes on from NZ_JADOUF010000001.1 coordinate 7,773,478, forward strand.
CACCGGGTTGCTGCTCGGGCCCGTCGTCCTCGGGTTCGCGGCCGACCACTCGAGCCTGCGGACGGCGTTGTGGATCGTGGTGGGGGTGTCGGTGGCCATCGCGGTGGGATCGCGGCTGACCCGGCCCGGGACGGTGCTGCCGGTGGCCGTGGAGGAGCGGGAGCTCGTCAACGCCTGAAAGACCCTATGAGGGTTACGGAGGTTCCTGGGCCTGGGGGCGGCGGCACATCCTGCCGGGGGCCGGGGGTGATCCGTGAGGTCGGGTGGCCTTGGCGGGCGGGGCGCGGAGCGCCCCGCCCGCCAAGGCCACCCGCGATCAGTCCCGCACGACCCCGTCCTGCTGCCGGGCCAGCTCCGTCAACCCCAGCGCCAGCATCGCCTGTGCCGCCGTGTACGTCACCATCACCCCGGCGTCCAGCACCGTGTCGGCCCGGCCACCCGCGCCACCCGCCTGCCGGTACCGCCGCAGCCCGACCAGGAAGTCCGACACCACGAACAGCGCGCCACCGGTCGCGGCCCGGGTCGCCGCGGCGTCCCAGCGCGGATCCTCGCCCCGCCGTCCGCGCAGGTCAAGCGTGCTGACGGCCACGGCGGTGAGCAGCCCCGCGTACCCGAAGCCGGCCACGGCCTCGCCCCACCCGGTGCGTTTCGCGACCCCCGGCAACACGGCGGCGAAGCCGGCGAGCGCGAGCGCGTACGGCGCGGCGAGCCACGGCCGGTACCGCAGCATGCCCGGCCGGTCGCCCAGGCCGTTGACGGCGGCCAGGTAGTTGACGTGCGCCCCGGCGAACGCCCCGGCCCCGGACAGGAACGCCAGCCGGCTCTTCCCGAGCAGGGCGGTGTCCCCGGCCGCCGACAGGGTCAGCGCCGTGGCCACCCGCCGCTGGACGGGCCCCGGGTCGGGGGCGGCGACCGCCGCCGCGAGCACCGGCATCAGGGCCGGCTTGATCAGCCGGCGGGCCTTCGGCTTCCCGGCGAGGATGGCCAGGGTGTCCAGGACCGCCAGGCCGGCGTAACCCACCAGATTCCCCCGGGGGGTTACTTTGTTCACAAAGCCGGCGAGCGGCGAACGTCCCAACATGTGACCATCCTGCCCCAGCCCAGAGGAGCCCTCGGCTACCGGGCGGGCATCTGTCAGGATCTTCCCCATGGACTTGTGGGTTTACGCCGTCATTCTCGGGGTCGTGCTGCTGCTGGGCGGCGCGGGACTGGTCGTCGCCCGGCGCTCGGGGCGGGCCGTCGAGGCGCCGCCCGTACGGCCGCGGATCGCGCCGGAGGAGCCGGCGGAGACCGGGTCGGTCCCCACTCGTACCCCCGAGATCGGCGAAGCCGCTCCCGCGCCGGTGACGGTCGAACGGCCCGAGCCCACGGCGGGTCGGCTCGTCCGGCTCCGGGCCCGGCTCGCCCGCTCGCAGAGCACACTCGGTCGCGGGCTGCTGGCCCTGCTGGCCAGCGACAAGCTCGACGACGACGTCTGGGACGAGATCGAGGAGACCCTGATCACGGCCGACGTGGGGGTCGAGGCGACCGGGGTGATCGTCGCCCGGCTCCGCGAGCGCACCCGGGTGCTGGGCACGCGCACCGCCGCCGAGCTGCGCGGACTCCTCGCCGAGGAGCTGACCGCCGCCCTCGACCCGGACCTGGACCGTTCGCTGAAGAGTGCCCACGACGGCCGGCCGGCCGTGATCCTCGTCGTCGGCGTCAACGGGGCCGGCAAGACCACGACCTGCGGAAAGATCTCCCGGGTCCTGATCGCCGATGGCCGCACCGTCCTTCTCGGCGCCGCCGACACGTTCCGGGCCGCCGCCACCGAGCAGCTGGCCACCTGGGCCGGCCGGGTCGGGGCGGAGATCGTCCGCGGGCCCGAGGGTGGCGACCCGGCGAGCGTGGCCTTCGACGCCGTGAAGCGGGGCATCGACACCGGCGTGGACACGGTCCTGATCGACACCGCCGGCCGGCTCCAGAACAAGGTCGGCCTCATGGACGAGTTGGGCAAGGTCAAGCGGGTGATCGAGAAGCACGGGCCCGTGGACGAGACCCTTCTCGTGCTCGACGCGACGACCGGTCAGAATGGGTTGGCACAGGCGCGGGTGTTCACCGAGGCGGTGGACGTCACGGGTGTCGTGCTGACGAAGCTCGACGGTACGGCCAAGGGAGGCATCGTGATCGCTGTCCAGCGCCAGCTCGGCATCCCGGTGAAGCTCGTCGGCCTGGGCGAGGGCCCGGACGACCTGGCGCCGTTCGAGCCGGCCGCCTTCGTGGACGCTCTGCTGGGGGACTGACGTTGACGCAGCAGGAGATTCCGCTCTACGGGGGGAACACGTCCACGGTCGTCCGGATCGGCGACACCGTGCGCCGCAACACCGGGCCGTGGACCCCTGCTGTGCACGCGTTGCTGCACCATCTCGACCTGGTCGGCTTCACCGGGGCGCCCAAGGCGTTCGGCATCGACGAGCAGGGCCGCGAGGTGTTGTCGTTCACCGAGGGCGAGTGCGGGGAGTATCCGCTCAAGGAGCACTGGGTCACCGACGAGGCGCTGGTGACCGTGGCGACGATGCTGCGGATGTTCCACGACGCGCAGTACGGCTTCCGGCCGCAGCCCGGGGCCGTGTGGCGCTCGTTCGGCCCGCCGCCGCCGGACACCGAGATCGTCTGCCACCACGACGCCGCCCCGCACAACGTGATCTGGCGGCCCGACGGCACCCTGTCGCTGATCGACTTCGACCTGGCCTCGCCGGGCGCGCGGATCTACGACGTGGCGTACGCGGCGTGGACCTGGGTGCCGCTGTTCTCCGACCGCGACTCGGTGACCCTGGGCTGGCGGCGACCGGACCGGCCCCGGCGGCTGCGGCTGTTCGCCGACGCGTACGGGCTGATCCCCCGTGACCGGCACCGCCTGGTCCGCACCATCCGCAAGCGCATCGTGGACCATGTGGAGGGTATCCAGCGGATGGCGGGCGCCGGCGACCCGGCGTTCGTGCGGATCGTCCACAAGGGCCACCTCCGCCGCCCCCTGCGGGACCTGCAGCTGATCGACCACGAGCGCCCGATGCTGGAGTACGCGCTGCGGTAGCGATTCGGTCATATCCCTCTTGGTCGAAGTGGTCCCGTTCTGGGGTTGCGCGTGTCGAATAGCCTGGGCGGCAGACGGCTGGCGATCCGTTCCAGCCCTGGTTTGCACCTGGGGGTGTGATGAGTCAAGGGCAAGGCATGAACGTCGAGCACAGCACTCTGCACAGCGGCGCCACCGATGTTCGCGATGTCCGCACTGAGGTGGACGGATTGCTCGGCAGGCTGAAGGGCGTCGTCGTCGAGGACCTCAGCGGGGCGTGGAAGGGCAACGCCGCCGGGGCCTTCCAGACCCTCATGCAGCGCTGGGACGACGACGCCAGGAAGCTGCTCACGGCGCTCTCCGACATCGCGGACCTCCTCGACAAGGCCGGCGCGCAGCACCACGCCAACGAGGAGAGGAACACCCAGATCGTCGACGCGATCCACCAGGCACTGAGCCCGCACCGCGGATAGGGAGGCACACCGATGCTGGAAGTCAACTACGCCGCCCTCGAGCACGCCCAGGGCCAGATGAAGACGCTGTCGCACCAGATCGACGAGAAGCTCGACACCCTGCGCGCCGGCCTGCAGAAGATGCGGTGGGACGGCGCCGACCGCGAGGCCTACGACGAGCACCAGCGCGCGTGGGATGCCGCGGTCACCGACCTCAACGGCGTGCTCGGCCAGATCGCCGCCGCGGTCGGTCTCGCCCGGGAGAACTACATCAACACCGAGGCCAGCAACTCGAAGCTGTTCTGACGCTGGCGTGGTCCCGGCCGTCCGTGGCCGGGACCGTCGCGGTGGGTCCCGCGACGGTTGTCCAGACCGGTAACACTCCGGAAACAACACGTCACCTGGTCGAAACCGATCAGGCTCCGCGCGCGAAACACCCGCCCGGTTAGCTTCAGCCAGCCGGCAGCAGGGCAGTGTCGCCCCCCTTGGGCCGGACGACTGGCTACGAGAGGAGCGGCGCATGCCGCCGATCAACGCGGGTGACACCGCCTGGGTGCTCGCCTCGACCGCCCTGGTGCTGCTGATGACGCCGGGGCTCGCCCTGTTCTACGGCGGCCTGGTCCGAGGCAAGAGCGTCCTCAACATGATGATGATGAGCTTCTCCACCGTGGGACTCGTCAGCGTGCTCTGGGTGGCCTACGGCTACAGCATCGCGTTCACCACCGACAAGTACCAGGGCCTGTTCGGCGGCTTCGAGGCCCTCGGGCTGCGCGGGGCCCTGGACGGCTCGACGGGCGCCGACGAGCACAAGATCCCGGTTCTGGCGTTCGCGGCCTTCCAGTTGATGTTCGCGATCATCACGCCGGCCCTGATCAGCGGGGCGATCGCCGACCGGGCCAAGTTCGGCTCGTGGCTGCTGTTCGTGGGCCTGTGGGCCACGATCGTGTACTTCCCCGTCGCGCACTGGGTGTTCGGCGCGGACGGCTGGATCCTGAGCAAGCTCAAGGCGTTCGACTTCGCCGGCGGTACGGCGGTGCACGTCAACGCCGGCGCCGCGGCCCTGGCGCTGTGCCTGGTGCTCGGCAAGCGGGTCGGCTGGCCGAAGAAGGAGTCCTTCAAGCCGCACAACGTGCCGATGGTGCTGCTCGGCGCGGGCCTGCTGTGGTTCGGCTGGTTCGGTTTCAACGCCGGCTCGGCGCTGGCCGCCAACGGGCTGTCCGCGATGGCGTTCATGAACACCCAGGTCGCCACCGGTGCGGCGCTGCTGGGCTGGATCGTGGTCGAGTGGCTGCGCGACGGCAAGCCGACCGCCGTGGGTGGCGCGTCCGGCGCGGTCGCCGGGCTGGTCGCGATCACGCCGGCCTGTTCGACCGTGGAGCCGATCGGGGCCATCGCGATCGGGCTGATCGCCGGTGTCGTGTGCGCCCTGGCGATCGGGCTGAAGTACAAGCTGGGCTTCGACGACTCCCTCGACGTGGTCGGCGTGCACATGGTCGGCGGCGCGGTGGGCGCCCTGCTGATCGGCCTGTTCGCCACGACCCTGTCGGGCGGCACGGGCGACATCAACGGCGTGTTCTACGGCGGCGGCTTCGGCCAGCTCGGCAAGCAGGCGATCGCGGTGGCGGCCGTCGGCGGGTACTCGTTCGTGGTCACCTGGCTGCTCGGTTGGGCGATCGACAAGACGATCGGGTTCCGGCTCAGCCCCGAGGCCGAGGCCGCGGGCATCGACATGGCCGAGCACGCGGAGAGCGCGTACGAGCTGAGCACCACCGGGGGCGGCAGCGCCTTCGCCCTGGCCGGCATCGCGCCGGCCCCCAAGGTCGAGAAGACGGCGGCGGCGCCCGAGGCCGAGAAGGTTGGAGCAGAGTGAACATGAAGCTCATCACCGCGGTCATCAAGCCGCACCAGTTGGAGGCGGTCAAGGAGGCCCTCGCGGCGCTCGGCGTGGCCGGTATGACGGTCAGCGAGGTGCAGGGCTACGGCCGGCAGAAGGGCCACACCGAGGTGTACCGGGGCGCGGAGTACACCGTCGAGTTCGTGCCGAAGATCCGCCTGGAGGTCGTGATCGACGAGTTCGACGCGGCGAAGGTGGTCGACGCGCTGGTCACCGCCGCCCGGACGGGGCGGATCGGCGACGGCAAGGTCTGGGTCACGCCCGTCGAGGACGTGGTCCGGGTCCGCACCGGCGAGCACGGCCTCGATGCCCTCTGAGCGGCCCACGGCCTCCGGCGGTCAGGACCTGCGGGACCTGATCGCCGGGGCGGCCGTCGAGGAGCGGGCCGAGCTTCTCGACGGCTGGTTGGCGGGGCTCCTGCCACCCGGGGGCGGCGTCGCGCTGGTCGCGGTGGGGGGCCTCGGGCGGCGGGAGCTTCCGCCGTACCCGGATGTCGATCTGCTGCTCCTGCACGACGGCTGGCCGGGGATCGGCACGGTCGCCGACCAGGTCTGGTACCCGATCTGGGAGCGGAAACTGCCCCTGGACCACGCGGTGCGCACCGTCGAGGAGGCGCTGGCCGTCGCCGAACAGGACGTGAAGGCCGCGCTCGGCCTGCTGGACGCCCGGCACCTGGCCGGGGATCCGGCGCTGACCGCCCGGCTGCGGGGCGTCGCGGTCGGCAGTTGGCAGTCCCGGGCCGCGCACCGGCTCGCCGCGCTCCGCGAGGTCACCGAGGCCCGGTGGCGGGACCGGGGCGAGCTGGCGTTCCTGCTGGAGGGCGACCTGAAGGAGGCCAGGGGCGGGCTGCGGGACGCGACCACCCTGCGAGGTATCGGTTACGCGCAGATCGCGGACACGCCCCGGCCGGCCGCCCGGGCCGCCGCGGCCCGGCTGCGGGAGACACGCGAGGCGTTGCACCACGCGGCGGGCCGGCGGTGCGACCGGCTGTTGGCCGAGCTGCGCGAGCCCGTCGCGGCCCTTCTGGGGGTACCGGACCGGGAGGCGCTGCTGCGCCGGGTGTCCGAGGACGCCCGCACGCTGGCGTACGCGGCCGACGACGCCTGGCGGGCCGTGGACCGGTGGCGGGGCCGGGCGGGGAAGCCGGGGCCGAGGCGTCCGCTGGCCGACGGCGTCGTCGAGTCCGGGGGCGAGGTCCGGCTGGCCCGCGCGCTGCGGCCCGACCCGGTGCTGCCGCTGCGGGTCGCCGCCGCCGCCGCGACCCACCGGCTGCCGATCGCGGTCAGCACCCTGGACTGGCTCGTCGCGCACTGTCCCCCGCTGCCCGAGCCGTGGCCGGCGTCGGCCCGCAACGCGTTCCTGACGCTGCTGGGCGCCGGGCCGGCCCTGGTCGACGTGTGGGAGGCCTGCGACAGGGCCGGGCTGGTGACCCGGTGGCTGCCGGAGTGGGGCCGGGTGCGGTTCGCGCCGCAGTACGACCCGGTGCACCGGCACACCGTGGACCGGCACCTGATCGAGACGGCGGCGACGGCGGCCCGGTACGCGCACGAGGTGACCAGGCCCGACCTGCTCGTCCTCGGCGCGCTGGTGCACGACCTGGGCAAGGGCCTGGGGGAGTGCGACCACTGCGTCGCCGGCGTCGCCCCGGCCGCGCTGGTGTGCGCCCGGATCGGGCTGTCCGCCGCCGACACGGCAGTGATCACCGACCTGGTCCGCCACCACCTGCTGCTCGCCGACGTGGCCACCCGGCGCGACCTGGCCGACCCGGCGACCCTGCCGCCGGTCGCCGAAGCCGTGGGCACCGTGGACCAGCTGGAACTGCTGCACGCCCTCACCCTCTCCGACGCCGCCGCCACCGGCCCGGGCGCGTGGTCGGACTGGAAGGGCAAACTCGTCGCCGAACTGGTCGGCCGGGTGGCCGGCTACCTGGGCTCCGGCCCGGTACCGGCCCCGGGGCTGCCCGACCCGGCCCGGTTCGCCGGCGGCCCGCTGCCGGTGGTGACCTGGCGGGACGGGCTGGTGTCCGTGCTCGCCCCGGACCGGCCGGGCCTGCTCGCGGCGGTGGCCGGCTGCCTGGCCCGGCACCGCTTGGACGTGCTGGCCGCGACGGTGGCGGTGTCCCCGGCGCAGGTGGGGCTCGCGGCCGGGTCGGACGCCGCCGGACGTCCGGAGCCGGTCGGGGCCAGGGCGCTCGTCGAGTGCGAGGTCCGACCCCGGTACGGCGACCCGCCGGCCCCCGGCCTGCTCCTCGACGCGCTCCGCCGGGCGGTGCTCGCCGGACCCGAACCGCCGCGACCGGCGGACCCGGCGGGGGAGGTGCGGCTGCGCTGGTGCCACGACGCGACGGACGCCACGATCCTGGAGGTCCGGGCCACCGACGCGCCGGGGCTGCTGCACCGGATCACGGCGGCGCTCGCCGAGGCGGGGGCTGACGTGCGCACGGCGCGGGTGGCCACGTACGGCGCGGCGGCGGTGGACGCGTTCTACCTGGTGGGGGAGTACTCGCGCGTGGAGGTGGAGAAGGCGGTCACCGGCCGGGTCGGGGGCTGAGCCGGCCGTTCCGGTGGGGCCGGTCGTCGCGCGCCGGGTCGGGCCCCACCGTAACCGTCAAAGGTCTTTCTAGAGGGGCGTCGGGTGCAGTTGGCGGCGGAACAGCCGCATCAGGCAGAGGTTCTCCGCGATCGTCATCGACGCGTACGGCCCGTGGTGCAGCGCGCTGGTCTGCCCGGTGCGCAGCGCCTGCTCGGCGTTGGCGAGCGCGAGCCGGATCTCGGCGAGGTAGACGCCCTCCAGGAAGCAGGGCGGCTCGTCGGCGGCGATCAGAGCCGCGCCGATCTCCCACAGGGTGCGGCGGATGTTGCCGGACAGGAACAGGTTGCGGGCGGCCAGGGCCCGGGAGTAGAGCCGGACGTACAGCGTGAAGTGCGCCGGGTCGTCCAGCACGAGGGGCAGCACCCGGCCGTCGCCGAGGTCGACGTCGACGTTCTCCGGGTGCAGTCCCCGGTCGACGACCTCCTGGCAGACGTCGTGCACGTCGGTGCCCTTGATCGTGGTCCTCATCCCCGGCCGCCCTCCGCGGAGAGACCCAGCACGCGCAGCAGGTTGCCGCCGAACAGGTCCGGCATCCGCTCGGCCGGCACCCCGGCCATCGCCGCCATGATGCCCATCGACTGCAGGGACACGGTGCTCGACGAGTAGGGCTTGTCGGAGCCGTACATCACCCGGGACGGGTCGACCTCGCGGAGGACCTGGAAGAGGTCGTAGACCCGGACGACCGAGGTCTCGAAGTACACGTTCGGGAACGGCTTGAGCACCCGCAGCGCCCGGGGCATGTCGATGAACGACGCGTGCCCGAGGATCAGCTTCAGGTGCGGGAGCGCCGCGGCGACGGTGGCGACGTCGTGCGAGATGGCCGGCATGCCGTAGCCGGTGTGCACGAGCACCGGCAGCCCGTCGTCGGCGGCCCGCTTGTATATGCCGCGCACCAGGTCCGAGCCGATCTCGAACTCCTGGGCGCGCGGGTGCAGCTTGACGCCCCGGTGGCCCCGGGCGAGGCACAGCTCGTACTCCGCCTCCCACGGCCCGTGCGGGTTGAGCCGCATGAACGGCAGCAGCCGGTCGGCGTGCGGCGCGCACTCGGCGAAGATCCGCTCGTTGGGGACGTGGAAGTCCTCGCCCTGGTCGGGGTCGTTGAACGGGAACACCACGGCCCCGGTCACGTCGAACTTGGCCAGGTCGGCGAGCAGTCCGTCGGCGTCGAGGGTCTTGCCGTCGGTGTCGGTGCCCAGGTGGGTGTGCGCGTCCCAGATCGGGGCGTTCTCGACGGCGGAGGCCGTGACCTGACTCAGGTACTCGTACGAGTCCATCGCCATGCCCTCCTGGGGGATGGCGCGCAGATCGAAGTACCGCTCGTACGGGATGCGCATCGGAACATTATTAGGCACGTCACAGCGGAAGTGCCGGCGGGTGGCCGGTACCAGATGCGGCTTTTGACCGCCCCGAATGTTTCTGGACCGGGCCGGTAGTCTGGAGCGACGCGGATTCAACCACCACCAAGGGATGACCTGACGTGTTCGACACGCTCTCCGACCGGCTCTCTGGCATCTTCGCCCAGCTCAAGGGCAAGGGCCGCCTCAGTGACGCCGACATCGACCGCACCGCCCGGGAGATCCGGATGGCGCTGCTCGAGGCGGATGTCGCCCTGCCCGTGGTCAAGTCCTTCATCTTCCAGCTCAAGGAGCGGGCCCGGGGCGCTGAGGTGTCCAAGGCCCTCAACCCGGCCCAGCAGGTCATCAAGATCGTCCACGAGGAGCTGGTCCTGGTCCTCGGGGGCGAGGGCCGCCGGCTCCAGTTCGCCAAGCAGCCGCCGACGGTGATCATGCTGGCCGGTCTGCAGGGTGCCGGTAAGACGACCTTGGCCGGCAAGCTCGCCCTGCATCTCAAGGGCCTCGGGCACCAGCCGATGCTCGTCGCCGCCGACCTCCAGCGGCCCAACGCCGTCCAGCAGCTCCAGGTGCTCGGCGAGCGGGCCGGCGTCGAGGTCTTCGCGCCCGAGGTCGGCAGCGGCGTCGGAGACCCGGTCCAGGTGGCGAAGGACGCGATCGAGCACGCCAAACGGCACATGCGCGACATCGTCATCGTCGACACCGCCGGCCGGCTCGGCATCGACGCGGAGATGATGGCCCAGGCGGCCGCCATCCGCGACGTGACGAACCCGGACGAGGTCCTGTTCGTCATCGACGCCATGGTCGGTCAGGACGCGGTGGCCACGGCCGAGGCGTTCCGCGACGGGGTCGGCATCACCGGCGTCGTGCTGTCCAAGCTGGACGGCGACGCCCGCGGTGGCGCCGCGCTGTCGGTCCGCCAGGTCACCGGCCAGCCGATCATGTTCGCGTCCACCGGCGAGAAGCTGGAGGACTTCGACGTCTTCCACCCGGACCGGATGGCGTCGCGGATCCTCGGCATGGGCGACATGCTCTCGCTGATCGAGCAGACCGAGAAGCTCTTCGACGAGGAGCAGAAGGAGAAGATGACCGCCAAGCTCATGGGCGGTCAGGACTTCACCCTCGAGGACTTCCTCGACCAGCTGCTCGCGGTGCGCCGGATGGGCCCGATCTCCAACCTCCTGGCGATGATGCCGGGGATGAACCAGATGAAGGACCAGATCGCCGAGGTCGACGACAAGCACCTCGACAAGGTCACCGCCATCATCCGGTCGATGACCCCGGGCGAGCGGACCGACCCGAAGCTCCTGAACGCCTCGCGCCGCACCCGGATCGCGAACGGCTCCGGCACGTCCGTCACCGACATCAACCAGCTGATCACCCGGTTCACCGAGGCGCAGAAGATGATGCGCCAGATGGGCGGCATGATGGGCCTGCCCGGCCGGGGAGGCAAGTCCAGCTTCACGAAGTCGCAGAAGAACAAGCGCAAGGACTCGAAGAAGAAGGGCGGCGGCGCGTCCGGCGCCCGGGCCCGCGGCGGGATGCCGACGCTGCCCCCGGGCATGCCCCCGATGCCGCCGGCCGGTGGCCTGCCCGACCAGGGCTTCAAGCTGCCGAAGATCGACTTCAACAAGTTCAAGAAAGATCAATAACGCTTTTTTCGTACGGTGAGAAGGTCCCCGCCGCGCGCCGGCCGGGGCCTTCTCCCGTTCGTGGCCGCTAGATTGGGGCCATGGCGCTTCATGTGCGTGGTGTCGTCCTGCCCGACGACGAGGTCCGCGACCTGTGGCTGGTCGGCGACCGGGTCACCTTCGAGCGGGTCCCCGACGCGACGACGGTGGTCGACGGCGGTTTCATCCTGCCCGGCCTGGTCGACGCGCACTGCCACCCGGGCATCCGCCCCGGTGGCGGCCCGGTCGGCTCCCTCGAAGAGGCGCGCGGCCTCGCCGCGATCGACCGCGACGCCGGGGTGCTGGCGATCCGGGACGCGGGCTCGCCGTTCCCGTACGCCGAGCTGGACGACGCCGAGGACATGCCCCGCCTGGCCCGTGCCGGCCAGCACCTGGCCCCCGTCAAGCGCTACCTGCGGGGCGTCGGCGAGGAGCACGAGGCCGACACCCTGCTGGCCGGGGTGCGCAAGCAGGCGGCGGCCGGCAACGGCTGGGTGAAGATCGTCGGGGACTGGATCCTCCGCGAGACCGGCGACCTGGCCCCCTCCTGGGACGCGGACGTGATGCGGGCGGCCGTCGCCGAGGCGCACGCGGCCGGGGCCCGGGTCGCGGTGCACACCTTCGACGAGAAGGCCGTGGAGATCCTGGTGGACGCCGGGGTGGACTCGGTGGAGCACGGCACCGGGCTGTCCCTGGACCTGATCGCGAAGATGGCGGCCCGGGGTACCACCCTGACCCCCACCATGATCAACATTGAGACGTTCGAGGGGATCGCCCGCCAGGCCGACGGCAAGTTCCCGGTGTACGCCGCGCACATGCGCCGCCTCCAGCGCGACTTCCCCTCGGTGGTCGCCTCGGCGTACGAGGCCGGCGTCCAGATCTTCATCGGCACCGACGCCGGCGGCGGGATCAGCCACGGGCTGGCCGCCGAGGAGATGCTGCTCCTGCACGAACGCGCGGGGATGAGCGCCGTCGACGTGCTCGCGGCCGCGTCGTGGAAGGCGCGCGAGTGGCTGGGCTTCCCCGGCCTGGTGGAGGGCGGCCTGGCCGACCTGGTGGTGTACCCGACCGACCCCCGCCGCGACCTGTCCACGGTCCGCGAGCCGCGACGCATCATTCTGCGGGGCAGGGTCCTCCTGTAGCGGCGGCGCTCCGCACCGCCGCCACAGCGCCCCCTTCCGGGCCGCTCAGCCACACGGTGCGACCCTCGGCCCGACGGGGCGGCTCAGCCCGAAGCGGCCGTCATCGGGCCCGGCCCGATGACGGCCCCGAACGCGTCCGGGGAGGGCGCCGTCACCGGCGCCCTCCCCGAATCTCCGACCTCACCAGCGAGGCAGGGACCCCCAACCGCCCCCGCCCCGCCGGCGAATCCGACCTACGCCGCCTTGCGTGCCTTCGTCAGCCGCCGCAACGCGAACCCGGTGACCAGCAGGAACCCGGCCACCCCCAGCAGCGTCGGCACCAACGGGCCTCCACCGGTCACCGGCAGCTCCGGCGTGGTCGGCGGCGTGGACACCGGCGCGCTCGGCGAGGCGGTCACGCTCGGCGAAGGAGACGGCGAGGGCGACGGGGAGGATGACGGGGACGGCGACGGAGAGTGCGTCATCTTCACCTTGCCCCACCCCTTCAGGGTCGCCGTCCGGATGTGCTCGGCCGGCGACTGGTCGGTGACCGTGAGTGTCCCCGTGCGCGGTCCGCCGGCGGTGGGCTTGAACGCGACCTTGACGGTGCAGCTACCGGCCGGGCCGGGCACCGACATCCCGGTGCACATGTCGTCGCTCATCAGGAAGTCACCGGCGTTGGTCCCGCCGATCGTCACCGCGGTGATGTTGTACGGGGCGTTGCCGGTGTTGGTGACCGTGAACGTCTGGGTGGCGCTGGTCGTGCCGATGGCCTGGCCGCCGAAGTCCTTGCTGGTCGGGTTGAGCGCGACGATCGGCGCGGCCCTGACCCCGGGCGCGGCGAGCTCGATCGGGGCGGCGGCCACGGGCGCGGCCGCCTGGGGCGCGGACTCGACGGGTGCCTCGGCCTGGGCGGTGCCGGTCGTGACCGCGAACGCGACCAGGGCCGCGAGCAGTCCGACGGTGCCGGCCACTGTGGCGGGGGTGGAAAGGATGGACGTGCGTGTCCTCATTGTTCTCCTCGGAGCATGTGTGCGGGGCTGCGCGAGGTATGCAACTTCCCGTACCGAATTGGGTGCCTCTCGGGCCCGAGTGTACGGATCATTCTCCGCTTAGTACCCTTTATCGGTTATAAGTAGTTGAAAAAGGGCCGGCGGGCGGCGTTCCGGGCCCGCGACTAGGATCGGTGCCCATGGCGCGTGTGCTCACTCCCCGGGCGGAAGACTTTCCCCGCTGGTACCAGGATCTGATCTCCAAGGCCGAGATGGCCGACAACGGGCCGGTGCGCGGGACGATGGTGATCCGCCCGACCGGTTACGCGATCTGGGAGCGGATGGTCTCCGACCTCGACGCCCGGATCAAGGCGACCGGCGCGGAGAACGCGTACTTCCCGCTGTTCATCCCCGAGAGCTACCTCAAGCGTGAGGCCGAGCACGTCGAGGGCTTCAGCCCCGAGCTGGCCGTCGTCACGCACGGTGGCGGCAAGAAGCTCGAGGAGCCGGTCGTGGTCCGGCCGACGTCCGAGACGGTCATCGGCGAGTTCATGGCCAAGTGGACCCAGTCCTACCGGGACCTGCCGCTGCTGCTCAACCAGTGGGCGAACGTGGTCCGTTGGGAGATGCGCCCCCGGGTGTTCCTCCGCACCAGCGAGTTCCTCTGGCAGGAGGGTCACACCGCGCACGCCGACGAGCAGGACGCCCGCGACTACGCGCGCCGGATCCTGCACGAGGTGTACGAGGACTTCATGGTCAACGTGCTCGCCATCCCGGTGACCGTGGGCCGCAAGACGAACCGGGAGCGGTTCGCTGGCGCGACCAGCACGTACACCCTGGAAGCCCAGACCGGGGACGGCAAGGCGCTGCAGATGGGCACGAGCCACGAGCTCGGCCAGAACTTCGCCAAGGCGTTCGACATCTCCTTCTCCGCGAAGGAGGGCGGCCAGCAGTTCGCGTGGACGACCTCGTGGGGCGTGTCCACCCGGATGGTCGGCGGCCTGATCATGGTGCACGGCGACGACAACGGGCTGCGGGTGCCGCCGAAGCTGGCCCCGATCCAGGCGTACGTCATGGTGGTCAAGGACGGCGACGGCGTGGCCGAGGCCACCGACCGGGTGCTCGCCGAGCTGCGCGCCGCCGGGGTCCGGGTGCAGGTCAACGACCGGACCGACACCCCGTTCGGCCGGCGCGCCGTGGACGCGGAGCTCAAGGGCTACCCGATCCGGATCGAGATCGGCCCGCGCGACATCGCCGAGGGCAACGTGACCATCGCCCGGCGCACCGACGGCTCGAAGACCCCGGTGTCCGTGGACGGCGTGACCAAGGCCGTGCTCGACGCGCTCGAGGCCGACCAGAAGGCGCTCTACGACCAGGCCGTCGTGGCCCGCGCGGCGAAGACCACCGACGCGGCGACCCTGGACGAGGCGATCGAGGTCGCCGGTTCCGGGTTCGCCCGGATCGCGTGGGACAAGGTCGGCGTGGACGGCGAGGCGAAGGCCAACCAGTCGGCGGTCAGCGTGCGGTGCCTGGTCCGCGAGGACGGCGGCGTCCCGCTCAGCCAGGACGAGCCCGGCTTGATTGCGTATCTGGCGCGCTCCTACTAGTGGGTGGGGCCCAGCCTTACTGGGCAAACCAGCCACGACGGGGTGGTCGCACGCCGGTGACACCCCACCGTAACAAATGATGATCTTGATCTGGCTTTTGATCTGACGTCTTGGCCCGCTGAGGGCGTCGAGGCGGAGGCGCGGAGGTTCCGGCATACCGGTGTTGTATGCCGGGTTCTCCGCAACGCGCGCATCGTCGTCCTCAGCGGGTCCCACCACTAGCCCTTCTGGTTATGGTGGTCCGATGCCCACGGAGATCAACCTGTACTTCGGCAGCGCCCTCTGCCAGATCCTGCCCGTCCGCCCGGTGCTCGACGACGAACGCGGCCCACTGGTCGCCCTCGCCGGAGGCACCCCGGTGAAGCGGACCCGCACGGAGCGCTCGCTGCGGGACATCCCCCGCGACGAGTGGCCCGAGGGCGGCTTCCCGTTGGAGGACGACGTCTGGTTCGGCAACGGCGTGCTGATCTTCCAGCCGCACGGCGCGAACCACGCGGTGTGGTGGTTCTTCGAGGCGGACGGCGCGTTCGCCGGCTGGTACGTCAACCTGGAGACCCGCAGCCCCGACGGCTCGCAGGTCGTGGACCAGGAGCTCGACATCTGGGTGGAGCCGGACCGCACCTGGTCGTGGAAGGACGAGGAGTCCTTCGCAGCGAAGACGGGCGACCCCCGGTTCTGGTCGGCTGAGGAGGCCGCCGAGATCCGGGCGGAAGGGAACCGGGTCGTGAAACTGATCGAGGCGGGCGAGTTCCCGTTCGACGGAACGTGGACCGACCTCCGTCCTTAGAGTACTTTCCGATTGCATGATGAAGAAGATCGTCGTGACCGCCGCAGCCGGAGTCAGCATGGTTCTCGCATCCGGTGTGGCCGCTGAAGCCGCACCCCACCGCAGCTACGCCTGGGAGATGAACTCCACCCCGACGACGTCGCGGTTGCGCGGCCTGGCGGCCGTGAACTCCCACATCGCCTGGGCCTCCGGCTCGCAGGGCAAGATCCTGCGCACCGTCGACGCCGGGCACACCTGGCAGTCGGTCGGCCCCGCCGGGGTGGACGCCCTGCAGTTCCGCGACATCGAGGCGTTCGACGCGCGCAACGCAGTGGCGCTGTCGATCGGCCCCGGCCAGGACTCCCGGGTGTACGTGACCTCGGACGCCGGCAAGACCTGGACGAAGTCCTTCCAGAACGCCGACGAGAACGCGTTCTACGACTGCGTCGCCTTCGGTGACCGCCAGCACGGCCTGGCGATGTCCGACCCGGTGGACGGCACGTTCCGGATCATCTCGACCTCCGACGGCGGCCGGTCGTGGGCCGTGGTCGACCCGGCCGGGATGCCGGCTGCGCTGCCGGGCGAGGGCGGGTTCGCCGCGTCGGGCACCTGCCTCGTGGCCCGGGGCGACGACTACTGGATGGCCACCGGCGGCGCCGAGTTCGCCCGGGTCTTCCACTCGACCGACCAGGGGCGCACCTGGACCGTGGCGAACACCCCGCTGCGCAGCATCCCGTCGGCCGGCATCTTCTCCGTGGCGTTCCGCACCGCGACGGAGGGCATCGCGATCGGCGGCGACTTCGCCGAGCCGAACCGGGCCGGCCAGCTGCTGGCCGTGACGCACGACGGCGGCGCGACGTGGACGGAGGTCACCGACACCGCGCCGAAGGGCTACCGCTCGGGCGCGGTGTGGACGGGTGAGGAGTACATCGCCGTCGGCCCCACGGGCAGCGACTACTCCTTCGACGGGATCACGTGGAAGGCGTTCGACGCCGGCAGCTTCGACGCGGTGTCGACGGCGGACGGCCAGTACACCTGGGCCTCCGGCGAGCAGGGGCGCGCGGCGCGCCTGGTCGTCCGGCACTGACCCCCGTTCCACGACGACGGCCGCCCCACCCGGGGCGGCCGTTTCGCGGGTAGGGGCTGGCAGCAAGCGGCCGTCCGTCACCGCCCGACCACTGACAGCGCCCCGCATCGTCCATCATGGATCCATGACGACACGGCGCGACACGCTCCCGGCCTTCGAAGGCGCCGCCGAGCTGATGGACCTGCTAGGCAGCCTGTCCGCGCCGCCGCCCAACCTGCGCTGGCGCCGGTGGCGGCGGCGGATGCCCGTCGTGCACCTCGTCCGGGGCCCGGCGAACGCCGACCTGCTCGACCGGGTCAAGCTGCGGTTCTCCGGCCGGATCCCGACCGCGCGGCTGCAGCTCACGGCCGCCGACGGCGACGACCTGCGCGCCGTGCTCGCGCACATCGTGGAACTGCTGGCCGGGGCGCGGGCCTCGGGCGGCCGGTTGCGGTTCCGCCGGCACCAGCTGGTGGAGTACCTGCTGCAGCCGCTGCCCCGGGACGGGACGGCCGACGCGGCGAACCGGGACCGGCTCCGGCGCAGGCTGGTCCGGTGGCTGGGCGCGGTGGACCAGGCGAAGGAGGCCGTGCCGAAGGAGTGGCTGAAGGTCCTGGTCGGGGCCCTGATCACCCCGGCGACCGCGCTCGCCGCCGCGCTGGTGTCCCGGTTCGGCAGGCATGCCCGGTGGCTGACCACCCAGCCGTACCTGAACCCGGCCGGGGCGGCGGGCCTGACCGGCTTCAGTCGGCAGCTCGGCAACGCCCGGCACGTGGAGCGGCACCCGGTCCAGGTCGAACAGTTGCTGGTCGCGGCGTTCCTCGCCGACCTGACCGCCGCGTCCACCCACCGGCTGGCCGGCTGGACCCGGCCCCGGTGGCGGCGCCGGCCGGTCGCCCTGCTGATCGACGACCTGACGGCCGCACCGGTCGGGCCCCGGCTGCTGCGTGCCCTGTTGGAGGAGCGCCGGGCCGTCCCCGCCGACCCGCTGCTGCTGCTCGTCGCGGACGCCGGCCCGCCGGACGGCCCGGCCGGCGACCTGGCGATCGGTGCGCCGGCGCTCCGCCAGCAGCTCGACAACGGCGTGGACGGGCACGAGATCGAGACCCTCGTGGTGCCCGACGCGACCGTGCCCACGGCAGAGGTGCCCTTCACGCTGCGGGAACGCCGGCTGTGGCCCGGCTGGGTGTGGCCGACCGTCGCCGGGGTGCTGGCGGTGGTGCTGATCGGCGGGGTCGGCGGCTCCTGGCTGCGCGACCGGCGGACCTGGTCCGCGGAGCACTGCGGGCTGGCCGGGCCGGTGGCCGGGGTCGACGTGCTCACGGTGGGGCGCGAGTGCGTGGGGGTGTCGGACGGGACGTACCCCTTTGTGAATGATCTTGATCTGTCGCAGGGGCGCGCGCAGTCGGACCTGGGGGTCCGGCGGGCGGAGGCGGACCGGCTCCGCGCCGTGCAGGCCACGATCGGCGCCCGCAACGCCGAGATCACCGGCAGCGGCCGGCCCTACGTGACGATCGCGCACATGACGGCGATCTCCGTGGCCAGCCCCAGCGGGGCCCTGCTCAGGGGCGCGCGCGAGGAGTTGGAGGGCGTCGCGGTCGCCCAGCGCGAACTCGTGGAGTCGGGGACCCCGATCCGGGTCCTGATCGCCAACGCCGGGTACCGGATGGGCCAGGCCCCCCTCGTCGCCGACCTGGTCGCCGCCCGCCCCGGGGTGGTGGCCGTCACCGGCATGGGCCAGAGCCTGGCCCCGACCCGGGTCGCGATGGGCCGGCTCCAGGCCGCCGGCCTGCCGATGGTCGGCAGCGTGACCTCCGACGACGAACTGCCGGGCCTGTACCCGCTCTACCACCAGGTCGGGCCGGCCAACCTGCGCGAGGCGGCGGTCGCGGCGGCCTTCGCGAGAACGAGACTCGACGCGACGACCATCCGGGTGTACGCGTCCGGCGACCCCGACGACTCCTACAGCTCCAACCTGGCCCACGACGCGGAGGAGGCGTTCGCCAAGGCCGGGCTCGCGGTGGAGCTGCCCGGCCAGGGCCGCTACCGCACGGAGGCCGCCCCGGCCCTGCCCCTGCCCACGGCCGCCCAGCGCGGGATCGACGCCTGTGGCAGCGACAGCCTGCCGTTCTTCGCCGGCCGGGAGGCGGAGCTGAGCGAGTTCCTCAGCGGCCTGTCGCAGAGCTGTCCGTCGAAGCGGGTCCGGATCCTGGCCGGGGACGACGCGACCCGGTTCGTCCTGGACGGCAAGCTGGTCGGCTTCCCGAACGTCGAGCTGCGCTACCTGTCGTTCGCGAGCAGCGCGGCGCTGGCGGCCGGCGGCGGGCCCACGGGCTGCCAGCCGGCCCGGTTCTACCAGCTCTACCAGGAACTGTTCGCCCGGCAGTGCGACGACGCGCTCGACGGCCGGGCGCTGATCGGCCGCGACGCGGTGATGGTCGTCGCGCAGGCGGTGTCCCGGATCCAGGAGCGGGGCGCGCGGATCCCGGTCAGCCCGGGGGAGGTGCGGTGGGGGATCTGGCGGATCGGGGACCCCAGGCCCTTCGTGGGCGCGAGTGGCCTGATCGACTACTCGCACGCCGCTACCGGACAAGTGCCCAGAAACAAGGTTGTTCTTGTCATGCTCGCCCAGGTCGGGCAACCCAGGCCCACGCTGGAATGGCAGTGTGGCACGCTCGACGACGCCCACCCGGCGGCCAGGGGCTGCCCGATGGAGTGAAACCCGGGGGAGTCTGGCAGAATGGTCGGCTGGTAACACTGTCGTGTCGGCGCCCTCTAACCCCGGCACGGCGGCAGTCCACCCGAGGAGCCAGCGCCCAACCCCACGGGCGCGAAGCCACTCAACCGAAGCTACCGCTCAGGAGCAGTTCTACCGTGGCTACAAAGATTCGTCTTCTGCGGATGGGCAAGATCCGCAACCCGCAGTACCGCATCGTCGTCGCCGACTCGCGCACCAAGCGCGACGGCAAGGCGATCGAGTTCCTCGGCATCTACCACCCGAAGGAGGAGCCCTCGCTGATCGAGGTCAACTCCGAGCGGGCGCAGTACTGGCTGGGTGTCGGCGCGCAGCCGAGCGAGCCCGTCCTGGCGCTGCTGAAGCTCACCGGCGACTGGCAGAAGTTCAAGGGTCTCGAGGCCCCCGCGCCGCTGAAGGTCGCCGCCCCGCGCGCCGACAAGAAGGCCGCGTACGAGGCGGAGTCGAAGGTCGCCGCCGGTCTCGCCGAGGCCCCGAAGGCTGAGAAGAAGCCGGCCAAGAAGGCCGCCGAGAAGACCGAGGCCCCCAAGGCCGAGGCCGCCCCGGCCGTCGAGGCTGAGACCAAGACCGAGGAGCAGGCCGTTGTTGCGGACGCAGGCGCGGACGCCTGAAGTGCTCCGCCCCGCGCTGGAGCACCTGGTCAAGGGCATCGTCGAGCACACTGACGACGTCAGGGTGCGGATGGTCGACTCCCGGCGCGGTGCGCGCCTGGAGATCCGGGTGCACCCCGACGACCTGGGCACGGTGATCGGCCGGGGTGGGCGCACCGCCCGCGCGCTGCGCACCGTCGTCGGCTCGATCGGTGGCCGTGGGGTCCGGGTCGAGATCGTCGACGCGTACTAGGGAAATTCAAGGTGGCGTCGGGTGTCAGCCCGGCGCCACTTCTCTTTTTGTGGCAGGAGTTCAGGCGATGTTGTTGATTGTGGGGCGGATCATCCGTCCGCACGGGATCCGTGGCGAGGTCGTCGCGGAGCTCCGCACGGACGACCCCCAGGATCGCTTCGTGCCCGGCACGGTGTTCACCACCGACCCCGTGGCCCGCGGCCCGCTGACGCTGGAGTACGCGCGGCAGCACACCACGGCCGGCAAGGCCCGCCTGCTCCTCGCGCTGGAGGAGGTCAACGACCGCGACACGGCCGACAGCCTCCGGGGCGTGTTCCTCGGCGTCGAGGTCGAGGACCTGCCGGAGATCGACGACCCGGACGAGTTCCACGACCACCAGCTGGTCGGGCTCGCCGTGATGGTCGACGGCGAGAAGATCGGCGAGGTCAGCCGGGTCATCCACGGCCCGGCGCACGACCAGCTCGTGGTCCGCCGTCCGGGCACCCACGACGCGCTGGTGCCGTTCGTGGCCTCGATCGTGCCGGAGGTCGACGTGGCCGGCGGCAAGGTCGTGGTGACCCCGCCCGGCGGGCTGTTCGACCTGTGAGAGTCGACGTCTTCACGATCTTCCCGGACTATCTGGCCCCGCTGGAGCTGTCCCTGATCGGCAAGGCCCGGGGCACCGGCGCGCTGGACCTGCGCGCCACGGACCTGCGGGACTTCACCCACGACGTGCACCGCACGGTGGACGACACGCCCTACGGCGGCGGCCCCGGCATGGTGATGCGCCCGGAGCCGTGGGGCCAGGCGTTGGACACGGTGCTGACCCCGTCCAGTCTGTTGCTCGTGCCGAGCCCGGCCGGGCGGCGGTTCGACCAGGCGATGGCGCACGAGCTCGCTCTCGAGGAGCATCTCGTCTTCGCCTGCGGGCGCTACGAGGGCATCGACCAGCGGGTGTTGTCGCACGCGAGCGGGGTCTGCCGGGTCCAGGAGGTGTCCCTGGGCGACTACGTGCTGTTCGGGGGCGAGGTGGCCGTCCTGGTGGTCCTGGAGGCCGTCACGCGGCTGCTGCCGGGCGTGCTGGGCAACGCGGACTCGCTGCTGGAGGAGTCGCACGCCGCCGGCCTGCTAGAGGCGCCGATGTACACGAAACCGGCCGAATGGCGCGGGCATGGGGTCCCGGAGATTCTCCGTTCGGGGGATCATGCGAAAATTGCTCGATGGCGGCGTGACCAAGCGCTGTTACGTACGGCACAGCAGCGGCCTGACCTGCTGAAACAGTGTTACGACACGCTTGACAAGCGTGATCT
This sequence comes from Longispora fulva, assembly GCF_015751905.1. Taxonomy (NCBI): domain Bacteria; kingdom Bacillati; phylum Actinomycetota; class Actinomycetes; order Micromonosporales; family Micromonosporaceae; genus Longispora; species Longispora fulva. The sequence goes on from NZ_JADOUF010000001.1 coordinate 7,794,929, forward strand.
CGCCACCTTGTCCGAGGCCGGATTTCAGGTATCAGCCCAGGATGTGGCAGAGTAGTGGGGTTGCTTCTGGCAGCCCCAAACCGTATTGACCGACCCGCGCGCCTATGCGCGCCTTGAGCACGAGGGAAGCAGCAGCGATGAACACGCTGGACACCCTAGACGCCCAGTCTCAGCGGACTGACATCCCGCACTTCCGCGCCGGCGACACGCTCAAGGTGTCTGTTCGGGTCGTTGAGGGCAACCGTTCCCGGGTCCAGGCCTTCCAGGGCGTCGTGATCGCCCGCCAGGGCGCCGGCCTGCGGGAGACCTTCATCATCCGCAAGGTCAGCTTCGGCGTCGGCGTCGAGCGGACCCTGCCGGTCAACAGCCCGGTGATCGACAAGATCGAGGTCGTCACCTACGGTGCCGTCCGTCGGGCCAAGCTCTACTACCTGCGCGAGCTGCGCGGCAAGAAGGCCAAGATCAAGGAGCGTCGCGACCCGAAGCCGGTCAGCTAACCGCTTCGAGATCGTCTGACATAGGCTCTCTCCCGTGAGGGAGCCCGAACGACCGTTTGATCGCCCCCGTGGTTCACGTGAACCCGGGGGCGATCGCCGTGCCAGCATCAGACAACGGATCAAGGAGCGGCGGCAGCAGATGCCGTGGTGGCAGGAGATGCCCCTGCTCCTGATCATCGCGTTCTGCATGGCCGTCCTGCTGCGCACGTTCCTGGTGCAGGCGTTCTTCATCCCGTCCGGCTCGATGGAGCCGACGCTGCAGATCGGCGACCGGGTGCTCGTCAACAAGGTCGTCTACGACCTGTGGCAGCCGGAGCGGGGCGAGGTCGTGGTCTTCCGGGGCACGGACAAGTGGGCCCCCGAGGTGGTGCCGGCGCCGACCTCGTCAGGTCTGTTCGGTCGGATCGGGCGCGGGTTCGGCGACCTCGTCGGGTTCAGCGAGCCCAGCGAGAAGGACTTCATCAAACGCATCATCGGGGTACCGGGGGACGTCGTCGCCTGCTGCGACGCCGAGGGCCGGGTCACGGTGAACGGCAAGGGCCTCGACGAGCCCTACGTCGCGGACAACTCGCCGCTGCAGGATCCGATCCCCGGCCAGGAGTGCAGGGCCCGCAAGTTCGTCAAACTGACCGTGCAGCCCGGGCACGTGTTCGTGATGGGCGATCACCGGGGCGTGTCGCAGGACTCCCGATGTAACGGGCAGGTGCCGATCGACAAGATCATTGGCAGGGCGTTCGTGATCGCGTGGCCGGTGGGCCGGTGGGATTCGCTGTCTGTGCCGAAGACCTTTTCCGAGGTACCGAAGTTGAACGCCCTCCGGTTGGAACCACGTCGGGTGGCCATGGCTCCCTTGGGTATGGGTCTGTTAATTCCGAGCATGGCGGTGTCGGTGCACACAGCACGGCGTCGGGGACGTAGGCTCCCTTGGTGATTGCCGAGGAGACCAGTAAGAAGAGTTCTGGATCGTTCTGGCGCGAGCTGCCGTTCCTCCTGGTGGTGGCCGTGGTCGTGGCCCTGCTGGTGCGCGGCTTCGTGCTCCAGACGTTCTACATCCCGTCCGAGTCGATGGAGATGACTCTCGTCAAGGACGACCGCGTCCTGGTCAACAAGCTGGTCTACGACTTCCGTTCCCCGCACCGCGGCGAGGTGATCGTCTTCGAGGCCCCGCAGGGCTGGCGGAGCAATCCGGACGAGAAGGACTTCATCAAGCGCGTCATCGGGGTCGGCGGCGACCATGTCGTGTGCTGCAACGACAAGAACCAGATCATGATCAACGGCGTGCCGCTGGATGAGTCGTCCTACGTCTACGACCAGCCGGGAGTCGAGCGCGACTCCAGCCCGGACCCGTTCGACGTGGTCGTGCCGAAGGACAGACTGTGGGTGATGGGCGACCACCGCTATCACTCCGGCGACTCCCGCGAGCACTACGTGCGCAGCAGCCACGACGCGACGACGGCCACGATCTCCGTGGACTCGGTGGTCGGCAGGGCCTTCGTCCTGTTCTGGCCGTTCGACAGAGCGAGGTGGTTGTCCGTGCCCGACTCCTACGACAAGGTGTCCGACCCGCCGTCATGATGTCTCCAGCCCGTGGGGTCATCCGCCGCGACGGCGGGCTCTACGCCCTCGAGAAGGCCCTGCACCGCCGCGGTTTCGCGGCGGTCGCGGGGGCCGACGAGGCCGGCCGCGGTGCCTGCGCGGGCCCGCTGGTGGCCGCTGCGGCGGTCCTCGGCGGCACCCCCGTGCCCGGCCTGGCCGACTCGAAGCTGCTGACCCCCGCCGCCCGCGACCGAGTGTTCGACGAGGTGCTCGCCCACGCCGTGTCCTACGCCGTCGTGATCATCGAGCCCGCCGACATCGACCGCTACGGCCTGCACGTCTGCAACATCGCCGGCCTGCGCCGCGCGATCGCGGGCCTGGACCTGCGGCCGGACTACGCGCTGACCGACGGCTTCCGGGTGGACGGCACGGGGATCCCCGGGCTGGCGGTCTGGAAGGGCGACCAGGTGGCCGCGTGCGTCGCGGCGGCGAGCGTGCTGGCGAAGGTCACCCGGGACCGGATCATGGTCGACCTCGACTCCCGGTTCCCGGAGTACGGTTTCGGGGTGCACAAGGGCTACGTGACCCCGGTGCACACGGCGGCACTCGAACGCCACGGGCCGTGTCCGGAGCACCGACGCTCCTACGCGAACGTGGCCCGGGTATCGGACAAAAGTTACGTTAGCGCCTAAACGGTGCCACGATCGGCGTGGCGTCGGGGGTCGACGCGCGATCAGGGGGCTACGTGAGTGAGAATGTCGGCATGGACGGCGGTGGACGATGAGTGCTGAGGATCTCGAGAAGTACGAGACCGAGATGGAGCTGCAGCTCTACCGGGAGTACCGCGACATCGTCCGCCAGTTCTCCTACGTCGTGGAGACCGAGCGCCGCTTCTACCTCGCCAACCAGGTCGACCTGCGGGTGCGCAACGGCGACGGCGAGGTGTACTTCGAGGTGGAGATGCAGGACGCGTGGGTCTGGGACATGTACCGGCCGGCGCGGTTCGTGAAGAATGTCCGGGTGGTCACGTTCAAGGACGTGAACATCGAGGAGCTGGAGAAGCCGGATATCTCTCTGCCTAGTGAGATCTAGCTGTTGGGTGGTGTGGCGACCCGGGCCTTTGGTCCGGGTCGTTCTGCGTCTGGGCGCTGGCGTACCGGGGCGTAGTCGTGGGTTTAGGTTCGGGGCCGTCCGGGATCAGGTTGTGCGTTTGGGGCTGGGCCTGAGCAGGGGGCTCGCAGCGGCCCGGATGGTGGGCCGGCGGGTTTTGTCCGGTGACGGGTCGGACAGACCGGCTGGTGGTTCCGGAGAATGGCGGTCATGTGGGATACGGCCGTGGTGATCGTCAGGGACAGCGCCGAGCGGGTGCTGCTGGTCCATCAGAACTACGGCCCGCGGTTCTTCGGGTTGCCCGGTGGCAAGGTCGAGCCGGGCGAGACGCTGGCGCAGGCGGCGGTCCGTGAGGTTCTCGAGGAGACCGGGCTGACGGTGACCGTCGGCGACCGGGTCTCCGTCGATGACCTGGTCTATCCGGGCGGGGCGCGCTTCCGGGCGCACGCGTTCGTCGCGGAGTCGGTGGAGGGTGTGCCCTCGGTGCCCGACCGGGTCGAGATCTCCACCGTCCAGTGGTATGACCTGGGTGAACTGCCGAGCCCGCTGACGCCGTCGGCGATGGCGATCCTGCCCCGGCTGAGGGCTGCACGGCACGCCGGCCCGGGGCGCGGGGTCTGACAGGGGCGGTGTCCGCCGATGGTGACCGGTTCGGCCCCGGGCGTGCCGGCCGGATCGCCGGTGACAACGCTGGCCACGTCGCTGGCCGGATTGCTGGGCCGTCGTCGAATCCTCCGCCGCTGGCACTCGAAGGCATCGCCGTGCACATCGACCTCGACGGCGGAGAACAGCTTGCCGCGTAGCCGAACGGGGAGCCCTGGTCGCGGTGTGCGCGAGGTGTCAGCACACGTCTGAGGGTGCTTTGGCACTGACCTGCTGAGGGTTGTCCACAGGCCGGGTGGTTGTCCACACAACCACGCACTACTAGATCTAGTGATGATCTAGAGCATCTGTACTAGATGTAGTGTGAGGTGGGTGGTTATCCAACTGAATAGGGAAGCGGGGGCCAGGATGGCGCGGGAGTATGTCACCCGGAGGGCAGTACCAGTGATCTACTCCATCCCCCTCGCCGAGGCGATCGACGAGTACACGTCGTCGAGCTTGTTCTCTCGACTCGCGGCATCGACGCAGCGCCACCGCCGGTACACCCTGTCGCGGTTGCTGGTCGTTGCGGCGAACATCAGCTCGACTGACTTGTCGGTTCGTCACGTTGATCTGTGTTTGCAGGATCTCGAACAGGGCGACGCGCATCTCGGCGGGCGGCGAAAGGGTAAGTCGCAGCGCAGCCTGAACAGCGACCGCGCGTCGCTGGGCATGTTCATCGAGTGGATGCGGTCGTCTCGGTCGTATGTGTCGCCGAGCTTCAATCCGGTCGCCGAGTTGAAATACTCGAAGAAGACAACCGCCCGCAAGATGCTTCAAATTCCCGCCGTTCGTCTGCCCGAGGTGTTCGCCGCCGCCGGGGCTCGGCATCCGGTCGAACGGATGGCGTGCGCGCTGGGCTCCTACCTGGGTTGCCGGCCCGCTGAGGCTGCGATGCTCCGGGTCGAGAGTGTCGATTTCGCGCGGCTGGAGATTGAGCTACTCGTCGAGAAGACTCACCAGCGGTTGACGATGCCGATGTGTGCCGAGCTGCGCGACGAGCTGGTCGACTACTTCCAGTGGTACAAGCGGGCGATGGGCGTGACCAAGCTGTCGCCGGGCTGGTACCTGCTGCCGGCGCGCCTAACCCTGGGATCGCCTCAGATGCCCCGTGGGCTGCGCGGAGTGCCGGGGGCTACCAAGATGACTCCCGGGTGGCCGGTCGACCCTGCTGCGCCGCTAGGGCGGGCTGGGATCGGTAAGGCGGTCAAGGCCGCCGCCCGCGCGGTCGGCTACTCGGGGTCTGAACTGGATTGGGTGGGCGGGCACACGTTGCGCCGGTCGGCG